>JAJRVJ010000027.1 GCA_024277435.1 Patescibacteria group bacterium | reverse complement strand
GATCTTTCCATAATGACTGATGAAGATATTTATGCTATACAAGAAAGGTTAAACAACCGACCTCGCAAAGGTCTTAATTATCTAACTCCTAATGAGGTTATTGCTAGAGAGGTGGGGCATTAGATTCTAGAATTCAGGACCTTTTATGTAGAACCTAATGATTGGCTAATATTAGCGTTTTATTTTTGTAAAAATGCTTTGATTTGGCCCGATAGCTCATCTCTATATCGGCTACTAGATAGCGCACGAAATGCATTAATTATCATCAGCCAAGCATTTGACCATAGATACCCTAATTGATATCCAATATTCTTACGAAAATGTTTCTGCAATATGTATCTACGATTTTTAATGCGCATATAGCCAAACCGCTTCCAATCTCTGCCAGTAGCAGAATGACGATGCTCAATTAGTAACTGCGGATATACATATAACTCCCCTTTCTTAGCTACACGCAAACTAAAATCCAAATCCTCTCCCAGGCCATATGTAGTAAACCACTCATCAAATTCAATATCTTTTACAGCGCTCCACCGACACGCCATAAAGGCGCCTGGTAACCAACTTACTAATTCGGTTTTTGTGGGGATGTTTATAATATTAAATACACCTTTCGTAATCCCAAATACCTTACCCGTATATACTAATGTGAATCGACCAAATAGACGCTTAAAAAAACCGTGCGGCTCTTCTCCAATAATTTTTCCAGTAATCCCTATCGCATTAGGATATTGAGAAAATGCCTTTTGTAATTCACTTACAGCATTGGTTGGTAATACAACATCATCATCGATATATAAAACTACATCTGTATCTGATAACACATGCGATCTCCCAATGTTACGTTGCTTGGTAATTCCTGGCTCCGCTGGAATATACGTAATAGGTATGTGATCGTAAAATTTTTCAACTATGGATAGAGTGGTACTTGGCGTAGATTCTGTGCTCGCATCAATTATAATTACCTGGTGCCAATCATGTGATTGTTGCCGTACACTCGTTAAGCAGAGCTCAATATCATCGGGCCGATCCTTTGTAACGATAATTACACTAACTTTCATATACGTTAATAAATACGTCTAATCACTAAATGGTTGAATTGGATCATCTGTGCGTAACGCACTTGAACTGCGACTTAATACAACCCCTGTAAAACTATCACGTGCTGAAAAGTATGTCTCATTAGTCACGTTGATATTCTTGCCTATTTGCTGACTATTTGGTCGAACCCGCACTTCAAAACTGGCTCCCTGTGGATGTGCGAAACTTGGAATTGAACCCGTGTGCCAAGTAACCTTGCGCGTTGCTGGATCGTACGTTACGCCCGACCCCTCTGTAACGGAAGCCATGCCTGTCCATTCCACTTGAGAAGGTAATGTAGTTTGAATAGTTACATTTGATAAATCGTTAGTAAAATCTTGCACCTCCCAAAATACTCGAACAGCTGTAATGTTATCCGCTTCCATAGGGTATGGACCATAGCCAAACTGTTCACCAACCCTTTCTCCATTTCGATATTGCACTGCAAAATTTAATGTTGAATTATACTTAATAGATTTAGCAATACTGGGTGTATAGGTAAGAATTCCTAAATCATCAATTTCGGCGGTAGCTCGTACACTGTAGGACATTTCTGCATTCTTCTCCCGATAATTAGGATTTGTATTAATAGTAAAGGATTGACTATGAGTTTCACCTGGTAATATTTCTGAATCAGTCCATGTTACTGTATTACCACTTACAAGCCCGCCATTTCCAGATATTGCGGACACGCGATTTTCAAAATCATTAAGCGTGGCTACCAACGTTACATTACGCAACGGTGCATCACCGGTATTTGTATAACTATTTGTATAACGTGCACTTGTTCCAACATTTACTGTCTCGGCCCCACTAGTACCTAGCGACATGCGCGGTGTAAGCACCCGAATTGGATCACTCATTTCGGTTTGCACATACTGCTCTGCAGCGCAATCATCAAGAGCGGATACCCCTAGCACTTGCTTACCTTCACCAATGGCATTATTAAAATGTCCTGTAATAGTAATAATTCCTGCTGCACGTGATTCCACCTCTCCCAAATAGACAATATTCTGATCGCTGATTTCATTGCTTGACTCTATAACAGTGAATGACTCTGGTATTACCAAGGCTATGCAGGCATCGGTACGCGGAACAGTTGAATTATTCACATACTCTACTGTCCAGCTCACATCCTCGGTTCGTAATATTTTATCTGGCACATTAGTTACCACTTCAAAGCTTGAAGTTACTGGGGTGAATGTTACTGCGCGCACTTGCTCGTAATGCTGACCATAGTAATCATACGAATAGATAGCGATAAATCTATATGCTTCATCAACATTGCCAATAAAATATCCTTTTGCTTTTAAGACACCTTGTTCACCAGCAGCTAATTCTTCTATGGTTTGAAATAATTGATCATCTGTAGCAATAAATCCCGTTGGCGTTAATACCTCGAATTGCACATTAGCTACTCCCTTGCTCAAATTATTATATGCAATATCTAATGTAAGATTCGATCCACTAATCACAACAGCAGGAACACTAAGCTCTACCTCTACTTCTGGTGGAATAAAAAATACATATAACCATCCACCAATTGCAACGTTCGCGGCCAGTAATGTAAGAATCATCATTGATAATACAGAGTCTACTATCAAATGATGAAATCTACCTTTATAGGTATCGGTGTAATAATGCCACAAATAGGGAAACAAAAAATGGCCCGTTTTTTTACTAACATGCTTCGTTGCCCGCTTCGTATGATGCCAAAGTATTCTCATTGGTTGAAAATTGAAAACGACATTACCACGATTTCGTTCTTACCATTTCCGTCGATGTCACTAACGGCTACGCTAGCGCCACTGTGGTTAGAACTGTCATAGGCAAAGAAGCTGGATTTTTCTTTACCTCGGCTATTAAAAATACGTACATGAGATGCAGCGCCTTGTCCTGGTACTGTAACAATATCATCTTTTCCATCGTCATCAACATCTCCAACTGCTAATGATACACCAGTCCGCATTCCTTCACCATATGCGAAAAAGCCAGGGCTAATAAGCTCGCAATCATAGTTTAATATACGCACATGCGGACCACCACCCTTAGCGGCGGCTACCACAATTTCTTTACCTCGATTCGTTTTATCAACATCACCAATTGCCACATTTACACCACCGCCAAATACTTGATCGTACGGGAAGCAACCAGGGTTCTTTAACTTACCCTTGAGTGACCAAATTCGCACGTGAGGACCATAATTTTGTGTACCAGTAACAATGCGGTACCCCTTATTTTTGCCCTCGAGACGATCAACGTCAATATTCACACCACCGGTAAAGTATTCTCCGTAAGGAGCTAATTTTGTTAATAGATTCCCACCCTTGTACACATACACATAGGTTTCATCGGCAGTTACCGTTTTATTTACGTCTTCAAGATATATAATCGTATCACCGCCATCAAACTGTGAGTTGTAGGTGAAAAAATTATTACGCTTCATTTTACCATTTTTTCCAAATACTTTCGCAAGCGTTCCGTTAGTGAATGTAGCGCCAGCTACCTGTGTAGGACGACCCTGCAAGATAATTCCATCTTTACTATTCAAGGTAACCGCGCCAACCACCTTGCCATTATTTATGGTGGTATCCTGCGTGCCAAGAATTTTTTCGTACCCATCTTCTAATACAATTTTCTTGGTTTCGTTTGAAGAATTCACTAACACAATTCCTTGTTGAAAATTTCTACGCCACACCCCATTACTAAAATCATCCGGCCCGGCATTGGTATCTACATTAAATGGCGCGCTAATAGGATTACCCAATCCAACGCTATATTCATCGTACCACCATAACGAAGCGTGAAAATCTACCGATTGATCGAAGCTAGCAAAGCCATCTCCCATTAATGTTGAGGTGAGGTTATACCGCATTTTTTTGTAATTACTATCATCCGATGAATTCGCAACTGTGTTGACAATTACCATGCGCGGTTTTTTAGCTGTATTCATTACATCATAATACTTCTGCATAGAACCAGACCATTTACCATCAAAATCCGATGGAAATGCTTCAATTAGGCGCCCATTAATACTGGTGTAATATTCACCATTACTATTGCAAATAATCAACTTACCTTTGTTTCGTTTACGGGTTTGTTTCATGATGGTATTCATCCCCCGTTTCCATTGCTTATCAGCAGTTTTCCAGCTATCGGCCTTCCCATCTTGATTTACATCGACCTTATTATCTATCCATGAAATATCATTAAAACAGTTATCATAAAATACACCATCCCATTTTTTGGGATGTTTTTTTAACACCTGTTTGGTCATGTATTTTGGCAACGTTTTTTTCCAAGCCGTAGTTACATTAAGCATGCGTGTGCCAGGATAGAAATTCAAATAGTCCCCACTGGCATTTTTTAAGAACCAATTATCTTTTTCGTTAAGCTGATTATATAATTTGTATACAGGATGTTTTTTATCGGTTTCTTTTAAATGTTTTATTGGCACTTCTTCACTAGTTACATATGCCAAAATAAGAATGTCAGGATTAATAGCGCGCATTTTTTTAAAGGCATTGGGGCTGGTGTATTGATTCTCAAATCCAAGAATTACTACATCCCATTGCGCCAGTTCTTTAGCTTCGGCATTAGAAATTTGTGGATCTAAAAAGTAATTTGCTACACGAGGAAATTTATTTGGTAATTTTTTCTTAGCCTGCACCGGACTAGCCACAACCCCCAACATAAAAACAACGCCTATAATTATTGCTAGACGAGCTATGAATATGTTATTGATAGTTGGAATATATTTCATAAAGACGTTGATAGTGCTGCTCTGGATCATTATTTTATTCAACCCATTTACGAGCCTGCTGTCCAAGCTCTTTGCAAATCTGTGGTGTACTAGCTATGGTACGAATTATTTCGGATAGCTCATCTACCGAGTCCATCGTAAATAACCATCCGGTTTTACCTGGCTGCACCATTTCTGGTAAACCGCCAATATTTGAGGCAATAACCGGCCTACCATGAGCGAAGGCTTCTAACACGCTATATGGGTAATTTTCATACCAGCGTGACGGTACCACTACAGCTAATGCGCCAGCTAACTCCTTAGCTAACTGATCTTTTGATAAATGGCCGAGAAACGTTACATTCTTACCTTTTGCCTTAGCTTGCAGCGCTTCTGCCTCGGGTCCAGCACCGGCAATATGCAACGGGAGAGCATACCCATTTTTGTCTAAACTGTCAAGTAGTAGATCAACGCCCTTTTCTTCGTATAATCCACCAGCATACAATAGATATCCTTTATTTTTGTAACTGGGTTGAATAACTGATGTGTCAATAAAGTTTGGTAATACTTCAATGCGCTTGGCATTAATCCCCCATTCTTCCATTTTGTCTTTCAGAAACACCGATGGACTTATGAAACAATCGACATTTTTTTCATATACTTGCATCCATTTATGGAGATACATTTCTACCATTCCAAGCAAGCTTGCACTCCAAGAATCTTTCATGGTTTTTCCGAAGAATTCTCGGTAATATTTTCCGCCTCGGGATTGCTCGTTAATCTTGCCATTCACTAATAACTTGTAATTTGCGGATAGTAATTTGTAATCATGAAGAGTATGTATAATGGGCACTCCACGGTTTTTTAACACCGGCAGTATAGAAGGGCTGATTTGATGATAGATGTTATGGATGTGCGCAATATCTGGCGTTTCATGCTCTAGTAATGCGGTCATGTTTTTTTGCGCTTCACGATTCCATAACACGCGCTCTACAGATTGTAGTTTTTCTGAAAATGATAATGCGTTGATATTTTTGAATTCAATGTTTGAAATAAAATATTTGCTGTATTTATAATAGATGTCGGACTGTATATTTTCTGGATGGTGCATCGAAAATACACCAGTCTCGTGCTGATGCGCCTGGAGTAAATCAATAAGATCCAGCATGTAGGTTTCTGCTCCACGCCTTCGATAATAAAACTTATTCACCTGTAAAATATGCATGAAACTAGTATATCACAGCCTAGTTGGCTAAGGTTAGAGGATATTGCTTATTTATCACTTATTACCCTGAATTCTAGAATCTAATGCCCCACCTCTCTAGCAATAACCTCATTAGGAGTTAGATAATTAAGACCTTTGCGAGGTCGGTTGTTTAACCTTTCTTGTATAGCATAAATATCTTCATCAGTCATTATGGAAAGATCG
>JAJRVJ010000026.1 GCA_024277435.1 Patescibacteria group bacterium | reverse complement strand
GTGGATTAGCGCACTTTGGACAATAAGGATTGTTTCGTTTTTTTTATCATAATTAGCTTCTTAACAGGTTAAACAATGTATTTGAAGCTAATCATAGCAGAGAAAACGACTTTTTACGCGCCCAAAATGAAACGGTCTCCGATGAAGACGGAGACCGAGGTGGGCGTCATGCTGCTCCTCGTCTTCGCGGCATTCATCGAGGATCCGTTGGCTCCGTACATGGAGATGTTCGCCGGCTGGTTGGCCTTCATCCCTGGCGTTGTCAATGGGGTGTTGCTTGGGGCCATCTACCCGGCCTCCGGCGACGTGTGGCTTGAGGTTCTCATCCTCTCCACAGCGGTGCTGGTGACGCCAATCTCATCCTTGGTCGGCATCATGCTGTTCAAGACCTGGGACGAGTGGATCGGCTACATGAAGATCAGCTTCCGCTGGACGGCTGTCTGGGCCATCGTTGCTGGCATCTGGTTCTTGGGCGCATGGCCTCATCTCGAGGACGTCTGGTACAACGAGACGGGCTTCAACCAGCCTCACCTCGAGGAGGTTGCTCACGTGGCGACCGCCACCGGCGCGAAGGGTTGCCCGCCCAACGAAGCGCACTAGAGAATCCCTTATTCTAGCCACATATCTCCACCGTAGGTAGAGCTATGATGCCTGACTAAGGGGTAGCCGTGCTGGGTAGGTGGGGGAAGAGGGGCGGCTTCGGTCGTACCTCTCTTCCCACCACCCGGTGTAGGTATATTTGCTATTCAGTTGCCTCCTTTCCTCTTTATCTAAATATGTTAGATATGCAGGAGAAGAGATAATATGTGTTATACTGTATCAATTATTATTAATAATAATTGATACACACATCTATTATGGAACAACAATTATTTCAAGGTAATACACAATTTTCTGGTAAGCGCGGTTTAGGCGCTATTGTATTAACAAGCGATAAAGTATATTTTTTTAAAAAAGGTATGGCAGCCGCATCCGGTGCCATGTTTGGATTAATTGGTGTGCTGGTTGCGAATTTGATTGAAAAGAAAAGCGCAAAGAATAATCCTGATTCGTTTTTTAAACAGCAAGAATTTCTTGCGCTTGACGAGAAAGTGCGCAAGAAACTTATGACCATGAAAGAGATGCGAGTATTACCATTGGGCGATATTGCTCAAGTAAAAGAAACTATGATGGGCATGGAATTTGTTACCCACTCACAGGAACGGTACGTATATCAAGGTAAAATTCATAAGAAAAGAATTCTACCTTGGCTTCGTGAGCGTGGTATTAATATTGTAATGCGAGGTTAGTTGACAGCCTATTCGAAGAGGCGTACTATAGATCTTACCTTTACAAGTTATGGGAAAGTTGGTGACTCGATATAGTGAATATTGAGGATTCCGACACTGTGCCGCAACTGTGATTCTGAACAGTGTTTCAGATAAGTCAGATGCCCATTATTTAATATCGTTCTCTCGAGCAATAGTATCGTGCTATCGCGTTAATAAAGTGTTAACGAGGTGGTTTCATCTCTGTTCGTAAATAGCGAGCAGTTTTTTTATGTCCGAAAAAGAAGAATCAGAACAATTAGGATCACTCATTTCATCAGTTGTTATTGTTGTAATATTAACAGTATTGGGTGTGGTAGTAGTACATACATTTCAATCTGTACCGGATGTGACTACTAAAGATGTTACCGAGGAGGTTAATGAAAGTAATAACGAGCAGGAAGATGAGAGCGTTGCTAATTCAAATACAAATGAAGGTAGTGAAGGTGAGATAAATGACACTGTAAATTTCGAAGTTATTATTCGTGATGAAGAACCAGCAGAAGAAGTAGCTCCCGATCAGGCGCCCGAAGAAATTCCTTCCACTGATGGGGGGTTAATTCAGCCAGTTGCTGTGCCAGTGATTGAATCTGAGTCTGAAGCCGAAGAGTTAGTAGCCGAAATAGTTTCTGTTTCAGTGGTAGATGCAGGAATTAACGTAGATGTTTCAGTGAATGGTGAACAGTCTGTACATCAGGTGATGCAAGTAGCGAGTGCACAAGCTGGTTTTGCGTATCAAACCCGTGATTTTTCTGGGCTAGGTGCGTTTGTAGAAAAGATCGCCGGCATTGGCGATGACGGGTCTGGTAAGAACTGGATTTTTCGTGTGAATGGTGAGTTGGCAACGATGGGAGTGTCGCAATATACTGTTACAGCAGGAGATGAGATCTCATGGACATATGAAGACAATATTTTTTAATAACTAATAGTTTAATAATACTTATGCAAAAATTTCTTACATCCCTCTTTGCATCAGTAGGTATGCTAGTAGCTAGTGCTTTTATAGCGCAGACTGCTCTTGCAACTAACGTTGTTACCTATACTGATGTGAACGTACGAATCGTGCATCCTGAAACGGATGTTATTTATGAAGGCACAGTATATGTTCCGTCCGACGGCTGTACTGTTACTGATAATCAAGGAGTAGAATTTGATTTTTCCGAACCTACAGCATTATGCGCGCTAGATTTAGCTGCACTCTACGGTGGATTTGATTATGAACTTATTAATAGTTCGTTCGGATTATATTTAAATGGTATTGATGGTTATACAGGAGAAGGCTGGGAGTACTGGTCGTTTTATATTGATTATCAATATGCTACTAATGGTTTGGCAGATTATGTAGTTGAATCTGGTGATGATATTCTATTAAGTTTTGGTGAGTACGGTAACTTGCCATTAAAAATGCGTGTGAAAAAGAAGCAGGCATTACCTGGTCAAACTGTTACTGCTCGTATAAAAACCGCTGATGACACTGGCACTTTACAGCCAGTTGAAGGCGCAACAGTATCGTTTGGTGACACAGAAGTAGTTACTGATGCAGATGGTTATGCCAGCTATGTAGTCGCTTCTTCCGAAGCAGACTTAGAAGTACAGGCATCCTATGGTGTGTATACAGAATCGAATAGCGCTATAGTTCGCACTTCAGCTAAAAAGAATAAAGTCAAAAAAGTTGGCAAGAAGAAACGTGGTAAGCGTGCTACTAAGAGTGTAAAATATCTTATCGATCAAATCGATGAAGATGGATTGGTGTCTGGTAGTCAATCGCTTACCGATTGGACCGCTGTTGCATTAGGAAGTTCCGGTAAGAATAATAAAAAAGTTCGATCAGCTGTAAAAGCGTATACTCCAACTACAGAGGATGGTACGAATGAAATTGCACGTAATCTTATCGCTCGAGCAGCCTTAGATTTACCAACCGCACGGCAAGTGAAACGCCTGAAGGCAACTGTTGCCGACGGATACGTTGGTGAAGAAGCTTATATTAACGATGAAGTATTCTTTATTCTAGCTCTCCAAGCTGCTGATGTTCCATTTACTTACGATGGTTATGCTGTGGCATTGAATGAAATTAAAGAAGGCGCTAATGAAGATGGTGGAATTTCTTACGCCAAGGATGCAACAGTAAGTGATGTAGATACTTCTGCCTTTCTTTTACAGGCACTTAATGTTGTACGTGGTGAAGCGAAAACAACTGGTGTAAAAACTAAACAGTTACGTCGTGATGTACTGTATTATTTGAAGAATCAGCAAAATGTAAATGGTGGCTGGGGTTATAGTGAACATCAAATATCTAACTCTTCTAGTACAGCTGTTGTATTGCAGGCGATGAAGAGTTCTGGAATAAAACCAGGCCGACAAATGCGTAATAAGCGTAATGGATACAATTTCCTTAATCGTGTACAACGTAAAACTGGTGCAGTAAAATATAATGTCGCTGGTGATCAAAGTCTTGAAGAGCTTAATTCGGCATATGCAATTGTAGCTTGGAGTCACGGATATCTTCCAGTGCAGTAATTATTGATTTGTACAACAATTGATGGTTATTTCGTAGGGGTAGGTTACAACCTGTCCCTACATGTATAAAGGCGTCGTGTTATGGTAATATATATTTATGTCATTACTTAAATCGCTTTCATTGCCACTTGGATCTGATATTATCCCGTTTGTGTTACGCGGAGTAGACGGTGACACATATTCTATTAAATCCTTTTCAAAAGCAAAAGTACTTGTAATCATATTTACTTGTAATCATTGTCCGTATGCTCAGGCGGCTGAACCTTTTATTATTGAGTTAGCAAAAACATATATAGATAAGGGTGTGCAATTTGTTGCGATTAATCCGAATGACGCAGAGCAATATCCTGATGATTCTTATGAACAAATGCAAGAACGCGCAGTAGAGTTTCAATATCCGTATCCATATTTACAAGATGCAACGCAAAATGTTGCGAGTGCATATCAAGCGCAGTGTACACCTGATACTTATGTATATAATGAGCAGCGAACATTGGCGTATCATGGCCGTATAAATAATGTGCGGCTAGCTAAATATCGTGCTAAAACTCACGAATTGCAAGATGCTCTAGAAGCGTTAATTAATGGTGAGCAACCAAGTAGCGAGCAGCTACCATCAATGGGTTGTTCGATTAAGTGGAAGAAACAATAGTATGCCACATGGTGCAGTTATGGAGTACAATCAAATTACTCCAGAAATTTTTTTAGGAACAAATATGTGTTGTTCCACGCATTTTAAAAAATTACGGAAAGCGGGTATAGATGCAGATTTGAGTTTACAAAAAGAACCACATGAAAATCCACTTGATTTGGAGTATTATTTATTATTACCAGTTACAGATACGTATGCGCCTAGTATAGATCAGTTGCGAGTTGGTAATCGCTTTATACGCGGGGTAATTAGAAATTGTGGAAAAGTATATGTGCATTGTCAATTAGGGCATGGTCGGAGCCCAACTATGGTTGCGGCATATCTTATGGCTGAAAAAGGGTTTTCGGTAGAAGAGGCAATAATGATCATTGCTGAAAAGCGTCCAGAGGTGCACATCAATCAAAGGCAGCGTACAGCTTTAGAGAAATTTAAAGCGGCGCTTGTAGACTATTAGTATAGCGGTAATAATTGCTCGCATCTTGAGTGTGATTATGTTATAATTAATCTCGTTATGTCACAAAAAAATGTTGATAAATGGAAATCCATTAAAGCTGCTTCGTTAAACACAATAATGGATAGTATTGCGCAGGGTGTTGTGATAGTAGACACTAGCCTGCGTGTTTTTTATTTCAATAAATTTGCCGAGCATTTAACGGGGTACAAACATACCGACGTGGTAAATACCATGATTGATGATGCGATACCATTGCGTTGTGATAAAGACAGTAATTTAGGATGGCCCTTGCAATCTGTAGTAGATACAGGTAATGAGGAGCGCAGAGATTGTGATTTTATTACCATTGCAAGTGGTAGAAAAATGCCTGTGGTATTTCATGCTGCGGGGATTGTTGGTGAGAATGGTAAGCAATTGGGTATTATGGTTATTTTTCGTGATGTTACAGAGGAAAAAGAATTAATGCGTTTAAAATCAGAATTTGTTTCGATTGTTTCTCATCAACTGCGTACACCGGCTTCGGCTGTTAAGTGGTACTTGGAAACGTTGATAGATAATCGACGTGGTAATAAAATGAATAAATGGCAGAGTGATAAGTTGCACGAATCGTATCAGAGTAATGAACGGATGATTCATCTGATTAATGATTTATTAAATGTGTCTCGGTTGGATTCCGGTAGGTATGAATTAAATAAAACTGATTTCCATCTTCATCAGTTAATGGAAGAAATTATTAGTGAGCTTACACATTTTGCTCATGCGCATAATGTAACCATCGATAATGCAATTCATAAAGACATTCCCGAGGTATCAGCTGATCGAAATAAAATACGAGAAGTGATTCTGAATTTAGTTACTAATGCTATTAAATATACGCGTAAGGGACATCATCAAGTAGAGGTTGGTGCAAAAGTAGAAGGTAGTATATTGCATTTTTTTGTGCGCGATGGAGGTATTGGTATTCCAAAAAAAGATATGGAGCATATCTTTAAGAAATTTTACAGAGCAGATAATGCAATTGAATCACAAACGGAAGGTTCTGGTTTAGGATTATATATTGCACGTGAAATTGTTCGACTACATGGTGGAGACATGTGGTTGGAATCTGAAGAAAATATTGGCACTACTGTACACGTTACACTACCTATTAAACAGGCTTAATTCCATAATAGTTGATTCATGGCAAACGCAAAAGATTATTCGGTTATCGTAGTAGAGGATGAAACATTTTTATCTAAAATTTTAAGTGAACGCTTAGAGGATGAGGGTTTTAAGCGAGTGGACGTTGCCGGAAATGGTGAGGAAGCATTGCAAAAAATTGAAGCAAATCCTCCAGACATTGTGTTACTAGATATGATTCTTCCAAAGATGAATGGCTTTGAGGTGTTGCATGAATTAAAATCGAACGAGGTACTTTCTCATATTCCTGTACTGGTGCTTTCTAACCTTGGTCAAGATCAGGATATTCGCCAAGCCCAAGAATTGGGTGCAGCGGATTATATTGTAAAAAGTAATTTTTCATTGCAAAAAGTTGTGAATAAAATATACGAATTACTAGACGGTGATAGCGAGGAGTCAGATGCTAAGTAATTCCCATCTAAAATCTATTCTACTTGACGCTGATCTGGTTGCAGAGTCAGATATATTAGAGGCGCTTGAATATGCTGAGTTGGAAAAACGTCAGTTTACCGAGGTGTTAGTTGAGCGCGATTTAATTTCCGATAAACATTTGGGGCAGGTTATTGCAGAAGATGCCGGATATAATTTTGTAGATTTAGAGAGTATTACTGTGCCCGAGGAAACACTAAGGCTTATTCCTGAGGATATGGCTAGGAATATGCAAGTAATTACGTTTAATCAGGATGAGAAAACCTTGTACGCGGCAATGGCTAATCCGCAGGATCTGGCGACAATTCATTTGCTAGAAAAAAAATCTGGTAAAACGGTTCAAGTATATTATAGTTCAGAGCGGGCTATTAAAGAGGCGATTGGTTTGTATAAACGAGGACTTAAAGAAGAGTTTGCATCTATTATTGAAGAAGAGGTTGGTAAGGTGGATGCAAAAAAAACTGCTAATCTTTCAGCGATTCGTATTTTAGATAAAATTTTGCAGTACGGATATTTACAGAAAGCTTCCGACGTTCACATCGAACCAACTGCAGAGCAAGTAATTGTACGCTTCCGTATTGATGGTGTGCTGCACGATATGGTGAGCTTGCCTAAGTATTTGCATCCACAGTTAATTACCCGTATTAAAATTCTTGCTAAATTGCGTACCGATGAACATAGGGCTGCTCAAGATGGTAAGTTGGTACAGAAATTGGAAGATGAGAATCTTGATGTACGTGTTTCTGTATTGCCTGTATCTGAGGGTGAAAAGGCAGTAATGCGTTTACTATCGAGTCGTTCCCGTCAGTTTGCGTTGGAAAATCTTGGTTTTGGTCATCGTGATATTGAAACTATGCGCAAAGCTATTCGGCAGCCTCATGGCATGATTCTTGTAACTGGCCCTACCGGTTCTGGAAAAACCACTACGTTATACGCCATTTTAAAAATCCTTAATCGTCGGGAAGTGAATATTTCTACTATTGAAGATCCGGTTGAATATGCTATTAAAGGCATTAATCAAATTCAAGTAAATAATGCAACAAATTTAACATTTTCTTCAGGCTTACGATCAATTGTGCGGCAAGATCCAGATATTATCATGATTGGTGAAATTCGTGACGAAGAAACATCTAGTATCGCTGTAAATTCTGCCATGACTGGTCACTTGGTGTTATCAACGTTGCATACGAATGATGCAGCTACTACCTTGCCGCGTTTATTAGATATGGATGTAGAGCCATTCTTAGTGGCATCAACGGTACAGATTGCTGTTGGTCAACGGTTGGTGCGTAAAATTTGTACACAATGTTTAATGAGTGAAATGGCAACGGAAGATCAATTAACCGAATTAGAAAAAGTTATTGATGTTAAAAAGTATCTTAATAAAGATCATAGCAAAATTCGATTCTATCGTGGCCGGGGTTGTGATCATTGTAATCACACGGGGTATAGTGGACGTATAGGTGTATATGAAATTTTAGAAATGTCTCGTTCGATTCGAAAGCTTATTATGGATCGATCCGATGCTGATGCTATTAAGGAGCAGGCTATAAAAGAAGGTATGACAACGATGTTTCAAGAGGGCTTACGTAAAGCACAGTTAGGGCAAACAACTATTGAAGAAGTTATTCGTGTGTTAAGCGAGTAAGTATACAGATATGCCCGAGTATATATACCGTGCAACCAATCACTTAGATGAAAAAGTAGACGGAACTATTTCAGCTGAAGCAGCTCTTGATGCGCGTACGCAACTTGAATTGCAGGGCTTTACGGTTCAATCACTTCGTGAAATGAAAACATCCAAATGGAATGTTTCGCTTTCATTACATGTTTCTATACGTGAGATCACATTCTTTACCAAGAATTTTTCGGTGATGATGGGGGCTGGCCTTACGGTAGTGGATTCGTTAATTATTGCTGAGGCTCAATCGGCTGGAAAGTTGCAGAGAATTATTCATTCGGTATTGCAGCAAGTAGAGGCTGGTCAATCATTGGCGGATGCATTTGAAAAACATAAACGAAATTTTCCTGGCACCTATATTGATGTAATTCGTAATGGTGAAATATCTGGAACACTATCTGATAGCATGGAAAAATTAGCTGAGCGGTTGGAATCTGACCTTTCATTACGTAGAAAAATTAAAGCAGCTATGATATATCCAGTTATCGTTATTGTTGGTGTGGTTGCTCTTACGATTGTTCTTTCAACGTATGTACTGCCGCGTCTTACACGTTTATTTTCTTCCCTTGATATTGCATTGCCAGCATCCACACGAGTGTTATTGTGGATAGCAGATTTTTTTACCAATTACTGGTTGCTCGTATTAATTGCTTTGGCTGGCATAGTTATTTTATTGCGAGCGCTTATTACTATTCCTGCAATAAGAGTTGTGTGGCATGGTGTAATTCTGCGTTTACCCATCGTTGGGAATATCTCACGTAATTTTAATTTAGCGCGTTTTACGTTAACATTAGGAGCATTGTTAAAAAGCGGTGTGCCCATTGCCGAGAGTTTTAATTCGGTGATTCATTCTGCTACCAATAAAGTATATAGGAAGCAATTACAACACGCGCTTTCACATATAGAACGCGGTGGTAGTTTGGGATCATTTTTAGAACAGCATAAACGATTATTCCCACCTACGGTAACGCGTATGGTGGCAGTAGGTGAGAGGACTGGTCAGTTGGATAATATTTTGTTGTACCTAGGTAAGTATTATGAGGTGGAGGTTGATTCAGCAACTAAGCAACTAAGTACCACGCTAGAGCCTATTTTATTAATTTTCATTGGAGCTGCTGTTCTCTTTGTTGGTCTATCGATTATTACGCCGATCTATCAATTTACTGCTTCGGTAGGAAGTTTTTAAACATGAGGGGTTTTTCCTACATACAGGTACTAGTGGTAGTAGCGATGCTTAGTATACTGGCCGCCGTATCTTCACCATATTATATTCAGTTTCAATACAAGCAACGATTACATTCCTCGGCTGAGGCATTATTATCGGATATTCGGTTAGTTCAAGGTAAGGCAATGCAGCAAATGGAAGATGATCAATGGGGTGTTCATATTAGCGATAGTGATAAAGCCTACGTATTATTTTATGGCGGTACCTATAATTCTACAGAGGCTAATAATATGTCGATTAGTTATGTCAATAGTGTATCGATTTCTCCTGATCAAGATATTGTATTTGATCCGGTTACGGGAGCGCCAACCTCGGGTAGTGATGTTACAGTAACTGTAAGTTCTAGTAGTTTAAGCGAGACACGCACCATCACGATTAATAGTGAAGGGATGACCTATATTGATTAATGCTATGCGTCTGAAAGTTTCCAATCAATCCGGAATATTAATGGTTGAATTGCTTATTACTATTGCTGTATTTGCCATCATGGCGGTAGGCGCGGTGTATTTTTTATCGACAAATGTATATAGTGCGCAAAGTGCTTCGGCTCGTACTAAAGCAACACTCTATTTACAAGAGGGCGTAGAAGCTGTGCAGACTATAGATAAAGAAGCATGGAATTATTTAGCGGATGAGCCAGATAATGAATATGGCTTAGAGAAAACTACTCAATCATGGGGTGATCAATGGACGTTAGTGGCTGATCCAGATAATCCAGATGCTGATCCAGATTATACGCGTACGGTTACTATTGCTGATGTGTATCGTGATTCCACATCCAATGATATCGTAGATAGCGGTGATGCCAATGCGGTACTAGATCCATATACGCGATTCATCACAGTACTCATTGAATGGAATAATGGACCGGTCCGATCTAGTGAGTTGAGTAGTTCGCAATATGTAACGTTATGGGATGATGAATCGGAAGATATAGATTTAGATACGGAATTCGCGGTAAGTGGCGCTGGTTCATTAACGGATGTGCGTATTAGTACCATTGATGATGGTGAGCTGCAAATTGAACTTACTGCTATGGAAGTTGGTACGTTTGAGGCTGACGCAACTTGGCAAACAGTTACGTTAGATAATACGTATACTAATCCGGTGGTGGTTACCAGTATTCTTGGTGTGAATAATACAAATTCCCCAGTAAGTTCGCGAGTGAAGAATGCTGGCACAGGTAGCTTTGAAGTGCGCTTAGATTATCCAACAGATAATTTTGCACCAGATGATACTTCAAGCGGCCTCACGGAAACCGTATATTATTTGGTTATTGAAGAGGGGGCGTGGACGCTGGGTGATAATTCTACAAAAATTGAAGCGGGTATTGTAGAAAATGTTTCAGATCTAGCGTGTTCAACATGTGGTTCCTGGAATGTTGGAACAGACGTGGCGTACGAATTAACATATGCATCTGGGCCAATAGTATTTGCACAGTTAATGACAGAGAATGACGCTACTTCCTGGTTAACATCATTTGTTTCTGATGACGATTCTTCCGGATCTCCACCGGGTACCGACGGTTTTCAAGTGGCATTAAATGGTGCAGAAGCTACGTCATCATATTCCACAACGGAGGATATTGGATACGTTGTTATTGAGCGAGAGGTAGAAGATGTCTTTGAAGGCTTGAATTTTGAAACGGATGTAACGGGCGATGTAGTTACTGGATATGGAAGCCCTACCACTGAATCATTAGATCAAACATATGGTGCAACGCCCTGGGCTTTAGTGGAGCAGCAAACGATGGATGGTGGTAATGGTGGCTGGCCGATGCTTGATGATATTAGTACAACGGACATTGCGATGTATGTAGATGAGGATCAAGCTAATGATTCTGAGCGAGCGCATACCACAGAAGATTTTGCTTATTTAGTGATGGCTGAAGAGGGAACGTATTATGTGGAGGATGCTGTAGCAGCATTTGATTATCCTACAATGGAAGTTGGAGTAATTGAGCCTGTTGTAGGCACTGATACGGGAGTTATGGAAATTGGCACTACTACAGCATCTACAGCTTG
This sequence comes from Patescibacteria group bacterium, assembly GCA_024277435.1. Taxonomy (GTDB): domain Bacteria; phylum Patescibacteriota; class Patescibacteriia; order UBA9570; family UBA9570; genus JAJRVJ01. Next base: position 23,083 of record JAJRVJ010000026.1, on the reverse strand, counting down.
GTCTACAATTACGCTTTCAAATACCTATACCGATCCAGTAGTAGTAGTAAGTTCATTGGATGATAATAACTCTGATTCTTCAGCAGGTGAATCGCCATTTAGTACTCGGGTACGGAATGCTTCTGGTAATAGTTTTCAGGTCCGCTTGGATTTTCCTATAGATAATGGTAGTACCCCTACCAGTGCAAATTCTGAGACGGTGTATTATATGGTTGTGGAGGCTGGAAATTGGGAGCTTAGCGATGGAACGCTTATTGAAGCAGATGTTGTAGATGCTGTTTCTGGCGTTGCTTGTAATACCTGTACTGGTGGTGGCTGGGAACAGGGCGAAACAGTTACGTATGCTAATTCTTATAGTGCGGCACCATTAGTATTTCATCAAGTAATGAGTGAAAATGATAGTGATTGGATCACCTCATATGTTTCTAGTTCTACTGTGCGATCAACACCTCCTGGCAGTAGTGATTTTCGTGTAGCCCTTAATGCCGCGCAAGTAACTACTAGTAATACGCATGCTGCTGAGGATATTGGCTATATAGTGATTGAGCGCGATATAGTGAGTACTGCAGATAGTATAAATTTTGAAACTGATCTTACCGCGGATACCGTGCAGGGTTATGATAATACGCATTACACCGAAACGTTTGATAATACATATATCTCTGCTCCTTGGGTAATGATTACGCAACACGCGATGGATGGGGCTGATGGTAGCTGGGCGATACTCGATAGTATTTCCACTTCGCAAGTAGAATATTATGTAATGGAGGATCGTTATTCTGATAATGAACGATGGCATACTACAGAAGAAACTGGATTTGTAGCATTTGCATCTACTGGTAGTTTTACATTAACCGATAGCACCATTGATACTGATCCTATTACAGTAAGTTTGCAGCAAACCTATACTAATCCAGTGGTGGTTACGCTGCCATATTTTTTGAATGATGCAGACACACCGGTAAGTATACGAGTGTATGATGTGCAGTCTGATGCATTTACAATGGCATTTGATTTTCCAACGGATAATTTTTCACCGTCCGATACTATGTTCCGAGATGATGTGTATTATATTGTAATGGAGTCTGGTCAGTGGCAGATGGGTGACACAAAAGTAGAGGCGGGGGTTGAGAGTAGTGTATCAACTGTAGCTAATACAAGTTCGTGGACTGGCGATAACGTAATATTCGATCATTCTTTTGATGGGGATCCATTAGTATTGCATCAAGTGATGAGCAATGATGATACAGATTGGATTACAAGTTGGGTAAGTGCGCAAGGTGACCGGACGAATCCACCAGACACATCGGGAATGCAAATTGCGTTAAATGCGGCGCAAGTAACTACTAGTAATTCGCATGGTCCAGAAGATATTGGTTGGATTGCATTTGATGATGTTGGTACCGATACATATGCTGGCGTGGAGTTTCGTACAGAATTTGGTAACGAAGCCATACAAGGTCATGCTAATGGATGTAATACATATACGCATGGTGGAACCTATGCCGATTCAATTCCTCTAGCATCACAAATTACCATGGACGGAGCTGATGGAGGTTGGATTTCACTATGTAGCTTAAGCTCAACTGATGTTGGGCTGCAAACCGAAGAAGATCAGTATTCTGATTCTGAGCGTAGCCATACCACTGAAGATTATGGCTTAATTGTATTTGAAGAGGCATTTGATGTAGCCGGTGTTGTAAATACATCTAACCAACTTACTGGTGTATACGAATCTGATGTTATCGACATTAGTGGTACAGGAAGAAATTTTAATTTGTTAGCGTGGACAGAGCAAATAGATTGTACGAATTGTGACGTTACCATTCAGGTGCGTACAGCAGCTACAGCGGCTGATGTAAGTAGTGCAACATATGTTGGCCCTGATGGCACAAGCACAACTTCATTTGATAGCCCCGAAGGTGATTTGCTGCATATTGATCATATTAGTGATGAATTTTTGCAATACATGATAACCTTAGATGGTACTACGTCTGGTTCACCAATTTTTGAAGATTTAGTAATCTCGATTTATGGAAATTAATAAACAAGGATTTTCAATATTTGAAGTGATTGTATACATTGCGTTATTTTCATTAGTAATTGTTTCAATCCTTACAATTGCCGCGCGCAGCTTAAGTAGTAAAACGAAAGCCATAGTTATTCAGGAGGTGGAGCATAATGCTCGCTATAGTATGGCACGGATTGCTAGTGATATTCGTTCAGCTACGGATATCGATGAATCTGATTTAGATGTAAGCAATATTCTTACACTTACCATGGCAGACGGCAGTGAGGTACAATATGCACGTTCATCAAGTAGTTTAACGATTGAGCGCAATAGTAGCGGAGCTATAAATCTTACAAGTGATGATGTTACGGTGGATACGTTCACGTTGGAAAATAATACCAGTACAGATGTAAGTAGTGAATATCAAACGGTAACAGTAACGCTTGGCATTAGTGCGGGGGCAGCAGTTGATCGCCCAGAATATAAGTATGACTACGAAGTTACTTCAACGATAAGTATACGCCAATGAAATATGTAGCACGTCAACAATCCGGGTATGTTGCTCTTATCACTGTAGCGATTATGATGTCTGCTGTTATTGTAACTGGAGTGGCTATTACACTATTATTGGCAACGGGTTTAATTACAACATATACTTACGATCAAGGGCAGCGGGCATTTTATGTAGCGGATAGTTGCGGATATGAGGCACTGCTGCGTATTGAACGAGAGGGGACAAGTTATATCGGTAGCCATACTATGGATGTAGGTAATGATACGTGCACCATTGATGTATCGGCAGGATCTGGAACCGAGGTAGATGTAGAAATTAGTGGTAGCCACGATGAAGATGCATATCGACCAATATATATGGTAGTAGAAACCAATCCATTTAGTTTAGTTAGTTGGCAAGAAACCCAGTAATACGGTACAATAGCAAAGATGAAAATCGTAGGATTAAATCTATCAGATAGTTCCCTGGAAGCAGTTGAAATGAACCGTGGTATGTTTGGTGGAGAATCTATCACAGCGATTGCAAGACATGGTATCGCAGATGGTATAGTTGAAAACGGAATTATTCACGATCGTAAGGCATTGGTTGAAGTAGTGCGTACCGCATTGCAATCAGCTGAACCCACTTCAATAACTACAAAACAACTTTCATTATCTATTCCAGAATCACAAGTATATTCTCGTGTATTACGTTTAAGTGTGGATGGTGCGCATGATGCGGTGATGAATCAACTTGGACAGGAGCTTCCTAAGTACATTCCGTTTCGTAACGATGAAATAGTATATGATTATATCCCGTTGCATGATCGAGGTGATGATAGTGATGTATTAGCAGTGGCAGTGCCAAAGAGTGTATTAGTAGAATATAAAGCGTTAGCTGATGATCTTGGTATGACCATAAAGTCTATTGAGCTTGAGTCCATTAGTTCAGCTCGTGCCATTATTAATAGTAAGGATCTTCAGCAGCCAGTTCTTATACTCGATTTAGGTTCTCGTACAACTATTGTAAGCTTTTTTGACTCTAACGGGTTGCGTTTTACGTATAATATGTCGGTAGCGGGAGATTCTATTACAGAGCACATCATAAAAAATACCAAGATGAATTTTCGCGAAGCGGAGCAAGAGAAGCATGCTAAAGGTATTGGCGATAATGCTGATGCAGCGATTAAAGATTTAATTGAAGACGTATTGGGTAAGATGGTTTCCTCATTGCAAGAGGCGATTCATTACTATGAACAACGCTATCAACATAAAGTAGAAAAAGTTCTATTATTGGGAGGAACTGCACAAATGCATGGTTTGCCTAAATATATGGCTAAGCAACTATCGTTGGAATGTGTACGCGCAGACATATTGCCAAACTTAACAAAAACCGGTATACTCGACGAGTTAAATCAGGGCGCAATATTGTATGCCAACGCCTTAGGGTTAGCTCTTGGAGTAACTCGCAAGTTGAGCAGAAGCGAATATATTAATTTCAAAAAGTCTTAAATCGATCGTAATAACGCTAGGTCTTATGAAAACAAAAAATCAACGCAATCAACAAGGTTTTACGCTAGTGGAACTTCTTATTGTTATCGCTGTAATTGCTATCTTAGCAGCGGTTGCATTTGTAGCAATCGATCCAGCAACACGTATTAATGAGGCGCAGGATTCAGAGCGCTGGAGCGCTGTAAATGCTGTTATGGATGCATTTTTAGAATATACAGTAGATAATGACGGAACATACTTAACAGGAGTGTCGGCAGATGGTTCAAGTTATATGGTGGCCTCTACAACAAACGCATCATGTTCTGTAACATGTTCGGATGCAACTGTAGATTCGGGTTGTTTAGATTTCGATGACTTAGCTACCAATGGTTACATTTCGAGCTTACCGGTTGATCCTGATGGAGATGCAAATTTTAGCCCAACAGATGGTGGTACCGGCTATGTGTTGAGTGTAGCTACCAATGGAATCGTTACTGTTTCAGCCTGTAATGGTGAGGCGGACACAATTACTATTGGTCGATAATCTTCGTTTTCCCATTTTCTTATGGGGGTGTTTACGGTAAATATACATGAAATATACTAGTGTAGAAGATTTTCTTTATCTACAACATTTTAAGCCAGTACTTACGATAGTATCTGTGTTTGCGTTTACTGTAAGTTTTATTCCATTACACAGAATATTTGGTGATCCAGTTGGTGTACTCATGGTTGGTCCGGCTATGATTATCTCGTATCTTTATGGGATGCGTACAGGGTTGATTAGTGGCGTAGGTTTAACCGCCTTAAGTTTGTTGCTGTTTATGATTGTTACGCCACCAGAACAATACTTACATTTGTGGGATCCGGCTTTATTTGGATTTATTATGGTTATGTTAGTAAGCGGTTCCGTTGGCCATATTGGAGATATGACAAGAAAACTACGAAGAGAGATCGCTGATCAGGAGCGACATCAAAAATTGTGGTGATAATAATTGTGCCGATGGTGGGAATCGAACCCACACGCCTTGCGGCACACGATTTTGAGTCGTGCGTGTCTACCAGTTCCACCACATCGGCAAATGTAGCTTTCTGATAATATCATTTTTCAACTTACTGTCAATATGCTATTCTAATGCCTATGGCTAGGATTATTGCTTTTGTGAATCAAAAGGGTGGGGTAGGTAAGACTACGACAACTGTTAATGTAGCAAGCTATTTAGCCCTATCAGGGGCTAAAGTATTACTTGTAGATGTTGATCCACAGGCTAATGCTACAAGTAATTTGGGCATTGATCCACGCCAATTGGAGAGAGGCTTGTATGATATTATTATTGGCCAAAAAGCTATTACAGAAGCGTTATTTCAAACTGAAGTTAAGCAACTGCACATCGCTCCGTCCACTCCATCATTAGCTGGTGCGTCAGTAGAACTGGTAAATATGGAGCAGCGTGAATATCGTTTAGATACAGCGATTCAGTCTGTGCAGATGTATTATGACTATATATTAATTGATTGTCCGCCATCACTTGGCTTACTTACTGTTAATGCATTAGTGGCTAGCCGAGAAGTAATTATTCCAGTGCAGTGTGAATATTTTGCCCTAGAAGGGTTGAGCCAGTTATTGCAAACAATTCAATTAGTGCAACAGAATTTACAAGAGAACTTACGGGTTACCGGTGCTGTAGTAACGATGTTTGATCGTCGCAATAAGCTGTCGCAAGAAGTACTTAGTGAGATGCAGCAACACTTTCCGTATCATATTTTTCAATCAATTATTCCGCGTAATGTAAAGTTGGCAGAAGCACCATCGCATGGCAAACCAATTGCATTGTACGATAAGCGTTCGCGGGGGAGTAGGGCATATAAAGAATTAGCTGACGAAATCGCAAAACTACACGTGTAGTGTGATATACTATAAATCTATGGCATTAGGAAAAGGATTGGGGTCATTGATTCCACCAAAAAATACATCAACAAATATTCGTAATCAAGCGGAAGCCTCTGTGCATACTCACGCTCGGGATGGTATTGCTGAAATTTCAGTGAGCGAAATTCATGTGAATCCATATCAGCCGCGACAGCATTTTGCTCATGATGAATTAGAAGAACTAATATCTTCCATTAAGCAGTACGGTGTATTACAGCCGCTCTTAGTAAGTAAGGCTGATTCTGGTTATGAACTTATTGCTGGTGAGCGTCGTTTGCGAGCTTCACGCATTGCGGGGCTAAAAAAGGTTCCCGTAATGGTACGCAGCGTTGATGATTTAGAGAAGCTTGAGTTAGCACTTATCGAAAATATTCAGCGCTCCGATTTGAATCCAATTGAAAAAGCTGAAGGATATCATAAGCTCACAAATGAGTTTGGCTTAAATCATGAAGAGGCTGCCAAGAAGGTTGGTATTTCGCGTTCAAATTTCAGTAATGTACTGCGCTTACTTGATTTACCAGGCAAGGTACAGAAAGCGTTAGCAGAGCGTAAAATTAGTGAAGGACACGCTAAAATATTACTAGGCTTACCAACTGAAGCATTGCAGTTACAGTACACACAGCAAATTATTACTGAGCATTTATCGGTACGTCAGTTAGAGGCGTTGGTTCGTGGAAAAACTAAGCAGTCACGGCCAGATAAAGAGTCATCTAAGAAGCAGGGCGGAGTACCATTACATGTACAGGCCCTAGCCGATGAACTTACACAAATACTTGCTACGAAGGTATCTATTAAACACGGAAAAGATAAAGGCACTATTGCCATTGAATATTATTCACCTGAAGAATTAGCGGCACTTGTACGCAAGATTAAGCGTTAAAGTTTAATCCCTAATAATTTCTTTCGTTCACGTTTTTGACGTTTATTCATATAGGCCTGAATATGACGTTTCGCAGTATGTGTTTTTACATCATCTAACCATTCTGGGTCTGGGCCTTTGCGGTTTTTATTTACTTCAATTTCAATAACGTCACCAGATTTTAATTTGTGATTTAATGGCACAATAACATCGTTTACTTTGGCCCGTTGTGCTACGTGACCAATGTCGGTATGAATGTGATACGCAAAGTCTATTGGCGTGGCATCCTATGGTAAATCAATAACGTCACCGCGTGGTGTAAATACAAAAATACGAGTTTGAAAGATATCAATTTTGAGTGAGTCAAGATATTGCTCTTCATCTTTAATTTCTTTTTGTAATTTTGCAAGCTGTTCAACCCAGGCATACTTTTCTTTGGTGAGTTTTTTGCTCATAGCATTTTCTTTATAATGCCAGTGAGCGGCAATACCATATTCAGCCTCTTCATGCATTTCACTACTGCGAATTTGTAGTTCGATAATCTCACCGTCAGCTGTGAATACGGTGGTGTGAAGGGATTTGTATCCATTTGGCTTAGGTTGGGCGATATAGTCCTTAATACGCCCTTTAAGGGGCGTACAGAACTTATGAACGATACCAAGGGTTTCATAGCAGCCGGCAACATCTTCAACAATTACACGTAATGCTACAAGGTCATATATCTTGGTAAGGTCACGATCGTGTCGGATAAGCTTTTTATATAGGCTATATAAATGTTTGGCGCGGCCATGAACCGACACATATTCAATATGATGATCTTGTAGTATTTCAACAACTTCTTTTTTGAATTTTCGTAGGTAGCGTTCTTTTTCACGTCGGCTATCACTAATTTTTTTCAATAACCATTTGTACTCTTCTGGATAGATGTATGGAAATGCGAGATCTTCAATTTGTCCTTTAATGTCACCCATCCCTAAACGATTGGCGATTGGTGCGTAAATTTCTAGTGATTCCAGAGCAATTCGGCGTTGTTTATTTTCTGGAAGCGCCGATAGTGTTTCCAGGTTATGGGTGCGGTCGGCAAACTTAATAAGAATTACCCGAATGTCTTTAGCCATCGCCACAAACATACGGCGCAGGTTTTCTAAATACCGCTCTTTACCACGATATTTTACTTGTCCTAATTTTGTTACTCCTTCAACGAGGAATGCAATTTCTGCACCAAATTCTTTCTTGATCTCTTTTAATGAGTATGATGTATCTTCAGGAACGTCATGAAGTAGGCCTGCGGCAATTGTAGAGTCGTCCATACGTAATTGAGCCAACTTATAGGCAGTGGCTTTTGGATGATCAAAATAGGGGGCACCGGATGCGCGTAATTGTCCATCGTGAGCTTTTTCGGCAAATGCATAAGCCCGCTCCAACATTGCCATATCAGCATTTGGGCGTTGTTCACTAAAACATTCAAATAATTCTTCCTTTTTCATATGCCTATCCTATTATAAAGATAGGCACAGCATAGCAAATAAGTGCTTGGATGTTAAGATTTAGCCTCTTTTGCCGCAATCAGCTCAAGAGATTGTTCCATGGTAATTTTTTCTGGATCAATCGTATCGGGTATAGAAACATTAATCTTTCCGTACTTTAAATATGGCCCATACCGTCCTTTATATACTTTTATACCTACTTCATCTTCAGGGTGCTTACCTACTTCTCGAAGTACTTTTGCACGAGCGCCACGTACTTTAGGAGTATCGAACATGATGTTTGCTTTTTCTATAGTAAGTTCAAGTAAATTATCTTCTGCACTTAAGCTGCGAGTTTCTTCTCCACATTTCAAATATGGGCCATAGCGTCCAAGATCGGCAATAATATCTTCATCAGTTTTTTTCCATTTACCGATAGATTTAGGATAGGAAAGTAGTTTGAGAGCCATTTCAAGAGTAATGTCTTCAATAGTCATATCTTTCAGCAGACCCTTCATCTTTGGTTTTTTCGGTTTTGGTTTCTTTTTCTTCTTCACTGGCTTTCCATTTTCATCTAATTCTGGCTTGGCATCTTTTTTAGCTTTCTTATCTTCTTTCTTCTCTTTCTTTAATTTTTCTCCTAATTGAACGTATGGTCCGAAGCGTCCTTCAACAACGTACACGGCTAAACCAGTTTCAGGATCCTCACCTAACTTCTTTGGTCCTTCAGCTTGTTTCTTAATAAATTCAAGAGCCATTTCTACTGTAAGTTGATCTGGTGGTAGATCTTCAGGAATGCTGGCTGTATTTTCGTTTTCGCTATCAATTACCTGTTCTACGAAAGGGCCGTATCTACCAACTCGTACATTCACTGCGTGACCAGATTCATCTTTACCAATCGGAATGGTGCATGTAGCGCGAGCATCGATATCTACTTCAAGCATAGCGTGCAATCCTTTGGATGAATCGTTTCCAAAGTAAAAGCTTTTTAGGTAGGGGATGTGTTCGCGTGATCCGGCAGCTATTTCATCAAGATCCTCTTCCATCTTGGCGGTGTACTCGTTGCTTACAAGATCAGGAAAGTTAATGCCTAATAAATTTACAACACCAAATGCAATAAACCGAGGTACTAGTGCGCTACCTTCCTTATATACATACCAGCGGCGTTGGATAGTATCGATAATAGTGGCGTAGGTACTTGGTCGACCAATTCCGTTGCCCTCTAATGCTTTAACTAGAGATGCTTCTGTGAAACGAGCTGGTGGCTTAGTAGTATGTTCATTGGATTCAAACGTTTTTCCAGTTACGGTATCGTTCTCTTCCATCTTTGGTAGTAATTTTTCAGAATCATTGGCTGTTTCTTCAGGGTTATCACTACTTTCTACATAGGCTTTTAAGTAACCAGGGAATTCAACCACACGACCGCTCGCATTAAATTGCGTGTCTTCATGCTTGAGTTGTACGGTAGTTTGCTTTACTTTAGCGTTAGCCATTTGTGATGCAACAGTACGCTTCCAAATAAGGTCGTATAATTTTCGTTCATCAGGCGTAACATCTGCACCAAGCTCCTCTGGAGTACGCATATTACTTCCGGCAGGCCGAATAGCTTCATGAGCTTCCTGGGCATTCTTGGCTGAACTTTTGTATTTACGAGGTTCATCAGGAACATAGTCTTTACCGTAGAGTTCGGCAATTTTAGCGCGGGCTGCATCAATCGCTTCTTGTGATAACTGTACAGAATCGGTACGCATATATGTAATGTATCCTTTTTCATACAGTTTCTGAGCAGACCGCATAGTTTGGCGAGCAGACCAGCGTAATTTACGGCCAGCTTCCTGTTGAATAGTGCTAGTAATAAAAGGGGGTCGAGGACTGAGTGTGAGCGGTTTCTGTTGAACTGACGCTACATTCCAATCACTATTAGCTAATGATTCTGCTAATGTGTTGGCACGTTCAGCATCTACAACGGTAACATTTCCCTCTGCCTTTTCAGTAAGTTTTCCTGTAGCTGCGTCAAAATCTTTACCAGTTGCCACGCGCTTACCATCTACTTGAGTAAGTTTGGCTTCAAACGATTCATTATTTTTTGTATTAAAGCTTCCAGTAATATCCCAATATTCAGCACCAACAAATGCCATGCGCTCTTTTTCACGTTCTACAATAAGTTTTAAGGCAGCACTTTGTACGCGGCCGGCTGATAGTTTAGGGGCTACTTTCCTCCATAATATAGGGGATACTTCATAGCCATAGAGTCGATCGAGAATACGGCGGGTTTCTTGAGCCTCAACGAGATTCATATCAATTTCACGCGGTGTTTCGAGTGCATGCAGAATGGCTTTCTTGGTGATTTCATGAAATACCATGCGTTTTACTGTAACAGCAGGCTTTAATACTTCAATGAGGTGCCAACTAATGGCTTCTCCTTCTCGATCTTCATCAGTTGCGAGATAGATTTCATCGGCATCTTTTACCAGCTTCTTTAATTTAGCAACATGTTTTTTCTTATCTTTTGGCACTATATATAAAGGTGTGAAATCATTGTTCACATCTACACCCAATCGTGACCATTTCTCTGTCTTATATTTAGCAGGAATCTCAGTAGCAGATTGTGGTAAATCTCGGATATGACCAAGGCTAGATTCTACAACATAATCCTTAGGAAGATATTTGGTGATAGTTTTTGCCTTAGTAGGACTCTCAACGATAACTAATTTCATATGAATAATCGTTATTTTTACGTACTATTTCATTAATTTCTAAATCAGTCAGGTTTTGAGCGAGTATAGCTGGAGCTATATTAAGGTGTTTACTCAACTCCTCAGCTCGGCAATAGCCAGAGCCGATAGCTTGAATGATTCTTTGCTGCAATATAGTTAATACCGCAAATGCTTCTTCTTGTCTAGTTTTTTGTGTTTCCCAGCCTATTTCATTCAGAATATCAGCTGCGCTATCTACTAATACGGCTCCTTCTTTTAATAAGGCATTGGTTCCGTGTGATCGTGTACTAAATATGGAGCCAGGAACAGCAAATACATCACGGTTTTCTTCGAGTGCACATTGAGTGGTAATGAGAGCTCCCGACTTTTTTCTTGCTTCTACAGCCAGGGTTCCCAGGGCTAAACCAGCGATGATACGATTGCGTTGCGGAAAGTAATAGCGTTTCGCAGATGTATCGGGTGGATATTCAGAAATCAGGGCACCATCAGACTCTACTATGCGTTTAGCTAAGTTTATGTGTTCTTGGGGGTAAATCTTATCTGGATTTAATCCGCAACCCAATACAGCAATGGTTCTCCCTCCATTATCTAAGGCCGTTCGATGAGCTAAGCTATCAACACCAGTGGCGAGTCCGCTAATAATTGTTAGCCCTGCCTGTACTAATGACCGCACAATGCTAGTGCAAGCTTGTTGCCCGTAGCGTGTAATGGCTCTGCTGCCAACTACCGCGATACCTGATTCTTGCAATATTTGAAGGTTTCCGGCAATAAATAGGGATTCAGGTGGGGTTCCTATTTCCTTAAGAAGGGGAGGATATTGTGAATGGGTATTGGATATGTGTGAAATGTTATACATAAAAACGACCACCGTTTGGAACAGGATGGTCGCTCAATCAAAATTAATATAACAGACTTTACATATTTACACAAATTTGTCATAGTATATTTATAGAACCTAGGTACCTCTTAGGTAATATTTTATAGATAGCGCACAATTATTAATTGGAGAGGAAATGTTATTAATTGATGTACCGCCAATTGTATGGACAATATCGCTACTTATAGCGATGGGCCTGTTTATTTATTATGCATTAGGTCGATTTGGTAAGCGCATGCTTATTGCTGCTCTTACGCGTCAAAAAGTTGGATTACATAGCAGTGTCGATCATGATCTTTCAAAAGATCAGGAACAACGTATCGAAACAATTAGTTCGCTCACGAATAAAATAATTCGTACTATTATTATCCTGATAGTTGGAACGATTATTCTGGCTGAGCTTGGTGTAAACATTGGTCCAATTTTAGCTGGTGCTGGAGTGATTGGTGTAGCAGTAGGTTTTGGAGCGCAATCGCTAGTGAAGGACTTTCTCTCAGGAATTTTTATAGTAATTGAAGATCAGTACGCCAAAGGTGATGTTGTAAAATTAGGTGATGTAAGTGGTAAGGTTGTTAATTTTTCGTTACGACGTACCGTGTTGCGCGATATGGATGGCGTAGAACATCATGTGCCTAATGGGGAAATTGCACGAGCGTCAAATTATACAAAAGATTGGTCGAATGTACACTTGAATATCCCAGTTGATTACAAGAGTAATCTTGATCAGGTAGTACAAGTGCTTAACGATGTAGCACACGGATTAAGTGTTGATCCAGAATGGAAAGTATATATTCGTACGGAGCCACAAACGCTTGGAGTAAGCGCTTTTGAAGATTCTGCAATTGTAGTAAAGTTACACGGTAGAGTGGATGCTGATCAGAAGTGGGCTATCGAGCGCGAATTGCGTTTACGTATTAAAACAGCATTTGATAGCGCTGGCATTTCTATCCCATATCCTCATCAAGTTCAAATTTCAAAAAAAAATTAAGTTTAATATCCATGCTTATGTTCTCACGTTTTCGCATACTCATCGCCGCAACTGTGGCTGCAGCCGTTACCTTATTAGTTGCTGGAACAGCCGTTGCCGTTTCCTTTAACGACACAAGTGTTACAACTGATACTGGGACGCTTAGTACGAACACTAATTTAGGTATTCCTACAACCACAACAACCATTACTACTACAACCACCACTACCGAAGCGAATGCTTCGGGTGTTGAATTAAATGAATTTTATGGTGATACTGGATCGGCTGGCTGGGTTGAAGTTGTAAATGTGTCTAGCGATGTAGTGGATTTAGCTGGCTGGTTAATTGTTGCTGATAGCGGAGAATTATACGCACTCAATGGAGTGTTAGCACCAAATGAATTTGCTGTATCCGATGGCGTGGTACCTGGTACCATTGTGCATTTGTTAAATGCTACTGGTGCAGAAGTTGATGTGCAGGTATATCAAGTAGTGGATACCGATGAAGCTTGGATGCAAAACACATCAGCTGCATGGGAATGTACAGCGCAGCCTACGGAGTTAGCTTCTAATACAAGTGTGAGTTGTGATGATGCTACAAACGAGAATACAAATGGGAATCAAAACATAAATGAAACTACGAATACAAATGAAAGCACAAACGAGAACGTAAACAATAGTAATGAGAACACGAACGAGAATGTAAACGAGAATGTAAGTACAACTGTTGATGATACAACAGCTATTGATGGTGGTATTAATGCAACGAGCGGATTCCTTTATATACTAGATCGTGCTGCAGAGGATTTTCGGTTATGGATTACAATAGATGACGCTAAAGAAGCAGAATTATCTTTGGAATATGCTAATGAACGAATCGCTGAAGCTGAAGATATTATCGAAGAAGATCAAAGGCAAGCAGATGATTCAACTCAAAAACAAACGGGTGATGATAAGGCATTGGAATTATATCTTACAGAAGTTGTAGGTAATGATTATATAGAAATCCATAATGCTGGCATTACCGACGTCGATGTTACTGAGTACGTGATTGAAATATCTGGGGCAGCGAGTGCGCAGTCTTTCGCATTACCACACGTGATAGTGCCAGCAGGTAAGTACTTAGCTGTAGAAAATAAAGATGATGTTCTCGTATTTGATGTAAATGGAGGTGCTGTGGCGTTATTAGACAGCGGAAAGAATCTTGTAAGTAAAGTGGGTGTTCCACAGGGAGTGATGCCTAATAGCTATGCACTTGATGAAATCAAAATGGAATGGAATTGTACAAGTACATATACATTTGAGCAGTCTAATGTATTTACGAAGTGTGAGGATATTGTTTCGGTGGATGGTTCCCCAGACGATGATGGAGATGGGCTAACAAATGAAGAGGAAAAGCAAGAGGGTACAGATCCATTAGTTGCCGATTCAGATAATGATGGAGTAGATGATGGTGCTGAAGTTAAGGTTCATGAAACTGATCCTAATCATCGTGATACCGATGGTGATGGCGCTACCGATGGTCAAGAGATTACCGATGATCGCACTGATCCTAACGATCCAAAAGATAGCGGTACGCAGCAAGAGGATGAAGTGATTGAGCATGGTGCGTTAAAGTTATGGGAAGTAGATTATGAAAATTATATTGAATTACACAATGTAAGTACAAGCGCAATTGATTTAACAGATTATGAATTAACTGTTAGTACACCTACAACTACACAGAATTATATATTTCCTGTTGGTACACTAATTAATGCTGGTACATATCGTGCATTTACTAGCGCGACAACTACATTAACAGTACCTTTAGGAGGCGCACTTGTATCGGTATTTGATAAAAATAAAATACTCGTAGATCAAGTGTATGTTGCGCCTGGCGTAGATAAAGCAGCGTTTGCCTATGATGCAAATGTAAACAATATTTGGGATTGTACTTCAACGCCAACTATTGATGCTGACAATAAAATGTCACCATGTGATGATAGGCCAGCAGATGATGTGCCAACGGATACAGATACCGATGAGGATGGATTAACTGATAGTGAAGAAGTGAATGATCATCAAACCGATCCAAATAGTGCAGATTCTGATGGTGACGGCATAGATGATGGAGCAGAGGTAAATATTCATAATACTAATCCAAACGATACTGATACCGATGGAGATGGTCTCAGTGATAATGCAGAGGTAAATATTCATGACACCGATCCAAATCAAAGTGATACCGATGATGATGGCGTGAATGACGGTGCAGAAGTGGATGATTATAAAACTGATCCAAATGTACAAGATACCGATGATGATGGACTTACCGATGGTGAAGAGGTGAATGACTATCAAACCGATCCAACGCAGGGTGATTCCGATACCGATGGAATTACTGATGGCGATGAAGTAAATGATGAGGGTACCGATCCTAACGATCGTGATACCGATGGTGATGGTACTGCTGATGGGTCTGAGGTAAATGATTATCAAACAGATCCTAACGATGCGGATGATAATCCTGATGAAACTATTGAAACTACTTCTGGAACTGATGAGGTAGATGATGCTACAGATGAGAATGTTGATACCGACGAGGATGGTGTTACTGATGAAGTAGAAGAAGAATTGGGTTCAGATCCTAACAATACAGATACCGATGATGATGGATTAACCGACGGTGAAGAGGTAAATGATTATCAAACCGATCCAACTAACGCTGATACCGACGGCGATGGTCTTACCGATCAAGAGGAGGTAGAAGAGGAGCAGACCAACCCAAATGAAGTGGATACCGATAATGATGGTTTAGATGATAATGAAGAAGTTAACGAGGAAGGTACCGATCCTACAGACGCAGATACCGACAATGATGGACTTACCGACGGTGAAGAAGTTAACGAGGAAGGTACCGATCCTACAGACGCAGATACTGATGACGACGGTGTAGATGACAGCACAGAAGTTGAAGATGATAGTACCGACCCTACTGATGTTGATGATGTAAATGAGGATTCACAAGATGTTGAAGACACCGACAATGATGGCGTGAGTGACCTAGATGAGGAAGAGGCTGGCACTGATGTTGATGGTAATGACACAGATGGTGACGGATTAACTGATGGTGAGGAGATAAATGATTATCAAACAAACCCTACAGACGCAGATACAGACAACGATGGCCTGGCTGATGGTGAGGAGGTTGATGAGTATCAAACAAACCCACAAGACGCAGATACCGATGGTGATGGATTAAGCGACGAGGCTGAGGTGAGTATTCATAACACTGATCCAACTGATCATGATACAGATAATGATGGCGTAAGTGATGGAGAAGAAGTGAATGAAGATAATACAAATCCAAACGAACCAAATGATCAGCAAGACGTACAGGTAGATGATCAAGCTGGTCAACAACAGGATAACGATCAAGATAATGATGGATTAACAGATGAGGCTGAGGAAGGCCTTGGTACTGATCCTACAGACGCTGATACCGATAATGACGGTATAGAAGATGCTGTTGATCCAGATCCAGCAGATGATATACAGGATGAAGGTACAGAACTAAGTGATGAAGCAGAAGAGGCATTACAGGAAACCATGGATGATCTTGAAGAGTTGATTGATAACGCAACCGAGCAAGAGCTTACAGAAGAAGAAACGGCAGATGTAGTTGAACAAATTGAAGAAATAGAATCCGCGGTTGATGAGTTAACTGATGAGGTGTCTGGTGATGGTGGTGATACACTAGAAGATACGGTTGATACCCTTGATGAGCAAGTTACTGAATTGATTAGTGATGCACCAGAAGATACAAATGACAATGGTAACGTAAATGAAAATGTAAATACCAATGAGCCACTTGAAAACGAAAATGTAAATGAAAACGTGAATGCTAATGGTGTTGTGAATAAAAATACAAACGAAGCTGTAGTGAACGAAAATGTAAATGAGAATAGTAATGTTAATGGGAGTGTAAATACTAATACGAACAGCAATACGAACACTTCTAGTAATGGTGAAGAAGTTGATGTTGTATCCGAGCTTGAGGCTGAAATCGATCTTCTACAAGAGGGGATGGCTCAAGCACTAGATGAGATTAACCGTCTACGTGATGAAGTGAAACGGTTAGAAGAAGAAAATGCCGCTTTACGTGAGCAGTTATATGGAGAAACCAGTGAAGATACGAACGATACTACAATAGAGCCAACCGATGATTTAGGGCAAGCCAATGATGACGGATCAGCAAATTTTGAGCAGGATGATGTACGTGAATCAGAGCTTCCAGATTTATCAGAGGTAGTGGCCAACATCTACTTACGAGAATTACGCGCACAACCTGGAACATTTACTTCTGTACCAGGTAAACATGCATTTCATAATCTTGATAAAGTAATTTATAACTTAGTATTACCTGATGGATCAAAAACCGGAGAAATTCTTCCGGGTGCAGTAGAAGTAATTGATATTGGTGTAGGTGAGTTCACGTATAAAGATGCAAAAAATCCACAAGTTGGTCCATATACAATTACTGTTAACGCAGCTGAATAAGTATGGTTACTACACAACGCCACTCGTCATTTTTGAATATAGCGCTAGCTTTGGCTATTGGGTTAGCCCTAGCCTGTGCACCGCTATTTGTATCTACAGTGTATGCAAAGAAGCCAAAAATAAAACCACCTAAACGTATTAGTTATGAGCATGATTATGCGGAACAACAATTGGTGGTGCGTTGGAATAAAAATAAAGGAGCTAAAAAAACGGTTGTAAAATTACGGAAAGGAAAAACGGTTTTAGCTACAAAAAAAGTGCGTAAAAAGAAAGCTAAATTTTCAGAGTCATTGTTAGTGCATGGTCAAAAATATAATATTCGTTATCGGCACGTAAAAACTAAAAAGAAACGTGTTTCGAATTGGCGCAAAAAGAAATTTACATTTCAAGATTTAGATTTTGATAATGATTTTATTTCAAATGACGATGATCCCGATGATGATAACGACGGCATTCTCGATGACGATGATGAATATCCAGTAGATCACGATAACGATGGTACGCCAGATTACGAAGATGACGATGATGATAACGATTTAGTTGATGACGCAGATGATAAGTATCCTAATGATCATGATAATGATGGCATAAATGATATTGATGACGCTGACGATGATAACGACGGCATCAATGATGTTGATGAGGAGGCCGGCCAACAATATGATCATGATAATGATGGAATAGAGGATCAAGATGATGAGGATTACGAAGGTAATGCTCCAGAAACATATACTATTACTATTAATAGTGACGGGTTAGACGATAATGATGTAACTATTGCGGTAGATGATTATGTAAAGTGGATTAATAAAGACCAGTTAAGGGATCGTACAATTTCTGCGACTGATCGTTTATGGAGTTGTGAGCCAATGCTATATAATAAATCTTGCACAAAACAATTTACAGAAGTAGGTACTTATACGTATCATGATCCAATAACAGAATCCAGCTCATTTGAAGGGGTTATTCGCGTAGTAGAGTAATTATTCTATGTCATTAACTATCACTCTCCATAAAGGGGATTTACTTGAAGCAACAACACAATTAATTGTTAATTCAGCTAATAGCCAGGGCGTTATGAGTAGCGGTGTAGCTGGTGCAATTAAAAAAGCTGGCGGGAGTAGTATAGAATCTGAAGTGAAAGAACTAGCTCCTATTTCTGTTGGACAGGCTGTTATTACAACGGCTGGTGATTTATCGTACGAGGGCATTATTCATGCACCAACTATGAAGCATCCATCTGAACCAATTCCGGCCAAGCAAGTTGAGCTAGCCACTATTGCTGCGCTGCGCATTGCTGATGATAAAGGATATGCATCAGTAGCTTTTCCAGCTATGGGTACAGGTGCTGGAGATGTGGCCGCTGAAGAAGCGGCTCGGATAATGATGGAATCTATGCAAATGTATATGGTAGATAATCAGCTTAGTGATGTTCATATATATTTATTTACCGACGAATTATACGAAGCATTTCAATGTCATGAATGAGGATTTTTCAACAAGAGGAAGGATTGCTGTAGTTATGATACTATTTGCGATTGCTTTTGCAGTAGGATTGCAAATTTGGTGGAAGTACAAACCACTGCAATATGATAATATCTTTGCATTAGAGGATTAATTTGATTTTGAACGGGCCGAACAATACTTATTAGGCGATATTACGCCTGTAGTTGAGATAAATGAGATAGAGGCAGAAGTTGATGTAACAACTGTAGAATCCACTCGCTTATCGGCAGTGGTACTTGAGCATACAATTGTACAGGAATTAGGCACCGGACGTTTTCCATCGGTAGTAACGTTACCGGATAATCGTTATGGAGTGGCGGCATTACGATCTGGTGGGCGTTATACTATTCGTACCCATACGAAAGACTGGCAATTAGTTGAGGATGTTGAAGAAATTGTATTATTTGAAGATGCAGTTGATATCGCTGCACGTGTTCAATTGCTACAGCATGATAATTTGTACTATGTATTTTTTCCGGGCGAAGATAGCTTTGTTACTTTGCGTATTTACAATGAAGATTTTACGGTACAAAGCGAATATGTGTTAACTAACGTACGGGCTAGTTTGTTGAGCGCCGTAGAGGTGAGCGATACGGGAATATACGTATTTGTTGATGCAGGGGAATCTGATACGCTATTGTATACCTATTCACGAGAAGGTGAATTACAGGAGGAAAAAATACTTCCAGCCATTGGTACTATAGTTGATGTATATGAAGATGCCGGTGACCTTATTATTGTGAGTGAGTTGAACGAGGCTATTACATTTACAAAATATTCTCAGTCTGGTGAGCTTGTACAGCAAGTAGCTAGTGAAATGAGGATTGATGATTATGAGATAGTTGATTTTGTGCGCCAAGATGCGTATATATATATTATTGGTCAGCGCACTACTGCGAATACGGTGGAATCACAAATATGGATAGTATCTGATAATTTGTTAACACAATATCCTTCCGTGCAGTTTACCACAACAGCCCGTCAGCCACACCTCGTAAGTAGTCCAGATGGGCTTAATGTTGTGTTTACAACCCAGGTTACAGAATATAAGGGAGATAGTGAGGTAACTACCTATAGCCTTAATGTTGATACGTATACATTAATCACCGGCTCGTAATTTTTCTATAGCGTGTTGTAGTAATCGTGTATACATGTGCAATCCAATTTGATGTACATGGCCATGTTGTTTTTTTCCTAAAATGTCGCCAACCCCACGGATTTGTAAATCCTGCATGGCTAATTCAAATCCACCTCCAAGTTCTTTAATGGCATGAAGTGCCTTGAGGCGTTTTTTAGCTTTCTCTGTAAGATTGCTCGCTGAATATAATAAATAGGCATAGGCTTGCCGATCACTTCTTCCTATGCGGCCACGTAATTGATATAGCTGGGCTAGTCCAAAATTCTCTGCGTGTTCAACAATCAGTGTGTTGGCATTGGCAATATCTAAGCCATTTTCAATAATGGTTGATGCCAAGAGAATATCAATAGTTCCGGCATGAAAATCATGCATGATGCGAACCATTTGTTTGGAGTTCATTTTTCCGTGCACAATTTCTATACGGGCTTTTGGAAAATGTTTTTGAAAAAATAGTTGTCGTGAATATATTGTTTGCAAATTATTATGCACTACATAGGCTTGGCCACGTCGTTCTAGCTCTTGGCTTAAGGCTTCAATTTCAATTTCGGAATTAATTTCTTCGATAATCGTATGAATTCCACGGCGATCACTTGGTGCGGTGTTGAGTACGGAAATATCTTGCAGGCCAGACATGGCCAGGTTAAGTGTGCGCGGAATGGGGGTGGCTGTCATGGTAAGAACATGTGAGTTTGCGCGCATATTTTTAAATTTGGCTTTGTGCTTTACACCAAAGCGCTGCTCTTCATCAATAATTGCCAACTGTAATTTTGGCATAACGATATCCTTGGATAATAAACGATGCGTACCTACAATAACATCGATTTGATTGTTCTTGATTTTTTTAAGAGTATTTCTTGTTTCTTGAGCGCTTGATAAGCGCGATAATAAGCCAACTTCAATGCCGTATGGTTCAAGGCGTTTCATGAGTGTTTCGTAATGTTGTTGGGCTAACACTGTAGTGGGAGCCATTATTGCCACCTGTCCACCATGTTGAACAACATGCGCAGCAGCTCGCAGCGCTACTTCGGTTTTACCAAATCCTACGTCACCACACAGTAGGCGATCCATAGCTGTATCTTGGCTAAGGTCATTTAGAATATCATTAATTGCGTGCTCTTGATCGGACGTGAGTTGAAAATCTACGTCTAGGGCAATAGCTTCTTCTTCCGTGGTAGTTTCCGCAGGGATGCTTTTTGCGATTGTAGTGGCTCGCTCGGAATGCATTTCTAATAACTCACGGGCAGTTTCAAGAGCATTATCTTTTACGCGTTTCACCATGGTTTCCCAGTGTGCGCCAGATAGCTTTGTAAGGCGGGGACTATCGCTACCAATGTATTTTTCTATACGGTTGGCCTTATCGGTAGGAATATAGAGTTTATCGTTGTTGGCATATCGGAGTTCGAGGTAGGTGTCCTTACCCATGGTTTTGAAGTCGTGAAATAGTGCAACACCATGATCAATATGCACTACATATTCACCGGGCTGCAGTGTATCAACGTCAATGGCGCTATCGAATGTTTCGGCTTCAGTTTCCGATCCAAATATATGTGGATCCGTAAGAAAGAGAAAGTGCTGATCATCCAGTACGAAGCCTTCTAAATTACGTTTACGTTCGGTAACATGTGCTTGAGGAATAATTTTAAATACACGATCGGGCTGCTTACTAGCAACCTGCACACGTGTAAATTCTTTGAGATCATCTTTAAGAAGGTGATAGCGTTTATGGTAGAAGCGGGGAGTAACAAAATTGTAGGCTAAATCATGTTCGTGCCATAATGTAGCGGCTTTACTATACGTGTGTGGCCAAATCACTGCATTAGTGAGTAGAGTCTCAGATGTTTCTTGCGTATTAGGATCGTAGTGATTAATACTGCTTATTTCATTATCATCGAATTCTATACGTAGCGGTGAGTGAGCAATGATGTCCACGATGTTTCCGCGTATGGCGAATGTGTGCGGAGCCACTGCGCGAGGATAGCGTTCAAATCCTAATTCTACAAGTTGCTGGGTAAGCTGAGAGATACGCAAAGTATTTTTTGTTTGTAGTTGAATTGTGCGCTTTTTAAATTCTTTAGGTGAGATACTATTCCCCTCTACTTGATAGGGGGAGATAATTGTCCAGTCAGGGAATTGGGGATACCAATACTGACACAGCTCGGCAATGGCGCGGGCTTCTTTTTCGCTTTGTGCCAAAAAGAATATTGGCTTCGATTTCAGAAGCTTGGGAAGGCGATCAGCTAGTTCATAACTGATTTCACTTAGTGTGCGGAAATGTGCCACGGCAGTAGTATATCATAGAGTTATTTAGCTGATAATACCCTGAGATCTAGCATATTGATAAAACCATAAGGATGCGATACTATGCCGCATCATTGGTTGAAGTTATAATATATACATTAATCAATACGCTTCTTAATAGGCAACAGAATCAAATGCTATTGATTCGGGTTTTAATTGAGTTCCCCTACATCTAAGACCTCATTGATTATAAATCAGCCCAACTATCTGTTGCTCTATTTCTTATCTATCGCTATCAAAAATCCTTACCAAGGATTTTTAGTCTGGACACAAGCCCAGTTTTTTGTTTTTTCAACTGCGTTACTGAAATAGGTCAGTGATGTTGAGAGAAAATTGCTCTTTGATACCCATGGAGTCTACTATGTCCAAGAGCTGATCTACTTCCCTTTATCTTGTGGATTCTGCTCAGCGGGCTGATTGGCCCGCGTCATATCTAGATTCTTTCCGTAGGCTTGAAATCTGATCCCAAGTTCGCTCACGAGCTGGTGCGGGTCAAGGCGATCTGAGGATGGGTTGTGCTAGCGCGCTATCTATCCTTACCTTAACTGTATTACGCAGGTTTTGCGAGCTACTGAGAGGTAATCAAGGTGATATCAGGCCTAATGTTAGCCGTTATATAAAAATAACCCCTTTTATTTGGGTTTTGAGCTAAACCCTGAATTCTAGAATCTAATGCCCCACCTCTCTAGCAATAACCTCATTAGGAGTTAGATAATTAAGACCTTTGCGAGGTCGGTTGTTTAACCTTTCTTGTATAGCATAAATATCTTCATCAGTCATTATGGAAAGATCG
>JAJRVJ010000025.1 GCA_024277435.1 Patescibacteria group bacterium | reverse complement strand
TTGTGGATTAGCGCACTTTGGACAATAAGGATTGTTTCGTTTTTTTTATCATAATTAGCTTCTTAACAGGTTAAACAATGTATTTGAAGCTAATCATAGCAGAGAAAACGACTTTTTACGCGCCCAAAATGAAACGGTCTCAGCCGCAGCTGACAGTTCTGAGCGGCGACCCAAATCATATAGACATGGATATCGCAACTCAGAACTATCAGCGGCGAGGGTGTGTGGGACAGGCGCAGGTTGTATATATATGGCCTGGCTGTTCCACACGCACCGCTGCTGAGTACTGATAGCAAGATCGTGCGTATTTATAATGAGGGCACGTCTGTAACTATCAGAAACCAGAAGCTGTGAATGAAATTGGGAGTGGCTTACTGATAATACGACGAGCGTTATTATCAGTGAGCCTACTAACCAAATTGGAATAGAGCTTATGAGTGGAGAATTAGGAGTCGGAGGGATATAGTGTGTACCTCGCTCAGCTAATTCATTCAGCACTCAGAGCGAGCATCGGGAGAGACGAAAGGATGAGTTGGGTCTTCACCAATGCTCAGTCTGAAAACTGAACTTGTTACTTATTAGCTCTGAGTAGGAATCGTGATGAGCCGAATAGTGATATGGGGCCTCAGCGATTCCTAGTCACAACTTTGAAGTATATTCGTATACCTGGCAAATGGAATCAAGAGAGGCTGAATAATATATATTAGGCCTTCATCAATTCGAAGTATCAGATGTAGAATGTCCTGTACGAATTGATTATCTCACCTATATGCATTCTTGCTAAGATATATGTAGTGGATATGTGAGAAATATTTTAAATCGAAATGTGCGTGCAGTAATTGTCCTCCTGAACCGTTTATTTGTTCATAGCTATTTAGTGCATAATTAATTATTTTATTATCCCTCGAAAGGAACACTTAATTATCTCTCTTTTATACTTTTATTAATATGGGGTAAGAGTGGATAATTGGGCCATTTTTTATAATAAAAAATGGCCTCTCAGTTTACGCCTAGGGTTATTATTGGGTTAGTAGTTATTAGTGGATAAGTCCTTTTTTGTGTCTAATATTGGCCTAATATAGCAATTCTAGATTGCGTTTAGACTTGATTTATTATGATGTTTCACATAATCTAATGGTCCCACAAACCCAAGGAGGTGGGATTTGAAAATCGCAATCCTTTGCTTCGGTCCATTCGGAGGTCGAAGCACGAATGGCAGTATCTCTGTCGCGCGCAAGCTTGGTGAGTACATTAAGGACTCTGGTCATGTTGCTAGCGTCATTGAGGTGCCCACGAACTGGGCTGCGCTCAAGGAGATCTTCGATGAGGGCTGGCTGAATAACCACGACAGAGTGATCGGCCTCGGCGAAGGCTTCGATCACTTCATGTCGATCGAACAGATGGCCGTCCGTCTTGCTAGCGGCAAGGACGTGCAGAAGCAGGATCCTCCTCAGGACATGCTTCCGAATGGCCCTGAGGTTCTGCTCTCAGGCCTTCATTGGGAAGCTGGCTGGGGCGATCTCAGTGCACTTATCAAGCGGGCCGCGCTGCCCAGCGGTAGTCCGGGGCTGGCGCTCAACGGCTACGACGGTCGCTTCCTCTGCAATGCCGCGCACTATCACTTGCTGACGTGGCGTGATATCAATGATCGGCGCAAGGCCGGCTTCATTCACCTGCCGCCGTTGGAGGCATGGCAGGAACGGACGGAACGGACCGTGGACGTCTACGCTGAGGTCTTCGCCATGCTGGTCATGGTTGTCCTTACCGCCAACGGCTGGTACCGCTAGCCATACTTCATGTAACTCCGCGGAGTTCGGGACAGGCATGAAGTTCATTTTCAATCATGGAGGATTGAGTGCTGTCCCGCTCGATCTTTCTATAATTTGTCTTGCGCCTTTAACAATATTTATGTACTCTATCAACCCTATGGCTCATACACTCGATAAACCAGAATTATTAGCACCAGCCGGAACCCTTCGTAAGGGTAAGCTTGCTATTGATTACGGAGCTGATGCGATTTTTTGTGGAACGAATATATTTGCTTTACGCCAACATAAAGGGAACTTTTCCTATGAACAGCTTCAGGAAATGGTGGAGTATGCGCATGAGCGTGGAAAGAAAGTGTACGTTACAGTAAATGTGTTCGCGCACAATCATCACATTAAGGTAATTACTAGAGCGTTAAAAAAACTTGAAGAAATTAAACCGGATGCATTGATTGTTTCCGACGCCGGAGTATTTTCACTTATTAAAGAAGTAGCGCCATCGCTACCAATTCATATTTCTACACAGGCCAGTATTACTAATTCATTGGGCGTGAAGTTTTGGGCTGATCAAGGAGCCGAGCGAGTGATTTTGGCACGAGAATTAAATTTACGAGAAATTGGTGAAATGTATGATCAGTTTCCAGATATTGAAATTGAAACATTCGTACATGGTGCTCAGTGCATGGCATATTCTGGACGCTGTATGTTATCTTCCTATATGACAGATTCACACAAAGCCAATCATGGATCGTGCGCCAATAATTGCCGGTGGCATTATAAAGAGGTGAAGCCAAAAGAAATGCAATTTGTAGAATCACAGAGACCGGATGAAATAATTACTGTAGAAGAGGATGAAAATGGCACGTACATATTTAATGCTAACGATATGTGCCTAGTAGATAGGCTTGATGAATTAGCTGACGCAGGAATTGTTTCATTCAAAATTGAAGGCCGTGGTCGCGGAGAATTTTATGCGGCACAAATTGTAAAAGCCTATCGTGAGGCGATTGATTTAATAGGTAGTGATGATTCAAATAAAAAAGATCGACTAGCAGAATTAAAGGCACAGTTGTTGCGACGTTCTTCTCGGGATTTTGATACTGGTTTCTTCTTTGGATCTCCAAAACAGAGTTTACAAAAACGTACAGAAAAATCTACGGAGAAATTTGTTGGAACTATTACAAATATTATTGATGAGCACACGGCTGATGTGCTTGTAAAAAATGAAATCTACAAAGGTGAGACAGTACATGTAATGATGCCGGGTGAAGAGTATGAACTAGTACTCGATACACTAACGCTTGAAGATGGTACAGAAGTAGAATCTGCACATGGTGGAAAACAAGATACGCTTCGTATCACTTTCCCAAAGCCAGTACATCAATCAACTATATTATGGATGGATATGGCATTACGTGAAGCTAGTCCTAAGCAATAAATACCATTTCTGAGACTATTGCTCCAACCAAAGAACAATTACAAGATATACTTTAAAATGGCTTTAAAAAAGCCGACGTTTATGTATGTTATGCCGAATTTTTTCGAAAAATTCTCCCGAATAGGAAGGCGCGAATAAGGACAAAAAGGAAGGGGCTGCGGGGGAAGGAATTTATTAGACATACTATTGTATATTTACGTTGCAGAGCGAAAATCAAAACGCATAAAAAGGATGATTCGTCGTGGACAAAACCGGGTTGTGAATATCCAACGGCAATGAGCTCTGCGTCAATAACCGCTTGACAATAATGAGTTCGGCAGCTATGTTGTATGCACAAGAATTAATATGAGATATTTGTGAATTTTACTGCAAAATTAACCTTAACAATACTATTAAGCTTAGCTTTCCCATTGGGAGCAACGCTAGCCGCTGATGTACCAGATGAATTAACCGACGTATCAGTTGAAGCTGTATCATACACTAGTGGAGATATAACAGATTATACAATTACATTTACAATTGATGGCGGTGCGTATGAGCAACCCAACTTAACGTTTTTGAACGAATTAGCCAAACCTGCCAATGGAGGATCTGCCAGCTACATCGATTTTAATAATAGTGATGAAGCAAGTGTGAGTTTTTTTGATGGTTTGGATGACTTTCTAACTCTAAATTCATTGGAACAACGCCATGTTCATTTTTATGTCGATGCAGATATTCCTGAAGGCACATATACATTTACCATTAACAACGCTAAGAATAATCTCTCCCCCGGTGGCTATGGAATTTATCATGTATTAGCAGGTTCACTCGTAAATCCTGATGATGACAACACATTTATTACGTCAAATGAAATCACCATTAAGAACTCAGACTTTGGTGATGGGAATCGCCTAGATAAACCCACAGTAAAAAAGATCAAGAAGCGAAGAGCCACTGTAAATTGGGAGAATTCAGCATATATATCTTCCGCAACGAAATTAAAACTTGAATTGCGAAAACGCAACGGTAAGCTTATTAAGCGTTTCAAGAAAATTTCATCTAGTAAAGTGAATAAAGTACTTACCAAGAAGCATCTTGAAGCTGGTAAGAAGTATAAAGTACGAATGAAAGCTGTGTATCCAACAGGTGATGTAACAAAGTGGAGTAAGTATAAGAAATTCAAGACCAAATCTAAGAACTAATGCGCTTCAGCAAACTATTTCTCATCAGTGCGTGCACAATTCTTGTATGCAGCCTCTTTGGAGTTGTTCCAGCCCTGGCTGTTGATTACTCTATTCCAACCCCTAAGAATTTTCATGTTGTTAAAGAAAAACACAAACGTATCCAGTTGCGTTGGAACAGAATTGCTTCAATAAGCGACTATATAGTCAATTATTATCAAATTCGTACATTTCGAAAAAAATAATGGAAAATTTGTGCGTATACACACTAAACGTACTCGCAGAAATTCAAAAAAGAAGTATATCACTAAATTAAAACCAGGGCGAAGTTACGGCTTTAAGATTCGCGCGTGTACTACAAAAGGCCCGTGTGGTCCCTGGAGTGATCGTGTAGATAGCTCCACCACAACGCCAAATCCAGTTCTCAAAAACCTACTAGTGGATTTTGCTCCATACGATGCATCTACCGGTATGGCCGGTGCATTTAATTTTGAGCAATCTGTAAATGATGATAAAGTGTTTTTAGAATTTGGTGCTGAAGTGGAAAATGGTGATGGTGATACAAAAATTCTTCCAACTTTCGAGTATCGGGTTGATGATGAGGCGCAGGTATCTAAAAAAGACCCCGTTTATGTACCTTATACCTAAAAGTGCCGATTAATTATCTCACGTATTTACGCTCTGGTTTATAGCCTTTTAGGGTATATCTTAGAGATTTTGTGAAATAGATTAATCAGGTAATCAGTTTACTCTGAACGTGATTTTTGACTATATATCAACTGTGTATAATTAAGTTATCGGAGCTAATATTAGACGCTTTACACACTCTATATATATTGCTATATTGGATGAGGATACCCATCCCCGGAAACGGGGATTTATTTGTCTCTAAATTAACTTGAAATAGTGAATTTTGATTCATGACTACGATAGTAAACGGCCCAGAAATTGCAGATGGTATATATAAACGGTTGCGACGGCAAGTGCCAAAATTAGTGAAAGCAGGCGTTACACCTAAATTAGGTGTTATTTTGGTTGGTGGTGACAAACCATCTCAAACGTATGTGCGGAAAAAGGGGCAGTCTGCTGAAAAAATTGGTGTTGGGTTTGAATTACGCAAATTTCCGGCCAAAATTACTACCACAAAATTGATTGCTGAGGTAAAAAAATTCCAACAAGCTCGAAATAAGCTTACGGGTTTAATAATTCAGTTACCGCTTCCAAAGCATATCAATACAGGGAAAGTATTAGAGGCTGTGGACCCTAGCATTGATGTAGATTGTCTAACGCAGGTGAATTTAGGGAAGCTAGTAACGGGTAGTTATTGGATTGAACCACCTACACCTGGAGCAATTCTTGATATTCTTAAATATCATGGAGTTGAGTTAACGGGAAAGAAAGTTGCTATTATTGGTGCCGGCGCATTGATTGGTAAGCCAATTGCCAATATGTTAATGAATGAACGTGCCACAATTTCTGTAATGAATAGCATTACTCCGGATCCCATGAAATACACAAAAAATGCTGACATTATTATTACCGGGGTTGGCCGACATAACTTGCTTACTGGAGCTATGATTAATAAGGGTGCAATAGTAATCGATGCAGGGGTATGCTTTGTAGGTAAAAAGATGTATGGTGATATCGAATTTTCAACAGTAAGTAAAAAAGCTAAGCTCGTAACGCCCACACCTAAAGGGGTTGGACCTCTTACAGTAGCGAAGCTTATTGAAAACACAGTGAAATGTGCTAATAAAAAAATGCGAGAACGCACTAAATAATATTTATACGTATGTTACAAAATTATCGAACAGCTATGGTTATCGGCGCTCAATGGGGCGACGAAGGTAAAGGTAAAATTATTGATTACCTCACACCCGAGGTAGATTACGTTGCCCGTTTTCAGGGTGGTAATAATGCAGGCCACACTCTGGTTGTAGATGGTGAAGTGCATAAGTTACATCTTCTCCCCTCAGGCGTTCTCTATAAAGATAAACGCATTGTTATTGGTAATGGTTTAGTGATTGATCCTGAAGTACTTATTTCTGAAATTGATAACTTTGAAACCAAAGGCATTAAACTAAACATGCTTATTTCTGAACGAGCGCATATTATTTTCCCTTTCCATATTATTATGGATGGAATGATTGATGAGTATAAGGGTAAGTTGGCTGCTGGTACTACCCGTCGTGGAATTGGTCCTGCGTATGCCGATAAAGCGGAGCGATCTGGTATTCGTGTAATTGATTTGATGAATAAAAAAGTATTTGAAGAAAAATTTGATCAATTATTCGAACTAAAGAAAAATACACTACGAAAATTATACAAACAAAATATCCGTTTGAATAAAAAAGAAATTTTTGAACAGTATTGGAATTTTGGTAAACGCATGAAGCCATATGTTGGAGATGTGTCATTAGAATTAAATGAGGCTATTGCAGACGGAAAGAAAGTGTTATTTGAAGGTGCGCAAGGTACAATGCTGGATAATGATCATGGTGCGTATCCGCATACAACATCTTCTAATACTATTGCCGGAGCGGCATGTACAGGCTTAGGCATTGGCCCAGATAAAATTGATGCAGTTATTGGTGTGGTGAAAGCGTATCTTTCTCGTGTGGGTACTGGACCAGTTCCTACTGAAGTAAAAGGTAAGTTAGGAAATTACTTACGTGAACGCGGACAAGAATATGGAACTACTACTGGCCGACCACGTCGTTGTGGTTGGGTAGATTTGGTACAGTTGCGGTATGCATGTCGCATTAATGGATTAACCAGTATGGCGGTAACAAAAATCGATATTCTTGGTGGTTTAAAGAAAATTCCTATTGCTACTCACTATAAATACAAAGGTTCTGTTATTAAAGAATTACCGGCAGACTTAAATGTACAACGCTTATGTAAGCCTGTGTATAAAGAATTGGCTGGATGGAAGGATCTTAATGAAGCTGATTTCAAGAAAATTATTGATAAAGGATACAAAGCATTGCCATCAAGGATGAAATTGTATTTGAAATTTATTTCCGATCAAACCAACACACCTATTAGCTTGGTTTCAGTAGGCGCAGAACGTAAGTTAACTATCGAAGTAAATGGCTGAACAAACATTTGAATTCTCAAAACTTTCTGACAAGGAGGTACAAAAGATTCTTACTCAGTACAAGATTGATCTTACTGTAGAAGAGGCTCGTAAAGTAGAAGTAGAAATTCTTGGTCGTCCGGTAACGCTTACCGAAGCGATTGCATTTGGTATCGAAGGTAGTGAACATACATCGTATCGATCGAGTAAAAAATATCTACCAATATTTCATACTACTGGTCCACATGTTGTGGTTGGCCCTGGTGAGGATGCTGGAATTGTATGGATTGATAAAGTTGGTGATACCGATTACTGTATTGCGGTTGGTCACGAATCACATAATCATCC
The DNA here is from genome assembly GCA_024277435.1 of Patescibacteria group bacterium. Lineage (GTDB taxonomy): Bacteria > Patescibacteriota > Patescibacteriia > UBA9570 > UBA9570 > JAJRVJ01. The sequence continues at coordinate 52,589 of JAJRVJ010000025.1, read as the reverse complement.
ATCACAAGTTGTACCATATGAAGGTGCCGCTACCGGCATTGGTGGGCTAGTGCGAGATATCCTCTGTATGGGCGCTAAATTAGTAGCCACTGCCGATCCGTTACGATTTGGCGATATTAAAACTAATAAAGCTAAATGGATTCAAGAAGGAGTAACTAGTGGTATCGGTGGTTATGGTAATCCGTTAGGAATTGCGAACTTAGCTGGTGATACATATTTTAATGAATCGTTTAATACAAACTGTTTAGTGAATGTTGTAGCTCTTGGTACAGTTGCTCTTGAAGATATTATTCATTCACAAGCTCCAGAAAATGCTGAGGGATATAATTTCATATTGATTGGAAAGCCAACAGATAATTCTGGATTTGGTGGTGCTTCCTTTTCTTCAATTGAACTTGATGAAGATAACAAAGAAGCTAATAAGGGTGCAGTGCAAGAACCAAATGCATTCTTAGAGCGTCATATTTTAACTTCCACATACGATTTATTTGAGGTTCTTAAAAAAGAGGGCTTAATGAATGAAGTGGGATTTAAAGATCTTGGTGCTGGCGGTATATTATGCGCTTCAGTAGAATTAGCAGAAGCGGGTGGTTATGGAGCTAAGATAGATCTCGATAATGTGCATGTAGGAATAGAAGGTTTACCCCCAGCAGTAGTGTTGGGCTCAGAAACTCAAGAGCGATTTATGTGGGTAGCTTCAGAAAAAGCAACGGAAGTAATTGTGAAACACTACAATGAAACATGGGATTTTCCAGGAATTTCACATGGAGCAAAGGCCTCGGTGATTGGTACAGTGCAATCTGGTAATTACCAAGTATATAGTAAAGGTGAAAAAATTCTTGATGCTCGCCCGGAAGATGTAACTGCTGGGTTATCATATGATCGTGAAGTAAAAGAACCAAGGCGATCATTTAAAGAACCATCTTGGACAGAAGTACAAGGGTTGGAAGAGATTATTTTGGATATGTTAGCTCATCCATCAATTGCAAGTAAGAAGGCGATCTATGAGCAGTATGATAAAAACGTGCAAGGGCTTACATTGATTGAACCAGGTATGGCTGATGCTGGTGTAATGGCTCCATTAATTGATGTAGATTCTAATGTTGGTGTTGCATTAAGTGTGGATGGTAATCCTCGTTACGGTAAGATCTCACCGTATTGGCAGGGCGCTAATGCAGTTACGGAAAGTATTCGTAATGTTACAGCGGTTGGAGCAGTGCCTTGGTGCTTAACTGATTGCTTGAATTATGGTAATCCAGAGAAGCCAGACCAAATGTGGGAATTTGTAGATGGTGTGAAAGGTGTGGCAGAAGCTGCGAAAGCCATTAATGTAATTGGGTATGACAAAGCGCCAATCCCAATCGTTTCTGGAAATGTATCATTTTATAATGGTTCAAAAGAAGGCTCTATCAATCCATCGGCAATTATTGGATGCATCGGCCGATTATCAAATGCAAGTGATGCCATTACTATGGATTTCATTCAGCCGGGCAATCTTATTTGTATGATTGGTGAACGCAAGAATGAGTTAGGTGGATCGGTACTGTATGAAATTTATAATGAGTATGGAGCGAATGTACCTAAGCCTGATTTTGAAGTTGTAAACAGAGAAGTAGAATTAATGCATACACTTATCGCGCAAAAGCTTTCTCCATCGTGCCACGATATTAGTGATGGCGGCATGCTCGTAACGCTTGCCGAAATGTGCTTTGGGGGGCGTGGAGATTTACGCACAGGAATTGAAATCGATCTTACAAAAGCAGCTGGTGAAGGTTTAACAAATACACAAAAATTATTTACAGAAACTGGTGGATTCATTTTTGAACTTGATGCACGATTAGTATCTTCCATGGAACGTTATGCAAAACAATTTAATGTACCGGTAAGTATTATAGGAACGATTCGTGAAGATGAAGCATTTATTATTAAATCTGGTGAAGAAGAAATAGCTAACCTAACATTAGGCGCGTTAGCCGATCGATGGACTAATGGTCTGCGTGATCAGTTGCAATAAATTATGATAAAGAAGCGTGGTTCGGTGCTTACGCTATCAGGCACACCAACCAATCAAACGTTACTCGATGCATTTGTAGAAATGTATCGTTTAGCTATTAGTGAATTACCGCGCGATGTTGTGGAGGGGTTAGAAACTGGGCTGAAGAAAGAAACTTCAACTCGTGCTAAAGGTGTGTTAAGGATGATGCTTGAGAACATTGAATTAGTATGTGATAATACAAAACCACTCTGCCAAGATACAGGCGTACCTATTATGTATGTACACTATAATGCTGCAGACTATTCACAACTTCAATTGAAGAAATTACTCGAGCAAGCTACAAAGCGAGCAACTAAAGAGGTGCCATTGCGTGATAATGCATTAGATATATTAAAAGAAAAATCTGTAGGTAATCATCCGATCATTCATTTTGAAGAGACTACTGGAAAAACCAGAGTGGAATTATTGCTTAAAGGTGGTGGATCGGAAAATGTTTCGAAAGTATACAAACTTCCAGATTTAGAAGTTGGTGCTGAACGAGATTTGGCTGGCATTGAACAATGTATTGTTGATGCAGTTGTTAAAGCACAAGGTAGAGGTTGTCCGCCATATATTGTTGCGGCAACAGTAAGTAGTAATATCGCTGACGCTACTGCGAGCGCCAAGGAATTACACATTCAAAAAATTACTTCTAAAAATTCTGAACCTAAGCTAGCTGCGCTAGAAAAGCGTGCATTAAAACGTATAAATGATTTAGGTATTGGCCCAATGGGTGTAGGTGGTAACACTACTGCACTTGCTGTAAAGTGTTCAGCTAATTATGTGCATCCCGCATCCTGGTTTGTAGGCATATCGGTTGGATGTTGGAGTATGCGCCGTGTAACATTAGTACTACCATAATGGCAACAATTCATATTACTACTCCTCCAACTAAGGAAGATATCATGCGCGTAAAGGCAGGTGATGAAGTGTTGTTTAGTGGTAGAGTGCTTACTGTTCGTGATAAAGCGCATCGTTGGTTATTAAAAACAGATTTTAAGCCAATGCATAATGCTGTTGTGTATCACTGTGGGCCAATGTTTGAAAAAAAAGGGAAGGAATACACTATTATTGCTGCGGGACCAACTACTAGCGCACGAGTGAATCACTATACACCACAACTTATTGAGAAATATAATATTCGCGCAATTATTGGTAAGGGAGGAATGGATGAGGGGGTACGTAAAGCTTTGATAAAACAAGGAATTTATTGTGCGGCAATTGGCGGGGCGTCTGTAGTATATGCAAGCCATATTGTAAAAGTATTGAATGTATATAAAACAGAGTTTGGAATGACGGATGCAATCTGGGAGCTTGAAGTGAAAGATTTTCCGGTAGTATGTATGATGGATACGAAAGGTAGTAGTTTATTTCAAAAAGTAGAAAAAGCTTCAACAACAATATATAAAAAACAATAACTGTTCGCTATGATTACTAAAAAACAAGCTCTCGATTATCATTCTAAAGAACCAGCTGGAAAACTTGGTACAGACATTACTAAGCCATGTAATACACAGCGTGATTTATCATTGGCCTATACACCTGGCGTTGCCGATCCAAGCCGAGAGATTGCTAAGGATGTTTCCAAAGTATACGACTATACTAATAGAGGTAATTTAGTAGCGGTTATTAGTAATGGCACGGCGGTACTAGGCTTAGGTGATATTGGTCCTGAAGCGAGTAAGCCAGTAATGGAGGGCAAGAGCGTATTGTTCAAGCGATTCGCCGGAGTAGATTCGTTTGATTTGGAAATTGATGAAACTGATCCAGAAAAGATGGTAGATATTATCGCATCACTAGCACCATCATTTGGAGGAATAAATTTAGAAGATATTTCATCCCCAACGTGTTTTTATGTAGAAGATGAATTACAAAAACGCTTAAATATTCCAGTATTTCATGATGATCAACATGGTACGCCAATTATTTCTGGCGCAGCGCTTATTAATGCGTTAGCGTTGGCTGGTAAAAAGATTGAAGATGTAAAGATTGTGATCTCTGGAGCCGGAGCGGCCGGTATTCGATGTGCAGAGCATTATATTCGATTGGGTGCGCGCAAGAAGAATGTGTACATGATAGATAGTAAAGGTGTAATTACGAAAGGTCGTAAAAATCTTACCGAGCATAAAAAAACCTATGCCCAGAATTGTGTTGAACGTACCATGGATGAAATTATTATGAACGCTGATGTATTTGTGGGAGTATCAATGGCCGATATTCTTACGCCGGAAATGGTCATGACAATGGCAAGTGATCCTATTGTATTCGCGTTAGCAAATCCAGATCCTGAAATTGCGTATGCACTGGCTAAGCGTACTCGTGATGATATTATTATGGCCACTGGCCGTAGTGATTATCCTAATCAAATTAACAATGTGCTTGGCTTCCCATTCATCTTTCGAGGAGCCCTTGATGTGCGAGCTAAGCGTATTACTAATAATATGAAGGTGGCTGCCACTATTGCCTTAGCGCAACTCGCTCATGAATCTGTACCGCAGCGTATTCGCAGGGCATACGGTGGAAAGCCATTGCGTTTTGGAGCAGACTATATTGTGCCTAAGCCATTTGATGATAGGGCATTAGTAGAGGTATCTTCTGTAGTGGCAAAAGCAGCTATGCGTGATGGTGTAGCTCAAAAAACAATCAGTATTTCACGGTATCGCAAGCAATTAACCGCTTTAGCTCGTAAACTTCAGAGATAATAGCAAAAAGGCTTTCGATTTTAATTAATTTGTGATAAAGTAGCGCTGTATGGCAATTACATATAAGGACTCAGGAGTAGATATCAACAAAGGAAAAGAGGCGGTTGATCGAATCTCATCAATAGTAAAAAGTACGTTTAATGAACGGGTGCTTACGGGTATTGGTTTATTTGGTTCATTATACGACCTTACCCCATTATTGAAGGATTATAAAGAGCCAGTATTGGTTCAAAGTATCGATGGTGTAGGTACAAAAATGGCTGTAGCAGCCATGATGAACTCATATGAACAAGTTGGAGCAGATATTGTGGCGCATAGTTGTAACGATGTATTGTGTCAGGGGGCTACGCCGCTGACATTTTTAGATTATGTTGCTACAGAAAATTTAGACCCAGACGTATTAGAACAAATTGTTACGGGAATGGCAAAAGAGTGTAAGGCTAATGGATTGTCATTAGTTGGTGGTGAAACAGCAGAGATGCCTGGGACATATCAAATGGGTGAGTGGGATATTGCTGGCGCAGTATTAGGTATTGTAGAAAAATCTAAGGTACTTGATGGTTCAGCAATTCAAGAAGGTGACGTGATTATTGGATTGAGTTCAACCGGTCTACATACTAATGGGTATTCATTGGCTCGTAAGGTACTGTTTGATAAAATGAAATATACCGTGCGCGATATTATGGCTGAACTACCAGGATCTGTTGGAGCTGCATTAATGAAACCCCATCAAAATTATACAAAATATGTTGTACCTGTTTTAAAAGATTACGACGTTCGTGGTATTGCTCATATTACCGGCGGTGGATTAGTGGGAAATATCCCACGTATTATTCATCCTGGTTTAGCTGCAGAAATTGAAAAAGATAGTTGGGAAATTACCCCTATTTTTGAAGCTATTCAACAATTTGGTGATGTACCTGATGAGGATATGTATACAACATTTAATATGGGAATTGGTTTAGCGGTGATTGTACCAGCCGAACAAGCGGAAGAGGTAAGCAAGGCACTTGTTGAAGGACATGATGATGTAAAGGCGTATGCTATTGGTAAAATTATTAAAGGAAAGCAGGACGTATGTTTCGTATAGCCGTACTGCAGTTTCCAGGAACAAATTGTGAAAATGAAACTAAGCGCTCATTAGAGAACGCTGGATTGCAAGCGGATTTTGTGCGTTGGAATGAGCGAGATCGTATTAAAGATTTTGATGGCTATGTACTACCCGGTGGTTTTGCATATGAGGATCGTAGCCGAGCTGGAATTATTGCATCGCAAGATCCTATTATTGGTTTAATTACCGAGCAGGCTGATACTGGTAAGCCCGTAATTGGTATTTGTAATGGTTGTCAGATACTTATTGAAACTGGGATGGTTCCTGGCTTAGATAATCATGCGTTAGCTGGAGCCGTTGCTATGAATACGCGAGTACGCGAGGGTGAAATTATCGGTACAGGTTTTTATCACGACACAATATATATGCAATCGGTTTCGCCTAAGGGTCGTAGCGCCGTAACTATGAATTATGAACAATGTGATATTATTCCAGCGAGTGTAGCAAACGGTGAAGGACGATTTATTTTTTCCAATGATCTTCTGATGGAGCTGGAAAAACATAATCAGATCCTATTTAAATATTCTACCGAGGATGGTAAGGTATTGAATGAATTTCCAACCACACCCAATGGAGCGGAATGGGGTATTGCTGGCCTATGTAATAAAGAAGGCAATGTAGTGGCGTACATGCCGCATCCAGAGCGATTTGATACCGGTATTCCATTGTTTGATTCGTTAAAAACATTTTTGGAAGAAAAGCCAAAACAGAAGCCATATAGTATTGCTTGGCAGCCGCCAGCTAATAAAGTTGCTCCGTATGATTCGGGGAAGGCTATAGAGTTGTATGTTGATTTAATTATTACTGATAAAGCGGCTAAGTCTGTAGAGTTAGTTCTTCAACAAAAAGGGTATACTAATGTAACTGTTACTCGTAAAACCCATTGGGAAGTGTGGCATTCAGCGCCAGAGGATCAAAAGGAAGTGATTATTAATGAGGTTGTGCAATCTGGTGAGTTGTTAAATACAAATAAAGAAATCTATACTACGAAACATGTGGTAGATGATAAAATGATTTCGTTCCTTGTGCGCTATTCAGATGATTATGAGGGTAGGTCTGTTACGAAAATGTTACAAGATCGTTTGCAAATGCACATGATTGAAAATATTCGTAAAGGTGTGGTATGGGAATTACATATTGATGAGGATAATGCTGGTAAGCGTTTAGAAATTGCCACAGAAATATTGCAAACATACATTTTATATAATCCATATTCACAAGAGTGTACATTGATTAAATAATACATAACCGAAATTACCATTATGATTGATAAAGATAAGATCGCTGCTAACCTTAATAACTGTTTAACAGAAACTGCATTTGATAGCTTGGGTAAGAAGTATAATGGTAAAGTGCGCGACGCCTATGATGCTGGCGATCAACTTGTATTAGTAACCACCGATCGGCAATCTGCGTTCGATCGTGTTTTGGCCGCAATTCCTTTTAAGGGGCAGGTGTTAAATACTGTATCGCAATTTTGGTTTGAAGAAACAAAGGATATTGTACCAAATCACATGCTTTCAGTACCAGATCCTAACGTGCTAATTGCAAAGAAGTGTGATGTATTTCCAGTTGAATTTGTTGTACGAGGGTATCTCACGGGTGTAACTAGCACAGCAGCGTGGACAGCGTATGAAAAAGGAGAGCGAGAATTTTGTGGAAATACTCTGCCTGAGGGTATGGTAAAAAATCAAGCATTTAAAACTGCAATTATTACTCCTACTACAAAGAGTGATGAGCATGATGAAAAAATTTCTGCTGAAGAAATTGTGAAGCGCGGATTAATGACACAAGAAGACTGGGATGCCTGTGCTGAAATTGCATTAGCATTATTTGCGCGTGGACAGAAAATTGCTCATGAGAATGGAATGATTCTTGTAGATACAAAATATGAATTAGGAAAAGATAAGGATGGTGTAATTACATTAGTGGATGAAATTCATACGCCAGATTCATCACGTTACTGGATTGCTGATAGTTATGAAGCTAAATTCAATGCTGGTGAAGAGCCAGATAATATTGATAAAGAATTTTTGCGACTGTGGTTTAAAGAAAATTGTGATCCGTATAATGATGCAGAGCTACCGGCAGCTCCAGATGAATTGGTAGTAGAATTATCTTCTCGTTATATTCAGTTGTATGAAGCTATTACTGGTAAGGAATTTGAATATCCAGACGCAAGCATACCAGTAAATGAACGCATTGTTCAAAATTTGAAGGCAGCTTTTCCAGATAAGGTTTAGTAGATTGACAAAGCCGTGTTTTTTTGATATTCTATATCATAATTCATTCGTAATTAGTCAATCATTATGGCACATTCACGAGGGCGTGCTCGGCGAGCTAGAAGAGCTCAAGAGGAACGACGCGAAGCAAAGCCAATTAAGGTAGATACAGTTAAAATGACCCGGCACCAGTTAGAGGATGCTCAGCAAGCTGAGGTTACTCGTGAGAAATTGCTTGAGCAAGGTGGATTTACATTTGATATGCCAGATGGAAAAAGAACGAAAGAAGTTACGGTGCAACTTGGTATGGCGCAGTCGGAAAAGCTTGCTGGAGCAGAGTATAAATCCGGTGTAGCTGAAGGTCCATCCCCGTATGTAGATGTAGTTGGATCTGTGGGGCATGAATTTCAATCTGCACTATCGGATAGTGTTGATGGCACGCCTGTTTCTAGATTTCGTGTAGATATGGCAGATGCGCCGGATACATTGAAAGAAGCGGTGCAGGATCGTTATACATATTTATTGGATAGACAACGCGAATTGGCGGCTGGTCCAAATCAGGGTGAATTACTGCCTCATGAGCAACGCACTTTAGATTCTTTACAGCCAATAGTAGAAGCAATGAATTCTTCCGAGGGATTACCTGGAGGTTTTGATGAAGTTCCTACACAGATTTCTGAAATGCAGGGCTCGTCATATGATCAATCACGATTAGAGGGGCAGCCGGATGCTGGCGATGCGGCTGTGATGGATGCATATAAAGAAAAAGGTTGGATAAATTTAGGTAGGAGCGGACGTAGAGATTATCAGGAGCGTAAGAGGCGTTTAGATGAAAGTGCAGAGGGTGAAGAATCTGAGGCGGCATAGATTATTAGTTGTGCTATACTAGTTGCATGAATAAAGTAATTATCATTTCAGGATCAAAATCCGACCAAGAGTTCGTTCAAAAAATTGAATTAGCTCTTGATGAAGTAAACATTATCCATGAATGGGAAGCGTGTTCTGCGCATAAGGAAACAAAACGGCTATTAGAATTAATTGAGGGCTGGGAAAATTCTGGTGATTCAATTGTCTATGTTACGGTAGCGGGGCGTTCGAATGCTCTGTCTGGTGTAGTAGCGTGTAATACAAAGCATCCAGTGTTAGCAGTACCACCATTTAAAGATAAAGATGATTTTATGGTGAATATCAATTCTACACTACAGATGCCATCTAATACTCCGGTACTTACTGTGCTAGAGCCAAAGAATGCGGCACAGGCTATCGAGCGGATTTTCGCAGTATAAGGCTACACATAAGTCTTGACGCCTAGGTATCTAATGATATAACGGGGGCCAAATTTATGGCCGTTCTGTGCAGCCTCTTATAAGGTTGGTCCTCATATCATCTTCAAACAGGAAAAAGGAGATATTGTATTGATAGCTCTTTTTTGTTATGACCTTATCAATTTCGTATTGTATGTGTGAATGCTATTAACATATACAGCGTGGAAATGAGTTCCGTTAGTGGAGGATGTATGGATTACCGTGCGTACCCATGATGAGCAGGCGACAGATATCGAAAGGTTATTGGCCGAGCTCGATTTGTTGGGTTTGGTGGATGTGACTGAGATTCGCGAGCTGTTTGAGGCCTGCGTGGAGTATCTGAGGTTCCATCCGCCTCATCGGTTTTTTGATGTGATCGGACAGATGTTTTTCGCGCAGTGCTACGCGCACAACCAGAGTCAGCGAAAATTCTGTCGTGGGATGCAAAGCACATTGCTCAGGACTACCGCTTCGTGGCCTGGTACGCTGAATGAAGTATTTTGGGAGCTATTCGCGATACTTGTTTGGTTGGAGGCTGCTTCAGAGTGGCGTGCTTCGCTACTATTAAGTGCAGCCATTGCGCTGCTGCACCCAATTGGCTTGCCGGCCATCAAGGTGCCGGCACTGAAGCGCAACGTGGTACGTGAACTACTTGGTAGCGCGGGATTCACTCCGGCGGGTTGGTTAATCACCTTCCCGCTGGGTTACCGAAATATTGGTATTTAGAGCAAATTTTGCGCTTTTATTATTGTAAAATTCATGTTATACTACAGCTTCTATTAGACAATATTGCTAATTTTATTCTTCTTATATGAATCCTCTACAATCTATTTCCCCAATCGACGGCCGTTATCGAACAAAGATGCACGTGCTGACTGATTATTTTTCAGAAATGGCGCTTATGGGGTATCGCATTAAGGTAGAGGTAATGTATCTTATCGCTCTATCTGAAGAGCCAAAAATTAAAGAAGTTCGAAGATTTACTAAAGCCGAGAAGGAAAAAGTTCATGCCTTGTATGAAAAATTCACCATCAAACAAGCTGAACGTGTAAAAGAAATTGAAGATACTACTAAGCACGATGTTAAAGCTATTGAATATTTTATTAAAGAACGGCTTAAGCGTACTTCGTTAAAGCCAGTTCTTGAGTTTGTACATTTTGCACTCACTAGTGAGGATGTGAATAATTTAGCGTTCACATCAATGTTGAAGGATGCTGTTGAAGAAGTGTATGTTCCAGAGGTTGAAACATTTATTACCGCACTGCGTAAATTGGCTCGTCGTGATAAAGGATTATCAATGTTGAGTCTTACGCATGGTCAGCCGGCTACCCCTACAACGCTTGGTAAGGAATACATGGTGTATGTTCAACGATTAGAACGTCAGCTTGAAGCGTTGCAATCTATTCGGTTTACGGGTAAGTTTGGTGGGGCCACAGGAAATTGGGCAGCTATGGTTGTAGCCTATCCGCAAGTGAACTGGATGGTATTTACCAAGAAATTTGTAAGTACGTTTGATTTAGAGCCTAACCTTGCTACCACACAAATCGAATCTCATGATCAAGTGGCTCGAACATATCACGCAGTGGCACGGATTAATGCAATCACTAAAGATTTTGATCAGGACATGTGGATGTATATCTCTCGTAAATTATTCGTTCAACAAAATAAAAAAGATGAAGTTGGATCATCAGCAATGCCGCATAAAATTAATCCAATCTTTTTTGAAAACAGCGAAGGAAATATTGGTATTGCGAATGCGCTGTTGTATCATTTGGCCGACAAATTAGCAGTGTCGCGAATGCAGCGAGATTTAACCGATAGTACAGTGCTACGTAATCAAGGTGTTGCAATTGCGCATTCATTATTAGCTATACAAAATACACTACGCGCATTAGACCGTGTTCAACCAAATAAAAAAGTAATGCTTGATGAACTTAATAATCACTGGGAGGTATTAGCAGAACCAATTCAAACTGTGATGCGTCGGCTTGGTAAAGATGCACCGTACGAGCAATTAAAAGCGCTAACTCGTGGAGCACAATTGAATCAAGAAACACTACATATATTTATTGATGGATTAGATATTCCTAAAAAAGATAAAACACACCTCAAGAAACTTACTCCATCTACATACGTAGGTTTATCTAAGCAAGTAGCAGAACTATAAACTATGTGCGGAGTCATTGGTATTAGCGGTAAACCAGATAGTAGTATTGCTCAGGATTTATATGATGGCATGATTGCGTTGCAGCATCGTGGTCATGATGCTTGTGGCATAGTTACGTATAACGATCAATTTCATACAAAGAAAGGCTTAGGCTTTGTACGTGATGTATTTGATGCATCTAATATGAAGCGCTTGCAAGGTAGTAAGGGAATTGGTTTTATTCGTTATGCTACAGCTGGTGGCATGACTATTGAAGATTCAGCGCCATTTACGGTTTCTTCACCATATGGTATTAGCATGGCTTTTAATGGTAACCTCACAAATTTTTCTGCATTACGTAAAGAGCTTCATGAAAAAGATTTAGTAAAACTGAATGCAAATAGTGATATTGAGGCTACATTAAATGTATTTGCTCAGGAACTTGCTAAGGCTACTACTAAACAGCCGCCAAAAAAGAACGCATTAATTACCGATAATATATTTCAAGCGGTTAGTGCTGTACATAAACGTTGTAAGGGCGCGTATTCTGCGATTGCTATTATTGCCGATAAAGGAATGGTGGCGTTTCGTGATCCGCGTGGTATTCGGCCATTAATTGTTGGTAAGCGCATGAATAATGGTGAGGCAGAATATATTTTTACTTCAGAGAGCGTGATGTTTACAATGCTTGATTTTGAATACGTTGATGATGTAAAACCGGGCGAAGCTGTATATGTCGATCAGCACGGAGAGTTACATCGTAAGCAAGTTACCGAAGGTACATGGCGACCATGTATTTTTGAATATGTGTATTTCTCTCGGCCAGATTCTCTTGAGAATAATATTAGTGTATATAAAGCACGTTTGCGCATGGGTGAAAAACTCGCAGAACGGATTAAGCCTAAGATGGATGAATTAAAGATTGATGTTGTTGTACCAGTTCCGTCATCATCTACAACTTCTGCGCTGGCATTAGCACATGAATTAGGTGTGAAGTATCGTGAGGGATTGGTGAAGAATCATTTTATCGGTCGAACATTTATTATGGCGGGTAATGAAAATCGTAAAAAATCTGTGCGGTATAAATTAAATCCTCAGCCATTGGAAATACGGCGCAAGAACATTTTGTTAGTAGATGATAGTATTGTGCGCGGCAATACCATTAAGGAAATCATTAAAATGATGCGTGAGGCTGGCGCTAAAAATGTGTATGTCGCTTCAGCGTCTCCGCCCGTTATATCACCATGTGTGTATGGTGTTGATATGCCAACACGTCAAGAATTTATCGCAAATCAAGTTATTAAGCGTACAGTCAAAACACCGCAAGAAAAAATTACTGAGTCTATTCGAAAGCATATTGGGGCAGATTATCTTATTTATCAAACGATAAAAGATCTAGTTGATGCGGTTCGCATTACTAAGGGGCCGGCTAAAGATTTCTGTACAGCCTGTTTTACAGATAAATACCCAACCAAGGAAGTGAATACAAAATTATTACGACAAATAGAAAAAGAACGTCTTGATGACGCCAGTGCAGCGCATTGTTAATGCAACAATTAATTTTCTAATTTTACAGCATCATGCGTATTCTTATCATCGGTACTGGAGCTCGTGAACATGCTTTAGCATGGAAGCTTGCTCAATCACTCAATGTTACATTATTTAATTTTGGCCCTACCTATAATCCAGGTATTGGCGGCTTAGTTGAAGAAGTTGGCCGTGGTGATGTTGCTGATGTTGCCTCGATTGTGGCATATGCGCAGGATCAGAAAATTGATATTGTTTGGGTTGGTCCGGAAGCGCCACTGGCCGCAGGTGTTGTGGATGCATTACATGGCGTGGGTATTGGATGCGTTGGCCCTACTCAGGAACTTGCACAATTAGAATCTTCTAAGTCGTTTACTCGTGATTTGTTAGCTAAACACAATGTAGATGCTTCACCTAAGTATAAACACTTTTCAACTATTAAGGGTGTGCGTGAATTTATGGAGCAGGATTTAGCTGGAGAAGTTGTTGTAAAACCAGATGGCCTTACTGGCGGTAAGGGTGTGCGGGTGATGGGAGATCAGCTTACTACTGTAGATGAGGCGATTGCGTATTGTGAAGAATTATTTGCAGTCGGAGCAGAGCAGGTATTATTAGAGGAAAAAATGGTCGGCCAAGAATTTTCATTAATGAGCTTTGCAGATGGTATACACATAGTGCATATGCCAGTTGTGCAAGATCATAAGCGAGCGTATGTAAATGATGAAGGGCCAAATACAGGTGGTATGGGTTCATACACGATGCCAGACCATTCACTACCTTTTATTACTAAGGCAGATGTAAGGCGGGCGCAAGAAATTAATGAGGCAACTATGAGTGCACTAAAAGATGAGTATGGCGTGGAGTATAAAGGTATTTTGTATGGCGGTTTCTTTGCTGTAAAAGACGGTGTACGTTTAACTGAGTATAATGCACGGTTTGGTGATCCAGAAGCTATGAATTTACTCTCATTGTTAGAAAGTGATTTAGTAGAAATTACAAAGGCCATTGTTGGGGGTACTCTTGACATGGTTGATGTGAAATTTTCTCATCAAGCCTCGGTATGTAAATATATGGTACCGGAGGGTTATCCTGATAAGCCAGTGAAAGATCAAGTAATTAATGTTGGTTTTGTAGATACAACTACAGTAAATATGTTCTATGCATCGGTTGATGAAACGGATGAAGGTTTAATTGAAAAAGGATCGCGTACTGTTGGTATAGTAGGTATTGCTGATACCCTAGAGGAAGCGGAGAAAAAAGCTGAGGCTGAAATTCAAAAAATTGAAGGGCCTTTATTTCATAGGGAAGACATTGGTACGGCACCACTTATTGAGGAGCGAACAGTTATGATGAACGATTTACGTAAATAACACTACTATTTATGATACGTATAGCAGTATTGGGCTCAACTAAAGGTACAGATTTACAAGCACTTATTGATGCACAATTAGCTGGTGAATTGCTTGGCGCAGAAATTGCTGTGGTGATCTCGAATAAACCTAATGCGTACATTCTAGAACGCGCGCAACAGGCAGGTATTGAAACTGTAGTGATTCCAAGCAAGGGTAAAAAGCGGGAAGAGTTTGATCAAGAAATTTTAGCGGCACTACAAGATCGTAATATTGATTTGATTATTCTTATTGGATTCATGCGCATTCTTTCCAACGTAGTTGTACAGGAATTTCCAAATCGCATTATGAACATTCATCCATCTTTATTGCCCAAGTATTCTGGAGGTATGAATATGGATGTGCATGCCGAGGTATTAAAGAGCGGTGATACAGAAACTGGTTGTACATTACATTATGTTACTACTACGGTTGATGAGGGACCTATTATTCTTCAAGAAACCGTACCGGTAGTAGAAGGCGACACTCCGGAGACATTGAAAGATCGTGTGCAGCAAGCTGAACAGGTAGCCCTATTGAAGGGTATTCAGCAATTTGTTAATAGTCACTAATATTTATTATGGCGCTACGTGAGCCTATACAACATCGCAGACAAGAATGCCATACTGATGTGATTTTTCGTCCGTTACCTGAACAAATCGTGCGTAATATTATAGATCAAGGCTGTACCTCTTTAGAGGTATTACTTACTGATGAAACTGCTGCCCTATATCAAGTATATGAAACTGCTGAACATATTCCAGGAGTGAAGCGTGGTAGATATAATGTACATTATGGAGTGGATCCTCGCAGCTAGAGAGGTCACAAGTAAGTTTTTTGTATTATGATGCTAGTACCGAAAAGAGGATTGTATTATTTTCCGCTAAGCAGTATGATGCACAAAATTATGAACTAAATCATCGATTTGTTGATCCTGAGTATCGTGATCAAGGAATTGGAACGCAGTTATTGGGTAGAGTAGAGCAATTTTGTCAGCAAGCAGCCGATGTATCTGGTAGTTCTGTAACACTATCAATTTCAGTTGCTCAGAGTAATATGATACAGTGGGTTGAACGTAATGGATTTACGCCAGCAGATGAACAAGGAGTGGCGTTGCTTCAAGAGATAGAAGAGTATCCTGAGCGCTTTATACATGAAGATGGTGCGTTGCGTAGCGAGTATATCTTTTACATTGAAGCTATGGATCATACTATAGATACGGCTGAGCGTATCATGTTTGAAAAAAATCTCACCAGATATCGATGGTGAGTATAGTTAAACCCATTTACAAATGGTACAATATACTATATTATTAGCCCTCAATAATATAGTATATAAAGAGTAATTTTTACTATTCCATGATTAAAAGAGCACTTATCAGCGTATCAAACAAAGAAGGTATTGAAGAGCTAGGTCGCCAATTACAAGAGCTAGGAGTAGAAATAGTATCTACAGGCGGAACAGCTAAACGATTAGAGGATTCTGGTGTGCCAGTACGTGGGATTCAGAATTTTACCGGCTTTCCAGAAATGATGGATGGTCGTGTAAAAACCCTTCATCCAATGGTGCACGGAGCTATTTTGGCGCTACGCGATAATGATGAACATCTAGCAGCTGTAAAAGAACATAATATCGAGTTAATTGATATTGTAGTAGCAAATTTATATCCATTTGAGGAAACGGTAAATAAAGGCGCTGCTTATGAGGATATTATCGAGAACATTGATATTGGCGGTCCAAGCATGGTGCGTTCGGCTGCTAAAAATTACAAGCATGTAATTGTTGTAGTTGATCCACTAGATTATCCACAAGTGCTTACCGAGTTAAAAGAAACCGGAGATGTTTCAATTGAAACTCGCTATTACCTTATGCAAAAAGCGTTTGCACATACAGCGTATTATGATTCCATGATTGCTGGTCATATGAATCGTACAAAAGTATTTGGTAATGAACTAACATTTGGCTATACAAAAGTTGCTGAGATGCGCTATGGAGAAAATCCACATCAAGCTGCTGCTTTTTATAAAGAGCCATTTGTTGAAGAAACAAACATCGCAGACGCAGAAGTACTGCAGGGTAAGCAACTTTCGTATAACAATATTATGGATGCTGATGCCGCATTGCGTTGCGTGAAAGAATTTACAGAGCCAACAGCAGTTGTGGTAAAGCATGCTAATCCATGTGGCGTGGCTACGGATGGCGATATTTCAAAAGCGTTTAAACGAGCCTTTGCGGCAGATTCAATGTCGGCCTTTGGTGGTATCGTTGCATTAAATCGATCATGTACGAAAGAAATTGCTGAATATTTATCAACGGTATTTATCGAAATAGTATTAGCTCCAGAATTTGAAGAAGAGGCACTAGAATTATTTAGTAAGAAAAAGAAAGTACGTTTATTACGTCTTGGTGAAATTAAAGTAGCTGATGCATTATGGGAAACGAAAAAGGTAGTAGGTGGCGTACTTGTACAGGAAACGAATAAACATCAATTGCAAGAAAAAGATTTACAGGTTGCTACAGATATTAAACCTACCGACCAACAAATGAAAGATTTACTATTCGCTTGGAAAGTATGTAAGCACGTAAAATCTAACGCTATTGTATTAGTGAAGGATAACGTAACTATAGGGATTGGCGCTGGGCAGATGTCTCGCATTGATGCAACGCGTATGGCTATCATGAAAGCTCAAGGAGTGGGTGAAGATAAAGATGCTTCCAAAACAGAAGGTGCAGTGTTAGCATCTGATGCATTTTTTCCATTTCCAGATACAGTAGAGTCTGTAGCGCCAGAAGGAATTAAAGCGATTATCCAACCAGGTGGATCTATTAAAGATCAAGAAGTATTCGACGCAGCAAATTCTAAAGGAATGGCGATGGTACTAACCGGTCACCGCGCGTTCTTACATTAAAAAATAGTATTGAGGATTAGATGGCCTTTGGTTGACGATCACGTAGTTGATCGAATTGTTGTCGTTGCCAATTTTCAAGTAATTCCATAATTTCGCGTCCAAAGCGTTCAATAACAAATTGCATTCCTTCTGCTTCGGGAAGGTCTGTATCAAACGTATTTTGTATATTTTTTTCGTAATACCGTCCGCCAAATAATGTTAATACGTCGGAGTGCAGCTTGGTTTTGGCGTCATAAATTATTGATCCATGATCGGAGTTAGATAATTGTTTAGGATTATCATAAAAATCTAAGCTATGGAGCGCTCGTTCAAGAAATTGTAGTAATAATCGTTGTTTATGATAGCTAATCAGATCGGTGTGTAGCTCTCGTTTAGGTAGTCGTAGAGCGGCTGAATTATCTCGTAAAAATGTATCTGTCTCTGCTAAGATGGTTTCAATAATTTCACGTAAATATCGGAGTTGTTTGCTTTGAATTTTTTCAAGTCGATTTTGCAGTAGAGCAATGTGCTCTTCATTATATCTCCCGTGCGCTGCATTTTCTGGTAACGCTGACAGTGTTAATTCCTTGGCGGTTATTGTGGAAATATCCCAATCCTTGGTGCCGTGAATTACTTCCTCATTATTCAGTTCAACTTCATCAGTTATTAGTTCCGCATCATTAATTGGGGCGCCTAATTGTTCTTTTAAATTTCGGATTTTAGCTCTATCTTTTCGATCGTCTTTAGCGTTTTTATCTGCTGGTTGATTAGCTCTATCGCCCCAATGACGATTTTCCTTAAAAGCGCGACGGGGTAGGTTTTGAATTCCATCTGGGTGAGTCCGGCGCATGGATTGGTTTGAGCCACTTTGACGCGCAGATGTATCGTTGCGCACCAAGATACCTTGAGTTTCTGCAGTAGGACGCTGTTGTTGACGGCGCTGCAATTCATCGTTCGCACGCTGAATATCATCAAGTTGTTCTTTACTTGGTTGATAATCACGTTGCGATGATTGAGAGTCTAATTTTCTAGCTCTTCTAGGCTCTGTATTTTTTAACCCACCAAAGCGTCGTCTTCGTGCCATAATCAGTAAGTAATATCATTTTTTCAGATAAAAATCAAGGTAGATATCATACAATTTTTTATCAATTATGCTATACTATTTCCATGCAACAACATGATTATATAGCCGTTATTGATTTTGGCTCCCAGTTCGCTCATCTTATTGCGCGACGGGTACGACAACATAACGTTCTAGCAAAAATATTCACACCAGATATGTCGGCTTCAGCTTATGCTGATGCCAAGGGCGTAATTCTTTCCGGTGGTCCTAAAAGTACAATTGGCGAAGGAGCAATTGAATATGATCCAGGAGTATTTGAGATGGGCGTACCGGTTCTTGGATTATGTTATGGACACCAGGTAACGGCCCTTCATTTTGGTGGAAAAGTTGCAAAGGGTATCACAAAAGAATATGGCCAAGCCGATGTGAAAATAAAGAATAAGGACGATGTGTTTAAGGGGTTAGCTGATAAAGAGCGGGTATGGATGAGTCACTGGGATGTAGTCACGGAAGTACCAGAAGGGTTTGAGGTTATTGGTAGTACGCACGATTGTGAAGTGGCAGCGATGCGTAATGTAGAAAAACAGATTTGGAGTTTTCAATTTCATCTAGAAGTGCATCATACAGAACATGGGCTAGAAATGTTGGAAAACTTTTTATTTGATATTTGTAAAGTGAAGGCAGATTGGAATATCGCAGCAATTGAAAAAGAGATCATTGCAGATATTCAAAAAACCATCGGTCCAGATAAACACGTGTTCTTATTAGTATCCGGTGGAGTAGATTCAACAGTGGCCTTTGCTTTATTAGAAGAAACACTGGGTAAATAACGGGTATATGGCTTGCATGTAGATAATGGCTTTATGCGTTTAAATGAAAGTACGAAAGTGGAAACTGCATTAAAACGTGCTGGATTTGATAATTTACATACCATTGATGCTACGGGTAGATTTTTACGTGCTGTGCAGGGTATGATTGAGCCAGAAGAAAAACGGATTGCTATTGGAGAATTATTTGTAGAGATTGCGAATGAAGAAATGACTAAACTGGATATTGATAAATACATCTTAGGACAAGGTACTATTTATCCGGATACGATTGAATCTGGAGGAACTAAGCATGCCGACACTATTAAAACGCATCATAATCAAATTGATTTGATTCAAGAGATGATTAATCAAGGGAAGGTTATTGAGCCACTGCGTGATTTATACAAAGATGAAGTGCGCGAGATTGGTGAGCGTTTTAAGATTGGTAAAAGCTTATTAGAGCGGCATCCATTTCCAGGGCCAGGCTTAGCTATTCGTGTATTATGTTCCGATGGAGACGACACTATTGAGGATGAAGTGGTAATTAATTCGCAATTACAAGAGATTATAGAAAAATCCGAACTAGATGTAACGGCAAGTGTGTTGCCAATGAAGAGTGTAGGCGTGCAGGGTGATGAACGATCCTATAAGCATCCCGTTGCTATTCAAGGTAAGGCTACATGGAAGCAGTTGAATGAATTATCTGTACGTATTACTAATGAGGTATTTGCTGTGAATAGGGTGTTGTGGTTAGTAGATCCTAAGGAGATTTCTGATGGAGCTGAAATGCATGAGCGTTACATGACGAAAGATCGTTTAGATTTGTTACGGGTAGCAGATGATATTGTGATGAAGAAAATCGTTGAACATAAAGTATTCCATGATATTTGGCAGTTTCCAGTTGTATTAGTGCCATTTGGTAATCCAAATACGAATGGAGAGTCGATAGTATTACGGCCTATTCAGTCACGCGAAGTAATGACAGTGAATTTTTATGAAATGCCACCTAAAGTACTTACCGATATCAAGAAATCTTTGAGAGAAGTACAGTATATTGATTACTTATTTTTCGATATTACGCATAAACCACCTGCTACTGTTGAGTGGGAATAATTATGTTTTTGTAACCGGGGCATGATGCGCTCCAATAGCTTCTTGAATGCTCTGGTATCCGTCTTGTTGTAGTAATTGAATAAGTCCGCGATTTATTTCTCCAACCAATTGTGGTCCTTGAAAGATCATGCCTGTAATGAGCTGCACAAGTGAAGCTCCGAGTTTGATTTTTTCATAAGCATCTTCAGCTGAAAATATTCCCCCAACACCAATGATGACAATTTGTTTATTGTAGTGTTTATACGTATTTGATATTAAGGCATTTGATAATTCCCAAGTAGGTTTTCCGCTAATACCACCTTGTACATTACTTGGTATGTTATCTTGAATGGATTCATCTCGATGATTTTTATTGAGATTACCAATAATCAATCCAGTTATTCCATGACTAATTGCCACATCAACTAATAATGTAAATTCTTCCCAAGGTAAATTAATAGGCATTTTTAGAAACACGGGCTTACGTATGTCTAGCGTAAATAGTTTTTTTAGCAATGCATTTAATGTATCGGGGATAGTAAAAGGTTCTCCGCCAAATGTATTAGGACACGATATATTGATTGTATAAAAATCACTTTGTGTACTCTTTATCACTTGTTTTAAACAGGCGTAATAATCAGCGATGCCAGTTTCGGTTGTGCATGTGGTTTGGGAATTTGTTTTACCAATCGATATGCTTGTTGTAATAGAAGATACTTGCCGTTTTACGCGTTGTAATATTTTTTTAGCACCTATATTTTTTAAACCGAAATATACAACAATGCCTTTAGAGCGTGGAAGCCGAAATAAGCGAGGCTTAGGATTTCCCTCGTAGGCTTCGTTTGTAATAGTGCCTACTTGTGTAAAACCAAATCCAACATCTTCAATAATATTAATAAGGTCAGCATTTTTATCAAACCCCGCGGATAATCCAACAGGATTATTAAAGGTAATGCCAGCTATTGTTTGTTTCAATTTTGGATTGTCGTATCGTAGTAATAAACGTATTATCCATCGTGTTGGTTTAGTTTTTCCAAATATTCTACCTAATTTTATAAAAATATTGTGCATGTCTTCAGGGTCAAATAAAAATAGGAGAGGCTTGACTAGGCGAGGGTACAGAGATGAAAGAATTGATACAATGGCTAAACGCATAAAATTATCCTTAGTAGTTATTATGTATACAATATACACCATGAATGGTTAGTTAACGAGTATATTGACGATTTTTTTATATTCGTGTATTATTGTTGAACGAGCGCCTCTCTGAGGCGTTATTTTTATGGAAAAATACCGGCTGGAGAGGTAGCCGGTACATTGACAATATGATATAGTATTCAAGTGGCAAAGAAGAAAAAAGGTGCTAGATTTAGCCCAAAATTACCATCATTCTCTAGTTTAGACATCGATCCAGATACCCAAAGAGGTATTCTCGGTATCGTATTGTTAGCTTTGGGAATTATCATTACATTTAGCTTATTTGGCTTTGCTGGCGAAATTGGTGAGTTGATTGATTTGGTTTTAAATAAACTAGTTGGAGTTGGTAGATACTTAGTACCATTCATCTTTGCATTGATAGTGTATACATTGCTGTATCCTGCAGATCGTGAAGTTCCAGCATTATACATTATAGGTATAGGAGTGCTTGCGGTTTCGTTATTTGGCTTAGTTGATGTATTTGCGGCTGAGTCCGGTGGATATGTAGGTATAGCTATTACCTATTTATTTCGGGAGTTTGCTAGTATTGCTGTAGCTGTAGTTGTATTGTTGGCTCTATTAGTTATCTCGATTTTGATTGTATTCAATACATCAATTGATCATCTTATTCAATATATTCCTGCTCAAACAGTACTTGGTAAGATATTGCGTTTCATTGTTGCATTTTTCTCTAGCGCACGACATCGCTTATAAGTGGCAAGAGAGCGTGTAGTAGAGCAAGTCGAAGAAGATTATTATGAAGACGAAAATGAAGAAACTGTAATTAATGATTTTTCTCAACGAGACGTAGAGGATGAAGATGAATATGAGGAGGGCACTGAAGAAGATGAGGATGAAGATACAGTGGAAGAAGATATTGATGAAAGCGATGAAGAAGAGGATGGTGGAGAAGCGGAGGATCCTGAGCAGATGGAGTTAATTCATTTGTCTAAGAGGCATCGGCAGATAGATTTACCATTGAGCCTGTTATCAAAGAAGCGTAGCAAGCCAACTAGTGGAGATATTGAGAGTAATAAAGAGATTATTCATAAAACATTGAAGAACTTTGGTATTGATGTAGATATGGGTGCTGTAAATATCGGCCCTACCGTTACGCAGTATACATTTAAGCCAGCGAGTGGTGTGAAAGTTTCGCAAGTTATGTCTTTGCAAAACGATTTAGCATTAGCATTAGCTGCTCATCCAATTAGAATTGAAGCTCCTATTCCTGGAAAAGCACTTATTGGTATAGAAGTACCTAATGTAGCAGCTGCGCAAGTTGGTTTACACGAATTATTACAATCTGAAGAATTCAAGAATCGTAAAAGTCATCTTAGTATTCCCTTTGGTAGAGATGTATCTGGTAAGCCATTAATTGCGAATCTTGATAAGATGCCTCATTTACTTGTGGCTGGTGCAACTGGCTCTGGTAAATCGGTATGTATTAATACAATTTTGATTAGCTTGTTGTATCAGAATGGACCAGATGATTTGAAGTTGATTATGGTTGATCCGAAGCGTGTGGAATTTACAATGTATGATAATATTCCTCATTTACTTACCCCGGTAATTACTAATGTACAGAAAACAATTAACGCATTGCGTTGGTGTGTGAATGAAATGGATAGGCGTTACGATGTGTTATCAAATGCAAAGAAGCGTGATATTGCTGGGTATAATAAAGCAAATCCAGACGCAACCATGCCATTCATTGTATTTGTGATTGATGAATTAGCAGACTTGATGGCAACTTCTCCAAGAGAGGTAGAGGCGGCGATTGTGCGATTGGCACAAATGGCTCGTGCGGTAGGTATTCATTTAGTGCTTGCTACACAACGCCCATCAGTTGATGTGATTACCGGTTTAATTAAAGCCAATATTACATCACGTTGCGCCTTCAATACGGCTTCATTAGTTGATTCTCGAACAATTATCGATATGTCTGGCGCGGAGAAGTTACTGGGCCGTGGAGATATGTTGTACTTAAGCGCTGCTTCACCAAAGCCTACACGTGTACAAGGGGCGTTGGTAGATGAAGAAGATGTGGGTAATGTTGTGCAGTACTTGAAGAGTAAAGCTAAAGCCGAGTATGATGATGAGGTGGTTACTACTAAGGTGAATACAAATATACCAGGTAGCAAATCTAGTGACAGTAGTGAAGATCAGGATGAGTTATTACCACAGGCTAAGGATGTAATTGTAAAGGCGCAGAAGGCTTCAGCCTCATTACTGCAACGGCGGTTACGGGTTGGATATGCTAGAGCAGCTAGAATTCTCGACATCTTAGAGGAGCAGGGGTTCATTGGGCCAGCCAATGGAGCGAAGCCAAGAGAGGTGCTTGGAGGGCAAGATATGACTGAGTCCTCGTATGATGAATCTCAAGATAATTTTGATGAAGACTATGAGGTGGCCGAGGAAGATCTCGATGAGGATGATGAAATAGAATATGAAGAAGTTGATGAAGATGAAGTTATTGACGAAGATAGTGATGAGGATGATGAACCGGATGACGACACTGATGATGATCAATCATGAACGATTTTAATCGCCGAACAGTAACTGGAGCAGAAATCTTGGGTGAACGATTACGGCGCGTCCGTAATGATGCAGGAATAGATATAGAGGTGGTAGCGGAAGATCTGCGTATTCGTCCAGAATATATCAAGGCTATTGAAGAGAGTAATTACACAGCTTTACCAGGAAGTGTGTTTGTGAAAAATTATGTTCGCAAATACGCTGTATACTTGAAGCTTGGAAAACACTATACAGAACAATTGCTACGTGAGGAGTTAGCAGTATATGAGGCTAATCCTGATATTCCAACAACTACTTCACATTTAGCTAAGCAACCACTACAGGTGCGTATGGTAGTAATATTGTTGGCAGTGATTTTTGGCATCGTTGCGGTAGGCTCTTATGTAAGCTTTGCTGTGGCCAATATCATTCAGCCTCCAGAGTTGTATTTGGACCCAATTCCCGAACAATTACATATTGATGATCGTAAGGTGACTATTAGTGGAGAAACAATTTCTGAAGCTACCGTTCAAATTAATGATAAATCAATTGATGTTACAGAGGATGGCGCATTTAGTGAAGATGTATTATTACAAGAGGGTATTAATGTATTTAAGGTTGTTGCTAAAACAAAGCGTAGTAAAGAACGGGTTGAGTTTCGTCAGGTGGTAGTGCAGGGTGCTATTGATAATATAACTGATGAAGCGCAACCTACAGATAATCAAATAGAATAGTTAATCAATAAACAGTAAATCGAATTTATGAATTCGATCAATAAAATATATGGCAAAGAAAAAAACAACTGATGCTGTAGATGGTACAGCAGGAAAAAGTAAGGCAACGCAGGCGGCTATTAGCCAGATCCGAGAGCGGTTTGGTGAAACAGCTATTATGAAAATGGGAGAAGCTAAAAAAATGAAAGTTGATGCTATACCTACCGGGTGTATCTCATTAGATTTAGCACTTGGAGTAGGTGGCGTGCCGCGTGGACGAGTAGTAGAAATTTACGGGCCAGAAGCTGCTGGTAAAACTACACTAGCGCAACACATTGTAGCTGAGACTCAGAAGCAAGGTGGAGTAGCTGCTTTTGTAGATGCTGAACATGCTCTGGATCCAGAGTATGCTAAAAAAATTGGTATTAACATTGAGGAGCTATTAATCTCTCAGCCGGATAGTGGTGAGCAAGCTCTTGATATTGTGGAAACACTTGTGCGATCTGGTGGAGTAGATGTAATTGTTGTAGATTCAGTAGCTGCACTTACGCCAAAAGCAGAAATTGAAGGTGAGATGGGCGATCAACAAATGGGTCTACAAGCTCGGCTTATGAGTAAAGCCCTGCGTAAGTTAACTCCAGTTGTTGGTAAGAGTGATTGTATTGTTATTTTCATCAACCAAATTCGTATGAAGATTGGTGTGATGTTTGGTAATCCGGAAACAACACCGGGTGGTAACGCATTGAAATTTTATTCTTCCGTACGTATTGAAGTGCGGCGTCGTGCGCAGATTAAACAAGGTGATCGTGTAGTAGGTAATAGAGTAAAAGCGAAGATTGTAAAGAATAAAGTAGCTGCTCCATTTCGTACAACCGAGTTTGATATCATGTTTAACGAAGGCATTTCTATTGCGGGAGACGTTTTAGAAGTTGGTGTTCAATTTGGTGTGGTAGATAAATCTGGTAACACCTATAGTTATAAAGAAGAAAAATTGGGTGTTGGGCGTGAGAATGCCAAGCAGTATTTACGTGACAATGTTCAGTTAGTGAAAAAAATTAAAGCAGATATTGTTATAGCAGTAAAAACATCCGAAGATGATGAGGATGTAGCAGCTAAAAAAGCCGAAGCTCCCAAGGGAGGTAAAAAGGCATAATAGTAGGGCTATAATTAATAGCAGCTCTACTATTCTGAAAAAACCCTACTAAAAAACCGCCCCGAGAGGGGCGGTTTTTATATCTAACTCTTTGGATTTAGATATTAAGCTTTTGAGCCAAGTCATGAGCCAAAGGCACTTTCCAGTATTTACCTTGTAGCGCATTAATTAATGCCACTAACCCGATAATGAAGATAACAATATCGAGCGCCCAGCCAGCAATCGGAATAAAGCTGAGTACTACTGCTGCAATAAGCATTACTAAACCTTGTTTAGCGTGAGCTTGTGCAAATTTACTATCTTTCTTAGTAAGTAGAGGTATGAATACCAAAATACTAAGATAGCTAAGCGCAGCTATCACTTTATTTTCCTCAACATCTTTTGGATCGAAGTTGAGAACGGATCCTTGTTCTGGTGTCATATATGTAATGTATATAACTAATTAATGTTGTCTATACAGTAGTATATCATAATTTGGAGTTTATTTCTACTACCAAAACAGGCGCCCATATGAGCGCCTGCATGTATTTCCTTAGGTATGATTTACATCATTCCTGGCATACCGCCTGGCATACCGCCCGGCATAGGTGGCATTGGGGCATCATCTTTTGGAAGTTCGGTAATTACCGCTTCTGTTGTAAGAAGCATTGATGCTGCAGATGCTGCATTTTCTAACGCCGAACGAGTAACCTTCGTTGGGTCAATAATTCCAGCTGCAACCATATCTTCGTACTTATTATCACGAGCATTGAATCCGTGATTTTTTTCAGCAGTTTTTATTTGCTCTACAATTACAGAACCTTCATAGCCTGCGTTTTGAGCAATTTGACGAATTGGCTCTTCCATAGCTCTGAGAAGAATGTTAATACCAATTTGTTCTTCACTTGATGCATCGATATTATCAAGAGCGCTCATTGCGCGTACTAATGCTGTTCCACCGCCCGGTACGATACCTTCTTCAACAGCAGCTCGCGTTGCAGCTAGGGCATCCTCAATACGATGTTTCTTTTCTTCCATTTCAGTTTCAGTAGCAGCTCCAACCTTTAACACAGCCACACCACCAGAAAGCTTAGCAAGACGTTCTTGAAGCTTTTCTTTATCAAACTCTGAATCACTTTGTTCGATCATTTTTTTAAGTTGATCAATACGAGTATTTAGAGTATCTTTATCACCCTTACCTTCAATTACTGTAGTCTCTTCTTTTGTAGCATTAATTTTGGAAGCTTGTCCGAGATCAGTGAGTTCAACGTTCTCTAGTTTAAGTCCAATGTCTTCACTAATTACACGGCCACCAGTAAGAACAGCGATATCTTCAAGCATTGCTTTACGACGGTCGCCAAATCCAGGAGCTTTAATAGCTAATGTATTAAATACGCCACGAAGTTTATTTACCACTAATGTTGCAAGCGCTTCTCCATCAACATCTTCCGCAATAATTACTAACTCTTTCTTTCCGGTTTGATTGATTTTATCAAGCAATGGCACGATATCGTTAATTGCAGAGATCTTTTTATCGGTAATAAGAATGTGTGCATCCTTATATTCTGCGGTCATACTGTCTGGATTTGTAACCATATATGGTGATACATATCCTTTGTCGAATTGCATACCTTCTACAAGTTCTTTTTCTACACCAAAGCTTTGGCCTTCTTCTACAGTTACTACACCATCATCTCCAACTTCTTCCATGGCTTCGGCGATAATAGCACCAATTTCAGAGTCATTAGCAGAAATTGAAGCTACTTGCGCTTTTTCTTCTTGAGATGAAATTTCCTTACTAAGATCAGATTTAATGTATTCGATTACAGCAGCAACGCCCTTATCGATACCACGTTTGATATCTAGAGGATTTGTGCCAGCGGCAACGTTTTTCATGCCTTCGTTTACAATAGCTTGCGCTAATACAGTAGCTGTAGTTGTGCCATCACCAGCTACATCATTTGTATTTGATGCAACTTCCTTAATGATTTCAGCGCCAATGTTTTCGATTTTATCTTCAAGCTCAACTTCTTTAGCTACAGTTACACCATCTTTAGTAATGGTAGGGGAGTCAAAGCCTTTGTCGATAACTACGTTACGGCCTTTAGGCCCAAGCGTTACTTTTACTGCGTCGGCTAATTTGTTTACACCAGCTTTGAGTTGTTCTCGAGCTGATTCATTAAATTGAATATCTTTTGCCATATGTTTCTATCAGTATCTGAATTAATTATTATTTAACGACAGCTAAAATTTCGTCGTCTTTCAAAAATTTAAAATCTTCACCTTTATAGTCAACATCTTCGCCGGCGTATTTTCCGTACAATACAGTATCGCCAACTTTGAGGTTAAGTTTTTTAACGTCTTCAGAGTCACTAAGGGCTACTACTTCGCCTTCAGCTTTTTTTTCGCGGTCTACGGTATCAGGAAGAACAAGGCCAGAAGCGGTTACTTCTTCTTCGCTGAGGGGTCGTACTAATACGCGATCACCAACGGGTTGTAAATTCATAAATCGTTTTGATTAGTTATTTATTAGCTAATATTAGTAATATCTTTAAGATATTTAGCACTCATCTATAAAGAGTGCTAAGCTATTTTAGCAGTCCTGGGCATACTGTCAAGATGCCTAATAAAGGCTAACATTAGGCGTGATTTGTTTAATTTTCTCGGAAATGTAACCCAAGCACCATCCACCATAAAATAACCATGGTAGGGAGTGTCCAGAAGTAGTGATCAAACAAACTTAAACCTACACAGGCTACTACTAACAGCATAGTTCCAAATCCTGCGTTTGATGAACGTTTAGTTTTGGTAATCCCCCAAAGTGGAATGAGATACCATAATATAGCCATAAATATTCCAGATTCAACAGCAATAAGTAGTAGCATATTGTGTACGGGAGCTGGCGCATATACTACATCATCCTTTGTGTCATCGCGTTCAACAAGTGTAGAGGTTCCTATGCCAATACCATATGGCCAAACGTCTTCTAATGTTTTTAAAGCCACGTTTGTTTGATTGGCGCGCTCATCCAGAGAATAGGTTTCAGTATACTGATTCACGGTAATTCTACTTACGATAGCTGAACTAAATAGACTACCAATAACTACGGCGCCAAGTAGTGTTGCGGTAATCACTCGTAATCCTGTATAGCGCAGCAGGATAGCTAGTAGCACTATTCCTACCCATACCAGTACGGCTGCTCGTGAGAATGTAAGTACCATACCAAATCCAGTAATTGCTCCACCAGCCACCAGTAGTGATTTAATCCATTGTGATTTTGAGAGATTCCATGCAATAATCGCAGCAATTGATCCTAGGAGTATTATGGCGGCAGCACTATTGGGATGAGGCATCCCTCCGTAGCCACGTAGTAAGCGTTCGCTGGTTGTGGCTATTACAGAAACTCCAGAAACGGTAGGTACATGCTCAGCTATGCCTAAATAGGTGTTTGCTGGAATGTGTTGTGTAAGTACTTGCCAGAGTACTAATCCAGATTGTACGACCCCATTAATAACTAGCGTTAATAAAATGCGCAGTGCAGGAATTTTTGTAGTGTAGATAATAGCAAAACCAATAAGGGCTTGAATGATGCGTAGCCAATAGGCAAATGACGCTCCATCAGCATCGCTAAAGTAGGTTACTACAGTGAGTAATGTGAATGTACCTGCTATTATCCAGAATACCGAATCAACGTTAAAAGCTTTTTTATGCATGAACCACCAGATGCTGTAAATAGTAACGAGTACAACGAACCATATGTCGAAGGCGTATATTCCAAATTTTACAAACTCATTTGCAGCATCAGGGTTAGTGATCCAGCGGGTTTGCCAGGGGAGTAAAAATATCCAGAGTATGATACTCCAGTTGAGAATTTGGTTTAGCGCTTGTTTTGTGGTGGACATATTATATTTAATGCGTTGGGAACTAGGGTAATAGTAACAGATGTATCTTGAAATACATCACCATCAATTTCATATTGAAATGGTTCATCGGCTGTAAAGGTAAGTTGTGATGTAGTAAATAATCGCAGTGGTGGTGTGTCTCTGGGTTTATCCCAAACAATATACCATAGTAATCGTAGTACATTTCCTACAGATATATAATCAGCAATCAGGATATCCAGTTTTCCAGCATGTGGTTGCCGGCGTATTAATGGATGGCGAGCAATCAGAGTTTTTACATTAAAACTTATTAGTGTACTTATAGAAATATTCTCACTACCATAGTCTGTGGTAAGAGTGCCCTTAATAGGTTGGTTGCGCCACGATTTAGCAAACGCTACGATCCAGTAGGAAAATGGACCTAACCAGCGTTTAATATAGCGTTTGGTACCGTGCATTATTTCTGCGTCATAACCAACGCCGCAGGCAATAAAGAAATGCCGTTTATTGTTTACTAAACCAACATCAAGGGAGGTAGATGGTTTATACAACGCATAATGCAGTGCCCGCCGAATTGTTAGTGGAATATTTAAGCTTAATGCCATTACATTCATAGTTCCTAATGGCATGATGGCTAATGGTGTTGGGCTTTTGAGGCGGATGAGTTCGTTGGCAATTTCGCGAACGGTACCATCGCCACCACATACGAGAATACGTTCATAGTTTTTGTGTAATTCATCAACAATATGTTGATTCGTTTCTTTATCGGTTTCTAGCCACGTATATTTAATATCGCGTTTATCTAAATAGCGCTGAATAACATTTTTGGCATTTTCTAATTTAAAGGCAAAGCCGGCAACCGGATTATAGACTACGAGTATGTGCATTTATATAGTATAGCGTATATATTGAAGTCTTACTTAACTACCTTCGCTATATCTACGCACAGCTTGTACGTAGTTATTGTGAAGTTCATCGAAGATTGCTGGTCTTTCAGTTATTGAATCGATAATAGATTTGGGAATTTGACTCATTCCCATTTTTATTTTTATGATTTTTAAACCTACCTCGCTGTGCAAAAGGCTCGTTAGGGCATTGCTTATACTCTCTTTTGCTAGAGAGGAGCTACATTCGAATAAGTGCGTAACAGTTTTTTGTAGCATATCTTGATATTCCTGATGTAATCTTTCTATTTGATCATTGTAATCATCACTATATTCTGCCCTTAGAATAAAGCCAATATTATGAATAATATTTTTTAGTAGAGCGTCTGCCGTGAGCTCATCAACTTCCTCTGGGGCAAAGTCGCGAGTTTTTTCAAATACAGTAAATACTACCCGCTGTCCGCGTGCAATATTTGATGTGTTATTAATCGCAGGAATGTTTAGTGATTCAATTTCAACTTGTGCTAATTGGCGTAGCCCAAAATCCTCCAATGTTTTTCCTACCATATAGGGATTTCGATTTTTATGATTGTTGTTTGTACGTGCTACATCTACATATAATCCACCTTTTTTTAATCGTTCTAGAGCAGTGATTGGGCCAGCGGTATCAAAGAAGGATGTTTTAGTATTATATATAACATCAATGGGTGCTTCCGGTAATGTTTCTGAATTTGTAGCATCTCCTTCTATGAGGTGTATTTGAGTTTCTGAGTCAACTGAAATATCAGTTCGATTTTTTCTTGATGAGGATACTTCTGTACTTACTCCCAAATGTTTATATGGTAGCAATGTGCGATCTTTATAAGGTCCACCACTGTATATGGTGTCATCACCGTATCGTAGATCAACTCGCCAGTGATTAGTGTCTGTTGGCGCTATTAGAGTTGGTAGCTCATCAGCTCCTGCGCCTGCATAGTACCATTGTTGATTCGGGCCACGTTTCGCAAAAGAGTAGCGTAATGTATCCATCTTTTTTCTATCAGCCGGAGAAAGTTCCGCAAAGGCTCTATCTTGCCACGTTTCAGCTATACTTTCAGTTTCTAGTGGATTGTTTGTGGCTGCTTGTTTTGATAGGCGGTCACGATTTCGCGCAAAGGGATCCGACCTTCCATGTCGTTGATAAAATCTTTCTACTCCGCGGTATCCCATGTATGTATCTAAAATGTTGATTATATAACATTGCAGTATAGACAAAAAAAGCCATTTTGTCAACATACCAATAACAATATAGCGGTCAGTTTATTATTTATCGCTGTTAATAAAAAACCCGGTTAATTAACCGGGTTTTAGAATGTTGCGGGGGAGGGATTCGAACCCTCGACCTGATGGTTATGAGCCACCCGAGCTGCCACTGCTCCACCCCGCGACGTAGTACTCTTTTAGAGAGTGCGTAGCAAATACTATAGGAGAATCGTAGTATTGTCAAACCTATAATAATAGTTGATGTCAAAAGCATAGTAGCACAATTGACAAATACGTTCAGTATCATATAATGGCACAAATTCATATGTGCTTCCTGTGTAGGCTCTTATAAGCAAAGTACATCTATAAACTCACCTCGCAGACAGGATATCGGTGACCCCAAAAGGGTGCCGTTTTTTTGTTGAGCGACTGGTCGATTACGTGTAGGCTCGTGCGTAGTCGGCCAATCATTCCATATAATGATGCACTCGCCAGAACACCGTATTTTCAGTATACTGAGTTCTGATGACACCTCGTAAACCCAAAGCTCAATCACTTACTGAAGCTGATATATTGCACGCTAAAGATGAGGATCTTGATCGCGCATTTATTGAGTTATTCAAACTCTATAGTAATCAAATATATAGCTATTGTTATAGTACGCTATTTTATCATACACATCTTACGGAAGATACAACGCAGTATGTATTTTGGAAGGCGTACAAATATTTTCATGCTTTTGTACCAGGGCAAGTAACATATCGTTCGTATTTATTTTCATTAGCATATAGTCAGGCTCGTCGTCATCGAACGAAGTTTACAAAAACGCAGCGTCAGGTTCCACAAACGCTACGTAAGAAATTATCAGCCGATCAATTACATTTATGGCAGGCCTTACAGCATTTGGATTTTGATTCATTAACAGTTATCGAATTATGGCATGGCCCGCATCTTTCAAGTTATGAAATTGGGTTGGTATTGAATAAGGAATTTACACAGATCGAAGAAATTTATACATCTGTATTAAAGCGTTTACAACACAGTATGGAAGATCCTGAGCAAGCGCTACAGAAACTGTTTTCTAGTAGGTCTAGCGTTGCTTCTTTATCGAGTTCTAAATTAACACGCATGAATCGTGAGGTAATGGGTGGAAAATCATCTTCTCCAACATTTGTACGTCGATCATGGTGGCGTTCATTTCTTGGCCCAATTCCGTTAGGATTTGTGATTAGTATTATTGCTGTTGTTAGTGTGGCTACCTGGTATGTGAATGCACCACAGCCGATTGTTACAGAAGTAGTGGAAGAGACGAAGCCTATAATTCGACCAATTCTTGATCAGCGTCCTCAAGCACTATTAAATAGTGGGGCATTACCAGATATTCAAAAAACAAAAGAATCACTCACGGAGGCCGAAGGTAGGTTGTATGGAACGAATTACGTGAAGGACACTTTAACAGAGTCTGGTAGCGGGGAAGAGGTGCGGCCAGATATTGATGTAAATATAATCACCGAGGATTATCGTGCGATTACTGAAACATTTACCTATACTGTTCCAGAAGCTCTTACAAAGGAGCAGTTGCAACTTGCTGCATTCCGTCATTTTTTCTCATTGCCGTTAAATGATTTCACATATGTGAATGGCACGTATTATATTGAGGATTCTGATACAGATTTTAAACCCCTCTTTGTTTCATTTAATAATGATGGTCGAGTGGATTACCAAATGCGCCAGGCTGCTATATGTGATTTAGAGAACTTAACAGATCAATATGATGAGGATGATATTAGAGAGATTGGATATGATTTTTTACGCTCACATAATTTTGTTGAGGTTGAAGAAGATGAGCTGCGAGCAATTCGGATAAGTTCCGATGGTCAGAGAATTAAAAAAGATGCGGTGTGTAAAGATGGGAGTCAGGATTCTATTCAGGATTGGCAGTTTGTTTACTATCCAGTGCATACACTATTACGTTATGGAGATTCAGCTGAAGATACAATGCCAATGCGTTTTCGTGGTATTAGTGTGCAATTACATGGCAATACCGTAACAAGTATAAAGGTAGATCGGCTTGATACATTACGTGAGCATATGGTGCGATCGACAATTACCGATATTATTTCGTTGGATCAAGCAGTGAATATTCTTGAAGACTTTTATTATCCAACAACTGATGAGCGGGCTGAATATCAACGCTATTTACGGGTATATTCGCAATGGAATCACCAATATCAAGAAGATAGATTGAGTGAAATTATTATTGATGATGTAGCTTTAGAGTATGTATTTGATGAGTTGAATAGACGGATAGAACCATATTATGTGTTCAGCGGAAGAGGGATTGATCTAGCGGGGGATAATAATAGCATTCGAATGTACGTCGCTGCCACAACAAATGAATATGAGTTACGCGGCCCATATCGGGAATAAATACCGTGGAAAAGTAGAGACGCGGCATGCCATGTTTCTACTTCTACAAATACTCTTCTACTGTTTTTTTCCATTGCCGCTGCCATTCTGGTCGTGGATCTTTTGTATGAAATTTAAGCAAGTTATCGGATAGAACTACTACTGATGATTCTACTGGACCGCTAAGATCTTTGAGTTCCTGGGGAAGAATTTTTAGTTGTAACCATTTCCAAAATGATTCTAATGGTAATATACCGAGCAGACCTTGAGTTAGGCTTTGTAGCCAAGTATGCGTAATTGTTCGTAGCGGGTGAGGAGTTACGGGCTTTGCATTAGGGAGGTGTGTATTTAACCAGGTATTTTCATCAGCAATTTTTTGATTGATGTTTTTTGGATCATAAATGGGAAAGAAATGTCGCAGCCAGTACAGTTCATAAATATCATTAGGGTTGCTGAGTAATTGCTTCATATGGAGTGATCCACTATCTAAATAAAAACTAAGACACAATGTATCTTTTGTATAATTTGGTCGTGGCCGAATGCCGAGGAGTTTTGCTAGAGTAGTTGTAAAGAATCGAGTAGTCCAAATTTTTCCAGGTTTGGAAATTATAAGTAAATCAATATCGCTATGTTCGTGCACGTTTTGAAATGCCAGGCTATTCACTACGAAAATTGCTTGAACGTGAGGTAGGTATGTGAGTAATGCAATATACCGTAAGCGCTTTTTGTATTTACGTTCACTTTCTAAGTAGGCTTTCGTACGGCGCTCTATAATTTCACTACGGCCTGTTAGGCACGCTAAGCCATTATGTAGCTCCACTTGCTTCATGTTGGAAATAGTGCCAGTAAGTTCACCGATTGTAAGATTGGCTGGAGGATTCCACAAATAACGGTAGAGTTCAGCTACCGTAAGCGGATAGTTAAAAATATTGAAATACGCAAGAGTATGGATGACGGATTGTTCTAAAGTAGAGGGATTCACTCAACTACTTTAGCATTTTTTTGAGGAATTGTCCGGTAATAGATCTAGCAACTTTAGCTACCTCACGTGGTGTGCCAGTAGCTACAATTTCTCCCCCTTTATCACCACCATCAGGGCCAAGATCGATAATCCAATCAGCGGATTTGATTACATCAAGATTATGTTCGATAACGAATACACTATTTCCTTTATCAACAAGTTTATTTAATACTTGTAGTAGTCGTTTAACATCAGCGAAATGTAATCCGGTAGTAGGCTCATCTAGAATGTAGAGAGTTTTTCCAGTTGCACGACGTGAAAGTTCGGTAGCTAACTTGATGCGCTGGGCTTCACCACCAGATAATGTAGTAGCATTTTGCCCGAGATGGATATAGCCGAGACCAACATCAAATAGGGTTTGTAGTTTTTCACGAATCGAAGGAATGTTATCAAAAAACTTAAGCGCTTCTTCTACAGTCATTTCTAGCACATTAGAAATTGTTTTATTTTTGTATTCAATTTCTAGCGCTTGTTTGTTATAGCGTCTTCCATGACATTCATCACATTTTACATATACATCTGGTAAGAGGTGCATTTCAATTTTTTGTACGCCATCACCTTGGCAAGCCTCACAGCGACCACCCTTTACATTAAATGAGAAGCGCCCTGCTTTGTAACCACGCATCTTTGCTTCAGGTACTTGAGTGAAGATGTCGCGAATATAGGTAAATACGCCGGTATAGGTAGCGGGGTTCGAGCGTGGGGTTCGGCCAATTGGAGATTGATCGATATGAATTACTTTATTGATATGTTCAAGCCCCTTAATCTCTTCATGCTTACCTGGGTAATCTTTAGCGTTGTGATAGTGACGCGCTAATGCTTTAGCAAGAATATCAATGAGTAAGGTGGATTTACCTGATCCAGAAATACCACTAATACATACCAACATACCTAGTGGAAATTTAGCAGTGACACTTTTTAGATTAAACTCTTCAGCGTTAACCACTTCA
This sequence comes from Patescibacteria group bacterium, assembly GCA_024277435.1. Lineage (GTDB taxonomy): Bacteria > Patescibacteriota > Patescibacteriia > UBA9570 > UBA9570 > JAJRVJ01. The sequence goes on along the minus strand of JAJRVJ010000025.1, from coordinate 16,359 downwards.
ATAGCTTTGCCGTTGCCTTTACGATATTTTTTGGGAACGGGGATACTTTCTTTTACAGACAGATATTTACCAGTGAGGGATTTGGTAGATTTTTCAATTTGCTTTGGCGTACCAATGGCAACTATCTCACCACCATGTTTGCCGGCTCCAGGGCCAATATCGACAACAAGGTCGGCTTCTCGAATAGTTTCTTCATCATGCTCAACAACTAATACAGTGTTACCAAGGTCACGTAATTCTTTTAATGTTTTAATTAAGCGATTGTTATCACGTTGATGTAAGCCAATTGATGGTTCATCCAAAATGTAGATAACGCCAGTTAATGAGGATCCGATTTGTGTTGCTAAACGAATACGCTGGGCTTCACCACCAGAGAGAGTGTTTGTACTGCGATTGAGGGTAAGATAATCGAGGCCAACATTATGCAGAAAATTTAAACGATTCTGCACCTCTTGCAGTACTTGCTTAGCAATTTTATTTTGGCGTGCGTTGAGTGTAAGATTAGTAAAGTACTTGTTTACATCATCGATACTCTTAGTGGTTACTTCAGCAATATTAATGTCATTAATAGTAACGGCTAACGCAACTGGATTTAATCGTTTTCCGTTACAACTTGGGCAATCAAATATGCGCATGTAGCGTTCGATTTAAGAGCGCATGTATTCGGACTCGGTTTCTTTATAGCGGCGTTCAAGATTTGGAATAACACCTTCATACTCCGTCATAAATGCCTTAACCTTACCGGTGGCAAAAGGACTATTTACATCGTAGGATTGTTTACCCGTTCCATGTAGAATAACTTTCAAAGATTTTTTTGATAGGTCTTTTATGGGGTCATTAGTTGAAAAGCCATTCGCTTGCGCTACAGCTTCAAGAATACGCATCATCCAAGTTTGATTCGATGATGTGCGTGACCATGGACGAATGGCGCCTTCTGCGATTGATAATTTTTTATTTGGAATAACTAAATCAGGATCTACTTCTAGTTTTGTTCCTAGGCCCGTACAATCATCACAAGCACCGTGTGGGCTGTTAAAAGAAAAGTTCCGCGGCTCTAGATCCTCTAAGTTAAACTGACACTTTGGACAAGAGAAATGTTCTGAAAATAGTAAATCCTTTTCTTCCTCGGAGTCATGAATAAGTAATAATCCGTTAGCTAAGTTTAAAGCAGTTTCAATTGATTCGGTTAATCGTTCTTTATCAATTTTTGGAGAAATGGTTAAACGATCAATTACTATATCGATAGAATGTTTCTTCTTTTTATCAAGAGTTTTATCTTCAGCCTCTTCTATAGGCATCATCGCGCCGTCGATGCGAATGCGCACATAGCCAGATTTACGAGCTTCTTCTATCAATGATTTATGCTCACCTTTTTTATCACGAATAATTGGTGCGATAACAAGAATTTTAGAGTTAGCGGGAATTTTTAGAATCTTGTTAAGAATTTGCCCTATAGTTTGTTTCTGTACAACTTCACCATCATTAGGGCAATGCGGTGTACCAATGCGAGCATAGAGTAATCGAAGGTAATCATAAATTTCTGTTACTGTACCAACAGTTGATCGTGGATTATGGGAGGTGGTTTTTTGATCAATGGAAATAGCTGGCGATAAACCCTCGATGCGGTCTACGTCAGGTTTGTCCATTAACCCTAAAAATTGTCGAGCGTAGGCTGATAGACTTTCTACGTAACGACGTTGTCCTTCAGCATAAATAGTATCGAACGCTAATGAGGATTTTCCAGAACCAGATAGGCCAGTAATAACCACAAGCTTGTTGCGTGGTAAGTCCAGTGAGATGTTTTTTAGGTTATGTACGCGAGCTCCTTTAATTGAGATTACTGGATCCATGAATGTATATAGGGAGTTAAGATTTTGAACTACAGTAGTATACTGCTGATTTTACATATGGTCAAGCGTGTGGGTAGCGATCATGTAGGGATAGGGTATTATCCTGTCCCTACATGATATAACCATGTACAATGCATGCACCATGGATAAGTCTATTCAAAAACGATTACAAGAACTACCTAATAGCCCGGGTGTGTACCTATTTAAAAATAGACAAGGGAATGTATTGTATGTGGGGAAGGCTAAGGTATTGAAGAACCGTGTACGGTCCTATTTTGTTGGTGGTAGAGACGCGTTGCAACGCGTCTCTACCACCCTCTCAGAGCGAAAAAAGATTATGGTTGGCCAAATTGAAACGATAGATTGGATTGAAACAGGTACAGAGGCAGACGCTCTATTATTGGAAGATCAACTGATTAAGGATTATCAACCACGTTTTAATATATTATCGAAAGATGATAAAAGTTTTTTATATATTCACGTAACACATGAAGAGTATCCGCGCGTATTGGCTGTACGTAGGCCAAACTTACAAAAAGCCGGAGTATATTATGGGCCATATCCATTTGCCCGTAGCACGCGGGTGGTCTTACAATTATTGCATAGTATTTTTCCGTTTCGCACATGTAGTAAGTTACCGAAGAAAGCTTGCTTGGAATATTATATAGGACGCTGCAAGGCACCGTGTATAAATGAAATCACTGTAGAGGATTATCAAAAAATGGTGTATCGAGCCATTGATTTTTTTGAAGGTGACACCAAACAGTTAGTAATAGCTTTGGAATCTGAAATGGCGAAAGCTGCTGAACAGCAATTGTATGAGAAAGCTGCTCGGATTCGTGATCAATTAAAATCGATTGAGCAATTGCAAACGTTACAAAAAACACCACAGCAATATCTTACCGAGCAATATGCTTTAAAGGCGATTGATCCACAAATGGGTTTACAGGAATTATCCCAGGTGCTTGGTTTGGCGAAGCCGCCGCATCGGGTAGAGATTTATGACATCTCTCATGGACAAGGATCGCATACCGTTGGTTCGATGGTGGTGTTTATTAACGGTTTACCAGATAAGGGTGAATATCGTCGTTTTAAAATAAAGAATATCAAACAGAATGATGATTATAAAAGTTTGCAAGAAGTTGTGAGGCGTAGGTTAAAGCGCGATTGGCCATTGCCAGATTTGGCGATTATTGATGGAGGTAAGGGGCAGTTGAGTGCGGTAGAAGATTTTTGGAAAGATAAACAGGTTGCAGTTGTATCATTAGCGAAAAAACGAGAAGAATTATATCTTCCAGGAGAATCTATGCCCATTACCCAACCAACCGGTAGTCAGGGATTATTTTTAGTGCAACGGATGCGCGATGAGGCGCATCGATTTGCGATATCATATTATCGGAAACTACATCGTAAAAGTTTAATGCAGTAGGTGCACGCCATGGCGTGTGCTACCCAATAGCCGGTGGACCAGGTTGGGCAGGTGTAGGTTGTGGTCCTGTTGGTTGTACAGGTGCAGCTACAGGAGCTGGTTGTTCGGGGGTAGTTTGTACAGCTGGCGTAGGCTCTACAGTAGCCACTGGTTGAGTTTGAGCTGGTTGTTCGGCAGGTGTGGGTTCCGTGGTGGTAGCTACGGGTTGTGTGCTAGTAGAAATATTTTGAAGATCTACTGATGTTATACTAGCGCGAATTAAATCCGCATCACTTAAATGTACGTCTCCTGTTTGAGTGGTAATTACTATTCCATTACCATCGGCAGATCGTTGCAGGCTTGATGGATTCACGAGCGCAGCTTGTTGTTCTGATGTTAAGTGAGGAAGTATTTTTTCTAATAGCGCTGCCGCAGGAGCATTCATAGTGCCTGCAGTAACTGGTCTAGGCGTAGGAGTGGGTTCAGACTGTACTGGCGCAATTTCCGGAGCAGGCATAGGTTCAGGAATAGCGTTAGGTTTTAAAGTTGTTTTTGGAAGCATCGCTACATCTATAGCAGTGATATTTGCCTGCCTAAGATCCTCTGGAGAAAAATGTACTTGATTATTATTACCTGTAATAAGTACACCGCCATCGTCCGATTGTTCAACTGTTGCATTGGCTGTGAGAGTGGCAGCAATCGCGGGATCGGTATTACTAAACGTTTGTCGCAATGCGTTGAGGATTTTTTTATCAACCTGCATTTCAACAGGCTTGAGTGCATCAGGTTTGGTTGCTGCTGGAGCGGCTGGTTCAGCTGGAGTAGGTTCGATATCTTTCACTAAAGTGGTGAATGCGCTGTTTTGTATATGCTCTGCTGCTTTTTCTGGTTGCGCAGCAATATTTTTACGCATGTCTTGTAATTCTTGCAGTTGCTTGTGAAGTTCAGCTTCACTACCTTCAATTTGTCCTGTTTGTTTAATGAGTTCTTGGACTTGTTCAAGTAGTTTAGTTTCTTCACTATGCTTGTGTGCAAGTTTAGCAGTGAGTTCAGCTTGTAACTTATCAAGTTCTTCAAGATTAGCTTCAACATGGGGTTTATTTTCCGGAAAAGGTTTTGGCTCTGGTTGTGTTACTGGTGCGGTAGCTTTTGGAACTGGTTTAAGATCTGACGTTGTTGGATGTGGCTGCATAGATGTTGTAGGCTCTTCAGGAGTTTGGTCGAGAACGATTTTAGGACCAGCGCCTGGATTTGGTGCTATTTTTTTATCTTCAGTGGGTAGAGTAGGATTTTGTGTAATTATTGTTGGCATGCAAGAAGTGTACCAGTTTTTTGTGCTTATTTCAAAGTAGTATTCATGGTCAATTAGCCATTGACATTTGTTAAATACAGTGGTATGGTTATTCGTCCCCCGTTGGGGGATACGAGGGGCCCCTCTGAGGGGTCTTTCGTGCTGGTTCTACTGGGTCGCGGGCGACATAAAGCCCTATTCCCTAGTCGTGCCGTACAATTTACCACACCTTGTGAGGTGATTCATGCTGAAAGCCGCGTTTCAAACGCTGGTTATCCAGCCACTGACTCACCTGTTCAGAGGTGAGGCAGACCCTGTGAGCCAAGCTCTGGTTTCTCAGGAAGATGTTCGGAGCGAACCTGAACAGCAGCGGAAGCCCCATCTGCAGCTGGTACCCCCACTGCAGGAGGAACCCCGCATGTTTGGAGACGTTCGTTTCGAACCCAACACTTCGCCTTTGGTTCGCCAAGCCAACCTGGTAATCATCGTGCCCTATGCCACTGGTGTAGGTGCTGCGGATGTGATCCCGGTCGACGTGTTCGATGTAAGCCGCAAGGTTTACGCCGAGTTCGGCGAGCCCTCGCATGTTCCAAAAAGCGAGCGTGGAGAACCACTGGTTCCCCACATCGTGAAGGTGGTTCCGGCAACGGATGCCATCTACATCTATGTGGCACTGCCGAGTGGCACGGTGCTGACCGACATCATCGACGAGGACTACAATCTTCGCCGAGATCGCCGGCTCTTCCTTCTGTGGCGCACTTCGTCTCAGCGCGATCCGCTGGTTCTGACGAGGGAGTACCCGGAAGCCGGGAGCGACAAGTAGGAGGTGGGATACAAATGTACCACCTCCTCGTCCTCCATTTTATGTGGAAGCTAAATTTGTATGAGTTATAGAGAAACCCGGGACACATGCCCGGGCTTTATTATTTTTATAGCAACTAATGTGTAAAATATATTATTCGATTTTAAGATTTTCAATTAAGTTAGTATAGCCAACGACATTCCTTTTTGTATTTGTTGAATCTAATAAATACTGAATAGTTGATTCAATAACATATTCTCCAGATTGTACATAAAATACCGCATAGTGATTATTTTGATCATCAATGGCGGTAGCAAATACGGCAGGTTCAAATTTCTTGAGTGCCGGAGATAATTCAATTACTTCAAAGTCAGTATACTTTAGGCTTTGTTGCTGTAGCCAGTGTAGTACGCTTGGACTTTTAGATTTATGAATTTGTATTGTAGTAGTGGCCTCATTATCATTACTTACAAAACGAATGTGATCATTACCAAGCGATTGTACTTTCCAAAATTCTGGGAAGGTTATGGTAATGCGTCCGGCGTCGGTTTGCATGGTGCGGTCACTCCATTTAATTGGATCTATTACCACAGGAGAAGATGCGTAGTTACTTTCAATGTTAGATATTGTTACTTGATAATATTCGGTAACCGCATACATTGCTATTAATCCTACGATGATTACAGCAGTAATGCTCACAACTTTTTGAAAGAAAGAAATATGTTGTTTCTCAGGTTTAGAAAGTACGGCATGCTCTGGAACTGGAGCGGCTTGTACTTCAATAACTTCCGGCAAAATAATATCCGGCATTTCGAAACTAGTAGTAGGTGTTGCCTCACCGGACCTTACAGTTACAGGTACTTTCTTTTTGGTTGCTGTTTTTTTAGTAGCTGCTTTACGTTTTGTTACAGGTTTTTTTGCTGTAGCTTTTTTAGCACTCTTTTTTACAGTAGTTTTTTTCTTAACAGCTTTTTTAACAACTGCTTTTTTAGTGACAGGTTTTTTTGCTGTAGCTTTTTTGGCACCAGAAGACTTTGAAGTTGATGACTTCGTTACTTTCTTTTTAGCTGGTTTTTTCGCCTTTGATTTTTTGTCCTCCAACATAGAACATTAGTATACATAAGCTACCGTCGTTCGACAAGATCTTCAGGAATATCTTCAATAAACCGTGAGGGCGCACTAATTTGGGTATTGCCGTATACAGTGCGTTGATTGGCATATAATAAGTAAGCACCTTTTTTGGCACGAGTAAGCGCTACGTAACATAAACGTCGTTCTTCTTCCATTTCTTCTGCTTGAAATAAGCTACGCGAATGAGGGAAGAGACCCTCTTCCATACCTGTAATAAATACGTAATCAAACTCTAAGCCTTTAGCGGCATGCATAGTCATAAGATTTACAGCACTTACAGATTCATCAATGCTGTCTTGATCTGAAATTAAACTTACTTCCTCTAAGAATGAGGTTAATCCTTCTTCACCTTTTAGATTATCAAACTTCTTAGTAACTGATTTTAGTTCTTCAAGATTTTCTAACCGTCGTTGATCTTCTGGTAATTTTGGATCGAACAATGATTTGTACTTTGTTTTACTTACAATCAAGCTAAGAATTTCTGAAGGGGATTTATCTGCAATCGATTTATGGAGTTTTTTCATTGTATCTTGAAATGTCATGAATGCGGTATGTTGTTGGGTGCGGAGTTTGGGAAGTTCATTTTCTTCAATATCAAGAAAGGAAACTTCACGCTCTCGGCAAGCTGCTTCAATTTTTGCCCAACTGGTAGGGCCAATGGATCTAGCCGGTACATTAATAATGCGTTCTAAACTTACCCAGTCTACTGGATTTACTAGACTGCGAGCATAAGCAACAATATCTTTTACTTCTTTGCGTTCGTAAAATTTAATTACGCCGATGATACGATAAGGAACATTGTATTTTAGAAAAGCTTCTTCCAGAGCACGGGATTGAGCGTTTGTACGATAGAGAATTACGTATTTGGCAAGATCTATCGTGCTAATTTGTTCACGTATTTTTTGTTCTAAGCCTTTATCTTTTTTATATTGTGTGAAGGTTTGGCTAGCCATTATTTTATCTAACAGAGATGGAGCTTCGTCTTCGTTTATAGTAGTTTCATCAATATATTCGAGCTCATTTTCTTCCCCGGTATCTTCATTTTCTAATGAAACAAGTTCTCCAGTGCCAGCGAGTGGGTCGAATATTTCACGAATAATCGCTTCGCCTTCAAGTTGTTCATTGAGTACTTCAATGATAGTAATTTTTTGGCCACGCTCATTTTCTGTCCATAATTTTTTATCTTTCTGTTGTGTATTGTATTTAATAATTTCATTTGCGGCATCTAGTATTCTTTGTGTAGAACGATAGTTTTGCTCAAGTAAAATTACTTTAGCTTTTGGATAATCATCTTCAAAATTTAAAATGTTTTGTAGGTTGGCACCGCGCCATGAGTAGATTGATTGAAAATCATCTCCCACTACACAAATGTTTTTATTTTTTTCAGCTAACCGGTGAATGAGTTCATATTGTGCATTATTTGTATCCTGATACTCATCTACAAATAAATAGGTGAAAGCACTTTGATATTTTTGAAGTACTTCATTATGTTCTTTAAATAAACGCACTGTTAACATAATGAGGTCATCAAAATCAACGGCATTACTGGCTTGGAGTTCGCGTTGGTATTGTACATATACTTGGCCAGCAGTTTTTTCCATAAATTCCCCAGCTTCACCAAGCATCATGGTGGGGTCTTGTAGTTCGTTCTTGGCTTTAGAAATTAACGCTTTAATAGCGCCATGGGCTACTGTTTTAGTATTAATACCTTGATCTTTCATCACTTTCTTTACCAGGCGATCCGTATCGGCGCTATCATAAATAACAAAATTTTTATCATAGTCCAGCACTTCAATTTCGCGGCGGAGAATTTGTACACAAAATGAATGAAACGTTCCTACTACTGGTGGATGCGTAAGTTGTTCACCTAATAGATTTTTTAAACGCGCCTTCATTTCTTGCGCGGCTTTATTAGTAAAGGTTACCGCCATAATATTCCATGGTTTGGCTTTACCTTGCGCAATAATATAGGCTATACGGTGAATTAATGTTTTGGTTTTTCCAGAACCAGCGCCTGCCAAAATTAAAACAGGACCATCCGTGGCCTCTACCGCTTCGCGTTGCTTTTGATTTAAGGTGGCGAGTAGTACATGCATAGGATAGAAAGAATATCATAAATTTATTATACTAACTAGTATGCAGCCATATATTCCGCTTACATTAGAATCTGGAGATCCAATATCTGTGTGGACCGATAGGATTATCCGTACTAGTAATCAGGGTACACTGGTTGAAGCGGTGAATGAAGCTACACATCAAGAGCTTGTAGCAAAGTTATCACATGTATTTCCAGAAGAGAGTACCGAGGCAGATATTGCTAAAGAAAAAATGAATATGTTACGCGAGTTACATATTTTACCACGTCTACGGGGTATATATGGAGTGCCACAATTTATCCATTCCGAACGAGTAGTAGCGGGATCAAGTCAGGAACAGTTTGTATTACTGATGAGTAAAATGAATGGAATTGATTTAGAACAGCGGCGTAAGCAAGATCCTAAACATCGCTTAACAACCGAGGAGGCCATCGCGATGTTGAAGCAAGTTGCTAGCATTTTATATGACGCACATGAGCGCAATGTGATTCATCGTGATTTGAAGTTAAGTAATTTTATGGTTGACGATAAAGGGTATTACAGCATTGTGGATTGGGGTACAGCTAAAGATCTCAAGCATCTTGAACAAGATCGCTCATGGAGCACGCCGGAGCATACAGTAATTGGTACGGTGCAGTTTATGTCGTACGAGCATATTACCGGGCAAGAGCTTGATATTCGTACCGATATTTATTCATTGGGAGCGGTAGTGGCGTTATTACGCTATGGCCCAGAAATTACCCAACGGTATATTGTTGATGAGAATGGAAAAATTATTGCTCGCCATAAAGATAGGATCGCAAAAGCTGTGGCCAAAAAGGAAAGTTTAAAATATCATCTCATGCCTGAAGCCGATACGAATGCCGAGCTGATGCTACAAACTGTATTGCGGAAAATGACGCAACCCGATAAAGAGAGTAGATTTGCTTCCATGCAAGAAGTGCTGGATACACTATAAGATTGGGTGCTATATTTTCTTCCCACTTCGCCAGGTCATGTTAAATAGCGTGCGGTAGGTTTGCGTAATAGCTTAGGATTCTATGGTAATAGCAAAAATTTCTTCTTTTACGGAGAATATAACAAGTACATTTCCATACATCATGTCATTTGTTTCAAAGAAACGACCAGCATCCCGTTATATATAATGCAAATTGTATTTAGCGGGATAGTTATTTAGTACGATGGTTGGGTTCTAAAAAATATAGGCTGGTAAATGCGATAGCAATGATTCCGTGCATTGCAGCAATTAACCATCCCCAAGAATTACGCGTGCCGTAGAGCTGGTTCACTACAAGCATAACAGTCATTAATATTTGAAACATTTGTAATATTCCTACAATTTTGTGTTTTACTTCAGCGCTATTGGTATTACGAAATAGCCAGCCAGTTAAGCCAATACACATCGCCGCAACTCCAAATAGGCGAGCGAACAGAATTCCCTCTGGCTCGGTAAGGGTGGATCCAACCAATATGAGTAGTGTTTCTGGTGCAAAAATGATCATTAATCCAAATGTGATCTCTAAAATAGCATGTATTATTAGTAGATCATGTATGCTTAGTAGCTTCTTCATTACTATATATAGTAGAGGTTTTCTGGAAACTGTACAGTTTTGGTACTAATATTAGCCTAAAATTTACGTTATATTGACATTACGGCATTCATGTTATACTATAGGTCCCGGTTTATGGATACACAACTTCTATTATCAGTAATTCAGATTATCGTTGCAGCATTGCTTGTAACAACGGTTTTAATGCAACAAAAAGGCGTTGGTTTAGGATCGGCGTTTGGTGGTGGCGATAGTGTATATACAACACGTCGCGGACCAGAAAAATTTATTTATTACTCTTGTATTACACTCTCCGTTTTATTTTTAGGGCTAGGAATGGCCGCATTCTTTCTACAATAGCACACGGTAGTTATGTCGAAAAAAACAATTAAAGATTCTTCACGATTAGTGATGGGTGTGTCCGAGCGGAAAATTCCTACTCGTGCGCAACTGCGCTACATCAATAATTTATTGAGCTTTAAAGAGCGCATTATTGTTGCGGTAGCTGGTTTAGTGTTTGTTGCTTCTAGTGTATTTATTCTTCTCTATCATTATTATGATACTACAGAACTGATTCCGGCGTATGGAGGAGAGTACTCTGAAGGTGTTGTTGGGCATCCAGAATATATTAATCCAATTTTGGCACATACGAATGATGTAGATTTAGATATTTCACGATTGGTATTCTCAGGTTTATTTAAACGTAACAAAGGACAGCGTTTAGAAACAGATCTAGTAACCGATTATGAAATCTCTGAAGATCAGTTAACGTATACATTTTATTTACGTCGTGATGCCTATTGGCATGATGGCGAGCCATTAACAGCTAGTGATGTATTATTTACTGTTGAGGCTATTCAAGATCCGAATTATCAAAGCCCGTTAGAGCCAAGTTTACGAGGTGTTGAGTCACAGAAAATTGATGATTATACATTTACATTAACGCTGGATGAGCCATTTGCACCGTTTTTGTCTGCGCTTACATTTGGTATTTTGCCAGAACACATTTGGTTTGATGCATACAAAGTCTCGTTACAAAATATTACATTGTCAGAATATAACATTAAGCCTGTAGGGTCTGGTCCATACATGTTTGATGAGCTAGTGCGTGACACAAGTGGTAATTTATTATCGTATCATTTACAGCCATTCGATCAGTATTATGGAGATATGTCATACATTGAAAAAATCTCCTTCGTATTTTATCCAGATTTGTATAGTGCGAAAGAAGGTTTACGGCGAAAGCAAATTGATGGGTTGGCATTCATTACGCCAGAACAAAAGAGTGAATTGCAGGAAGATCATGAACAGCTGAACTATTATCGATTGCAGCTACCTCAGTATACCGCTATCTTCTTTAATGAGGATCATTCTGATATATTAGCTCGAGATGAAGTGCGCCAAGCCTTGGTATGGGGTGTAGATCGTGATAGGATCGTTCAGGATGTATTGCAGGGTGAAGGTGAAGTTATTTATACGCCTATTCTTGAAGGATATATTGGACATAATGAAGCGGTAGAGAAGTATGGCTTTGATATACAAAAGGGAATTGAGATTCTTGAAGAGGGTGGTTGGATCCTTGAAGAAGGTGAAGAATTCCGCAAACGTAATGATGAAATATTGGAATTTAGCATTGCTACTATTGATCAACCTGAATTCTTAAATACGCTAGAGATTTTGAAAGAGCAGTGGACAAAAATGGGCATTAAGGTTAGTGTAAATGTCTATTCTCCAGCAGACGTTCAGGAAAACATCATTAAACCTCGTGAGTATGAAGCGCTGCTGTTTGGAGAAATTGTTGGGGTAGATCCTGATCCATATGCTTTTTGGCATTCAACTCAGATGGAGCATCCTGGCTTAGCGCTGGCCGTGTTCTATCAAAAGAACATTGATGACTTACTTGAAACTGCTCGTAAAACAAGTGATGAAGAAGAGCGTCGATTAAAATATTTGCACTTTCAGAACATTTTAGCAGAAGAATTGCCAGCAATATTTTTATACAATCCATTTTATACGTATGCACTACATGAGAATGTGCGCGGAGCTGATTCTCAGTACATTACTACACCAGCTGACCGGTATGCTGATATTGAGAGTTGGTATATAAACACAGAACGTGTAAAGAAAACAGACGAAAACACTCAATAGGATATTATCGGCCGAATGGCTATACAATATAATTAATTAAACTATCTAACTTAATAGGCTATAACAGAATTGAAGAATTCTATATTCAGATTATGACAGAACGTAAAACTACTCGTTCAACTTCTACTTTAAGCTCATCTTCAAGTGCAGGTTCGAAACGAACAAACTACAAGCGGAAGCCACGCCGCTTACAGAGAACTGTGGCAAAAAAATCAAGCGCTCATCGTAGGGTGATCGGCAATAATTACTCTAAGAAACCTGATGGAAAAGGTGGAAAGCTTCGCGTAGCTATTGTTGGTGGCGCTGAAGAAGTTGGCCGTAACATGACCTTAATTGAATACGGTAAGGACATTGTTCTTATTGATATGGGATTGCAATTTCCAGAAGAAGATCAACCGGGTGTTGATTATATTATTCCAAATGTATCGTACCTCAAAGGGCGTGAGAAGGACGTTAAAGGTGTTGTGATTACTCATGGTCATTATGATCATATTGGTGGCATTCCACATCTTTCACCAGTGCTTCACCATCCTCCAATTTACGGCACGAAGCTTACTAATGGAATTATTAAAAAGCGACAGGAAGATTTTCCAGATAAAGGACAAATCGATTTGCGTGAGATTGATGTTGATAAATCCATTAATATGGGTGTATTCACGTTAGAATTTTTTCGTGTAAACCATAATATTCCAGATTCAGTTGGTGTTATTATTCATACTCCAGAAGGAACATTAGTACACACTGGTGATTTCAAATTTGATTTACAACCAGTGATGGATGAAGTAGCTGATTTCCATAAGATTGCCAGCATTGGTCAACAAGGTGTATTAGCTCTGCTATCCGATTCTACTAATGCCGCACAACCTGGTCATCAATTATCAGAAAGTAAAATTGGTAACACGTTAGATTCTATCTTCCGTGATGCGCCGGGTCGTATTATTGTTGGTACATTCGCATCATTGTTAAATCGTTTACAGCAAATTATTTCGATCTCAGAGAAATATGGTCGTAAAATTGTTATTGAAGGATATAGTATGCGTAGCAACATTGAAATTGCACACAAACTTGGATACTTAAAGATGAATCCAAAAACTGTTATTTCCGCACGTGAAGCGCTGAAGATGCCGCCACAAAAAGTAGCAATTATGTGTACTGGCGCGCAAGGTGAAAGTCGAGCTGCATTAATGCGTATTGCTAATCGCGAACATCGTAATTTCCGTATTGATAAAGACGATACAGTGATCTTTTCATCATCAGTTATTCCAGGTAATGAACGCACTGTACAGCGCTTGAAGGATACTCTCTTAAAAGAAGGTGCTCATGTTATTCATTATCAAATGATGGATGTGCATGCGGGTGGACATGCTAAGGCAGAAGATCTTAAGTTATTATTCCGATTATTGAATCCAAAATACATCATTCCTGTAGAAGGTAACCGCTTTCTATTAGAGGCTTCTAAATCTATTGCGTTGGAATTAGGTTGGCAAGATGATAAGGTACACGTGGTAACAAACGGGCAAATTGTACAATTTGCTGGTGGTGAAGGTAAATTGACCAAAGAAAAAATCCCAACCGATTACGTGATGGTTGATGGATTAGGCGTTGGTGATGTACAAGAGGTTGTATTGCGCGATCGTCAATCACTAAGTGAAGATGGAATGTTTGTGATCATTGTCACAATTCATGAACAGACCGGTAAATTAGTTGGTAGTCCTGATATCATCTCTCGAGGATTTGTGTATATGAAAGATGCTAAACATCTTATTGAAGATGCTCGTGAAAAAGTACGTAAGATTGTTGATAAAGGATCTCAAAATACAACAAGCAACCCACAATGGTTGAAGAATAAGTTGCGTGATGATATGGGACAGTTCTTGTTTCAAAAAACTCAACGTCGCCCAATGATTCTACCAGTTGTGATAGAAGTATAAGCGACACTTCATAGAGAAAAATGAAAAGAGGCGGGTTGATTTACCGCCTCTTTTTTGCTATACTGTGTACATGTTTAATCATGATATGTACAATCAACCCGCAAAGAATAAAGGTGATGATACATTTCATGTAGAGGGTGAAGATCATGCTGAAGCCCGTCCACTAACAGTTGAGGAGGTAAATGCAGGGTTTGAACAATCCGCAGAAAGCGGTGCTTTTGCAGAAACTTTTCGTGATGGCATGGCGCAGGCCATGGAAGCTTTGCGAAATCTAGCAGACAATATTACGCCGGAGATGCTGAATGAGATATTACGCAGTGAAGGTATTGCAGAAGATGAGTCGCTTGAAGGCATTGTTGTTTCTCCTGATAAAGTAAAAAAGCAAGCTATAGAAGCTGTTTCAGAAATGCAGCAAACATTAGAAGCTTCGATTCAAGAAACGGCTGCGGCTGTAGAGGCTGGTGATTTTACAAAAGCTGAATCATTAGCAAACAATCTGTTTGCTACAGTAGAAACTGTTGGTAAAGATCAACTCACAGCAGATCAGCAAAAGTTTTACGAAAATCTGAAAGAGACAGTAAGTAAAGCGGCAATGGAAGATGATCCTGAATCAAAGGATCGCTTATGGAAAACAGCAATGTTTGCATGTGATTTTATTCCGTTTGGAGTCGGTGCTGCTAAAATGTTAGGAGAGGCAGTAGTTGGAAAAACTGCCGGCGGTGATGATCTTGAAGGTTGGTCTCGGTTTTTACACGGCACAGAGGGTGCTGTTATTTTGTTATTAGACTTCACTGGCGCTGGTGAAATGGTAGAGGGCGGTAAGATTGTGTATAAGGGCGCACGATTAACGCCAAAGCTTATATCACGTGCAGCAGCAACGTGCCGGGTATTGGCTAAGGGTGATAGAGCGAGTTCACTATTTAAAGCATCGCAGCATTTATTTACTGGCGCTAAGTTTATAGCGCGTCATCCTAAGTTAGCTGAATACTCATCGAAAGGGATGCGAGCTGTATTACGGGCTCGCCGGGCTCGAAAGGTAGAAGAGTTACCAAAATTATTACAAGGTGATGATGAGAATACTGTTAGTCCAACAGTAGTACTAGAACGACCTGGAATGCAGTTGGTAGCCTAGAGGTTTTTGTATCATTATTTTTGGCAAAATATTATTTTTTTGGTATTTTTAGTGTAAAGCTAAATAAGCTATATAAAAAATTTAAATATATGTGGCAAAAGCTTGTTGATAAACACAAATCTTTAGAGTGCGATCTTGCTAAAGAACAACCATCAATTCATCGCTTTACAATAGTAGGGCGCTTGTTTTTTTTATTGATTGCAGAAGCATTCGTACATGTATACGATTTATTATTCACTTCACCGCAAACTAGTTTTACGCGAGCTGCTTGGCGCAAAGAAGATGGTACGTATAAAACTTCATATGGTGATCATTTGAACTATAAGAAGCGAGCGCGCCTTTTTTCATTATCATCGTTTGTCATCATTGTTATGAGTGTCATAGCGGTAAACTACATTACGCTATTCATGCTTGATTTTCGTGTTGAATCAGCATTAGCAGCTACCATTACCTGGGATGGAGGTGGTTCCACTAATAATTGGAGTGAAGGTGCTAATTGGTCCACTAATTCTAAACCGACCAGCGGGGACGTGGTAATCTTTAATGCCACCAGTACCAAAAATATCACCATAGATGAAGCTATTAGTGTTAGTGGTATTGATATTCAGTCTGGCTATACTGGTATTATCACACAGGGATCCAATAATAATATTACTGTAGGGAGCGGTGGTTTTCAACAAGCAGATGGTACGTTTACTGGCTCTAGTGGTACGTTGGATATTAATCGGCATTTTAACTTATCTGGTGGCACATTTAATGCTCCATCT
Source organism: Patescibacteria group bacterium (assembly GCA_024277435.1). Classification (GTDB taxonomy): domain Bacteria; phylum Patescibacteriota; class Patescibacteriia; order UBA9570; family UBA9570; genus JAJRVJ01. The sequence continues at coordinate 253 of JAJRVJ010000025.1, read as the reverse complement.
GGTACCATGCGCGTTGGTGATGATTGGACACACACCGCTGGTGGTACGTTTAACCATGGTAACGGTACGGTTGAATTTTATCGTAATACAAACACCACATTTAATGTGGCAGCTAGTGAAACATTTAATAATATTACAGTTGCGAAAGCTGATAATTGGCAATTCATTGTGGTGTCAGGAGACAAAGCTATCGTAAATGGCACAACTACGTTAAACGATGGTAGGTTGATGACTGGGACAATTGATGTTAGGG
>JAJRVJ010000003.1 GCA_024277435.1 Patescibacteria group bacterium | reverse complement strand
TGTGGATTAGCGCACTTTGGACAATAAGGATTGTTTCGTTTTTTTTATCATAATTAGCTTCTTAACAGGTTAAACAATGTATTTGAAGCTAATCATAGCAGAGAAAACGACTTTTTACGCGCCCAAAATGAAACGGTCTCTCCCCCGCGGGATGATCGGGTTCGAGCCGCCGTTCTTCGGGCACATCGCCCTGGGCGCGTTCCGGGGGGTGCCGAAGCAGGTGAGTAGCTCCTTCGTGGACCGGAACGATCCCACGGCCGTCACGCTGCAGATCAACGGCCCCTTCACGGGCGTCGGTGAGCGGTGCGGCGAGAACGGCCAGTTCGGCATGGAAGAGACGGTCGCCATCACCACCCTCGGGCAAATGGAGACGGTCTCGGCCGGCGCAGTGTCCGCTGCGGTGCTGGACACCCTCGGACGGCTGCTGTTCAACGACGGCACCTACATCGAGCAGAGCCTCCACCCGGACCCCACCTCGTTCGCCGAGCGCAACCGTCTGCTCAAGCAGATGGAAGAGCTCTGCGTCACGAACCAGACCGGTTCCGTGGCCTTCGGCAACCTGGGGCCGTACCTCACCACCCACCTCTGGGAGCTGTGGGTCATCCAGCAGCTGGGCATCCCTGTCATCACGACGGGACTGTTCTGCCCCTGCGTGAGCCTGGGCGAGGATGGCATGCCCAACACCAAGCGCACCCGGCTGAAGGCCGAAGAGGTGGCGGGGCAGATCCGCCGCGTGGGCCTGCCCCTGGGCGATCCCGATCACCTCTGGGCCGTGGACCTGCGCGCCGAACGCATGGACTTCTGGTCCGAAGCCGCCCGCCGCGTGCTGGAAGCCGACCCCGACGAGTTCCGGCGTAGCCACCTGCCCCTCAGCTGGGACAAGGTGCTGCGTCCGGGCGGCTTCTGGGCCGCCTGGAGCGCGGTCACCGGCCACGGCCGCGGTGACTACAGCCGCGGGTCGGTCTACTAGATCCGGCCCCAAATAAGATGACCACACCAAGGAGGACTGGTTCATTGAACCAGAGGGAGATAGATGCTTCGGCGCCTATCTCCCGTTCCCCTGTATAACTGTTCCAAATAACAAGAACGATTGTAGAGGAGATTTAATATGCTATACTCAATCTGCTATATAGGAGTGGTTCACTCGTGAGCCTGAGAAATATCCTTAGCACCTGATCTGGATAATGCCAGCGCAGGGAATGTGGCTAATCTATTTTTGATTTGTCCACCCCTGTTACAGGGGTTTTTATTATTTACGCAACAATCATGAAAAAAACTGTCGCCGTATTTCTGTGCGCCGCGATTGCTACCCTAGCCGGTTGCACAAGCGTATCAGAACAAACAACTAATGAAGCTAAAACACCAACTACACTAACGCTATACACATATGATAGCTTAGCAGCCGAATATGGCTTGCTACCACAAATCACGGAATCCTTCGAAAACCAAGCTAATGCGAAATTGGATATCGTTACATTCAGCGATACCGGTAGCATGATCAATCAACTACTAGCTGAACAAGATAATCCTAAAGCTGATGTAGTGATGGGATTAGATAATATAGATTATTCAACAGTTATTGAAAACAACCTACTCTCTCCATACACTCCAGAGCGCTCTGCGGAAATTACTAGCAACCTTCGCTTTGATGAGGAATTCACAATGACACCATTCGATTACGGCTACATTGGATTTGTCTACGATACAGAAGCCCTTACATTCGATGAACCAATCAGCCTTAGCGATCTTGCCTCAAGTACATATGCGAATCAAGTAATTATCGAGCAAGCAGGATTATCCTCCCCTGGCACACAACTTATGTTATGGACACGCTACGGGATTTCTGAAAATGCAGCAGAACTCTTCTGGAACAATATGGCAAGCAATGTATTTCAAGTTACACCCGATTGGGGCACCGCGTATTTTAATCTCTTCCTAGAAGGTGAAGCCCCTATTGTATTAAGCTACCTCACCAGCCCAGCGTATCATATTGATCAAGAAGACAGCTATCAATATGCAGCTATCCCTATTAAGGAAGGTTATGTTCGGCAAGTAGAAGGTGCTGGTATCGTACGTGGCACATAGCATACCGAAACTAGCCAAGCGTTTGTAGACTATCTATTAAGTGATGAAGTACAAAATACCATCCCAACAACCCAATGGATGATTCCCGTACTAGGTGATACCTCCACCTGGCCAGAAGCCTACAGTGAAATCATCATGCCAGGTGAAGATGAAATCATTGCAGTTCCTAACAATCTATCAAGTGAAGATGTTGAAGTATGGATAGAAACAGTCAACGAAACACTAGGCATCCAGTAAACCGCTTACTTAGCCTATCTATTAGTGGGGTGCTAGCAATTAGTGTTGGCGCTCCGTTAATGATGCTATTGCTTAAAGCTTGGCCGCATATTTCCTAAATTGAATTTAGTGCAGCCACGATATCGCATGCCTGGTTCACGGCATGGCAAAGTGGCATTACCGCGCTAGTATCAATCTGTATTGGTGGTGGACTAGCGTTGTTAGAACATCATAAGCGCGTAAGTACGCCCCATTGGTTCAGCGCCATTATGATGCTACCCATTTTTTTGCCGGCAATTATTGTTGGCTTAGGATTTGTAGCCGTATATGGCAATGCTGGATACATCAATACCTTACTGCAATGGTTACATCTCCAGCCAATACAATTCCTCTACTCTCCGGCGGCTATTATTGCCAGCCACTGCTGGTACAACATTCCGCTCGCCTACATCGCTATCCGTTTACGCCTACACAATGTTGGCTACGGAATAATTGATAACGCCAAAGTATGTGGTGCTTCATCATGGAATATTCTCCGCACCATCACCTGGCCACGCATTAAACGTACAGTTGCTGGTGTAAGTAGTATTATTATGTTGTATGCAGCTATGAGCTTTGCCCTACCTTTGGTATTAGGCGGATCCAAATATCAAACTATTGAAGTAACTATTTACCGCACACTTACTCAGCAGTACGATATCGCTACAGCCACTACATTAGCCATAATGCAGTTTATAGTTCTTGCTCTTATCTTATTAAGCGCACTATGGTTTAGCCGAAAATCATCGGTTATAGAACAACGTTCATCTGTACTCGCCAAACACACACCGGCATGGTGGCTACGCATTGTGCGAATACTATTCGCCGCATTTATCCTAGCGCCTATTATCGCCATTGCTCTAAAAAGCCTACCGCTCTCCAACTACAGTGAGTTATTTATCACATCGTTTCCGGCCACGCTTGGTAGAACACTACTTATCGCACTCATAGCTAGCGTTACTGGTGTTACTCTAAGCACTACGCTGGTATTAAGTACACGTAGCAACTGGAAGTGGTGGCCAATTGCCATATTAGCCCTATCACCCGTTACTCTGGGGCTAGCTTGGCGACTATGGCTAGATCAATCACTACCCATTACTGTTATTGCGTACTGCGCTCTCATTATGCCAATCGCTATTACACTTATTGCTACACAATGGAATGCGCAGCCCAAACACATTCTAGAAACCCTCACTGTACTAGGTGCTAATAGATGGCAACAATATAAAACTAGTCTTACGCTACTACGTTCCAGCATCATTCAAGCTACCGCCCTGATTTGGATATTCGTATTAGGAGATATCGCCATTGCCAGCATTCTTACGCCATCCCAACAACCACTTGCTATGCAATTTTCATATCGCCTCATGAGTAACTACCGGTTATCGTTAGCGGCCACAGGCATGACAACGCTACTACTTATCATGACCCTTGGTGTATCCATACTCTTTATTATTAAATATCATTATGAGCCTCGTACTACATAACTGCTCCGCCAGCATTGATGAACACATAATTCTTACGAACATTTCTCTCACAGCTGAACCCGGTGAGATTCTTAGCATTATTGGCCCTTCCGGCGCTGGTAAAACTACCTTACTGCGTTGTGTGGCTGGCCTACAACCATATACAGGATCAATCACCCCTCAACAACACTCCGTTGGTTTAGTGGATCAACAGCAACATTTACTCCCCCATCTCACAGCATTTGAAAATGTTGCCTACCCATTACGTATTCGAAAAATTGCCAAGCCAGACATTCACAAACGTGTATCCGAACTACTCACGCAGTTTGGCATTGATCATCTTGCAGAAAAATATCCCGAACAACTCAGCGGTGGCGAACAACAACGCATCGCTATTGCACGAGCCTTAATTTATAATCCCCAAACCCTGTTACTAGATGAACCGTTCGGCTCACTTGATGCTATACGCCGATACGATATTGTTCACTGGCTAAAAAAACTCTTGCGGAAACATTCTATTCCTACTCTTTTAGTAACCCATAATATTCAAGAAGCCCGCACCATGAGTACGCGAGCTGTGTGTATCGTTAATGGAACTATTGTTGCAGCCGGAAATTGGCAAGAACTTGAGCAATCTTCTGTAGATACCGTGAAGCAACTACTCACTCGCAGCTTATGATTTTTGCTTGCGCTTAATCAAGCCAGTGACAATTAATGTAATAATTGAAATAACCGTTATTCCAACAACAGCATACCAAAATTTATTTACATGATTAGAATTACGCACCCGAATATCTAATTTTAATTCCCCTACTTCAATAATCACTTGCCTATCCATTCCTATATCCCACTTATCTACGGTTTCTTGAAATTCAACCTGCTCTTCATTCATTTCACCATCAAATGAAAAAGTAACCTTTGGTAAGGCACAGGCATCGCTAATAGTTATACGTAATTCATCGCGACCTTGCTCTGCAACATCAGTATAACCCTCCGCTTCGTAATATATTGTATCTGTATTATTACTATCAACAATGCGTAATACACCGCAATCATCGTCACACGTAATATTCTGAATACTATATATAGGTGTCCATGGTGAATCTACACATTCATCTCCGAAAGCCGCTAATACTGGTCCAGCCCACAAAGCAATTACTGCGCTAACACTTATTACTAATAATTTTGTACTATTCTTCATATAGTATTCAAATATATTACTCGATAGGTAGTTTAGCAGCATCCCATGCAATAATTCCACCATCTACATTATGTACTTTTGTAAAACCGGCTTTTGTAAATAAACCTACCGCAACAGAACTACGACCGCCCGACCTACACATCAGATACACATCAGCATCTTTATCGTATGTACATTTAGGAATAAGATTCACTAAATCCGATAACGGCATATGCACCGCATCTTGGGCATGGCCAGCAGAATATTCCTGCAATTCACGAACATCAATTAAATGACTATTCGAAGGAATCTGTAAATCGTTATATACTTCTTGAGGTTTCATGGAACCTAGTATACCATAGAAGCATATGACTACCACCTCCACGGCAGCCCTTAAGCGTAAACTCAAGAAAAAAACCGAAGAACTCAAGTTATTGCATCGGATAACCGAAACAATTAGCTATAATTTGAATATTAGTGAAGTGCTCGATGAAATTGTTTCACTAGTTTCCGGCACCATGAAATCGGATGCGTGCTTGATCTATTTAGCGCAAGATAGCCACCTTATATTAAAAGCATCCAAAATACCCCATCCCGGCATGATTAATAAAATGGCGCTGGAATTTGGCGTAGGTATCACTGGTTGGGTAGCGCAATATCAAAAAACTGTTGCGCTCAATAAAGAAGCGTACAACGATAAACGATTCGCAAAAATTGCTAAACTTGATGAAGATAATTGGGAAGCCTTTATTTCAATGCCAATTATCTATCAAAAAAAATTGATTGGTGTAATTAATGTCCAAAATAAAAAAGCCCGGCGCTACACCAAGGATCATATTCGTATGCTTGAAATTATTGCCGCTCAAGTAGGCGGCGCATTATCTAACGCAAAGTTAATTTCTGAAACCATTACACTTAAAGAAACCTTACAAACCCGTAAGGTGTTAGAAAAAGCCAAGGGCATGGTTATGAAACACTATAACAAAACCGAAGAAGAGGCCTATCAAATGATTAGAAAAAAGGCGATGAATACGAAAAAAACCATGAAAGATATCGCTCAAGCAATTATTCTTACACTTGACTCCTAGAGGTTATCCACATGCCAAACATCGTTTGACACTAATCTTCATTAGGCCCTATAATACAGGTGTAGTACAAAGAAGTGCTCAATTCATATTTGGAATGACAAGGAAGTCATCTTCCGAGCCTAATTTTTTATCGTCTAACCCATTATGACGAAAGCTGATATTTTAAAACAAGTTAAAGCCGAAGGCGTTACTATGGTTGGTTTTTGGTTTACCGATGTTCTCGGTATGCTCAAAGGCATTACCTTCCCAGTGCAGCGATTAGAACGGTATCTTGAAGAAGGTGCTTTTTTTGATGGCTCATCTATCGATGGCTTCGCACGCATTGAAGAAAGTGATCTAGTGCTAAAGCCAGTACTCGATTCATTCGCTATCATGCCATTGGAAGCTGATGTACACAAAATTGCACGTTTCATGTGCGATGTATTCGATGCGCAAGGTAATCCGTATCACAGCGACCCACGAACTATACTAGCAGATAACTTAGCATACGCTGAAAGCAAAGGTTACAAAATGTTTGTTGGTCCTGAACTAGAATATTTCTACTTCGCCGACAATACCGATACCGTTACTATCGACACTGCTGGATACTTCGATCAACTCACTATGGATGAGAGTACATTTCTCCGTGAACGTAGTGTAGAAGCCCTAGAAAAACTTGGTTATGAAGTTGAACGCGGTCATCACGAAGTAGCTCCATCACAGCAAGAAATCAACATGAAGTATGCTGACGCACTTACTATGGGTGATATTGTAATGACCTATAAGTACATCGTAAAAGAAATTGCGCATGAACATGGTTTTTACGCAACGTTTATGCCGAAACCTATTTTTGGAGAAAATGGTAGCGGAATGCATGTTCACCAAAGCTTGTGGAAAGATGGGAAAAATATTTTTCATGATGACAGTGATGAATATGGTTTATCCAAGGAGGCTAAATCCTACGTTGCGGGCATTCTAAAACATATGCCAGAAATCGTTGCAGTTACTAACCAGTATGTAAATTCATACAAACGGTTAGTTCCTGGATACGAAGCACCTGTGTATCTAGCATGGGGTCGCCGTAACCGCTCTACATTAATACGCATTCCACTTACTCGTGGCGAAGCCAATGCAGCTCGCGTAGAATTACGATGCCCAGATCCAGCTGCAAACCCATACCTTGTATTCGCCGTAATGTTACGCGCCGGATTAAAGGGTATTGAAGAAGGTTATGAACTGGCTGACGCTGTAGAAGATGACATTTTCGAAATGACTCCAGCAGAAATGCAAGAACGTGGCATCTTCGCTCTACCAGGTAGCCTTGGAGAAGCTATTGCTCTTGCAGAAAAGAGCGAATTGCTAAAAGAAGTCCTTGGAGAACAAGTGTTCGAAAAATTCCTCGAAAACAAGCGTGCTGAATGGGATGCTTACCGCACCCAAGTAACACAGTACGAAGTAGATACGTATCTACCAATGCTATAAAGCTAACGGCAGTATCAAAAAAGCCCCCCGCTCGGGGGCTTTTTTATTTAACCATACCCTAAGCTCTATTCAGCAACTTGCTCTTCTTGTTCAATTTTAGAAACTAGTGTGGTTCCTTTATTATCTTCAAGTATTTGCGCAATTACTACGTTCATTTCTTTTAGCATCTCATCTACAACTTCTTCTTCAATACCATGTAGGTCGGCAATCATTTCAAATGTATCAAAGGCCTGGCCCGGGCACATTACGCAGGCTACCTCTTCACCAAAATACTTAAGCATAATATCCTGAGCTTCAGGATACTCCATAAGTACTTCACCAATTAATGTATCTTTACTTATCTTCATATGGTGGCAATAATACGTACGATTATTACTTTTGTCAATTAAGTGAAAGCCTCCCCGTAGTCCACGGCCTCCATACTTCTACCGCATAACGAATCGCTGATAGTCGCACAATAATAGTCATGCCAATAATTCCATATATAAAAACAGGTGCGGTTTGTAATTCTGGAAATAGTACATACACTAGGCCTAATAATAAAGCTGGGGTGGCATAAAAATCTTTATAAAAGATCTGGGGCTTTTCACGCATGGCAATATCACGTAACAATCCCCCACCAACAGCGGTGATGGCCGCCATGATAACAACCATAATCGTAGATAGCCCATGTTGAACAGCAACTTGCGCTCCAATGTAAGCGAACGTTGCTAAACCTATTGCATCAATTATCAATACAACACTTTGCAACTTTGGTAAGTATCTAAAAAACACAATCGCTAGCGCAATACCCACCACAACTACTGCCAAATAACTTGAATCCGAAAAATATACTGGCTGTTCTACAAGTAAGAGTGAACGAATTGTGCTACCACCTACCGCTGTAAGAAATCCACAAATGATAATACCAATAATATCGTACTTATGCCGAATAGCCGCATACGCACCCACCAACGCAAATGAGGTTGTTCCAAGTAGATCAAGAATATAAAGTATTTCCATGGCTACATAATAACACAACTAAAAAAAGCCTCCCGGGTGGGAGGCTTTTTGCTTTACGCGTGAATACTATTTTTTAGCGCAACACTGTGCAGAATCTTTTCCAGATCCGCAAGCGCAAGTAGCGCCCTTACTCTCGGCAGCAGGTTGATCACCTTTTTTGATCATACCCATCTTTTTACCTAAGCTGCACATTGCGCAGCTGCAAGTTGATCCATGTGGCATAGAACTTCTTATAAATAATTAATAAAACAAAGTGTAACTGTGTAGGAACTAAGTATATCATTAATATGCTCATAAACACAAAACACGCCAGATATGACGTGTTTTGGGACGGCCCTGTGTCACTGCGCTTTCGCAGATAACACAGGGCAGACGCTAGTCCTCTTCCTCGGGCTCGACCTCCACGTACTCGACGTGGTTGGGCTCCAGCAGCTCCGCGAAGAGCTTGCTGAGACACATGATGAACACGGCGCCGACCGCAATCCACGGGACCCACGGGTAGACCTTCAGTTCGTTGACGTTCATGAACGTCACCTCGAAGGGCGCCATAGGAAGCCAGCCGACCAGGAACATCGTGCTGAGACTGAGCGCCACGACGATGGCCTGGAACCACCGCTTGCCAGATGTCTCTGGTGAGGGCTGAAGGGCCACCAGGGCCAAGAAGAATGAGGCGCCAAGCAGCGCGAGGGGGATGAGCATTAGCGTTCCTCCGGCTAGGTCCATTTGAAGTAGGCAGGACCGATAACCTATGAATAGCCGGATCATTTTAGCCTAAAACACTATATTGTCAACTATATGAATATGTAAAATAACCTTAAAACACGTAGAGACGCGATTAATCGCGTCTCTACGTGAAATTCTCAATTGAATATAATTTTTATTTCAGCACCGTACCAACAACTTTTCGATTCTGCCAGTTCTTAATAAGTGCAGGTGCGTATTTCCAAGCGGTTAGAAATACTATCGATACCGCCGGAATAATAATCATATTTCCTACAAATTGATTACGCAAGAATGGTAGCGCCATGATATATGATTGCATTAACCCTTCCCATGTTTTTGGATACATAGCAGTCATCAACCAAACGCCAAAATTCGTCCATAGATAGAAAAATAGCGTTCCTAGGGCACCACCAGCCGTAAACTTCAAAGAATCGGACCATACGGCTATTTTTTGTGGCACAGAATCCCTCTTACGCTTCAATAGAGTGCTCGCTATACCGATAAATGCCCATGCACTCCAGGTGAATACTAATATACTCGTATTTCCAATAAGTACGTCTGAACCAATTACTGATAATAGCGAAACCAATAAACCAAGATACGGACCTAAAATTGCTCCGGCGATAATGGATACCACCATGAGTGTTTCTACATTTGGCATAGCTTGTAACAGCATGCGCCCGATAATTGCAAAAGCAATTAATCCAAATGCGGTGATAATGTTTTTTCGTGTGAAATAGTTTTGCATAATAATAGTGTATCAAAAATACTGGTGTATGTGTAGGGTCAATTCATGAATTAACCCTACGACATCCCGGATGTTACGCACACTTACTATAGCCGCAGCCAAAGCATGTCATACAACCTTCGGCTAACGCCATTACAGTTGCACATTCAGGGCATTCAGGAGATAGCCCTACATTCGCGATAGACGCTGTAGCAGCAGTTGAGGTTTGATATTTTACAGCACCATCAGTTTCTACAGTTACACTTTCGGTTTGTTTCACAGACACAGTTTCTTTAGTTACAGCAGGTGCTATAAGATCTTGACCAGCATCTTGCTCCATTAATTCTTCATTCACCTCTTGTTGAGCTTCAGCAGCTAGTTGTGTGGACTTGGGTGTTGGAGAGTGTGATTCGATATGTTCAGCCAAGGTTTGCCCAATCGCATCTGGAATAGAAAGGATCATTCCATTCTTACCAAAAGTAGGCATTGGCCCACGAATACCACGAATTTGTTCAATCACATTTTGCGCAGGAATTCCCGCTCGTAGTGATAATGATACTAATCGGCAAATCGCTTCGGATTCTTCAGCAAATACTCCACCAGCCTTACCAATCGTAGCGAATACTTCAAACGGCTGACCTTGATCGTCATGATTAATTGTTACGAACATTGTTCCGTAACCAGTTTTTACTTTATATGTAGCACCCTCAACCTTTTCAGGACGAGATCGTGGAGAAACGATTTCACGTGGGCGCATTTTGTGCCCAGTTTCCTCAGTAGCTCCATCCACCTCTGCATCGTCATCGATAGAACTTAATACAGAGATATCACGTGAACCATCACGATAATATGTTACACCCTTACACCCAAGATCGTAGGCTTTAATGTATAACTCCTGTACTTGCTCTGGTGTATGTTCATTCGGAGCATTTACAGTTTTACTAATACTCGAATCTACATATTTCTGAATCATGCCTTGCATTTGTACATGCTCATCTGGAGTAAGTTGCTTCGCATTTATGAAATAGTCTGGAGCCTCTGCATCTTCATCTTCTTGCGCATTCTTCCACTCTTCAAATAATGGATGATATACAAGATGCTCGCCTAAACGATCTTTGCGTTTGAACGCAAAATCATATACTGGCTCAATTCCAGAACTTACACCGGAAAGAATACTGGTTGTTCCTGTAGGAGCTTGCGTAAGCAACACACCATTACGGATTCCATTTTCTTCAATAAGGTTTTGAATGTCTTTTGGTAATCGTTGAATAAATTTACCTTGCATGAACTTATCTTTCTCATATTTTCCGAAAGATCCTTTTTCTTTAGCAATCATTGCGCTCGCTCGATAAGCCTCATCACGCACTAACATGTAGATCTTTTCAGCTACTGCCATACTTTCAGGGCTACCATACCGAATACCCATTTTAATAAAGGTATCAGCTAATCCCATCGAACCTAATCCAGTGCGACGAATATCCATTTGCGCTTCTTCGTTTTCTGGAAAGAAATATTCTGTACTTCCAATTACATTATCTAAGAAACGAATAGCTGTTGCTGTTACTTTACCTAAGCGATCGTAATCGAAGCTCCCATCTTCTAATACAAAGTTAGCTAAATTAATAGCACCTAAGTTACATACATTCCAAGCACCTAAACCTTGCTCACCACATGGGTTAGTAGCAATAATATCTTCAAAGTACCAAGAGTTGGATTCTTTATTGTAGCGCTCCTTAAACATCATTCCCGGTTAACCAGATCTCCAAGCAGAATCACAAATCAAGTTCCATAAATCACGCGCTTTAATAGTGCGTACAACTTCACCTTCCCATTTTAAATCCCAATCAGCCTCAGCCTTAACAGCTTCCATGAAGCTATCAGAAATACAGATTGAAAGATTCGCATTCGTAATTTGGCCCATTTCCTGTTTAACAGTAATGAATTCTTCAATATCTGGATGATCATCATCAAGCATTAACATCAAAGCGCCACGTCGTGAACCACCTTGAATAATTAATCCAGTTACAAATGAATAAAGCGCACCAAATGATACGGATCCAGAAGCTGTTCCATTTACACCCTTCACATAGGTACCACGCGGACGAATAGTAGAAAGATTTACACCTACGCCACCACCACGACTCATAATTTCCATCATGGTAGTTACGCTATCCATAATACCTGCCCGGCTATCATCTGGAGATGGAATAACAAAACAGTTATAAAATGTAAGTGGCACACCAGATCCAGCACCAGCGAGAATGCGTCCGCCAGGAACAAAGTCAAAGCCTTCTAAAATATCATAAAATTTTGGCTCCCATTCCTTCTGGAGTTCAGGAGTTTTTTCTGCCAAGGCAATAGCACCTGATACGCGTTTCCACATTTCTTCAGGTGTGGTTTCTAATTGTTCACCCTTGTCATTTTTAAGAGCGTAACGGTCGTCGAAAACCTGTTTACGTAATCCTTCTAGTTCGTACATATAATATGTATGTATAAATAGTTAATACGATACGTATATACCCTCCTTCGAGCCTGATATTCTCTAAAAAGCCCTTAACCAAGCCTTTTTATCAGCGTCCAGAGCTTTTTGAAAAAATACCACTCTGACTCAAATTACTATATATAGTGTTCGTATTAATCATAGTACCACAATATGTTGTGTTTAGGAATCCCCTGGTTCTCCACAGAAAATAGGGTAAATGTGGATAACCCCACGTTTTATACGTGCGGGTTATTGATGGTCTTTAATATACGGATTATTAATTCCTAATGCTCAATTCCTTGACGCGGTTGAAACTGCTGATAGTCAAAATAATGCTTAGTAGGCTCAAATACCGTTACCAAGTCTGCTAAATTTAGTATAGAAGGGTGCGCATTACGGCCAGTCAAAATCATTTCGGTATTCTGATGACGATCTTGAAGAAAATCAAGTAGATCCTCAATAGGTAGAAGTTGATGATTTACCGCCGTAGCCACTTCATCAAGAATCAATACATCCGGGCGATTCTTACGCATTAGGTCGCGGGCATAATTTAATGCCTGATTAGCCAAATATCCATCAATCGCCTGTATTTCATCCATCGATAGTAAATCGTCACGTCCAAATTGCATAATCGCTACATGGTCTCCCAGCTGTTCTACAGCTTTCATTTCACCAGATTCACTATCCCCTTTTAAAAACTGTATCATTACCACGTTATGGCCATGACCAGCTGCCCGTAATAACATACCTAATGCAGCAGATGTCTTACCCTTTCCTTCACCTGTATATACGTGCAAATACCCAAGACGCTTCTTTGGATTGAATTCTGGTTCAGCTTTTTCGTGAATATGCATAGTTATTTCTTTTTCTTGCCACGTTTGGTAATTAATTTCTCTACCGCTTCTTGAAACGATACTAAATCATCAAAATCCTCATATACTGAAGCGAAACGAATGTAGGCAATTTTATCAAGCTTCTTCAACTGTTTCATTACAATCTCACCAATTTTGCTTGTACCTATTATATCGGACTTTGCTGTTAGTTGTACATTACGTTCAATAGCGGCTAACAGCTTATTAAATTTCTCATCATCATTAAGGCGCTTCTGTAAGGCTGTGCGCAGGCTACTGGAAAGCTTCTCGGTAGAATAGGGCTCAACAGTACCATCGCGCTTTTCTACTTTTAAGTTCAAAATTTCCACTTGTTCTTTGGTTGAAAACCGAAAATTACACTTAGGGCATTCCCGCCTACGCCGAATAGTCATTCCCTCGTCGGTAACGCGGGAATCTACTACTTTTGTATCGTCATTTAAACATCCTGAACATCGCATATATCTGATTATAGCGTAATATATGAAAATACGCACTAGTCTTTTATATCATCACTACACTATTAACAAAGCCTGATGCTCCTGTACAATTGCGGTGAAATTTCCACATTACAACAACAGAGCATTGCAATCGCTGTTGTACAACATCCATCTTATCCAATCTATAAAACGAACCAATTCGGGCATTGCGCCCGTTTTTTTGTTGCGCTGGCAGGATATGTAGATAACTCATTTGTCTAAATATCTGGCCAGTGCACCAGGGCTGGCTGAAACGCTGCCGCGTTATACGTAGTAGCCAAAAGGGTGGCTACCCACCCAAAGGAGGGTAGACTAGCGGGGAATCAGGAGGAATGGCGAGAGGTGGTGATTAATCACCACCTCTCGCCTACCATACTCTTTATATATACTACCTACTTCTTGCGTTCGTCTGCACCAATATCAACCTTCTTACCTAATGGACGTTTAGTGTCATTATAATCCGTTTGTAATAATTGATATGGAAGCGATTTCTTAGCTAAACCATATTTCTTGGTTCCTTTATTTATTGCTTTAGAGCCTTTTTTCAATAAACCATTCGCCTTCAATTTTGGCGCTTTGTTAATAGATTTACGATCTTTACTGTAGCTACTCTTACTTGTCCAATCACTCCAGGTAATTTTTACGCTATTATCATCATCGTACACCTTCTGTCCTGAAGTAGTTTTATTACGAATCAAATTATAGTTTGATTGAAAACTATCCATATCTACAGTATCTGCACCTACAACCAATGGGTATGATCCCGCACCAACCGACAGTAAAATATTATTCTTCAAGCGTAATTTCGATCCACCTAATAATGACGCAGCAGTATACCAATCCGATACGGTATTATTCAATACATATACTTTTTTGGTTGATGATGATGCAAGATACACTCCGTAACTTGTGATTCCATCGTAGTCTGCATCTCCTAGCACGATATTATTCATCATGTAGGTTTTACTAGCATCTCCATAAAAATACACACCGTAGGCTTTCTCGGTAGAAGCAGTATTTACTGCATTACTGCGTAACCGATTTGCATTAATGTATATCTGCGGAGAGTTATCTATATACATACCATAGTATGCGGCCGAACCTGATGCAGCACCATCGTGCTGTACGGTATTACCACTAATCGTATTATCACTAACTAGTGTACCTGGCGCACGCGAGAGATATATTCCATATTGGGTAGCCCCAACAGATGTATCAGCCGTACCAGTTTGTGTATTATTTTTTACGGTATTGTTTTCCACTTGAGAATTAGGCGTATCCAGTAACTCAATAGCATACAAATACGTGTTCAAATAATTATCCGTTGTGGTTTCTGTAGTTAGTGTATTATTTATAACCTTATTACCTTTCACTATTTGATTGGATCCATCAGTAAAATAGAATGGATACGAATAACCATACGTAAAACTACTCGCTGTAGGATCATTCACTGTAAGATCCATAACAGCATTTTTATACGTATTTTTCTGAGTTGTTACACCACTGCTACGATACGTATAAATACCATAGTGATACATATACGAGGTACCATCTTCACCGCTAGTGGCGTAGGTAGTATTAAAGTTGTTAAATATATTTTTCTTTAATGTTATTGTAGAACCTTGATATGAGTATATTCCATAAATGCGGCCCGTATCATAGAAATCTGATACATTATTATTATTTGCTACCATTGCAAAATCCCTCACCGTATTATTTCGCACAGTAACATTTTGCGCTGTACTCAAATACACTCCATACATAAATCCAGAAGAAGTTGCACTATCCTGCGTATAGGCCAATGTATTGGTAGCATCAGCAATAGTGTTATTACGGATAATTCCCTGAGGTGTATTTAGGGCATAAATTGCATACACATATCCATAAGCTGAACCACTTGCATCCTGCGAAGTACCTACAATATCAAGATCATACACCGTATTATTGCGCACCATTAAGCTTTCTACACTAGAAACATACACGCCATTAACATAACTGGTTGCAGCATCACCTGTAGCTGTACTTATAAAACCACTTAACGCATTATTGCGCACTAAATTATTACCCTCCGAGTGACGCTGAATACTATTCAACTCAATACCATATACATACGAACGCATCGATCCAGAATCTCCAGATGTAGTACTTGTAGCAGTTACTGTACTAATAGTATTATTGCGCAAAGTATGATCGTACCCATTCCACGAACTAATGCCATACGCATAGGCCGATCCACTAAAACTATCAACGCTAGAAGAAATGGTACTTGAAACAGCAGAAATTGCATTGTCCTGCACCATTACATCGGTGCTGTTATTATTATAAATACCGTATACAATACCTTGTTGAAAAGTAGAGTCCGCCGCTACTGTATTCGTATGTGTAATATTCGAAAGCGTATTATAACGAACTGTTACATTACTAGAATTTGATACATCAATACCATATACATAATCATAACTTGTACCATTAGTAAGCACCGCTGTTACACCATTAATGGTATTGTTATTGATAATAAGATTTTTTGCGTGATATGCATACACACCCATTGTACTTACCGCGCTAGCATCATCGGTATTTTCAATATCATAAATACTATTGTTGGTAACAACAATATTGCCAACTAAATCACCAGAGCTACCGCCAATAACAATACCCTGCTGTGCGCCAGTTATCTTTAAATAATCAACGGTTGCAGAACTAATATCATCAACTTCAACAGCTGTTTCTAATCCGGTACCATCAATGAGCGGCTTCACATCTGAATTATTAGCCGTAATATGTAAGCCATCTAACGTATTTGGCGCTGTTACATCTGTCGCATAAAATACCACTCCCTCGGTAAATGTTCCAGATAAGCGTAACGTAGCATTACTAGAATCATCAAGAGCAACAATTTTTGCCTTGGCACCAGCAATGGTTTTACAAGCTTCATCTGCGCTAGTACATGAATTAGCATCATCGCCTGCATCAGCATCAGCATAATATGTAGATGCGCCGTACGCTGGCATAGCAAGCGCAGCACTTGCAACAATTGTGGTTACAAGGATAGTGAGTAGCGACTTCATTTTTACCTCCATAAATGTTGGGAATAAGTTAATATTTGATAAATACAGTATATCAAAAAAACCCTCTCTTGTTACAGAGAGGGTTTTAAATAGCGTAATAATGCAATTACATCATCTTTTTCCGAATGAAGGCTGGTACTTCCAAATCTTCGTCAGTGCTGTTGTCTACTGGAGCTTCATCCATAATCTTTTTATTACGGAATGATGATTTCTTTTTCTTATCTTCCTTAGAATCATCTTTATCTTCAGTAGATTTTGCACTGAATGGACTTGGCCGTACAGCTTCAATTTTCTTGGTAGAACGACCAGTAGTGCCAAATCCAGTAGCTACTACAGTTACCTTTACTTCGTCGCCAAGATCTTCATCAACAATAGAACCAAAAATTACTTTCGCAGCTGGATCAGCTGATTCAGTAATTACACGGGCAGCTTCATTTACTTCATACATACCCAAGTTTGATCCACCAGCAATTGTAAAAAGAATACCTTGTGCGCCTTCGATATCCATTTCAAGTAATGGACTATCAATGGCAGACTTCGCAGCTTCTACAGCGCGATTTTCACCAGAAGATCGACCAATTCCCATTAATGCGGAACCAGCATCAGACATTACAGATTTTACATCCGCGAAATCGACGTTAATTAAACCAGGTACAGTAATTACATCAGAGATTCCTTGTACACCTTGGTACAATACGTCATCTACAGTTTGGAATGCATCAAGTAGTGAAGTTTTCTTATCAATAATTTGCAATAAGCGCTCATTAGGGATTGTAATAATTGTATCCACATGTTCACTCATTTCAGCCAATGCCTCATCAGCAATAGCTGTACGTTGCTGTCCTTCAAATGCAAATGGCTTCGTAACAACAGCCACAGTTAAGGCTCCAGAATCTTTAGCGATTTGAGCAATCATAGGACCAGCACCAGATCCGGTACCCCCACCAAGCCCACATGTAATGAATACCATGTCGGAATCTTTCATGAGCTCAGCTAATTCTTCCTGAGTTTCTTCAGCGGCCTTACGCCCTACTGCAGGATCCATACCAGCACCTAAGCCACGAGTGGTATTTTTACCAATATGTACCTTGTGCTTTGCAGGATTATGATGCAACGCTTGCGCATCCGTATTCACCGCAATAAATTCTACTCCTTTTAACCCGCTTTCGATCATTCGAGAAACGGCTGAACCACCAGAGCCACCTACACCTACCACCAAAATTTTAGCGAAGGTTTCAATGTCTGGTTTTACTTCCATATATTTACCATTTGCCATAACAAATAACTATTATAGTTAAGTTAAATAAACTAATATCAACTCCGTAGATTACTCGCAAATAGGCCATTAGTCAATGGCCTATGAATACGAAATGTATGCAAAAGGCAATAATAGCTATATTTTATGGTACTAAAAAACACCGATCGTACGGTGTTTTTATTCACAGGCATATGAATACAAAATGTGTACAATAACCAATAATTACGGCAGCAAACTCTTAAACCATTTTTTCATTGTAGTGGTAGCATCTCCCACTGCTGAAAATTTTGGCAGTGAACCAAAGTGAGAACTCTGTGTTCCAGATAATGATTCTCCCCATAATACCAAACCAAGTGCAGTTGCAAATACAGGATCTTGTATTTTATCAATAGCTGTTTTAAATGTACGCGGTGTACCAACTGACGCTGGTAAATAAAACTGCTTTTTTGCCACTTCCACAATACCGCTCAATTTTGCACCACCACCTGTAAGCACAATGCCAGCTGGTAACATACCATGCCGATTAATTTCCTTAAGCTCTTTATTTACCATTGAAAAAATCTCCTCTAACCGAGCTTCAATAATTTCTGCCACTTCACGACGTGATACCCTACCATCTTCGTTAGGATCGATATCCTTTAAATCAATTTGTTCATGCTTTCCAACTGTTTCAGAACTAGCGGCACCAGCAGTTGTTTTAATTTCTTCGGCGATATCTACAGATGTGCGTAAGCCAATAGCAATGTCATTAGTAATATGGCCAGCCCCTACTGGTAATATTTTTGTATGAATAACATCACCTTCTTCAAATACCATTACACTAGTAGTGAGTCCGCCTAAGTTTACTAAGGCCACTCCTAATTCTTTTTGACGTTTAGTGAGCACGGCTTCACTTGCAGCTAGGGCGCCAAGCACAAGATCTTGAATATCCGTACCTGTACGATATACACATTTAGTAAGATTTTTTATTTGTGATACTAATCCCAAAATAATTTGCGCATCCACTTCAAGCTTAATTCCAGTCATACCTACAGGATCTTTTACACCTTCTTGACCATCTACTACAAACTGACGTGGGATAACATGTAATATTTCATAATTTGGTGGTGTAGCAACCGTTTGAGCAGCTTCAATTACTCGCGTCACATCATCTTCACGCACTTCACCATCGGCTTTAGAAACAGCAACAACGCCATGGCTCTCCTGTGAGAGAATATGGCTTCCATTTACACTAACATAGGCTTGTTCCGTTGGAATGCCGGTCATTCGCTCAGCCTTGTCTAAGGCTCCAGAAATGCTGGATACAGCATCTTCAATACTGGTAATAACACCTTTATTAATACCTTCCGCCGGATGTTCAGCCGCCCCAATGATATGAATTTCATTATCGTACGGATTTATTTGTCCAACAGCAACACGAATCGTGGTTGATCCAATATCGAGTCCTGTAATCACATCCCCCTTGGGCATACGCATTCAAAAAAAGTTAATAAATCTCCTAACTATTATAGAACAAATTTACAAATAAATCTACTATATATGGTACAAAAATGAGAAGTCCAATAATTGCCGACCCTAAAGATGATATAAATACTGCTGCAGCCATCATATCTTTGATAACACGCACATAGGAATGAATACGCGGCTTTAAGATATCTACCATTTTCTCAGCTATCGTATTCATCAATTCCAGTATTAATACAATCATTATTAATAATATCAGAATAATAACCTGCCACAACGGTAACTGAAATAACACCATAGCTAGTACAACACAAAGTGAAACAAACGTTTGTATTCGAAAATTCTGCTCATGATGCCATACATACATCAAGCCAGTAGTAGCGTACTTAAAACTCTTCAAAAGACGTTTTAGGTTATTAAACATGTTGTAATATTAATCGTTCTAATGGCCTCATTATCTTAGCATCTGCTGCAATTTCATGGTCGTATCCTAACACATGTAAAATACCATGCGTAGTAAGCCAGGCCAATTCCCTATCAATAGGCGCCTGTTTGTATTTAGCTTGACGTAGTGCCTGTGGATAGCACAGCACAATTTCACCAGTAAGGATGTCATCGTCATAGGGAAATGATAATACATCCGTTACAGCATCGATATTGCGATACTGTTTATTTAATTTCTGCATCTCCGCATCCCCTACCGTAACAATGGATACAGAAAAATCTTTCGGGAGCTGCACTTCCTTACCAACCGCTCGTAATACTTTCTGGACAGAAGACTGTGTTAAACGCGGAGCTCTCGCTTTATGCGTCAGAAGGATCTTCATTCGTATTGGTGTTCGTATCAGCGCTTGTATTTGTGTTAGCGTTCTCGTTAGTAGTTTTGTTTGTGTTAGAATTTGAATTACTATCTGAAGTTTTTTTAGTACTCTTCTTAATGAATGCAAAACTCTTAGCCATCATTGTGAACGATGATGTAAAGTGCACTTCCGTTTTATTACCAAAGCTATATGTTACGGCATATACAGAATCACTATTTGCAAAATATGCTGTATATCCATCAATACTCAATACACCTTCTAGTCCATCAAACGTAGTAATTGGAGTAAGATCGGCCTCATCAACCTTAGCTTGATCAACGTACCAATCTAATGCTGTAAACCCGGTTGGATTATCCTGTACTAACACTTCTACAAATTGACCGGCTGTATCAAGTGTGGTTGGAGTAAAGAATACTTCATTATCGGTAGATTCTGATACCTCTTCAGCCACCCAATCACTTGGATAAAGAATAGTATAGCCAAACTGTTTGTTCTTGTACGATTCTACAATGGTACTATCCTCTAATCTACTAGAGCTCGTTGGATCTGTTGGATCGTATCCAGCAAGAATTTCTTCACCATCCGTATAACCATCCGTATCGGTATCTGGCTTATTTGCCTCGGTACCATACAACTTCTCCTCTTCATTAGTAAGGTCATCATCATCTGTATCCTTACTTGGTACTACATCAGATGGAATAGCTGTATTTACATTGTCATTGGCGTTCACATTCTTGTTAGCGTTTTCATTTTCGTTAACATTTGCATTATCATTCGCGCTCTTGTTAGCATTTTCGTTTGTGTTCGCATTCTCATTTTCGTTAACATTTGCATTATCATTCGCGTTCTCGTTCACATTTTCATTTTCGTTAACATTGGTATTCCCATTTTCATTTTCATTCACATTCTCAACAATCTCATTCACAATTTGCTGATCTTGCTGTTCTGGTTCTGCAGAAATTTGCAGATAATAATACACGCCAGCAGCCACTAAGCCACCGATAGCTAATATAATAATAATAATCAATACTATGGTTAACCCCTTACCCTTTTTCTTTTTACCAGCTGGTTGTCCCTCAACTGGCGCTGTAGAATCTTGCAAGAATTTTTCTGGCATTGTATATACATCACCGGTACCAGGCAGCGCTGATCCACTTTGTGGTGGCACCGGACCCGATCCCGGAACCATACCTCCTGGCTGAAGGCCAAGGCTAGTTGTTACAGGAATTGAGCTGCCTGCTGCAGGCATTCCGGCTGGTGGGCTAGTTTGAATTGGTTGAGCTGCCGGACCTGGCATTGGCCCATGTGTCCCAGTTTGTGGAGGAGTTGGCCCAGCTGGAACTCCAGTTGGAGTTGGTGCTTGGACGCCTGGTTGCTGCGGAGTTACAGGTTGCGGAGTTGCTGGAGCGCCGGTTGGAGCCGCTCCGGGTGTAGGTGGCTGCCCTGCGCCTGGTTGAGCAGGGGCTTGTGGGTTAGGGTTTTGATTTGGAAAATCCATAGTATCGCGTGTAGATTAATTGTCTTGAGGTAGTTCAAATAAACGTTGTTTTGGATCGGGATGATTAGGATGATAGAAATTTGCTACCTCCTCACCATCAATAAAGCCATCTCCATCAGTATCAGAATTACGCGGATCAGTTAAGTATACTCTCACCTCTTCTCGATCAGATAAACCATCTTCATCTGTATCTTTCTTGAGGGGATTAGTATTATTCACTCGCTCCTCTTCATCCGATAACCCATCGTGATCGGAATCCACAAACGCTCCATTACTATCATTCGCCGGAGTTTCATTCACATTTACAATATCTATATTGGAGTTATTCGTAAGTGAGTCACTAGCACCATTTGTATTGATAATAACATTAACATTATTAATGCTATCTTCCACAATAGTATTACGCTGAGTATACCAATAATAACCACCCGCTACAATACCAGCAATAAGTAATAATCCACCCACGATAATAGCCACGATAATAACTATCCGCCAATTAAATGGACGACGCATGGTTGGCTCATCATACACATCTTCAGCATCAGCAATACTTGCCGGTTCCCCCACCTGCATATCTTGCATTACTGCTTCCGGCGTTAGCTCAGCTGATTGACTATCTGTAACAGGAGTAACAGGAATATTTTCAAGATCATCATCAGAACCTGCAAAAATATCCTCTACGTCTAAATTATTCGGAGAAGTTGTTGTCATAGTAATCCGAATCTAATGTAGTAGATGTTGATTGTGTCATATAATTAAATGTTTCGCAGCCATCATTCGAAAAATCACTAATATCACCACTTACCGTATCACCATTTGCATACTGAGAACACGGATTCCATGTAGAAGCATCCTCCCAAGAATACGTTCCAGTATATTCTAAGTCTGAGTAAAGAGCAAAAATATCACAATCATCGTCGGACTCACATTTAATACCACTAATATCACATGCACCAGCCGATGCATTACACGTATCTGCACGCCATTGGTATTGATACAGATATGATCCTTCTGGTCCATAATAATCTTGATAGATTGGATCCCAACATGTACCAGTTTCATCGTAATAACTACCACTATCTGGATCCTCGCCTTGTTCGATATCTGGCGGATCAAACGGACAATTATTTTCCGCATCATCGTATGTATTGATAGGATCGGTTGGTAGACTCTGTCCTAATTCATTACCCAATGTTGAATTCCATGATGACCATACAGAACCAGTAAGGCCAGCAATGAATGATCCTGATTGCACATCTGGAAAATCTGCAGCATCATTACCATCCGCATCATTATAGTAATAACTAGATAATAAATATGTAATAGTACCTAGGTCGTTAACACGTTTCGTATCACGCACTACTTTGCGTTTCTCTAATTTACACTCATCATCAAATACTCCACTGGCATTAGAATTAAAGCGAATGGATTCAACTAACTGATCAACAACAGCTTGCGTTTCTTCGCTAGCCTCTTGGCTCCATGCTATTACGAAAATATACGGAGTAAGTGCACCGGGCTCGATACTAGATCCTGTATCATCATAATTTGTTGCGGCAATATAATAACTATTTCCAACTTTCACAGCCTGATAACCATCAATTTCTTCCTCACTATAACCAGCGGAACTAGCTGTACCCTTTAATAAGAACCATAGGGCTGGGCCTACCGAATCTTCAATGGTAGAACGATCGTCATCTAAATTATTATCGTATACACGAACGGCTATTGTGTTGTTATTCGCTTCGAAATAATTGCCTTGAGATGTAGTATCCCGGAAGATAGCTTCGTATACAAATTCTGCATCAGCACCATACGTATTAGTTACTTCATTACCATTGGCTTCATCAAGACTAAATTTCGCTTCAAATTCTGGTAAGAAATCATCGCTCTGCGGATCATCACCTCGACAGTACGACCACGAAAAATTATATTCATCATTATCATAACTCACTAAGTAATCTGCATCAGGACAGAATGTTACTTCAACAGCTTGCGAATCATCATCAGTCCAATCATCAACTGTTTCATCACCAATCACATCAACGGTAATAGTGTCGGTATCCTCTACACCATCGGCAGTAACTACCTGTTGGTTATCGTCCTCAACAAAATCTCCCGTTATCCAGCCTTCATAAGTGTCACCACAACTTTCACCAATATCACACGATGACGCTTCATCATATTCAAAATCTTCAGATGTAATATCGATTGAACAACTCGATTCACCTGCCGCAACGGAACAGCTTGCTGCTAATGTACAGGTACAAGCGCTTCCATCCCAAGTAGAATCAAGCTCATCACATACCGCTGTAGGTGAATCCGTAAAGCAACGTAATGTATCCGCATCATTAACAATCTCACAATATGGATTACCAGCGGTTACTTCACAGGTATCTTCATAATCACATGAACATGTTCCAGTTTCTCCGCCAGAAATAATGCCGGCTACTGGACACGAAGCAGCTTCAAGATCTTCAATAGTTTCATATACAGGATCCCATTCATATTCCCAATACATTTCATCTGCGATACGAACAATAGCTTGGTCATCATCTCCATCATCCTCTCCATCACCATCGTTGTCGGCATCAGCATCATATGTACCATCACCGTTAAAATCAGTTTCTCCATCATCTGGATATTGATCAACGCCA
Organism: Patescibacteria group bacterium; assembly: GCA_024277435.1. Classification (GTDB taxonomy): domain Bacteria; phylum Patescibacteriota; class Patescibacteriia; order UBA9570; family UBA9570; genus JAJRVJ01. The sequence continues at coordinate 8,704 of JAJRVJ010000003.1, read as the reverse complement.
GCAGCATATACAGATGCACTGAAATCTTCCTCTTGATTTTCCTCAGTAAAGATATAACCATCTTCCACGAACTCTTCTCCATCCGCCTCTAGCACTACATAGGACGGGCCACACGCCTCTTCAAAGCTAGCCTCAGCGATGGTGGTAAAGGTGTATCGTACATATGTATCTTCATCACATAAACCATCAGCTATTTGATCTGTACTACAGTATACTGCCGCCCCATTATCACGACTAATCACACCTTGTTGATAATCATTATCAGATTCAATTTCAGGATTAGCCAGAATAATTATTTCATACTCCGTTTCAAAATCAAGCAATGCACTCTGTGTAAGAGTTAATGTACTTTGATCAGAACCTACAGTGATATCATCGATAACGGTATCTACATCACCATCATCTACAGACGATGGGCGTAAGAAAATATAGTCCTCAAAATTAACCTCACTCTCATCAGTTTCAGTATCTCCAAAGAAATCTTCGGTAGTAACCGGTAATGAGAAATCCAATTTAAATTCACCATTTGGACAAATATCTACATCCTCATGCTCTGGGTTAGTGTCTGCATTCGATGTAAGATCTCCGTCATCATTGTATTCATCAAATAGTATCGTAGGCTGTGTTACACATGTGCCGCCATCATCATCTTCATCGGCAGAGTCATCATACACACAACTTGTTGTATTACAGCATGAATTTGTATTTTCACGACAGAATCCTGTTACCTCAGCTGTACATGAACCAAATGCGTCATCAAAGGTTAGATCACAATTCAACCCTGTATCGCCACAATCTCCACAGGCATCACAAGTAATAGGGAATTCAAGGCCATTACTAACACATTGTGTAGTATCCTCCATTACGGCAACAGCATGCACGTCACCCGTTTGCGATTCGTACGGCACATTCACATAATATAATTCATCAGTTGAACCAAGGAAGTTAATATCTCCCTCAATGGTATCTGTATAACTAAACTCACCAGATAAACTAGTATAATTTTCGAAATCAGAAGCACATGCATCAGATGTGGTAGGATAATCTGGATCGGCATAACAAGTTTCTGATTCCGTCTCCTCACAACTTGTATCACCTACTGCAATCTGACATGAAACACTAGAATCTTCTGGATCTACATACGTACACCAAGTTTCTCCCGGCTTATGTTCATATAATGTATAGGTGTTTGATGTAGCATTAATAACCTCATCGTTATATTCAGTTGTACCATCACTACATGGCTCTCCTGTATCATCAGGATTTACATAATATGTATTAGTTGCCTCTATAGTACACGACGTATCACCTTCATCTACATCACATTCTCCTAAACTATCCGTTTCACATGTACAGTACCCATCTACTGCTTCATAAAAATTCTCACCCTCGTATAAAATATTTGTATCGGTACTACCAGTACTGTCATCAGTATCCTCATCGTCATCAAACGCACTGTAAGCTGGAGTAGCATCACATAATACTGGAATATCTACAGTAGAACATGAATTATCTTGAGTGAAGGTTGCTGTATTACTATCTTGTGTACTAGCACCAGAATCACTTACTTGGCGCAATAGCACTTCGCCAGTAGTATCTTCATCTGAGGCAAATATTCCGTCTGGTATAGTTATAATAACCTTACTGTTACTCCAACTATCCGTTTCACTACACGCTAGTGACGCCTCAATATCATCTACCGTTACTCGACTATATGGATCGTATGTATCGGAATCATAATACGCTCCAAAGAAACATCCTTGTACAGTTACTGGCTGCCCTACTGCTCCTACCTCTGGGCTCACCGCAGTAATAGTTGGAGCACATTGCCCATCTACACATTCTGAAGAGCATGCTCCGTCTACACAGTCATCAGTACTTTCACAAGCATTACATACCTCAGCAGAAGCACATTGATTATCGGAACAGCAACCTGTTGCGCAATCAAAGTTCGATTCACACTGCACACTAAATTCAAGTGCATTACTCGTAATGCCTAAACTATCATTCTCTAATTGCACGCCTTCTTCATCATCACTCACAGCGCCCTCAGGTACAGGCGCGTCACTGATTTGATTATCACTATCCCAACTTTCTGAGCCATCAGTAGCCGTACGGCTAGTACTATCTGTAAATGTTACTTCCTCATTACCAGATCCTGGATCTAATAATGTAAAATTCTCACCAAATAAATCTACGAGATCATTTTCCGCTGCGGCATTAGCATCTACCGTACATAAACATGGAGTAGCCTCGGTACCTACCGAACACGTATCATCATCATACGTATCATTCAAATAGAAACCTAAAATATCATTATAATAATAACTATATAACGTAATGGCATAATCATCTGCCGCAAGTGTTTCAGGAACTTGCGCAATAACCTGCTCGTTATCCCATACATCCGCACAATATACTTCGCTTGGATACTCGGCGTCTGTGGTATTAAATGTTACACTACCCTCATTTGGCTCTACATATGTGCTGTACGAACTTGAACACACATCAGTACCAGTAATTACACAACTCTCTTCTTCATCTTCAACCGTACAGGTATCACTTCCAGAGGTGCATGTGCAACCAATGAATCCACCACCATCATCAACGGAGGCAAATTCAGCCGTACTACTAGTATAACTACATTCCTCACTAAGCTCACATAATGATTCACCAAGTGAGCATGTATCCGTTCTACTTGGCAATAAACATGTTGAATCTCCATCATTCACAGAGCACTCTGTTTCATCCACTACACTTGTACATGTACAAGAATCGGCCTCAGCTCGATCGGGACCAAAATAACAACCATTCAACGTAATACAACCACCGGGTCCAACATCAGGATCGGAGTCATTAGTTGGGTCATCATCTGTACTCTTATTTGGTGTAAAGCTAGTAATCTCTGGTGTACAATGTGAAGTTTCTACATCACAGGTAGTATTACTACACTCGTCGGTAATACAATCTGCATCCGATGTGCAGTAGCCAAAATCTACAGTTACTACGGCTGTATCCGATGCTGCCACTTCAGTAATATCAGCAGGATTCATCAAGTTCACCGTTACTGTGGCATCACCCGTATTTGCGGTTTCTTCACCTTGTAAACATATAGTATCGTATCCATTGCTAGTGGTATCGGTATCCCCTTGCGAAGCATCGTCCGAATCACCAAATTGAACGATATCTTCATCGTCAATTTCCCAATTATAGGTTCCTGCATCATCTAGTAATAAACATCCACTAGTAGCTGGCCGAGCACGATAGGTATAATCTTCATCACTACCATCATCGTCGGAATCATATTCATAATTCTGTAAACACGCAGCCGAGCTATCATACGAATTTTCTATTTGTGAATATGGCGCTACCGATAATGCGTCAGCTACACAATCTTCTACGTCATTACGAATGCGAAATGAAAAGCTATAATCCTCCGCTAATGGAACACCATCTTCATTTAATGCACCTGTTGTAACTTCAATTTTATACCAATACGCTGCATCAAGGCTGGAAGGATAAAATGTATACCCTTCATAGTAATCCTCATCACCATCACCATCTACATCTTCAGTACCATTTAATGTACCTGTGCCATCACCGCCAAGAAAAGCATCGGAAATAGCTTCCACTACAAAAGTTCCACTAATAGTTTCCGAGCACTCTGTATCATCAAAATCAATCAGGGTTTCACCGTCATCTTCAAAGCCATAGTTACACTTATACATGTTAGTGTTAGCAACTGTTGTGGTGTAATCCATGTTATCAGTAAACGCAATCATCGATACTGAATTTACACAGGCATTCTTCTCATTGCCACGAGGGTTTGGTAAATACCATAAATCCTCATCCATACTACATTGATTAAACTCAAATACCTCTGGTTGCTCACTACAGGTAATTGTATAATCTAACCCATTACTAATCCCATCATCATTAGCTGCGGTAAAATCGTATGTATCCACTTCCGTTACCGGTGTGCTACTGGTTTCAATATATTGTGAGTCTTCTCCAACATCATAATCATTCCATGTAGCAATATCCGCTTCTTCATAGCCTTCTCCGGAACCATTGAAGTACGCTGTACCACTATCGCCAAAATTTTCACCGTAGGCAATTACATTCTCCGATCCATCATCACTACAATCCGGGCTTAATTCACAAATACCAGGCCCTGGATCCCCGTCCGTCATCTCAAATGTAGCTTGGTTACTATAGTAATTATCAGCATGAATTACTTGAATCTTGGGAGTTTCATAATCAGCTAATCCATCTGGTACCGCCACGATAATCGCATCATCACTCCAACCATCTTCACATTGAACCGTTGCCAATATATCATCAAAATAGACCAACCCCTCATCTTCACCAAAGTTTGTACCTTTAATAGTTACAAACTGACCAACTGGTCCATCATTTGGAGAGGTGTATTGTATATATGGTGAATCAACTGTTAACACATCAGCTGAAGTATCTTCACCGTCAGCATTCTCAACGGTAACGCTACCATCACGACTCCCCACCGGAGTACGTACAGTAATAGAAGTGCTACCAGTATTACTTACAAAACAGGACATATTAGGTTCGTGGTCCGTATCAAAACACTGAATGCCAGCTGCTGATATATTCTTATAAAAATCTATATCGTAAAATGGATACAGATAATCTCCGGAAATCAATACCTTTCCAGTATCTTCACTGCCAGTATCCCCGTATGGATCTTCGTCCTCAGAATAATAATTATCTTCTTGAGTTATTGAATCAATCTCTGGTGAACAATATGGTTGATCACCGGTTGTCCATGTCCATTGATATTCAAATCCAACATAGTCTTCATGCGCATCAGAACACGCGCTATCTAATGTACAAGTTGTATCTGCGTCAATCTCACAAGATGATTCACCTACATCAACGTTACACGTATCAACGCCTTCCGTACAAGAACAAAATGCTTGATCCAAACCAGCGCTCGTTGCATCCACAAAATCATCCGTTGGTGAACCTTCCATTTCATCATCAAAATCACCGCTCAATGGATTACCGCACGTATCATAAATAGCATTCTCAAATGTATCAGTATCGGCATCACCACTATACAAATTCATTCCATACTCGGTAAATTCTGAAAGTTCTACTTCTGGACTTGTCACAATGGTATCATCAGCTTCTCCTCCCATACTTAGAAGACGTACATTGTCAATATCAAGCTCGTCTGCCGGATCACTACCATCGTATCCATATAACCAAATATTTTCATCGTCTGGCGATGCTGGATCTAAACTCTCTGAGAAACCAATTTGCAATGTTGGATTTAAACAAATTTCTGTAGCCCCATCTTCTGGATACGGCGTAACCTGCACCACATCAACTGTTGGAGGAATTTCATCAGTTTCTGTACCGGTAGTAAATTCAAATATGCGCTTACTATCACTCGATGACAAATTATACACTGCTCCAGTTTCTGGATCGATACCTTCAATAGTTGTATCTAATTGTACCTTATATGTAGTATTATCTTGATAATCCACGGATGGATAAAATACCGCTGAGTAACCACTTTCTGAAAAATCAAATGAACCAGCTAATTGATCACCATCACAGACACTACTTTCGGTACATACACCAGAACGACACTGTACATCGTCGGAACAACTATCACCGTCACTCAATCCACCAGTTGGATTACTTACGGAGTCTCGAGGGATAAACGTATGAAAACTATCCTCATCAACAGTTTCTTCATTAAGTGGGAATGAAAATGTAGCGGCAACAATATGACATAACGTTACCTCCTCTTCTCCATCGCTTGGATTTGTATGATCCACAAAGAAGGGCGATCCATCGCCGTAGGTAATCTCATCATCTGGCGTATCGTAAAATCCTGGAGCATCCGTAAAGTCTAGCAACAAGTTCAATACATATGTAGCAATACCCCAAGCCGACAAAATAATCCCTAGGCCAATTAAGCCGTTTCGTAAAATTGTTTTAGCTTTAAGGATTTTTTCCTCTTCACCACGAGATAATATCCAAATAACACCGCCCCATATAATAATGATAACGGCGATGAGAGCTAAGATACCTAACGACCAATTAATGATTGAGGTAATTAATTCCATCGGATCACTAGCACCTAACTGAATATCATAATCGGTAGCACTAGCTGCAAGATCAGTTTCGTCTTGAGCCATTACGGCTAGAGTAGAAAAAAACAAACCGGTTACCGTAACAGCTAACAGGCCTAGTCCGAATTGAATTAATGCCAACGGTGAACGATCACGCATTACTATTAGGCTAAATGTTTTTTTAATAAATCCTGTACAACTTTTCCATCAGCTAAACCATTCGTGCGCCCCATTACTTGACCCATAAGTGGTCCAAAATCTTTCGTACCGGATGCTGAAACGATCTCTTCAATAATGGCCACAATGGCCTCTTCAGATAATTGCTCGGGTTGATATTTTAGCAATACTTCCAATTCCGCTTGTTCTACTTCAGTTAAATCGGCGCGACCAGCTCTTGTATATTCCGCAATAGAATCCTCACGTTGTTTTATTTCTTTTTTTACAATAGCAAAAGCTCGCTGTTCATCGAGCGAGCCCTTAGCTTCGATTTCTGCTTTTTGCAAAGCAGCTTTTAAACTACGTAGAGCAGAGACAGCTACAGTATCTTTGGCTTTTAAAGCTTGTTGCATATCCTGTTGAACTGTCTCTACAAATGACATAGTGTACTTTCAAAATTTATCGTCTTCCGCGGTCACGGGTTTCGTCAAGTTTACCGATCTTGCGTAAGTAGTCTTTTTCTGTGCGCATCTCTCTGCGCTTAATAGCGGCTCTACGACGTAAGCGTTTGCTTACATTCGGTTTGCGGAACTTCTTCTTTTTTACAAGAATGAGATTACCGCTGGCCTGTACTTTACGTACAAACCGACGAATCAACGCTTCGTTTGATTCCCCGTCGTTCTTCTTTAACTTTATCATGAGTAATTACACCTCCTTCAAGGTGAGATTATGTTTAATTGTAAAATAAATATAACACTATTGGTAAATAATGTCAAACACTAAAGAACTTAAGTTAGCCCTTTTACCGATTCTCCACCTAAAACGTGCATGTGCAAATGTGGAACCGCTTGCCCGCCATGCTTTCCATTGTTAGTAACAACCTTATAACCGGATTCTGCGATGCCAAGATCTTTTGTAACTTTTGCTATAGCAACTCCTAACTTACCAATAATTTCCCGATTATCGTTACTGACATCATTAAAATTTACTAAATGCTGTTTAGGAATAGCTAGTACATGCACCTTGGCTTTGGGATGAATATCATGAATAACAAATACGTCATCATCCTCATACACAAAATCATTATCGAGTTCATGACGACCTATTTTACAAAATAGACAATCCTGCATAATTATTTCTTGGCCGCTTTTTTCTTGGCTTCTGCCTCCTTCTTACTTTTAACTTTCTTTTCCTCTTCAGCTTTCTTACGAGCTGCAGCAGACTTATAATGTGGCTTAGTTTCTTCCGGCATGGCATCATCTAATATAGATTGATCGAGAGGAATAATAAATTTTGGCCCCATATCTTCTACCTTACCAAGTCGCGTAGTAATTTCCTCTTGAATTTTATCCATAGCGATAATTTCCTGAGAGCCACTAATCATATCGCGAATAATAATAGTTCCATCAATCAATTCTTTCTTACCAAGAATTAGCGTAAGCTTTGCATCAGTTTTATTAGCAATCTTTAATTGTGCAGACAAACTCTCTTTCACTAAGTTCGACCATACACGCACACCCGATTGTCGTAACGATTCCATCAAACTAATAGAACGCTTTTGAGCACTCTCACCAAGTTGTGCTAAGTACACGTCGCATGTATATAAACTAGGTAATTGAATATTCTTTGCCTTCATATCAAGAATTACCCGTTCAATACCAACTGCAAATCCAGATGCTGGTGTAGGATCAGTAGCGCCAAGCTCTTCTAATAAATCATCATAGCGACCACCACCACCAATAGCGGATTGACTGCGAATTTGCTCTTCACCTTCTACGACTGGGAAAAATTCCCAAGCTGTACGCGTATAATAATCCAATCCACGTACAATCCATGGATCTAATGTATAGGGAATTTGTGTTTCATCGAGATGTTCAAGAACTTTTACGAAATGATCTCGTGATGCTGGACTAAGATGATCAACAATTTGTGGAGCATCTTGGCGTATTTCTATACATACTTCATTTTTACAATCTAATAGACGTAATGTATTTTTCGCCCACCGCTCTTTACAGTTATCACACAAATTCTTTTTCTTTGGTTTATAGTATTCCTTTAATAGCTCAACATATTCCTTGCGAGACTCCTTATCCCCTACACTATTAATATGGATATTCACATCAAGCCCAAGATCTTTAAACATGAAATATCCTACAGCAATTAATTCTGCATCAATAACCGCTTGACCCTCACCAATTACTTCAAAATCAATTTGGTTAAACTGACGATAACGACCAGCCTGCGGACGATCATGCCGATACAACGCTCCGCTAGTATATAATTTTACCGGTTGAGTACGATTAAGCATTCCGTGCTCGATATAGGCACGTGCAATAGACGCAGTAAATTCTGGACGCAACGCAACCATATCACCAGACTTATCCTCAAACTCATACATCTCCTTACCTACAACATCGGTGCCTGCA
>JAJRVJ010000024.1 GCA_024277435.1 Patescibacteria group bacterium | reverse complement strand
ACCTTTTACCGATTGCAGTGATCCATTCAGGCATCTGAATGGAAAATGTTCCATGGAACTGAGTATGAAAAAACAGGCTACATGGTCTGAGGTATTAGATTTAATCTATTAAAAAACGCGCCAGATATGGAACGGTGACCAATGCCGAGCAATGCGATAAGGAATCCAAGTGCTTGCGATTCTTCCATGGGCGATGTCCTCCTAAAGACGAGTCACGGCGTAAAGCCGGCATCAGTATATAATTATATGAATATCACGTCAACCGTTGATTTTAAAGTTAAAAAATGCTATAATATGTTTATTATACGGCCACATTTACCATTTTATTCTCACACATTTTTATGACAAAACTGCGCATACTATTGTACTCAATTACACTAGGCCTATTTAGTGCCGTTGGTTTTTCTGCTCAAGCAGAATTTATTACTGATTTTGATGCAGATTTACGGCAAGCTAACGCTCAGGCTGTGGCGGATAGTTTTTTGCAACAACGCACTCTGGCTGATTCATCTGCTGGTGCATCAGTAATGTCACTTACTAATGAATCTACCGATGAGCTAGGTATGCAGCGTTCGGTATTTAATCAGTTTCATAATGGTGTGCCAGTATTTGGTGGGCAAGTTATTGTGCATGTTGAAGAGGATGCTTCTGTGCAAGCCATGAATGGTAAGGTGGTTTCTAATATTACTCTTGATACTACGCCAACACTTTCTGAAGATGAAGCAATCGCTAATGCTAAGGTATTATTAGAGGAAGAATTTGAGGGAGTAACACCAGAAGTATTAAATAGTAAATTGTATGTGTAGAATACAGGTATGCTTAAAAGTGCACCGCAGGATAGTGAAAATTATTTAGTGTGGAAAGTAGATTTGTATCAACAATTTCCACCAGTGCATGAAATTTATTTTATCGATGCACATACCGGGGAATTAGTTCAGCAAATCACTGGCCTGCAGAATGCTATTGATCGGGATGTGTACGATTGTTCATCGGCTGCTGATTCGAAAAATTGTTATTTGGATTTTGATACCGGTAGTTATGTTGAAGGGCGCTCTGAAGGGCAGCCAGTTCGTGGAGAGAATCCTACGTATGGCGGAACGGATGTTGATGATATGTACGATTACCTTGGTGGAATCCACAACTATTACAGTGATGCATTCGGACGTGATGGCGCTAACGAACTAGGTGGAATGAGCGATGGTACTGATTATGCAGAAACCAGTACCACTGGCTTCGCATACCTCGATGGAGTTTTGACTGGTTGGCTGCTTTGCCCTAACGCCTTTTTTGACAAAGAGGGTTCACTGAATTTTTGTGAACAATTTGTTACCCCAGATATTACAGGGCACGAATATGCTCATGCAGTAGATTATTTTGCCATTACCGATGATGCTGGAGATTATGCAGGCTTAACATATCAAGATGAATCTGGTGCGTTGAATGAAAGTAACTCCGATGTATTTGGTGAGGCGTATGAATATTATAATGCTGGAAGTAATAATTGGGAGCTAGGTGAAGATCTACCAACTGGTGCGTTGCGCAGCATGGCTGATCCAAGTGCGTATAGCTATAATGTTGGTAGTGGTTCTACACCGTACCCCGATCGTTTCTATAGCGAGAATCTTTATTGTGGAACATCTGATTCTGGAGGTGTACACGTGAATAGTTCGGTACCAAATCATGCGGCATATTTAATGGCGATGGGTGGAACGTTTAACACTTGTACTATTGAGGCAATTGGTCAGGAAAAAGAAGAGGCAATTTTCTACCGTGCACTAACCGAGTACTATACAACTAGTACCGATTTTAACGATGCCTATAGTGCATTAATTTCTTCATGTGAAGATTTATATGGAGCCGGTAATGATTGCGCACAAGTACGTAAAGCGTTGATGGCTGTGGAAATGGATCAGGCAGGGTATTGTAGTGCGGAAGTTGCGGTGGCACCAGATTGTGCGTCTATTGATAATGCCCCAACTATTACAGCTGTATCTTCCGATAAGGCAGATGGATACTATAAGAAGGGTGCTGTGATTGATATTGATGTTACATTCTCAGAAGCTGTTACTTCTACCGGTGAGGTTACGGTAGTGTTAGAAACTGGTAGCACTGATAGAACTTGTGCATTCGAGGTGGTTAGTACAACAACTGGCACATGTAATTATACTGTGCAATCAGGTGATAGTAGTGCCGATCTGGCTGTAAAGAGTATTACTGGAACCATTACGAATGATTTGGGTGATGCAATGTTAAATTATGAGCCAGCTAGTGGTTTGGATGACACTAAAGCATTAGTAATTGATACAGAAAAACCTAAGGTGCCAACCAAGGTAAAAGTATTTACTTCTAAAAGTAAGAAGAAGTTGATTAAGGGCTTGAACCCAAAGAAATTTTCTAAGGTTGTAAAACATAAGGACGATAACGTATATATTACCTGGAAAAAATCTACTGATAACCTTAGTGGTGTAAAATCGTACTACGTAAAGTTCACTAACAAGAATATCAAGAAGAAAGTATTACTGAGAAGTAAAAATAAGAAAAGTAGTACCAATCGAAAATTAAAAGGTAAAATTCGAAAACCAAATAAACAGTACAAGTTGTACATGATTGTAAAAGATAAGGCTGGTAATAAATCGAAAAAGAAACGCTTACTACGCTATAAAGTACAATCGTCTTAGAGTACCTTATTTACATGCTCCACAACCGTACGGAGTTGTGTATTAGCTTTTATAAAAAATTCAATTACGCCAAGTTTTTTAGCGCGTGAAATATCTTCCGGCTGAGATAGGTTCGATAAAATAATTACATTCGTATCGTAAATTTCTTCGTGTAGGCGAATTTCTTCTAGTATTTCAAATCCATTTCTTCCGGGCAGTATTAAATCTAATAGGATCATATCTGGCTGATGTTCTTCAACTATGTCTACAGCATCATCTCCGTGATTAGCCATGACAACGTGATAACCTGTTTCGAGGAGGTAGTCGTTACACACCTTAGCTAGGAATTGATCATCCTCAATGAGGACGATGGTTTTTGGCTCGTTATCATTGTTCATATTGAATCCATATTACTTATCTAGTAGAGTTTGTCAACTTGTTTTTGAAACCCGAATTTGAACCATTGTTTGGATTGTATTAAGTAAAAAATCGTGTAAATGAAACACGACCCCGCGGACATCAGCTTGAATGGGCTGATGTCGTTGGGGTCGTTGTTCCTCCTGCTGGGAGATCAGCGCCGAGGTTCCAGCAGCGGCATGGTGTCCGGTAGCTTGCGCGGCAGGATCGAGTACCGCTGGCACGCACTGCAGCACATCAGCGCCTTGAAGCCCATGGTGGTATGACGCCCGATGATGTACCGAGACCGTGGTCGTACGCCGCAGTTGGTGTGGCCGCAGGTGCGGTCGTCCGGCGCCGTGGGCATCGTGTCCACGCGCGGTTTCCAGTTCGCCGGCATGGTATGCCGGTAGAGAGCGCCGCAGTGGTTGCAGGTGAACAGTTCGGCGAGCTTGTCGTCTGCGGTACCGAACAGGCTGAGCGTCTCGTTCGTGGTCCGCTGGCAGCTGGGGCAGGAGTGCCCGGTAATCAGCGGAACGTTGGACAGGGTGATAGGTGGTCGTTGCACGATGTCTCCTGGGTTACTCCCAATGATTGGGTGAGAACATTGTAATGCAATATTGTACTTAGTCAAGAAATATAGTTGTTGTATTATTTATTATTCGGTAATTATATATTGTAAGGATAGATCATTGATTTATTCTTAGATAAAGGCATAAAAAATCGTGTAAATGAAACACGACCCCAACGACATCAGCTTGAATGGGCTGATGTCGTTGGGGTCGTTGTTCCTCCTGCTCACGTGCGATGGTTTGTACGTGAGCTTGTTTTAGTGCAGAACTTCCAGGCTCCTAGAGTCCCCAGCCTCCCTGTCTGCTGGAGCCGACGTAGGGCTTGAAGTGCTTGCCGCACTCAGTGCACTTGCACAGCTCTTGCTCGCCGGCGCCAGCCCTTGGAGCCGCGCCGGTTGGAGGAAGTGTTGACTTTAGAGTTCATGTCCACCTCTAGCTGTGGTTCTGCACTAGAATAGTGTGATGAAACATTAAGGAATTATTGATAACTAGTCAAGGTAAAATATATTTTGTGATATAGTATTTAGGTAATTAATATTCATCAAATATATATAAAAATACCTATGGAGAATGAGACTACCGTAGAAAGTACAGAGAAGAAAAAAGTTGTGTTAATCACTGGCGCAGGAACTGGTATTGGTAAAGTTACCGCAGAGTTATTTACGTCTAGAGGTTGGCAAGTAGTAGCCACTATGCGCAATCCAGATAAATATCGCGATCAATTCGATGCTGATAAATTCTATCTTGTAAGTTTAGATGTTACTAAACCCGAAACTATCGCCGCCGCCGTAAAAGACGTGCAGGAAAGATTTGGCCGCATTGATGTACTTATTAATAATGCAGGCTACGGCTTGTATGGCGCATTTGAAATTTTCACACCAGAAGAAGTACGTCAACAATATGATGTAAACGTATTTGGTGTAATGCACACCTGCCGAGAAGTAGCACCACTTATGCGCGAACAGGGTGGGGGAACGATTGTAAATATTTCTTCTATGGGAGGAAAATTTACTGTTCCATATTATAGCGTGTATAACAGCACTAAGTTTGCGGTGGAAGGTTTTTCGGAAGGATTATTTTATGAACTGCAACCATTCAACATAAAAGTAAAAGTGGTTGAGCCTGGAGCAATTGATACAGATTTTTACGGCCGTTCTATGAAAACCGGTACACGTGAGAAGTTTATGAGCGTGTATAAAAGTATATTAGAAAAAATGTGGAAGCAATACGTAGTAGCAGGCAAGAATGGTAGCCAGTCCAACGTAGTAGCGAAGGCTATTTATAATGCTGCTATAAGTTCAAGTTCAAAAATGCGCTATGCTGCTGGTACTGATGCAATGATGACAATACTATTATCCAAAGTATTGCCACATCAGGTATTTATGTGGATTATGAAAAGGTCTACGGTTGATAAGTAGTAACCTCTCCCTCCGCTACGCTCCTTCCTCTCCTTACAGGAGAAGGCTTGAGGGAGGAGGTCGAAGAACTTAATGTAATTTTTCCTGAATCTTTAGCGCCTGGGTATGTTCGGCTACATCATGTACACGTAATATATCAGCGCCTTGTTGGGTAGCCCATAAATGAAGCGCCAGTGTTCCAGGTAGGCGATCTTCAGTTTTTGCACCAGTGATTTTTTCAATCATCGATTTACGCGAGGCACCAATTAATATCGGAAGTTTGAGTTTCTCGAATTGAGAGATGTTACGTAGAATTTTTAAATTATGATTCAGGGTTTTTCCAAAGCCAATTCCTGGATCAAGAATAATTTGTTCGCGCTTGATGCCAGCTTGCTTTGCTAATAGTATTTGTTGTTTAAAGAAGTTGGTTATATCTTGAACAACGTTAGTGTACCTTGGTTGTTTTTGCATAGTTTGTGGTGTACCTAACATATGCATTAACACAACCGGGCAATTGTATTTAGCAACTACGCTACGCATTTGTGCATTCTGTAAACCAGTAATATCGTTTACGATATTCGCACCAGCCAGCAGAGCAGCTTCAGCCACGGCTGGCTTGTATGTATCTATAGAAATATACCATTGTTTCGACGTAGAGACGCGATTAATCGCGTCTCTACGATTAATCAACGCTTTAATCACCGGAAGTGCTCGTTTCATTTCCTCTTCTTCCGAAACCGGCTTAGCACCAGGCCGGGAAGATTCACCACCAATATCAATAATGTATGCGCCAGATTCTGTCATGGATATAGCTTGCTGCACAGCCGCTTTGGTAGAAGTATATTTTCCACCATCCGAAAATGAATCGGGTGTAACATTCAACACACCCATAAGAACAGGGGAATTGCGCTTGATGGTGTTAATTATTGCTTTGTGCGACATAGTCGTTAAATAAGTCCATCACGTTTTGTGTAATGCTTCCTGGCGCACCATTGCCAATTGTATGATTATCTATGCGGGTTACTGGTACAACGCCGTAGGTAGATTGCGTAAGAAAGCATTCATCGGCTAACATTACGGTGTCTAAAAACATCCGGTTGAGTTCTAGTTGATAGTGGGGTTCGGCAATGGCCAACGTAACACGCCGGGTGATACCCTGGAGGATTCTATGTTTGCTGGTATGAATCACATTATCCCTCACAAAAAAGAAATTGGAGTGCGCTCCTTCACGCACTTCTTTTTTTTCATCAATTAATAAGGCATCGTGATAACCTTCGGTTTTAGCAATGTGATTTGCTAAGTATTCTTCCCGATATGATAAACTTTTTATCGATGGTGACCGCCGTTCTAAATGATAGAGCCGTACGCCAACTCCGTTTGTATACACAGCTTCATCAATAGCAAGAGGTTCTGAGAGTACATATATTTTTTCAGGAGCAGCAATGATTTTTATTTTTTTATCAACTTGCGTTTCACAATGTTGTTCTACCCATTGCGTGATATCTTCATTTGAAGAGTTAATAGCAAGTTTTATATCATCCGCAGAGCTGTATAGACGACGTAGGTGAGCTGGAAGTTCGAATGGTTTTTCTGCGTACGTGCGCAGTGTTTCAAATACACCGTAGCCGGCAGCAAATTCTGGCTCATTACCAGTGAGCTGTATTGAATCAACAAATGTTCCATTAATAGATATTGTCATAGAGAGAGTATAGCATACGGCTATTTATAGATAGGCTTTATTCTGTGTTTCAGCAAATTCATTTTTTACATTGGAATCAAATACAATTCCTCCACCAACATGATAGTGGAGTTGCTTATTTTTTTGATAGGCTGTGCGAATAGCCACGTTAAATTGCGCATCACCATTTGGTGCAATATATCCAATCGAACCGCAGTATACATTTCTTCGTACTGGCTCTAGTTCGTGCAGTATCTCCATGGCTCGTAATTTTGGTGCACCAGTAATGGACCCGCCTGGCACCATTGTTTCTACTACATTGCTTACAGAGTACTGTGAAACAAGTTTGGCTTGAATAACTGCATCGGCTTGCCATACAGATTTCAAGCCACGTATCCGGCGGCGGTTTTTTACTTTAACCGAACCAGGCTTGGCAATGCGCGCTAAATCATTACGGTGTACATCAATAATCATATCCAACTCCGATTTTTCTTTCACACTATCTCGTAGTAGATTTTTTTCTCGCACCCTGTTTACAGGTGTTGTTCGGGCTAGGGTACCCTTCATAGGATGGCTTTCAACGGTGGTATTTTTCACGCTAAATAATAATTCCGGGGAACTGCTCATAATATTGAATGATGGAGTTTGGATGTACGCAGAGTAGGGAGCGGCCTGTTGTGCATGTAAATAGGTAAATATATCCAATGGTCTTTCAGTATAGTTAGTAGACATTCGATAGCTGAGATTAGCTTGATAGATGTTGCCAAGCTTAATGTGCTTCATAATGTTCTTGAAGGCAGCGTTGTACTGAGTAGGTGTTATGGAGGATTTCCATTGTAGCTTTGGCGCAGCGATTGTTTTTGGTAGCAGTAATGCTTTGGCTTGAATAACTTTTTTATATACTCCAAAATGTACGTTTGGTAACCGCACGGCATCATGTTTAGTAGAATGTAGCACCGATGCGCGTGGCGGCTGCATAAAGCGATAGCCTTGTTCATAACCTATATAACCAAGTAACCAGCGTTTTCCAATATATTTTTGTGCTGCTTGCCAAGAGCCCACAGTAACTTCTGGCTCTATACCAATAATATATCCGTGTGGTGTACGGATGATATGCGCATACTGTTGTCCATCAAGCGTTGATAGATCGAACGTGGGCTGGATTGGATTATTGATTGATTGTCTTGCCATGAATGATCGACAAGAATTCGCTGCGCGTATTTGAATTTTTCTTAAACAATCCTCGAAATGCTGAAGTAGTAACAATGGTATTTTGTTTTTCTACCCCACGAGCTTGCATGCAGAGGTGAGTTGCCTCAATAACTACACCAATACCACGAGCATCTAAAGCGGTTTGTAAGAAGTCGGTGATTTGTGATGTTAGCCGTTCTTGGTTTTGTAAACGCCGAGCAAATACTTCCACCATACGCGGTAGTTTTGATAAGCCAACTATTTTTTCATTAGGAATATAGCCAATATGGGCCTTGCCATGAAATGGTAGCATATGATGCTCGCACGTTGAATAAAAATCAATATCCCTACAGGTAATCATTTCATCATACTGTTCGCTATCAAAGAATGTGAGCTGCTCTTCTGGGTTCATGGTATAGCCACCAAACAGAGTTTCGTAGCTGCGGGCTACGCGATCTGGAGTATCTTGTAAGCCCTCTCGTTCTGGATTGGGATCAATCTGTTGAATGAGTTGTTGGATCCTTTTTTTGATTTCGTTGTGCTTGGTATCTTGGTTCATAATATTTCATTTAGTTCCACACCCAGTTCTTTTAAGGCATCTAATAAGAATTGTCGGCTGAGTAATCCTGGATGAGGAATTCTTAATTGGTTACCTTGCGGCGTTACTGTATCAAGTTTTTTTTTATCCCACAAGATAATATCGATATCAATTTCCCGGTTACCCCAATGCTCGCGCGGCTGCCTACCGATAGCTTTCTCTAAGTCCTTAATAGCGTCTAATAGTATAGTTGGTTCAAGCTCGCTAGTGAGCTTAATCACTTGATTCAAGAATACATGATCAGCAACACCAAATGGCTCAGTTTCCACTACCGTAGATTCTTGATCTATAACACCAAGTTTAGCTAGGCCTTGGTGGGCCTGCTTAAAATAGTCTGCTCGATCTCCTAGATTGCTACCTAGGCTTAGGTAATAATTATGCTTCATTATAAATAACTGATGATGTAGGAGTCTCCCATAACTGCACTTCTGTTACGGGAAGGTGTGGTTGTAATGTTTTATAAATCCATTTTGCTACAAGTTCGCAGGATGGATTTTCGAAGTGATCATTTAAACTGGAATGATCAAGTTTACTAAGTACGTGCTGTTTTACAATATATTTAATGTCGCCAAAATCCATTACCATATCATCCTCATTAAGTTCACCGGTAATGGTTACAAGTAATTTATAGGTATGGCCGTGGAGGTTTTCGCACTTTCCTTTATATTTTGTAAGGAAGTGTGCGGCTGCGAAATCAAATTCTTTAACTATACTGTACATTACATTATACGTTATTAATCTCTAATGAATTGGCCGGCATCACTAAATGTAGTTACGAGCATTTGTAGTTGAGCGCGCTCTTCTTCAGATAGACTTGGCAGGTGTTCCATGATTATTGTGTAGATTTTACCATTTCCAGTGAGTACATACTCTTCGGTGTATTCATTTTCAGCAACAAGATGTTTTCCGTTTATCTCCGGTTGCGTAGGGAATGGTATATCTTCACTTGTGCGGTCGGCTCGATTAATCTCTATCCAGTTATCTATCGTAATGCCTTCTGGAATACGATATTGTTGTAGAGTTACGCTAAAGCCCTGCCAAGCGGATTGAGATAAAAAGATGGTGCTCGTATTATAAAATAGGAGGTCACCAATGGAATAGGGGTCACCAATGGTATCTGAGCGATCTTTAAATTCCCAAAGAGCTGGATAGATGAAAGCGAAATTTTCATAGCGAATTATCGGATCACCGTTCATGGTTGCACTAAGAGCAGCCAGAGCTGGTACCGGATTATATCCTTTTCCTGTGCCATATACTACGTCGCCAAGATGGGTAAAATATTTATTATCTGGTTTGTTTGTTAATTTTCCATATGGATTATCTTTATTTGTGATGAACACTTCATCAAGTGTAACGTCTGTAAATTCTTCAATGAGGGTAGCAACTGTTTCTCTCGTTACTTTTTCAGCTTTTAGTGTATTGGCGTTTTCGTTGTATACCATCTCCACAGTAACTGCTGGAACTGTTGGCATCATGGCTAAGCTTTGTATGATTGTGCGAATGAATTTGTATTCAGGGTTTTCCGCATCATTTGGAAGAGCATAGCTAATATGTATGCCATCGTCATCGGTGGAGAAGCGATAGGTTTCATAACTCACATCAAACCGATTAATAATACCGCGTGTGGTTTCATTATATACTTCCCATTCCTCGGCGGACACCTCAAATTTTTCAGTGCCTGCAATAAGGGCATTAATATTGAGAGAATTGAGATCGATGGTATTAATGCTTATTGGTTCAGTGTTGCTGGGGAGGCCGTTGGTCCAGCCTAATGGTATAAGTTTGCCACTTTCTTCGGTGAGTACAATTTGTCGTAATTCATCAAATCGATCATATATAAGGAACTGGTTTTTCCATGGATGGTAAAACATAAAGTATTGATCATCAGGAGACCAGATTAATCGTGGCAGGCCAGCGTTTTCAAGTACGTCATGTTCTTCAATAATGATTCCTGTGCGATCGAATACCACTACCTTCGGGTTGAAGGGGTTAAGGTTCGTTTCACTACTCGTAAGTACAGCACCAAATGTATTTGCATCCAGCCATGTGAGGTGATTTATTTCTGAGAACGGAATTGTAAATGGATTCTCTAATTGCGCGCCAATTGTGGTTATAGTTACAACATTGCCGATCTCATTGATAAATGCAATTTCTTCACCATTTTCCGACCAGGTAATATTGCTATAGGTATCCACGTCATCTTGACCATATACTATTGTTTCATTGCCGGTGACAATATCCATTACCACAATTTCTTGGTTTGTTTCGCTACCGGTTGCCCATGCTAATTGCTGTATAGCTGCATCAACAGCTAAGCTAGATTGACGATTACTATCATTTGTAGCAGCTACAGTATTCTCAAGAGTTTTGATTTCTGTCACGGTAGATAAATTGTGCTTATACAGTTTAGAATCTTGAACGCTAAACCATGTATCATGTTCTGGTACGAAGTTACTATAGAGTTCACTAAATTGCTCATCAATGCTGGCTGTGTCAGCGGTAAGAAAATCACTAATATAGAGTTCGGTGTGTTGTACGTTATTACCGCTTGGAATGCGGTAAAATAACAGCCGTTCATAGGCGCTATGTACGATGCTGTCGATTTTTAACTGATTAATTTCTGCTTCGGTGAGCTCTTCATCGTCAGTTGGACTAGAGAAGCGCATTATGCCAAATACAATAAATGTCCCAACTACGAGAGTACCTATAATGATAAGGATAATGCGAGGTGTTCGGCTCATATCAAGGCATTAATTATAGCACATTTTTCGATTTTTTCAACCTATGCTATCGTTATGTATATGCAAGAAATGATTCAGGAAATTGATTCGTTACAGAAACAAATCGAACACATAGGAAAGCAGCTTAATGTATCTGGTATGCAAGCTAAGGTTCATGCGCTTGAAGTGGAGATGCAAGGGCCAGATTTTTGGAATAACCAAGAACATGCTCAACTTGTGAGTAAAGAGGTGAGTAGTTTGCAGAGTGAACTAGATACGTGGAATGGGTTGCAGCAAGATTTAGTATCCACAAAAGAGTTGGCAGAATTAAATGCGCAAGATCATGATGCCGATTTAGCTGTAGAATTAAAAACTAAATTAGCAGACATAAAAGAACAATTTAGTGAGTTAGAATTTCATATATTATTAGGCGGCGAATACGATACAGCTTCGGTGATTTTAGCAATTCATGCTGGAGCTGGAGGAGTTGATGCGCAAGATTGGGCAGAAATGCTCTTACGGATGGTGTTGCGGTATGCAGAGCGCAAGGGGTTTACTGCGCGCACAGTTGATATCTCACGCGGTCAAGAAGCTGGGATTAAATCGGCCGTATTAGAAATTGATGGCCGTTATGCTTATGGATATTTAAAATCCGAACATGGTGTGCATCGGTTGGTTCGGCAATCGCCGTTTAATTCCGACGCATTACGGCAAACATCGTTCGCGCTTATGGAGGTGTTACCAGATTTAGGTGAAGCCAGTCCAGTAGAAATTAAGCAAGAGGATTTACGCATTGATGTATTTCGATCTGGTGGTCATGGTGGGCAAAGTGTAAATACTACCGATTCAGCGGTACGAATTGTACATCTCCCAACCAACATTACGGTAACTTGTCAAAATGAAAAATCGCAACATCAAAATAAGGCGTCAGCTATGAAAATTTTAAAAGCGCGTTTACATCAAAAATATCTGGAAGAACAAGCTGCCAAAAAAGAGGGATTACGTGGCGAATTTACATCAGCCGAATGGGGGAATCAAATTCGTTCTTATGTGTTGCATCCCTACAAAATGGTGAAGGACCATCGCACGAATTATGAAGAATCCGACCCCGATGCTGTACTGGATGGCAAGCTTGATGGGTTTGTAGAAAGCTATTTGAAGAACACTATTGATGCGAAGGTAAGTAACGAGGTTGACTAGTTACCGATAGCTCACTATTATTAGGATCCTATGTGTGGAATTATTGGATATATCGGCCAAAAAGACGCTAAACCCATTATTATGGATGGCCTTAAGCGTATGGAATACCGTGGATACGACTCGGCTGGTTTGGCTATACTGAATGGTAAATCCGTTAAAATGCACAAGAAGGCTGGTAAGTTGGTGAATTTACAAAATGAAATTACTGATAAAGATTTAGCTGGTTCGGTTGGTATTGGTCATATTCGTTGGGCAACTCATGGGGCGCCAACCGATGAAAATGCTCATCCGCATACCGATAGCGCTGAAGAGATTTATATTAACCATAATGGTATTATTGAAAATTATCTCACCCTTAAAAAAGCTCTCGAAGAGAAGGGTCATGAATTTTATTCTGAAACCGATACAGAAGTATTAGCGCACTTAATAGAGGAGTATCATAAGGAGGTGAATCTAGAAAAAGCTGTAGCAGCCGCATTAAAGGATGTAGTTGGGGCGTACGGCATTGCAGTAGTATCAACAAAAGAGCCAAAGAAAATTGTGGCTGCTCGTTTAGGTAGCCCACTTGTATTAGGTATTGTGAATGATGGAGAATATATTGTTGCGTCGGATGTTTCTGCAATTATGCCGCACACACGTGAGGTAGTGTATTTACAAGATGGAGAAATTTGTACACTTACCCCAGAGGGCTACACAATTACGAATTTAACGTTGGAAGAAGTGGATCATACAATTGAGCAAGTTGATTGGGATGTAAGTAAGGTACAGAAGCAAGGTTATCCGCATTTCATGTTGAAAGAAATTATGGAGCAGGGTGATGTAGTACACGACGCCATCCGTGGCCGACTTCGTCCAGAAGAAGGTTTAGCACATTTACGTGGTTTCATTGAACACGCCGATCGCTTAAAAAATATTGATCGCCTGATTATTGTTGCTATGGGTACAGCGATGTACGCAGGTATGGTTGGTGAATACATGTTGGAAGAATATGCTGGTATTCCGGTGGAAGTAGAGTCGGCTACAGAGTTTCGTTATCGTAAACCAGTAATTGATGAGCGCACAGCGGTATTAGCAATTTCGCAAAGTGGAGAAACTGCCGATACCATCGCGGCAGTACGTGAAGCTAAGTTAAAAGGTGCTTTAGTATTAGGCGTGGTAAATGTAGTTGGTAGTACTATTGCACGCGATGTGGATGCGGGTGCGTATTCTCATGCTGGTCCAGAAATTGGCGTAGCTTCAACCAAGGCGTTTATTTCTCAAGTTACAGTATTAGCGCTTATTACATTATTTATGGGACGGCAACGTGGTATGAGCGTAGTTACTGGTCAACGCATTGCTAAAGAATTGATGGAGCTCCCAGAAAAAATTGAAACAATTCTCAAACAGACTGATGCTATTAAAGAAATCGCGGAGCGCTATGCTGACAGTCGAGACTTTTTCTTTATTGGTCGCAAATATAATTATCCTATTGCTATGGAAGGGGCGCTTAAACTAAAAGAGATTTCGTACATTCATGCCGAAGGCTATGGAGCTGGTGATATGAAACATGGTCCGATTGCATTAATTGATGAGGATTTTCCAACGGTTGCATTAGTTCCGCAGGATAGCGTGTATGAAAAAACCTTAAGCAGCATTCAAGAACTTAAGGCGCGGAGCGGTAAAATTATTGCTGTAGCCACAGAGGGTGATACAGCAATAGATTCTATTGCCGACGATGTTATCTATATTCCAAAAACCCTTGAAATGCTTACTCCAATATTAAGTGTTATTCCAATGCAGCTGTTTGCTTATTATGTTGCTGCTAAATTAGATCGTGATATTGATCAGCCACGTAACCTTGCAAAATCGGTTACAGTAGAGTAATATACAGCTATTGAGCGCTTCCCTTTAGGCCGATGGCCGTTATACAGATGGAAGCGTTTTTGTGTTGCATAAATCTCAAATTGTCCTGTGGGCACTCATTTCATTTATTGCTGGAACCGCTCAGGCTCCATTCTATAGTATTGTTGTTATTGGAATAATAACTATTGCTACGTATCGCTTTTTTAAAATGCGCATTTCGGTAATCGTAGGAACTGTATTTATTATATTCATGTGCGGTGCGTGGTGGTTGGGCGTATTACGCTTTCACACGTTTGCGCCAGATACTTCAACAATACCGTACAATGAAACCATTCAATTTACCGGCCTAGTAAGTAAACCTCCAATTACCACAGCAGATGCGCAGAAATTGTATATTGAAACCGATGCGCTGGCTGGAAAGGTGTATGTAAAAACTAGTCGGTATCCTATATATCAATACGGGGACGAAGTTGATGTTTCGTGTACGCTACTACAGCCTGAACCCTTTGATACATTTGCGTATGATAAATATTTGGCGCGCCATGGAGTATTCACCATTTGTCAGCAAGCCAGATTGAAAGTTATCGGGAAGGGAAGTGGTAATGCGGTGTATACAAAACTTTATCAATTGCGCGACTGGGTACGAGCCGAGATTAGGGTGTTGTGGCCGGAGCCAATTGCCAGTTTATTGCTAGGTGTTATTCTTGGCATTCAAGATGATATCCCTGAAGATATCGTAGCGCAGTTTCGAGATACGGGAACTATTCATGTGCTAGTAGTATCTGGTATGCACGTAATGATCATTGCGCAGTTGCTAGCTAGTGTTGGGCAGCGCTGGTGGAATCAGCGCCAGTTAGTAATTATTGTAGGGCTTGTGCTCGCAGGGTTTTGTATCATTACTGGGTTAGCGGCTTCAGTTGTGCGAGCCAGTATAATGGGGTGCTTACCGTTGCTGGCAAAGTCATTGGGGCGAAAACCGGTGATGCACTACAGCCTCATTATTGTGGCGGCGGCTATGACAATGCATAATCCGTATATTGTGTTGTATGATGCTGGATTTCAGTTGTCGTTTTTAGCAACGATTGGCTTGGTGTATTTTCAACCAATGTGCGACAAGATATGCTGGTGGATTCCTAAAGCGTTTACCTTACGAGAAACATTAAGCACAACATTAGCAGCCAGCATTCCTACTACGCCACTAGTGATTGCTACATTTGGGATGTTCTCGGCGGTAAGTCCGCTGGCAAATTTAGTGGTTGTGCCAGTGTCTAACCTTATGCTATTTGGTGGAACGTTTGCTGTATTGTTATCTCAAGCATTGCCGCCACTAGGGGTGTACATTGCATTTATCATTAATTTTCCCATACATATTATGCTTATGCTTATTGAGTTGTTTGGGAGTTTTGAATTTAGTGTATTTAACGACCTAGTTGTTCCGGCATGGTTCACGCTGGGCGCGTACGGATTAATTGGCGTATATATTATATGGAGTATTCATTTAAAAAATACATATTTCTTTCAGTAGTAATAATTGGTGCTGCGCTTTTTGCGCACTACCGATGGTTGAATACACCTACTTCATATGCGGAAGTACATTTTTTAGACGTTGGTCAGGGCGATGCAATATATATTCGTACCCAAGATGGAACCGATATCTTGATTGATGGTGGACCGGATGATCAAGTGATTCGTAGATTGGGTGAGGTGATGCCGTTTTGGGATCGTACGTTGGAATTTGTATTTGTGAGCCATCCCGACGCCGATCACATCACGGGTCTCGCAAATATATTTGCATACTACCAGGTTGAGAATGTTGGATTGGTAGATTTGTCTGTACAAAGCGCTGTGCATCAACATTTTATCGATCAGCTTTCTGAGCAAGAGGTGCAGGTTCATGATTTACGCTCGGGTGATGTGATCGCGCTTAGCTAAACAGAATCACTACAGGTGTTGTATCCGTTTATAGATACTCGGGTTGAGAAATTACCACGCAATGATACTTCGCTTGTGATGGAATATACATATAGCGGTATTAAAGAAACTACCATTTTGTTAACAGGAGATATAGGGTCCGACATTGAACAAGAGTTGCTAGATGCTGATGTCATTTCGGATATTGATATTCTGAAAGTTGCGCATCATGGCAGTAAGTCATCTTCGCTGCCGAAATTTATTTCTGCCGCACAGCCAGAGCTAGCAGTGATTCAGGTGGCAGAAGATAATCGATACGGTCATCCTCATGAAGAGGTGCTGGAGATGTTGTCTGCACACACTCAGGTGATACGTAATGATTATTTAGGCACTATATCGTTGCGTATTGATAATGAAGGGTATGAAATACAGGAATAAATATTGGTCGCAATCGTTGCGGTTATAATACTATGCTTATTCTTCACTATTTCCACCTGCTCAGTGTATAATCATAAGCCTGGTATGTAGTAAACAGAAGCTAGTAGACATCATTATTAACATTGCGGTATACTATCTTCCGTAGTAATTATTGTTTTAAATAATATTATATGCTCGTACCCGCAAAACCTCTTCTCGAACACGCCTTCGCTAATGGATATGCCATTGGCGCTTTTAATGCAAATAACATGGAACAAGTGCAGGCTATCGTAGACGCGGCCGCCGATACGAAATCTCCCGTATTTATTCAAGTATCACGAGGTGCTCTTAAGTATTCTCGTATGACGTATCTACGTAATATCGTTCATGCTGCAGTGGAAGAATATCCAGAAATTCCTATTGTATTGCATTTAGATCATGGAAGTGATTTAGATGTTGTAAAAAATGCCATCGATCTTGGGTTTACTTCTGTAATGATAGATGGATCATTAAATCCAGAGGGTACGCGTGCATTATCATACGAAGAAAACGTAGCCGTTACCAAATCGGTTGTAGAATATGCGCATCCATTTGGTGTTTCTGTGGAAGCCGAATTAGGAACTATTGGCGGAGTAGAGGATGATGCAGGTATTAATGAAATTCATTATACCGATCCAGATCAGGCAGTGCAGTTTATACAAGAAACGAATGCAGATTCGTTAGCTATTGCTATTGGAACTTCTCATGGAGCCAATAAATTTGAAGGCGAATGTGAGTTACGTCATGATTTATTAGAAGAGATTCATCAAAAATTACCCAATACACCATTAGTAATGCACGGTTCATCTTCGGTGCCAGAAGAATTAGTAGCGATAGTGAATGAGAATGGCGGCAACATGCCGGGTGCTAAGGGTGTTGATATCGAGCAGTTGCAGCAGACGTGTGGACATGGTGTTACCAAAATTAATGTTGATACAGATGGTCGTATAGCTATGACCGGCGCTATTCGCAAGGTATTAAAGGAAAAGCCTGAAGAGTTTGATCCACGCAAGTATCTTGGTCCAGCCCGTGATGCACTTATGGAGGTTGTGAAAGCACGTATGATTGCTTTTGGCTGCGCCGGACAAGCACCAGCAATTACACAAATTACATTAGAGGAAGCTAAAAAATTCTATTCATAAATTATTTTACCTATGGGAGAAAAATCACTAAGTAAAAAAGGTGGTAAGCAAGCTACGAACAAGCCTAAAAAAACTGATACTACTGAAAGTACTCAAAAAGCTGTCGTGGTAGGTATTGTTATTATAGTAGTTATTGTATTGGTGTGGGTTATTAAAGCGGCGGTAAGCCCAGATGGTACTCCTACACAAGGTGTAAGTGATGATCCTACAAAAGGCGGTAGTGATCCATTAGTTGTTATTGAAGAATACAGCGATTTTGAATGTCCAGCTTGTTTAAAAATGGCCCCGCAGTTAAGGCAAGCTGTTGAAGAGTTTGGCGATGATATTTCAGTGGTATATAACGATTTTCCATTACCAGTGAATATACACAAATATGCATTTATTGCTGCAGAAGCAGGGCAATGTGTATTCGCTAATGAAGGTAACGATGCGTTCTGGACATATCATGATAAATTATTTGAAGAACAGGATGTATGGGCTAGCCAGGCGACATCAAAGCAGACTGAAGACTTGTTTAAGGGATATGTGGCAGAGTTAGAATATGATACCGATGCATTTGAAGCATGCTTAGATAAGCACGAGCAGCGAGCAATAGTACAAGAAGATGTGAATGAGGGTGATGCAGCTGAGGTGCAATCCACGTCAACGTTATTTATTAATGGAGAGCGCTATGCTGGTGTAGGAGCGTACAGTAGCTTGCAGAAGGAAATTAAAGATCAGCTTAAAAAAGCTCGTGAGCAATCTGGAATTGATGGTGTTAATGGAGTTGAAGAGGATACTAATCTTACTGAAGAGATAAAAGAAGATGGAAGCATTGAAGAAGTTAATTAATAACAAATATTTTGTACTTGTATCCCGAGTAGTGCTTGGCGGGGTATTTGTGCTAGCTGGTGGCGCCAAGCTCATGGAGCCAATTGCTGATTTCATTGCCATTGGACGTAGTTGGGATATTATTCCCGATCCACTATTAACATGGTACATGACAGCATTACCATGGGTAGAGGTGATATTTGGCTTACTACTCATTATTGGTGCATTTGTGCGGTTTAGTTCTGTAGTAATTAGTTTATCTACGGTTAGTTTCATTATCGGAATTGTTGTGAACATGACTAGAGGACGTACATTAGAGGATTGCGGATGTTTTGGAGATGCCTTGCATTTTGGAGATACGTTTGGTCAGTTACTCTGGAGAGACCTAGTGCTGCTGGCTTTGGCTATTGTATTGATTATTACTTCGCAAAAATGGCTCTCTGTGGATGGATGGTTTAGTAAGTCCAAAAACTTACTTAATTCTCAATAAAAGTTATTGACAAAGTAATAAAATCTGTTATACTACATTGCGTAGTACTTAATAAATTAACGTACAATATTACTATTAAACTTTACAATGCTTATGTAGGCGGAGAAGGTGGTTGTTGCGAAGGCGGAGAGTGCGCTTGTTAGTACTCCTTGCATATTCTCTTTACTAATAAATAATTTATACACTTATGGTATTAGGTGGAGACGGTTGCGCTTGTTAAGCGCCCAACTATATATGAACGGCAGCTCTAGGGCTGCCGTTATTTTTTGTGTATACTGAATACATGACGAAAAAGCGCAGCCATAAAAAGCATCATAAAAAAGGTGGTCGTAAGAGTGGTAAAAAACATCGTATTAAAAAAACTACTGGTGATACAGAGGTATTTGTGAGGAAAAAGTATTTGCAGTCGATGCGGTTGGCCGGTATCGAGCATAGTTTGGCTCAAGAGGTATTACGCATGGTTACGCATGATGAAAATAATCTTGTTTCAACCGATAAGCTGCATGCGGCTACTGAAAGCGCATTGGTTAAAAAAAATGATCTGGTTGCAGCCGCTCGTTATAATTTGAAGCGCGCGATCGTTGATCTCGGTCCTAGTGGATTTCCATTCGAGCAATATATCGCCCACGTGTTTAACGCGTATGGATATAAAACAAAAACCAACCAGTTTGTGAATGGTAAATGTGTGCGTCATGAGATAGATGTAGTAGCAGAGCGTGGAAATTCTCACTACATGATTGAGTGCAAGCATCATCACTATTCAGGAGCAAAAACGAATATTCGAGTAGCACTCTATGTGTACGCTCGTTTCTTAGATGTCCAACATACATGGAATAAACAAGAGAGTATATCACATAAGAACCATGTTCCATGGCTAGTAACAAATACTAAAATTACGGTCGATGCAATAAGTTACGCAGATTGTATGGGTATGAAAGTATTAGCTTGGCATCATCCAAGAGGGAAGGGCTTAAATGAACATGTTGAAGCTAAGGGATTGTATCCTATCACCGTTCTGTCTGGCTTAAATAAATCCGCCAAAAAAAGCTTGTTTGATAAAAATATTATATTGGTACAGCAATTGGCGGAAATACCGCTAGAAAAAGTAGTTCGTATCACAGGTTTAAAACGTGCAAAAGTAAAACAGTTGCTTATAACGGCTCAACAGCTTTTGACGGAAATGGAATAGTATACTACACTTTGTAGTAGAAAGTATTTTTATTTATGCGAAAATCTCTTAAACCACTAGGGCAACTTGAACAAATGGTAATGGACGTAGTGTGGCACCGCGGTTGTGCTACTGTGCGGTGTGTTTTTAATGAGGTGCTGGAGAAGAGGGGTGGAAAAATTGCTTACACAACAGTAATGACCACTATGGATCGTTTGGCCAAGAAGGGGGTATTGAAGCGCAAGAAGATTGGAAAGGCATACGAGTATTCGCCAGTAAATAGCGAGGATCAATTAAAATTACAAACATCAAAATCAATTATTGAACAATTGATTAAAAACTATGGCGATTTAGCTGTGGCGCAATTTGTTGATATTGTTGAGGATATTGATCCTTCGGCAATTGATCAGCTTAAGAAACGATTAAGCGATTGTAAATAAACTCATGTCGAATCGGGGTAAATTTATTACCTTTGTGTATTCTAGCGTAGCAGTTGTTGTGCTTACTGTAACTGCAGTATTTAGCGTTGCATTTGAAATGCTTGGCATAGTATTTAATAGGGCAACTACAGCAGCGGTTGGGCATGTGGTGGATACGTGTGGGTGCTCGCAATCACTTACCACAATTAATCCGGCGACGTTTATAATGATAGGGTTAACGGTATTGGCAATACTCGCTGTTGTAATAATTATTCTTGGTAGAATTATTCGAGCACTGTTAGTTACTCGTCGTTTGGAGAAAGAACTTCGTTCAAATAGTATTCGCACAACGGTTATTGGTGGAATTCAAATTCATCGCACACAGTTCGATAAACCCATAGCGGTATGCATTGGTATATGGAAGCCGCGTATTTATGTAAGTACAACATTAGAAGAGGTATTATCTGGATTTGAGTTATGGGCAGTGTTACGTCATGAATTGGCTCATGCCAAAGGCTTTGATCCAATTCATAGATTATTATTACGGAGTATTCAGCCGTTATTTCCTGGAACGAAAACAATAGTGAATCATATCGAGTCGTTGGCAGAAATTGCCGCAGATGAATCCGTTGGTGATGATGCTATGCTTAGTCGAGCGCTAGGTAAGGTGCTGGAGTTTTCACAAAATAGCGCAGGGTTGGCCGCTACATTTTTTTCACCAACCCAGTTGAGAATAAATCGATTAATAGGGGAGTCGGTGCCGCGGCCACGATTTACCCCTTTACTAGGAGTGGTAATTACTCTTGCCTTAGTATTGGGAGCAACCTATACAGCGGCTGCTCAAAGTGATAACTCTCAAGAGGTATTATCAACATGTATTCAAGAGCAGCCAATGTGTGTTGATGTAATAAGTATGCCGCCCACTATGCAATCTACAGAGATAAATATGACAACTATTTCCATTCCTAGTACAGAACATGGTATTATGTCTATTGATATATATTATGAATAGCACGCAGAATTCCCAATCACCAAAAATGACACTAACCACAGCAGTTCGCATCGGATTTGCCGGTGGTTTTTTGTTTACTATTAGCATTATGTTTTTTGTAACCGTATCGATGTTGTTTACTGGTTATCGCATAGTGAAAACCGATATTACACTTGATGCGCTAGCTGTTGTACAAGATCCTACGCAATTAAACGCTGTGGATGATACTGATACAGATGTTGATGTAGATTTACCTACGAAAGCTCCAAAGGCTCCTGTTGAGTTAACGGATACCGATCATCGTCTAGGGCCGTCTAATGCGCCTGTAACAATTGTTGAGTACTCAGATTTAGAATGTCCGTTTTGTAAAAGTTTTCATCCAATTATGGAAGCTGTTGTAGAGCAATATAATGGAAAGGTAAGTTGGGTGTATCGTCATTTTCCTCTCAAGGGTAGTCATCCAAATGCCGTGCTTAGGGCGCAGGGAGCAGAATGTGTAGCTGAGGTAGCTGGTAATGATGCCTTTTGGGCGTATCTCAGCGATCTATTTGAACAAGATTCGCATGATACAGCTGATGCTTTGCAGGATTTAGCGGCTGAACATGATGTTGATACAGTGGCGTTTCGTGAATGTTTAGATAGTGAAAAGTATATTGAATTGGTAGATAGCCAATTTGAAGATGGTTTACGGGTTGGCGTAAGTGGTACACCAACCAGTATATTAATTGCTCCAGATGGTCAGCAGATTACATTTTCCGGTGCTGTACCAATTAATGGTATGATGAAGTTAATTGATAGCGTATTAGAAGAATGAGTATTTATAGACCGTGGTACAAAAGTTTTTGGAAAATACTTGCTCTAATTGTTGTGTTAGGGGTCTTGTTAATTGGTGTAGCCTTTCTTGCTATGGTGTATAGCGAAGTTCAGAAAATTCGTACTGGCGAAACATCTAATTATACAGCAAATGATAGTGTTACAGGGTTTACTCCTGGACGCAATGATGATCCGTACATTGGTATTCCTGGGGCTCCGGTAGAAATTATTGCATTTGAAGATTTTCAATGTCCATTTTGTCAGCAAGCCGCTCCAATTATGAATCAGGTATTATTGAAGTATCCCAACAAAATACTATTTGTGTACCGTGATTTTCCATTAGATTCCATTCATCCGTATGCTCGTCCGGCAGCTATGGCTGCTGAATGTGCTGATGAGCAAGGATCGTTTTGGGAATACCATGATTTATTATTCGAAAATCAAAATCAATTATCGCAATTTGGTATATTTTCATCATTAGCAGCTGAAGCTGGCTTGGATACTACGCGTTTCGAAACTTGCCTGGATAGTGAGCAATTTGCTGATGAGGTTGAGCAAGACTATAACGAAGGCTTATTAAGTGGTGTTACATCAACTCCTACCTATTTTATAAATGGTCAGAAGGTTGAAGGGCTACTTACTGTGGATAGTTGGGGAACTATCATAGAGGCTGCCTTGGAATCCTACTAAAATTAGCTAAAAATCTCTTGTCGGCCAGATATGAGTGTGATATACTGGTCTTATGAGACGGTCGGTTTCTTCGTATGCTCATCACTCAGTTGGCAATAAGATCATATTGGTCATATTGACGCTCTGTGTTTGTCTGCTTATGTCTGGATTAATCGTTCAAGTTCAGTTGTCTAGTCAGCAGATTCGATTTTATGAATCCGCCCTGGCATACTGCTACGAGAATGATTGCCAGATAGATCAGCAAGTAGATGCAAGCGAGAGCCTCGAGGAATCAAATACAACCACCGTTGATGAAACTGATATAGATTCTATCGAATAACACGCATGATTTATTTAGGAGCAGATCACGGGGGATTTGAACTTAAGCAACAAATTATCACATGGCTCGAGGAGTGGAAAATGCCATACGAGGATCTTGGGGCACATAAAATGGATCCAGCTGATGATTATCCAGATTTTGCCTTTTCAGTGGCTGAGAAGGTTGCTGAAAATCCAACTGAACATAAAGGTGTATTAGCCTGTCGATCGGCCGCAGGTGTTATTATCGCTGCAAATAAAGTAACGGGTGTTCTAGCGGTGGCTGTTCATAATGAAGAATCTGCAAAGCATTCTCGTGAACATAATGATGCAAACGTAGTAGGATTATCCGGTGATTGGATGACAGCAGAAGATGCAAAAACAATACTATACACTTGGCTTACAACAGAATTTTCTGGAGAAGAACGCCATGCTCGTAGATTAGATAAAATAAGAGGCAAAGAATAATATATATGATAGAAGTTCAACCAGCTTTACTAGAGCAAGATATCAATGAGCTCCAACGTAAGATTGATCTCGTAAAGGGATTGGTTCGAGAAGTGAGCTTAGACGTAATGGACGGGGAGTTCGTTCCTAATACAACAATTAACGATCCCGAAGCAATTTCAAAGCTTGATTTAGGAGATTTAACAATGTCGTTACATCTTATGATTGCACGGCCGCAGTTGTATTTGAAGAAATGGGATCTTCCTCAGGTAACATTAATGTATGTGCATCGCGAGGCAGCTGAAAATTTGGAGCAAATTATAAAGCTTATTAAAGGTATGGGTAAAAAAGTGGGCATTGCCATTAATCCTCATACCCCAACATATGATGTAAAAGAGGTGTTAGATGATCTTGATAGCGTTCTTATCATGGGGGTTGAACCAGGATTTGCTGCTCAGGCATTTAATTCAGACGTCCTTGAAAAAATTAAATATCTACGTGAATTAAAACCGGAATTAGATATTATGGTAGATGGTGGTGTAAATGGTAAAACAATCGAAACAATTAAAGAGGCTGGTGCAAGTACAGTATGTGCTAATAGTTATTTATTTAAAGCCGATAACCTTGAAGAGGCAATTAAATCCCTACAATAATACTAATGGACAAGATTACCAACGTTAAAGAATTACGCTTAAAAGCAACTGATGTCCGAGAGGATATTGTGAAGATGTTGCATGAAGCAGAATCTGGTCATTCAGCCGGTCCACTTGGCATGGCTGATATTTTTACAGCACTCTATTTTAATGTAGCTAATATTCAACCGGATAATCCAGAATGGGCTGAACGTGATCGCATTGTGCTTTCGAATGGACATATTTGTCCTGTTCTATATTCGTGCATGGCTCGGACTGGATATTTTCCAGTTGAAGAGTTGATGACATTGCGTAAATTAGGTAGCCGCTTACAAGGGCATCCGCATCGTACAGCATTGCCTGGATTAGAAAATACTAGTGGTCCACTTGGTTCTGGAACATCGCAAGCTGCGGGTATGGCATTAGCATTAAAAATGGACGGTACCAATCAACATGTCTGGTGTCTTACAAGTGATGGTGAGCAACAAGAAGGTAATACATGGGAAGGTGTAATGTTTGCCGCTGCCAAAAAACTGGACAATCTTACAGTGATTATGGATCGTAATTACATTCAAATTGATGGAAATACTGAAGATATTCTTCCACTTGAACCATTGGGCGATAAATATCGCCAATTCAATTGGCATGTTATTGAAGTGGATGGTCACAATATGGAAGCGATTGTGGATGCAATGGAGCGGTCAAAAAATCAACATGATCGTCCAACATTAATTTTGGCTGACGTAGTTCCAGGTAAGGGTGTGAAGTATATGGAAAATGAATATGAATGGCATGGAAAACCACCAAAAACCGAAGAAGAACTTTCTCAAGCCTTAGCTGATCTTGCGGAAGTGCGTAAACAGATCGAAGCTGACCA
Organism: Patescibacteria group bacterium; assembly: GCA_024277435.1. Taxonomy (GTDB): domain Bacteria; phylum Patescibacteriota; class Patescibacteriia; order UBA9570; family UBA9570; genus JAJRVJ01. Next base: position 41,474 of record JAJRVJ010000024.1, on the reverse strand, counting down.
AATGACCTAACTCATCAAATAGTAATAATTATGTCTCTCGTTCAATCCGCAAATTTAGTAGATAATTTATTCGATCGTGATAGCCTTGAATTGTCTGGAACCCGTGATGGGTACGGCAAAGGTCTTGTTGAGTTGGGAAAGCGTGATGAGCGCGTAGTTGTGCTGTGCGCTGATTTAACAGAATCTACTCGATCAAATTATTTTCGTGACGAATTTCCAGAGCGCTTCGTGCAAGTTGGCGTAGCTGAACAAAATCTTATTACTGTGGGTGCTGGGTTGGCTGCCGCCGGAAAGGTTCCTTATATGGCTTCATATGCTGCCTTTTCACCAGGACGGTGTTGGGAGCAGATTCGCACAACCTTTGGCTATAACGCACTTCATGGAGTTGTAGCGGGTGCTCATGCCGGTGTTTCCGTGGGTCCTGATGGAGCAACTCACCAAGCGGTTGAAGATATCGCAACCATGCGCACAATTGCTGGTTGTACAGTATTAGTACCATCCGATACACGCGGTGCATTCAAAGCTACGATCGCAACTCTTGATACCCCACAACTTGTGTATATTCGGTTTGGTCGTGATAAGTATCCTTCGTTTACAACAGACGAAACTCCATTTGAAATTGGTAAAGCTGAAGTGTATTATGAAGGAACAGATGTTACGGTTGTAGCATGTGGTCCATTAGTATATGAATCTCTACAGGCCGCCAAAGCATTAGAGGGTGAAATTAGCGTGGAGGTTATTGACTCTTCTACAATTAAGCCACTTGATATTAACACTATTGCTACTTCGGCACGTAAAACTGGAGCAGTTGTTACCGCTGAAGAAGCTACTGTAATTGGTGGTCTTGGTGGTGCAGTGGCTGAAGGATTAGCTCGAGAATATCCTGTGCCAATGGAATTTGTAGGCATGCAAGATACCTATGGTGAATCTGGAACAGCTGATGAAATTCTTACAAAATATAATATGAAGTCTGCTGATGTTGTAGAGGCTATTCGCAAAGTGTTGAAACGTAAATCGTAACATCGTAATTACATGCGCAAAGCTGCGCTCGACCATTTCATAGAAAAAATTGTTCGCGATGCCGGCAGTAGTTTGCGGGATAATTTTGGTGTAATTAAAACCGGTACCCCTAAAACCTCTCAGCACGATATTGTTACTGAGGCAGATTTTCAAGCAGAAGAAATACTGATATCCGCTATTCGTAAAAAATTTCCTTATCACAATATCCTCAGTGAGGAAGCGGGTGAGCTCAAGGGGAGTAGTCCATACACATGGATTATTGATCCACTGGATGGAACAAATAATTTTGCGAAACAAATTCCATTATTTGGAGTAATTGTAGCGTTAGCCAAGGGAAATGTTATTGAGCGGGGAGCAATTTATGATCCATTACATGATCAATTTTTGTATGCGCGACGAGGACAAGGCGCATATCTAAATGGAAAGCGTGTACATGCTAGTACAGAAACCTCACTGGAAGAAATGGTAATAGCAATTAGCAATATTCGAGCCCGTAGTATGGTGGAAAAATTTGCTCATTGGCGCTCATTGCTAGCTCTCTATACTACATATTATAAATTGTTTGGATCGGCGGCTCAGAATATTTTAGCCTTGGCTACTGGAAAAATTGACGCCTATATTATTAGCGGTGCGTATCCGTGGGACATTGCTGCTGGTGGACTTATTTATCGAGAGGCTGGTGGAAAAATTACTGATATCTATGGCAAACGCTGGTCATGGCGGCAAATGAATCAGAAGGTCATTATGGCTAATCCAAAGTTGCACAAGAAAATTACTAATTTACTATTGCAGTAGTTATGTCATTGTCTGCCATTGAAACATTACGCGCTCAATTAGACGCAACGCATTTTGATGAGTATATTGAACGACTTGAATCTATTCCAGGGCACAAGGGAACGCTTGAAAAATTAGTAGAATCACATGTTCAACGGTGGGATGTAGCTTTACAGAGCTTAAAGCCGAAGGATCTTACAGTGCAGGCAGTGGAGTCTGCAATACAACGTTGTGTGCAGCAATTAAATATTGCTACGAACGATTTGTTGACTGGTATTAGTCTAGGTACTACTGAGGGTTGGCAGTCGCTCACGCACATGTTAATGCAAATTGTGCCTCCTGATACTACTACCGGTTATTTTTTAAAACCAGAAGTGCTACATACATTTTTGCGGGCTATTCCTCCAACTACTGTGTTGCAGCATCTTGGATACGCATCAATAGATGAGTGCTTGGAGAAAGAATCGGTATTTGAAATTATGGCGGCACTGCGTTTTGCAGAAACAGAAGAGTGGATGGAGCGGTATTTACGGAATTATGGTTCGCTCACAGCTGATTCATTTGAAATTCGCCAGGTAAAATTCCTTATGCTTAATCCATCTAAGTGGTGGAAATTAGCGGAGCCATTTGCTAAGAAGAAAAAACATCATTTTAGTCATCTTAAGGAAGTTGGCGTGGTGTTTTCTTATCCAGCGCCAGACCAAATAAATCATTCGGAATATCTTCATGTGTTTGTAATGATGATTTTACATTATATCTATGAAGTAAAATTCTATGCAGAATTTTTTCAGAGAAATATTCATCGCTATGATGATTTTGGTAATGTGTTTATAGAAATATTAAGGGGGGATATAAATATATGTTCTACTAATGTTGATGTATTACCGATTGTGCAGCAGTATCATTTAAAGAAGCCTAATCCTAATCCTTGCGTATTTCAGCCACATGTTATGCCGGAAGTGCTGCACTGGCATAAGGCCCGCAAAACGTTTTTTGCATTATTGCAACAACACCCAGATTATAGTCAGTTCACTTTTTGGAATAATAGTACAGATGTTGCAAGCTTTGTAGGTGATGAGTTGGTAACATTAAATTTTGCTGATAATATCCTATCTCGAGAGATTAATTTAGTGTATCATTATAAAGAAGATTTATGGAATAGCATCTTTAATGCCTATTTTTCGGAAACGATACTTGAGGAGGCAATTATTCATAATTTTGCAGACAAAACCATTAATTTACAATTATTAATTAGCAAGCACTATGGCCAAGAAGATTAAGCGCATTAAACCAAAAGTATTTATCACCCGCCCGATACCACAGGAAGGTATTGATATGTTTAAAGCGTTGGCAAATGTGCGTTTGCGCAAAACCGATTCTTGGATTACGCGCAAGGAATTATTAGCAGGAGTAAAGGACGCTGAAATACTATTACCAATTCTTACTGATAAAATTGATGCCAAGGTAATGGATGCTGCTCCTAAGCTCAAATTAATTGCCAACTATGGAGCTGGTTTTAATAATATTGATATAGATGCTGCAACCGAGCGGGGGATTATGGTTACCAATACCCCTGGTGTTCTCACTGATACAACAGCGGAATTAGCCATGACGCTGATTCTTACGATTGCACGCCGAGTTGTAGAAACGGAAGGTATTATGCGTGCAGGTAAATATCCTGGCTGGGGACCAATGATGTACATAGGAAGTCAGGTTACTGGCAAAACCCTTGGTGTGATTGGTTTAGGACATATTGGTTCGCGTGTGGCAGAAATTGCCTATCATGGATTTGGTATGAATGTGATTTATTATACACATCAGGTTGTAAGGGAATTAGAAAGTTCATTACATGCCCGAAGGGTATCTTTACCAACACTATTACAGCAAGCAGATTTTGTAACCTTACATGTACCACTTAATGATAGTACACATCATATGATTGGTAAGAAGGAATTGAACATGATGAATAAAGATGCGTTTCTTATCAATACTTCTCGAGGACCTGTTATTGATGAAAAAGCTCTCGTAGTAGCATTGCGTAAGAAGTCCATTGCAGGAGCGGCTCTTGATGTGTATGAAAATGAACCAAAGATGGCCCCAGGTCTAGCAAAGCTTAACAACGCTGTGTTGGTTCCGCATATTGGTTCCGCCACTAAAGAAACGCGAACAGCTATGGCAAAGTTATCTGGTGGTAATGTACTGGCATATATTCAAAATAAAGAACTTCCAACATTAGTTAATCCTGATGTATTAGATCGTGTTAAAAAATAAGGCCAATTTATATAAGCAGTTTACACATGGTCGTATTCTTATCGACATTGCTGAATCTGTATTGAAGTGCATTCAGCCAGATCAACTTATTAAGAAGGCTGTTCAATTAAAGCGTAATGTCCTTACCGTACAAGGTGATGCATATAATTTGAGTAATTATAAAAACATCTATGTTGTTGGCGCGGGTAAGGCCAGCTACGGAATGGCAGTGGCGTTGCATGAGTTATTGGGTAGCCGAATTACTGCTGGCTATATTAATGTGCCCGCTGTTCCGAAAAAAAAGATCGGTAGTATTATTGTAAATAAAGCTAGTCATCCGTATCCGAATGCCTCCGGTGTACGTGGAGCGAATAATATAGTAGAGCTTGTACAAACTGCAACGAGCGATGATTTAGTAATTTGCCTTATGAGTGGCGGTGGATCGAGTTTATTACCATTACCAATACAAGGCATTACGTTACAAGAGAAGGCGAGTCTTACCGAGCGCTTAATGAAACGGTCAGCTGATATTTTTGAACTTAATGCTGTACGCAAGCATATTTCTGCCATCAAAGGTGGTCGATTGGCTGAGGCGGCTGCTCCAGCTACTGTGGTAAGCTTAATTATGTCCGATGTGCTAGGTGATGCGCTAGATGTAATAGCATCGGGGCCTACTGTGATGGATTCTTCTGCCCGAGCTGATGCATTAGAAGTGTTGGAGCGGTATAAGGTTGGTTCAAAGAAAATTAAGAAAATTATTAGCGAGCATGAGACACCAAAGCGGTTAGATTCTAAGCAAGTTCATAATTATATTGTAGGGAATAATCATATTGCATTGGAAGAAATTTCTTATGCTGCCAAGCAGCATAAATTGAATCCATTATTGCTTACATCAACCATTCGTGGGGAAGCTAAGGATGTTGCGCAAGTGTTAACGTCGATTGCGCAGGAGGTGTATGATCATAACCGTCCAGTTAAAAAACCGGCCATTATTATTGCTGGAGGAGAAACTACCGTTACGGTATTAGGTAATGGATCTGGCGGACGTAATCAGGAGCTTGTATTAGCAGCGGTTCCATTATTGAATAAGCGAATGACTATATTATCTCTAGCCACAGATGGTGTTGATGGCGTTACCCCTACGCCAGTAGCGGGTGCTATAGCAGATGGTGGTGTAGCGGAACAGTGTGTTGTTGATGGAATTAATTATCATGAATATTTATATTCTAACAATTCATATCATTGTTTACAGCAATTAGGTTGCTTATTATACACAGGGCCAACTGGCACAAATGTTGGGGACATAATAATGTTGTTAGTACGTTAATGAAGTGCTATAATATATCCAGTTTTAATAGACATCATTTATTTACATTATGAAATTTGCAGATCGCATTTCTCGCCTAGGTACCGAACAAGCTTTTCACGTATTAGCTCGTGCTAAAGAAGCTGAACGTGCCGGACGTGACATGATTCACATGGAAATTGGTGATACCGATTTTTCTACGCCGCAAGCTATTACAGAGGGAGCTATTAAGGCGTTACGTGAAAATAAAACCAAGTATTTGCCATCAGCTGGTTTACGGGAATTACGCGAAGCTTTGGCAGAGAAAATGTCGAAATCTCGTAATGTTGATGCTAAACCCGAAGAGATGGTTATTACACCGGGTGGTAAGCCAATGATTTTTTACACAATTCTCGCAACAGTGAATCCTGGTGATGAGGTGATTTATCCGAATCCAGGTTTTCCAACCTATGAATCTGTTATTGAATTTGTTGGTGCTAAGGCTGTGCCATTGGAAATGAAAGGGGAGAGCGGCTTTAATTTTGATATTGAAGAACTCAAGCAGCTTGCAAATGATAAAACAAAACTGATTATTGTAAATTCACCACAAAATCCAACTGGCGGCGTACTTACGCATGAGTCGTTGGAGGCTATTACGGAGGTAGCTAAGAAACATGATGCGTGGATTTTTTCTGACGAAGTATATTCTGACTTAGTATTTGAAGGTGAGTTTGAAAGTATTTTATCTATTCCCGATGCTCGGGAGCGTACCATCGTACTTGATGCCTATACCAAAACCTATTCAATGAGTGGGTGGCGTGTGGGGTATGGCTTATGCCCTAATACAGAGATGGCAGATGTGATAGCGAACCTTATGAATAATTCTGTATCGTGCGCACCAAACTTTACGCAGTGGGGGGCCTTAGAAGCAATTAATAATCCAGCGGTAGATGAAGAAGTGGCGAAGATGCGCGAAGAGTTTAAAAAGCGCCGGGATGTATTGTATGCAGGATTAGAAAATTTAGATGGAGTAGCGTGTCATTTACCATCGGCAGCAATTTATTTATTCCCAGATATTACTGGCACCGGACGTAGTAGTCAGGAAATATATGATTTTTGCTTTGATAAAGCGAATATTGCTGTATTACCTGGTACGTCATTTGGTAGATTTGGTGAGGGATATATTCGATTATCATTTGCCAATAATCCGGTCGATCGTATTGAAGAGGCAATTGAGCGTTTAGAAAAGGTGTGGCCTGAGCTATTGAATAATTAGGTTGAATCAATAGGATATTTCCTATATACTCAGTATATGCAAATTTTAGCCCAACTTATTGATGTAATGGCCTTAATACTCGGCTTTATTGGTGCAGCCATTGTTATATATGGCGCTACATTTTCAACCTTTCATTTTGTATTAGAGATGTTTGGTAAAGCCCATAAAGGGCGCGGCTTAAACGTTGATCATATTCGTTTAGAATTTGGTAGAAATATTGTGCTTGGTTTAGAATTTTTTATCGCAGCTGATCTTATTCAAACCATTGTTGTTCCAGATTATTATGAAATTGGTTTATTAGGTATGTTGGTTGTTATCCGAACGGTGTTAAGTTATTTCTTAAATCGTGAACTTATTCGTTTACGCCCACTAGATAGAGATAAGTTACGTTAGTGCATCATGGATAGGAATAAGGATAATATACAGGATGGCGTGGAAGAACTGTATTTTTCAGAGCATACAAATCCACGACTTACATTTGTGATAGGTGTGGTTGCCGGAATTAGTATCATGACGATGAGTGGAATAGCATTTTTTTCATATACATTATCTGGTGCAGATATTCAACCACTTGAAGTAACGCCATTAGAAAGCTCACACGATTTATTGGAAGAACCAAGAAGTACACTTACGCAAACAACGGAAGGGGATATTACCATTACAGATGATACACATATTTCAGGAGCAGTTGAAGACTATTCTGTAACGTTAGTGCGCTATGTTGATTATGAATGTTTATTCTGTAAGAAATTTTTTCCTACATTGCGAGAGTTTGTAGCTACGCGCAATGATACAGTGCGTTATATTGTTAAACATTATCCACTTACACAAATTCATCCGCAAGCAAAATCAGCGGCTATTGCTGCCGAGTGTGCGGGGGAGCAAGATACGTTCTTGGAATATAGCGATAAACTATTTGAAAAACAATCAGAGTTAAGTACAGCAGTATATTTAGATATCGCAACGGAACTAGAGTTAGACATAGATGTGTTTGGTGCTTGTTTAGATAATCCAACAATAGAACAGCGCGTTGAGAATGATGTAGCTGAAGCGTTAGAGTTGGGAATTACGAGCCAACCGAACTTAGTTATTTGGCGCGAAGGCGAAGAACTTGAATTGATTGATGGTTATGTAAACACTGAATATTTAGAAAGTATAATTGTTAATTGAGTATGATCCCAGATATTTATTGGTCTGAAATTCCATTAGGTTTTGTTACGCTGCAGGTGTGGGGGTTATTCGTGGCAGCAGGAATTGTTACGGCATTAGTGTTTTCTAAAAAAGAAGCAGTCCGTCAAAAGTTGAATGGAGAGGTAGTATTTGATGTTGCGTTTTGGATTATCTTAGGAGCATTAATTGGTGCACGATTGTATTTTGTGATTACCGAGTTGCAATTATATATTGGTGACTGGCTAGGAGTGCTTCGTGTTTGGGAGGGTGGCATGTCTATTACTGGTGGGTTTATTGGCGCTGTATTAGCAGCGTATATTTATTTGAAGAAAAAAGGTTTGTCATTCTGGCGCTATGCAGAAGTAATTGTAATGTACTTGCCGTTGGGATTATTTATTGGCCGCTTAGGATGTTTCTTTATATTTGATCATCCTGGAATAGAAACTGATTTTATACTTGGTGAAGAGTATCATTTAGATGGATTAATTCGCCATAATCATGGCTTGTATTTATCGCTTAATGGCTTGGCGATGTTTTCAGTATTCATGTTTTTAAAGAAAAAATATACGCCAAAGCCACCATTTTTTAGCATTATATTTTTGCTGTGGTATGGTATTTTTCGCTTAATAGCTGATTTTTCTCGTATATTAGATGCTACGTTTTATGGGTTAACGGCAGCGCAATGGTCTGCAATATTGATGATTATTGGTAGTATTGTATTATTTGGTCAGCGCTCGAATATTCGTAAATTGCTGAAAAAGAGCTGATTTTAGCATAATCTTTGGCGCAAAACTCCCTAGGTATAAAATCTAGGGAGTTTTGTAATATTGATTGTGATAGAGATTATTGACAAATAGTTATTTTTTAATTATAATGTTTTACTTTTCAGTTGTGCACCTTTTATATATTGTGGGTTTGAGCTACTAGGTCTAAACTGATTAGTCATCTTATTGATGATGCAATATATACGTTATGCACTGTATAGCTATCGAAGGTAATAACAGAGCGGCGTATAATCAACAGGTGTTATTTGAAGGAATGCACTCTTTCAAATATACACCAAACACATATATATAGTACCAAATAGCCAGCGTATAATTAATGTATCAATTGAAGTAGAGGCGCAAAACGTTTGTACCTCTACAAGCAATTGATCCCCTACGGGGGACGCGCAGTAATGGACGGAATTGTAGTACGGGTGATCTTTGACAACTTACATACGAAATAACAATAGATCTGTTACCTATAACAGGCAGATCGATGCATGTGGTTTTATTAGGCCCCATACATCGATCTGCCTACCATCCGCAAGGGTGCAATGGAAAATTATGACTCTTGCCCAGTGGTGGGTAGGTCAACAAGATCGAGGGGTAGTTAACCGGGCTGGCGCGGAAGCGTTGGTTCGGGGAAATTTACTATCCTGGGTTTACCCAAAAAGTTCTCGTGCATCAGGAGATTCTAATGCACTTCGGAAACTTCCGGCGTTTCATGTCCTTCCTCAATCTTATCTGGATCTTCGTCCTGGCGTTCTTCGCCAAGGACGTGATCGACAGCCTCAACTTTTCTAACCCCAACCCCAACCCCATCAACATGGATCATTTCGTCCCGGCCCTCATGGCCGCGGCTGTTTGGGCGCTCACCGGTTACTTCACCCGCCGGCGTGATAACACGCTCGTCGTCGGCCAGCCGTGGAGCCCCGTCGCCCTCTTGCAGGGCATGGCGATCACCTTCATCTACTTCCTCCCCTTCGTGAAGCCGAAGACGCTTCCTTGGGGCGCGGACCACTGGATGATGAAGCTCATCCACGTGCTGCCCGTGAAGGCTGGAGCCATCTACGACCCGGCCATGGCTGGGAAGACGTGGCTCATCCTGGCCGCCATCATGTTCGGCTACATCCTCGCCAGCCGGTTCGTCCACTTCGTGGTGCGGCCCGGCGCCTTCTACTGGGGCTTGCGCTCCGCTGTGGCGGGCGTTCTCCTTTGGTGGGGATTGCAGGGTGTTGGTTGGGCACAGACCAGCCTCAGTGGCTGGTTCAGCGTGGTGATGCAGGGCGTAGTGGTCATCGTTACCGTCGGAATCGTCTTGGTCGTGCTCCTCACCTGGATCTCGATCAACATGTGGATGGCGGATCGCAACGTCTGGTACGCCGCGGTGGACAAGCCCGGCGTCGCCAAGATGTTCGGCGCGGGTGGTAACCCCTCCCACGCCATCGCGAACCTCACCGGCGTTCCGCTGCCTAACGAGCCCTTGCCGTTGTGGCCTGGGCTGTGGTGGACGATCACCGGAAACCTCGAGGAGGTCTGGACCTGGATGCAGGTGGATCTGGAGAACCGGGCTGACCCCCGGCCCTTCCTTAACCGGAACCTCTGGGTTGGCCCCGGGTTCGCCTTCCCCGGCATCCCGTTCTACACGCGGATCATGACGTTGAACGACTCCATGTTCGAGTTCTTCGCGGCTCACAGCCCCACGCTCGCTGCCCTCGGCATCGAGTACTTCTTGCTCCAGCCCATCACGGACTGGGACTACGAGAAGGGGCCGTACATGGCCGGCACGGTTGACGTCACCGTCAAGGGTGGATTCAACTGGCGCGTCATCAACGTGTTCCTCATGTGGAACAACCCATCCTGGGTGCGAGTCCTCGACGACGCGTTGGACGCATTGGCCGGTGGCCTGTGCCATGTGGTCGGCTTCGACCTCGTCGGGGCCATGATGCCGATCGCAGAGCTGGCTCAGCCTGGTCAGTTTCGGGCGGCCACTTCGCGCCATCCGAAAATGCAGGCGCGTCGTGCGGAAGCTCGTGTTCTCCCGTTGCTGAATGCCTTCGAGGCGCAGTTGACGGAGAGCTGCGGGCTCTACGTGCCGCGGGACGAGAACCGGCTGAAGGACCCCGAGCCGTCCTCCGAGGCGGACAAGAATGTCTTGAGCCGACGGTTCCACATCCACAACATGGTGCAGAGCCTCCGAGATGCCAACATCGACGAGGCTACCATCGCTCGCGCGGTGGCCAACGTTACGACGTTGCTAGCCATGGGTGACGCCGGCATCGACAACGTCATCACCGCGCTTGGTGGCATGGGTCTCAACCCTGCCATCGCTAGCGCGGCGGCTGGCGCTGGCTTCGGTGGCGGCGGTCCCTTCGGTGGGCCGTAGTCACCAATCCGGGTCGCGGCGAGGATGGATTCGTTCCTCTCGCCGCGACCCATCGCTTTATGAAAGAGAAAGATTTCTCCGCACGGCAACGAGCCAGCGGATTGAGGTCATCTCTACTAACTTTCTGTTCTTCTCTCAATCACTCACCGGAGCTTAAAATGCCTACCACAACCCTGAACTGGATCATCGCCGGTAGCTTCATCGCTGCGCTCCTGGCTCTTGGCCTCATCGCCACCATGGTGGTGGTGAGGGTCGTCACCGGCCAGAAGCTGGAGACGAGTCCTGAGGAGCAGTCGCTCCTGGCCAAGTACAACCCCAAGGCGAAGTTGCCGGGATTCGGCAAGCGGCTGGCCTGGGCGGTGATCTCGGTGATTATCGCAGCGCCGATCTTTTCGGTGCTGTGGTTCCTGTTCGCCTGGGGGCTGGACGTTATGTCTGGCCCGGTGGACTGGATCGCGCCGAACGCTCCGGCCCGGCTGATGGACGCCCGCTTCACGGTGGTCGTCATCGGCCTGTCGCTGAGCTTCGTGTTCTTGCAGAACGTGAAGCTCGTGAACGGGATCGGCATGCGCCGGTTCTGGTACGTCGTCATGACGTGCGGCGTCATCCTCGGGTTCTACCTCACGTTCGGCTACCCCGCGGGCTTCTGGCACGCGGAGAGCACGGTGTCGATGGGGGAGGAGTTCAAGGACTTCCTCCTCTGGTTGTTCTAGAGCCCCCTTCCGGCTACCTCCCGGAAGTAAAACGCACATCGGTTGGTTGAGCTGAGTAGAGCTCCCAACCCAAACCCCGTGGGGTCGCGTAAACGCGGTCCCAGCCTGACCGGCCTTGCTCTTGCAGCGGGAGTCGGCGGCAAACAATCTGGCCCGTGAACTGGTGTATTCCACCATTAAGGTTCACGGGCCTTTTGCTTTTCTAAAAAAACCTCACCCAATCCCTAGTCTCGACCTTTTCCCCTAACCCCTTCTCCTTTCAGGAGACGGGGAATATGCGTCAATAATCCCTCTCCTGTAAGGGGATGGGTCGAGATTATGGGTGAGGTCTTAGAATATGCTATAATGCATATCTATGAAAAAAAACTATATTCTACTAGCCATTTTGGCGCTATTTATTCCAGCTGCAGTATTCGCGGCCTTTGGAGACACATCTAATTATGTAGGTAAACAACGCGCTGGTGATGGTGGTACTAGAACCGAGGCGTTTTTTGATTTTCCACAAGGATTACATTCCGATGGAAAAGGTAATTTTTATATTGCCGATACCTTTAATAATGTTATTCGTAAAATTAATTCAAACGGCAAGGTATCTACTGTTGTAGGCAATGGTAGCTTTGGTGATCTTAATGGTAAGGGATCGAATACGCGTTTAGGACATCCTACAGATGTTGCTACCGATAGCGATGGAAATGTATATATAGCTGATGCAGCTAATGGAAAAATTAAGAAATACAATGGTAGTAAAACAACTACGTTAGTAAGTGATCTTGAACGACCAGAGGGTGTGTTTGTGCGAGATAATAAAGTATATTTTACCGATTCCGGAGCTGGGGATTTATATCGTGTAAATAGAGATGGTAGTAATAAGATTAAAATTACATCAAGTTTGAATGGACCAAAGAAATTGTATGTACGAACAGATGGTGAATATGCCTATGTTGTAAATGCAGGTAGTTATACTATTGTTCGCGTTAAACTTAGTAATGGAGCAAAAACGGTTGTAGCAGGTATGGCTGGAGATCAAGGTAAAAATAATGGATCGTGCTCTTCCGCTCGCCTTAATCGCCCGTGGGGTATTACGGTAGTTGAGGGAAGTAGTTTAAGCGAGGATGATTTGTATATTACCGATGCAACTGGTGACCCAGGTAATGATGAAAATCCAGATACCTATATCACGAATACAGCCGATAACGGTAAAATTCGTGTAGTAGATTTAGATGGCTCTAATGTACCAGAGACTACCGAAGAAGGTGCTATTGCTGTGTCTGGCTGCGAAGTGTATTTATTTATTAGCAGTGGAGACGGATTAGATATTCCATTTCCTCGGGCAGTAACGCGTTATGGCAATCATCTCTATTTGCTGGTTACAGGCATTAGTAAGATTTATAAGGTAAATATTAATGATGCAACTGATTATACAAAATGGGCTGGTAAAGATCGTTTTCATAGCACGAGCGGCATAGGTGGTTTACCCGGTCGACCAAAGGATTTAGTTATCACAAAAAATAAAAGCAAAATCTACCTAACCGAAAATAATCGGGTACGTATGATTGCTACAGGCAAAAAGCGCGTGAAAGATATTGTTGGTAATACCGTGGATAATTATCAGAAGCATGATGAAAAAGGGTGGAAGGGTAAAGACGGAAGATTTTCTGATCCGATGGAACTTGATTTGTCTCCAAATGAAAAAAAATTATATGTAGTGGATCGTAATAATCATCGTATTCGTGAGATAGATATTAAGAATAAAAAAGTATATTATCTTACAGGTTCTGGTGGTGTAAATGCTGGCGGTGGCGCGGATAATGGTTATAGAGAGGGTAAGGCTTGTAAAAGTCAGTTTGATTTTAATGTAAGTGGTTGCGCCTACTTTAGTAGGCCAGCGGGAATTACTGTAGATAAAAAAGGTAAGTATGCGTATGTGGCTGATACCGGTAATCAGGTTATCCGGCGCGTTAAGTTAAAGGGTAGTAATAAAGGTAAAACAAAGTTAATTGCTGGTAAGCCGGGCAGTAAAGGATTTAGCAATGGTAAAAGAAAGTCAGCTAAGTTTAACGTTCCTATTTCTATCGATATCGATAAGAATAGTAAGTTTCTTTATGTAGCTGATCGTAATAATCACGCAATTCGTAAGGTTCGTATTCGAGATGGTAAGGTGACCACAGTAGTAGGTAGCGATAACCGTGCAGGGTATTTAGATGGTCGTTTAGAGGATGCAATTCTTAATCTTCCGGTTGAGGTATATTATAATAAAGGAAATATATTCTTTTCAGAATCTGGAACGCATCGTGTACGTGTAGTGGATATGAGTGATGAGGCAGTGAAGCTTGTAGCTGGTGAAGGTAATCGTGGATATGTAAATGGAGATCGTGATAACGCACAATTTGATCAACCAGTTGGTATTGTACGTAAAGGGAATCGGTTACTGGTATCAGATAGTCAAAACGATTTAATCCGTAAGATTAATCTCACAAAGAAAGACGCTATTCCATATACAGAGCCTGGCCCTGAAGTAAGTAGTGTGAGCCCAGCTAGTAATAAAGTAGCTGGTAGCAGCAGTGATACGAAAGCCTTACAGATTTTTGGTAAAAACTTTGAGTACGGTGCAGTGGCATATTTTGGATCGTACAAAGCTAATGCTACGTATGTAAATTCCAGTACAGAAATTAGTGTTGAAATTCCATTTGGCTTAATGAGCCCAGGATACTATCAAGTAAGAGTTGAAGGTATTGATGGTCAAAGTGGTTGTACACAACGTGCTTATTCCGTTTCTGATAATGATGGAAATGTGCCCCTAACCGATCATTGGGCAAGTTGCGATTAATTGGCTTTTATTTCGGAAGCCTTACTAGCCAGTTATCGTCAGTTTTTTTCTGAATATCAATCATATTGTCTTTCTCAAGAGTGTTAAGTATTTCTTTTAGCCACTTTGTTCTTGTTGCATCCCAATCCGCTTGAATATGTTTTCCAATATATAATACAGTAAGTGATGTATTAACTCCTTTTAGGAGCGTAAGAATATTACCGCGCCATATTCTGCGAGGTTTGCCATAATATAGTGGTTCTTTGCGTTTTTTCTTTACCCGAAGTAGTTCATTATCTGCCTTCAGAATGCCTGGATATGATTTGCATATTTTTTGCATTGGGCACTCACCGCACTTTGGTTGACGAGCGGTACAGGTCATCGCGCCAAAATCCATGATGCCTTGATTGAAGTCGTAGGCGTTTTTACTCTTCGGCAGTATGCGTTCCTTCAGCACCCAAAATGGTTCATCGGTATCAATGTAACGAGCTAGAGTTTTATAACCAAGGAACATTCTCCCAAGTACTCGTTTTACATTAGTATCTACGATTGGTGTTGGTTTGTGAAAAGCGAAAGATGCTATTGCGCTGGCAGTATAGCGCCCCACACCCTTCAGTTTCATCAGTTCTTCTACAGTATTTGGGAATATACCATTATAGTCATTCACTATTTGTTGTGCTGCTGTATGAAGCGATAACGCTCTGCGGTTATATCCTAAGCCAGACCACTCTAGCAATACAGCCTTAGGGGAGGTTTTTGCAAGATCTTGCACAGTGGGGAAGCGTGTAAGCCATGAGTGGTATTTTTCTTTAACTCGATCTACCTGGGTTTGTTGTAACATAATTTCTGAGACGAGTATTTTATACGGATCATGGGTTTTTCGCCAAGGTAAATCTCGGCCATTAGTTCTATACCACAATAAAAGTTTTCTACGGAATGTTGTAATGTGTGTAGATTGTAACGTAAAAGATTTCATCTTGTGGTATTATAACAAATAATGTCTTCTCTATCACAAACAATTTCTACTATCGCTAAACAGGAATTTGGCTTTAGTTTGGTTGGCATTATGTTAGCCGAGCCAACTCTTACATTTAATCATTATGCCGATTGGGTGGAGCATGAGTATTATGGGTCTATGGAGTGGATACATAGTGACGGGCGAAAAGAGAAGCGTATGGATGTACGTACTATTATGCCGTCTGCAAAAAGCGTTATTACATTAGCGTATTCATATTATACAGAGGATTTACCTGAAGGCGTACTTAATGACTCATCAAGGGGTATTTTTGCACGTTATGCATGGGGTCGTGATTATCATAAGATTATTAAAAAGAAATTAATCGGCATTATTAAACGTATTGAAGAAGAAATGGGTTATTCTATTGAAGCAAAAGCGTATGTTGATACTGGTCCTATATTAGAGCGCACATTAGCACAGCGTGCTGGTTTAGGATTTATTGGGAAGAACTCTATGCTTATTAATTCTGCATTAGGATCGTATCTGTTTTTATCGGAAATAGTAATAGATCAAGAGTGTGAACCAATATATGCTGGACGAATGCGTACAACACCAGATGGTGTAACTAGTTCGGGTGGATGTCGTACATGCACTAAATGTATTGATATGTGTCCAACAAAGGCAATTATACAACCTTATGTTATTGATGCGAGGAAATGTATTTCGTATTTAACTATTGAAAATAAATCATCCATTCCAGAAGAGATTCGCCCGTTAATGAAAAATCGTATTTACGGTTGTGATATTTGTCAGGAAGTATGTCCGTGGAATAGTACGAAAAAATCAAAATCACATCAATCAGATTTTCTTGAGGCAGATCTTGAACGACAGGCGCCAAAGCTAATTGATTTAGCGCAACTTACAGAAGAGGATTTTTTTGAGCGATTTAAAGGTACTCCAATTATGCGATCGAAACGACGTGGCTTATTACGTAACGTAGCAGTTGCGCTAGGTAACTGGGGAAGTAGAGAGGCTGTGCCAAGCTTAGAGTTATTGGCAAGTGATGATGACGAGCTTATTCGTGATCATGCAAAATGGGCTCTGCGTCAGTGCTAAATGCCATGAACATCATATGTGTTCAACAAGGCTTGCATAATTAAATAGTGATTTGTATACTTAAGCACCTAGTAATAGGCTTTGAATATTTATAAGGAGGTATATGATTTACGCACGAGCCATATCATTACGAATCTATACACGAGAATTGCGCGATACAATGCTGCCGGATGCTGAGCGCGACGGTAGTGTATTGGTATATAAATATGGTAGCGCAAGTTATGCGGTAGTCTTTAGGTTTGGGGTTGTTGTATTTTGGAATGTGCCATTAGTAAAGCAAGGAGCATTTTTAAAGAGTATAGAAAAGTATGTAAAAAGCCCGTTTGATTCTCAAATTACTCAAGAGGCTCGATTAGAGATGGGAAAAGAGGATAAAATTCGTTACGATTATGTCAGTTTAGAAGAAATCTCTATTGGAGATGTTGTATCATTATCGTATCCATTTGCACAATCAGTTGTATTGGAGCGTATGGAAGGTGAGGTGGATGTTCAGTTATATGATCTTAATCGAATATTGCGTCCAATTGAGAAAACGGGGAAGCTAAAAATGAAGCGCAAGCGTTTAATGATGCAATTGGGGCAAGTATTACGTGATCGCGCTCATTCATTTTATGAATTTGGATTTGAAGAAACTCCAGATGATGTTTGGGAAAATGATCGTATAGAGCGACTATATAAGGATCTTCACGAGGATCTTGAGGTGAGTAGTAGAATAAAACTTGTTAATTCAAAATGGGATACTGCAACAGAAGAGATGCAATTTGTATTATCGCTTATTACTGAGCGAGAGGGATTGCATATTGAATTACTACTTGTATTTTTCGCACTATTTATTGATATTTGTCTTACGACCTGGGAAATTTTTGGAGGTTCATTACCGCACTAGGGTGCCAATATAATATCCGGCTTGTGTTGCCCAGATGGCTATGTGTGTAAATAGTATTACTTCAGATACGCCAAGGAGTGTTCCGGTGATTAATCGTAAGCGATTATTACTAGATCGCCAACGAAAAAATTGTGTACCGCCATCAATTACCGCAGGGATACTTAATAGTAATCCCATCCATATAGGTGCTATCCAGAATAGTATGATAAGTACTCCAATACCATATCCAAGCCATGTTCCTGTGCAACGTGAGCATACTGGGTATTGGGTTCCATGGTAAAAAAATGAACGATCTGGTCTGCGATGACAGATCCATACGTAATGATGTAATGGCTTCACGCTGTACTAGTAATTAGTGCTATCAAGTATTGCGCCAGCCATGCCAAGCATGAAGAGTACGCCCATGCTAAATAAAGCTATTCCAGCAGTAATCAGTGTTACTATTAGGATGGTTTTAGCTGTTTTAGGCTTTTTATCTTTCCATACAAAATAGAGTATTACACCAACAATAGTTGATGCTAACGATGGCATGCAGTAGCACATTGGACCACAACATACGTTACCAACACCAATTCCAGTAGCGATACCAGCGGTTGCTCCGCTACTTAGTTCTCCTTCAGATTTTGGCACTACTGTTGCTGTGGGTGTAGTAGGTGTAGTTTTGACCTGCTGAGCTTCCGGATCTATGTTATGTTCGCGTTCTGTCATAAAGATATGATAATGAATAGTATGTATTGACTGTATCAATTACGTACATTTTTTGCAATGTCCATATATGGTAACAACATGCATTTCTGGTATAAAGTCTCTTACAATGGGCACTTCTACTTTGCAGTCAATATCGCGAATTTTGTTACAGCGTCGACAAATCATATGATGATGATGGTCGTGGTAGGGGTCAGCAATTTCAAAATACTTTTCTTTGGGATCATGTGTAAGTTCTTTTACTACGTCGTGTTCAACAAGATACTCAAGAATACGATAGAGCGTTACCATGTTAATTTTTGGCAAAGCTTTTTCCAGGTTTTTCACACTTACCGGAGTATCATGATCGCATAAATATTCAATCACCTGTACGCGTGGCTGTGTGATGCGTTCACCGCGTTCTTTTAGTAGTTTAATGATGCCGTGTTGGTCGTGATGTTTGCCCATTATTTTAGAGAAAATTCTTCAGTATGAATTTGATTTTTTGAAACACCTAAATCTCGCAAACTTTGTTTAACAGCCTTCATCATTGCAGGGGGTCCACAGATAAAATAATCTTTTTTATCTATATCACTCACATATTTTTCTAGGCACTGTGTATCAATGCGTCCCTTTGCACCATCCCAGGTTTTATCCTTAGAAAGTACGTGCGTAACAGTAATAGCATCAAATTGTTTGTCTAGCGCATCAAGTTCATCGTGAAAAGCGATATCGTCTCGCGTTTGGTTACCATACAGTAAGTGTATGGTATGTGGTAATTTTTTATCGGCAATATAGCGTAGCATGCTACGGAATGGGGTGATACCAATACCGCCAGCGATAAATACAATATCGGTATTACTTGTGCGTCGTTCAAAATTGAATGTTCCGTATGGAGCCATGAGTTGCACTCGATCGCCAGGCATCACTGAGTCTAGAGTGCTTGTCCAATCACCGGATGCTTTAATAGATACCATAAGAGTATCATCGGTAGGTGAGCTGGAAATAGTGAACGGATGCCATTCGGTTGTTACATCTTTTGAGATAAATTTAATATACAGAAACTGGCCTGGCGCATAATTAAGTGAATGCGTGTTACTTTTATTAATGATAAAAGTGCGTACACCATTTGCTTCTTTACGAATTGATTCTATAGAATATGGACGCATTTTTGCCAGCAATGGTTTCCATATTCGTAGATGGAGGAATGACAGAACTACAATACCTCCTAGGAAGTACCAATAATTACGCATGTTTCCAGCCATTAATAGATCTGAACCCAGAAATAGTGAATGTAGATATCCGCCTAGCATTGCGAGGTAAGTAATGTAATGAATGCGTTTCCACCAGTGATATTTTATTTTGAATTTAGCACTCCATAACGCAAGAATGATGGTAAGAATAAGTAAATTTAATGATACAACTCCTAGTGATTTCCAATCTAACGATGGTAATAGAAATGACATGAATGCTTCATAGCTATCTAGCCAATAGGCAATATAGAAGCTACTAGGATGAATGAGAAGTAGAAGAAGTGTTACTAGTCCAGCGGTGCGATGATAACGCATGAGGCGATCTTGCCCATACCAACGCTCAATCCAGTGCTTGCGGGCGGCAATTACCATTTGCATAAACATCATGGATAATCCAATGAGCCCAGCGAGTTGTCCAAATAAATTTAAGTATACTTCTACAGTAAGGTCTAGTTGAAAAAGTTCTTTTTTATTTTCCCACCAGAACACAGCTGGCAGAAGAACAATAGTGAGGTAGGTGAGATTTAGGATGTATTTCATAGCATTATTGAGCCCCATCACTTTTACGGAGCTGATCTTGCGCTAATCGAACCGCACCCCACACAGGAGCTCGCTTTGGCATTACCACGGTAGCTTTTGGAGCTATGCGTTTAACATTTCTTTTAAAGCGAAGTAGAAATGGTAGGCGTTTCATTTTAAAGATGCCACCGGCCACTACTATATCGAACGGTAGATTTTTTAATTTTAGTCGTTTTACTAAAGTAGCAACATCTAGCACTAGTTCATCAAGCCCTTCTTGAATAATTTGTTTGGCGCGCCAATCATTATGATCGGCAGCTACATCTTCTACTACCTTAGCGAGTTCTGCGATAAGGGCTTTATTGCGACCAGGATTTTTATAGACTACTGGAATAAGTTCGCGCACTGAATCTACGGTATAGTATTCTAGTACAGCTTCTTCTAAATGTGTTTTTCGAATTCGACCATCCGCGCTACGTATAGCTGCGCGCAATGCTTTTACACCCATCTCATATCCACTACCTTCATCACCTAATAAGTATTCTACTCCAGATACTCGGGCTACCTCACCTTGCGGATTAATACCTAGGCCATGAGATCCGGTTCCAGCAATTAATGCAATTCCATATGGATAATCGGTTCCACTACGACGCACTACGTGAATATCGTTCAGTACAGCTAGGGTAGTGCGACTTGTTTTCCATTTACGCAGCGCAGTGCTTACCGTTTGCTCAGCTTTACGCTGGTTTTTTTCATCGTCTATTCCGGCCATTCCTACGGCAATATACTTGAATTTAGTAGTTGCCGGAAGCTTAGCCTGATGAAGGGCTTTTTCAACAGCTTTCTGTAGGTGTTTTATTAAGTCGGCCGGTGGGGTTGTGGCAATATTACCAGGGCCGTTTTCGCCTTGACCAAGTACATCATTAGCATCAGCTACGGCAGCCGCTGTTTTTGTGCCTCCTGAGTCTATTCCCAGTACATATTCTTGAGTTGATTTCTTTGGCGTCATATCAGTTTTTCATTAGACAGAGTTACTATTATACAGATCGTAGTATAGCACGAGTTGGAGATCCATCGCTACCAATTAAACGTAATGGTAGGGCGGTGAGCCAATAGTCGCCAGGTGGTACATCTTGCACATATGCACCTTCTAAAATTACGGTGCGATTTTTTAATAGCGTTACATGTACTGGATGTCCAGGGCTACCTTTGCGTTCAACCGATAAATAATCTACACCAACAAAATGTACGCCTTGTTCAACTAAATATTCAGCTGCCTTAGTACCTAGGCAGACATATGATTCATCAAATTCAGTGGTATCTAGTAGTTTTCTCTTACTATTAGCTGTTTTAAAAATAATTTTAGGATGTGTAATAGTGATCTTTTTTAGATCTTCAACGGTAATCACGTGTTCGTCGCGTTGTTCTGGTCCTAGAATTTCTACCACATGACACATGCCATTAAGATGTTCTAAGGAAATACTATCAACCCCATCTTCCATATCAGCTACAAAATGACGAGGAGCATCAATGTGCGTTCCTGTATGTGATCCTATAGTTAGCGTAGAGGTTTCTGAGCCATTACCATCTGTGATCACGGTTCCATTTACAACACGAGTAGGACTGGGTTCTCCAGGCCATGTAACCATGTTAGGAACTAGCGGCATACTGATATCAAAAAATGTGTTCATACACAGAATAATTATTACTTGCTATACTTACTACAGCTTATAGTATTTATTATTAATTCGCAACGAATTATGGAAGTAGGATTTATTGGTTTAGGTCGCATGGGTGCGGCGATGGCGAAGCTCCTGTTGGATAAAGGGCATCGCGTTGTAGGGTATAACCACTCAGAGGGGGCTACAAAAGAATTAGAGGCTGATGGTTTAGTGGGTGCGTACTCATTAGAAGAGTTTGTTCAGAAGTTAGAGGCCGATCGCAAAGTAGCGTGGTTAATGATTCCTCATGGTGATCCGGTTACGGAAACACTATTTAATGAGCCTGGTTTAGCTACGTTGCTTTCTAAGGGTGATATTGTAGTTGATGGTGGAAATTCTCACTATAAAGAAAGTTTAGAGAATGCCGCTAAGCTTAAAGAGTTAGGAATTGATTTTGCAGATGTTGGAACGAGTGGTGGAATTGAAGGTGCTGAGACTGGTGCATGTATTATGGCTGGAGCAGATCAAGAGGTATTCAATTATATTGAACCAATCTTTAAAGAGTTAGCCATGGAGGATGGTTATAAACGTGTAGGAGAAGTTGGGGCTGGCCATTTTGTAAAGATGGTACACAATGGTATTGAATATGCGTTTGTACAATCAATGGGTGAAGGTTTTGACTTGCTCGATAAATCCGATTTTGATGTGAATTTAGAAGAGGTAGCAGATTTATGGAATCACGGTAGCATTATTCGTTCGCAACTTATGGAATGGGCTCGCGCTGCGTTTAGTGAAGATCCTAAACTTCAAAAAATAGGTGACGAGGTTGGCGGCGGCTCTACTGGAGAATGGACAATACAAGCCGGTATTGAACACGAGGTTCCACTACCATCAATATATATGGCGCTAGCTATGCGGTATCGTACACGTGGTAACGAATCATTTGCCGCTAAAGTTGTGGCTGCGCTTCGCAATCAATGGGGTGGTCACGCAGTAAAGAAAAAATAATCGTAAGAAGTAGAGACGTCCCGACGGGGCGTCTCTACTTCCAATGTAATTCTGGCTTACTCTCAGCCTGATTCAAAATTCTTGCTAGATTAAATAGGAAGTCTGATAGGCGATTCAGGTATTTTATGATGTACGGATCTACATAGACAGAGTCGGCTAGTTCAGAAGTGCGGCGTTCAGCGCGGCGACAAATTGTTCGGGCAACATGAACTAAGCTACCAGTCTGGCTGCCACCAGGGATAATAAATGTTTTCAACTCTGGAAGTTTATCATCCATCCGATCAATAGTATTTTCCATCCAGGTAACGGCGTCTGGTCGAATCTTTGGTAAGCTTTTTGGCGCGGCATCTTTTTCGTAGGGAGTGGCTAGATGTGAACCGACATCAAATAAATCTTTTTGAATTATTTCAAACATAGGGCCTACCTCGAGAGGTAGCTTGAGATCTACTGGTAGAGCTGCGTGGGCAGTACCTAGCATAGCATTGAGTTCATCAATGGTGCCGTACGCTTCAATGCGTAAGTTGTGTTTGGGGAATTCTTTACCACCGTAGAGGCAGGTTTTTCCTTTATCACCTTTTCTTGTATAAATTTTCATAATAATAAACTTACATATGTATTATTCGTAACGCAATGATTCAATGGGATGTAAGCGCGAGGCTTTGATGGCCGGGTAGAGACCAAAGATGATTCCGGTAGTTATCGCAACACCACATGCAAGAGCGATGGAAGATGGTACAAATACAAATTGAATACCCCAGCCTGGTTGCAGTGTATTTGCAGCGAATACAGATAAATATGATAGCCCTAGTCCGGCGGCAATACCAATGAGTCCGCCTAATGTAGTAAGGGCAATAGATTCAATGAGGAACTGAATGAGTACAGAGCTGTTTTTTGCACCAACGGCTTTACGTAAGCCTATTTCTTTCGTACGTTCTTTTACTGTTACAAGCATGATGTTCATAATGCCAATGCCACCAACTACTAAGGAGATGCCGGCAATAGCGGAAACAAAAGCTTGAATGCCGAGTAGGATGGTATCGAAGATTTCTAAAAATTGCTGCCTACTCACGATAAGGAATGCATCACCTTCGTCTTCATCAATACCTTTAATTCGGTTTAATTCATATTTAAGGCGCTGTTCAAAACTTGTAGAATTTGTACCTTGTTCGAATTCGATAAGCATGTAACCTACGTCATTCATTTCTTCAGCAGGAGCAAATAAGCGATGAATGGTATTGCGTGGAGCGTAGCTAATATTTTGGGCGAATGGACTAGCGCCAGAAATATCTTCAACTACCCCTATGATTGCAAATTTAGTTCCATCAATGGTTATATGTTCGTTAATCGCGTCTTTAATTGATCCAAATTGATCTTCTGCAAATACATCACCAATAACAACAACACGTTCAGCGTTTTTTTCTTCACTCTCAGTATAGAATCGTCCGCCCATCAGGTTAAGATGATTAAGTTCAAAAACGTCAATCGTGTCACCAAGAATACTCGTTGTAAATTTTTTACCATCAATTTCAATATTTTTTGTTACCGAATAGCCAGCGGATATTTTAGTAAGTTCCGGCAGTAGAGTAGAGGATTTTAGTTCGTCAACATCACTTACGGTAAGTGTTACATCTTCGCTGCCGCCAAATGGCCCAAATTCGCCGGCTACGGCTACTTCAATAACATTTGTTCCAAATTGACTAATTTGATCGAGCAAGAACTTTTTTGCAACCTCACCAAGTGTCATAATATAAATTACGGAACCAATCCCAATAACAACGCCAAGCATAGTAAGGGCGGCTTTACCCTTATTGGCAAGTAATTGTTTAATAGCGGTTTGAAAGTGTGTTACGAGCATCATGATTGTGATATGCTACCGTCTTTCATATAAATGGTGCGGCTGGCGTATTTAGCTATGTGAGGTTCATGTGTAACCATAATAAGCGTTTTACCTTCTTTATGAAGCTTTTTTAAGATATCCATAATTTCAATAGATGTTTTTGAATCAAGGTTTCCAGTTGGTTCATCACAGAAAATCACTTTTGGTTCATTTATTAAGGCGCGAGCAATGGAAACACGCTGTTGCTGACCGCCAGATAGTTCGTTTGGCTTATGATAAATACGATCTTCTAAGCCTACTTTCTTTAACATCTCGTAAGCATGTTCACGAGCTCTACGTTTACGAATACCAGCATACAGCATAGGTAGAGCAACATTATCTAGAGCGCTAGTACGTGGTAGTAAATGAAATTGCTGAAATACAAATCCTATTACCGCATTACGCAGTTCAGCTAGATAGTCATCATCAAAATCTTTAATGTCGCTACCACTAAATATATAGCGCCCAGAACTTGGCGCATCTAAAAAGGCTAACAAATTCATAAATGTGGATTTGCCTGAACCTGATGGCCCCATCAAGGCTATAAAATCACCTTCTTTAATAGTGAGGTTTACACCGCGCACCGCACGGATTGGTATATCACCATTCCAGTAGGTTTTAGTAAGTTTATGCACTTCAATTAATGGATCGTCTTGTTCCTTTGTTGTGTGTTTAGTCATAGTGTTTCTAGAATAATCCTCCAGCCCCACTATTTGACGGAATATATAGTAGTACATTTTCGTTATCTCGTAGGCCGTCAGTGATTTCATAGTATTCATCACCTTTAAATCCAACCTCTACCTCTTTTTGTTGTAATACATCGGTTACATCTTCTGCGACAGTTGCCTCAGCAATAAATGTATCATCCACTACTGGCGGTATATACACAAAGGCTTCATCGTTATCATCATACTGAATAGCGCTTGGCTCAATAGATAACACGGATTCGGTTTCGTAAATATCTACCACTACATCAACGCTAATACCAATAATATTACGCACAGCTTCTGGAAGATCATCTGCATTTACATGTATAACGTAACCAGATTCTGCAACCGCACCACTTGCAGCTGAAGATGCTATAGTTTGTTTTTGTACATCCACAAATGTTACTTTCCCATCGTACTCATCATCACCATTTTCATATGATGGAATAGTGATTGTAACGTGCTGACCTTCATTGAGGTCGATTACTTCAGATTCTGATGCAAGAAATTCAATATGGTTTGTGCGATAGCCAATTTCTATTACCGGAATTGCAAGCGAAGGCACATCACCAACAAATGTGTGTACCGCTAGAACTCTGCCATCGAACGGTGCTTCAATTTCTTCATCTGGCGCAGGGCCACCATCGGTCTTTATAAGAACATCACCAACAGTTACTTCATCACCAACAGTTACATTTACTTCGGTAATTTTGCTATTAGGTAGGCTTGTATATAGTTGAGTGTGTTGTTCAGGAGTAATTTCGCCATCCGTGCTAATTGTTTTATTCAGGACGCGTTTTTCTACAGAAACAGTTTCTTCTAAATAGGCGTAGGCTTCGCGTTGAGATTCTTGATAAGCGCTAAGGCCGGCAACAACAGCTACTACAATAATGGTACCTAGTACTAGTAGTGTCCAGAACCACCAGCGTTTATAAAATTGTTTTTTTTTTGGTTTTGGTAAAGACATAAATGTTTATGGATAATGATTCTTCAGAAGTTAAATATACCATTTTTTTTGAGCATTAACCAATAGGTTTTTTATTTCAAGTAGATTTAATTTATGAATTGGATCTACTTGAAAACCCTTGACAAAAATGTTATTATATATTACAGTATTTAGTCATTTATTTTTTTGACTCTTATGACAGCTGAAACGCAATCAAACAATCCGCAACAAGCTAGTGATGCTGCTAAAGCTCGGCGTTTAGCATTTCTACTTACACAGTCGGTAATGCCGCAGGAACAAAAAGAAGCTTGGATTCACTTATTACCAGTTATGGAATCAAGTCAGGTTGATGTATTAATGGAAATTCTCGAGAAAGAGCATGCTGGCTACATTGAATCTAGTAAAACATTCTTGGATGATCTTAAACGGCTTGAGGGTGAATTAACAAAACAAGTTGAATCATTAAAGCAGGAAGAAAAGCAGTTAATTGAAGCTTATGTAAAGCAGGCTATTGAAAAGTACGCAAAAGAGGATTAATGCGATTGGTAATATAAATTATATACATGAGAGTAGAACCAACAACCAATTCTCCAGCACCGCGCCGTCCAGGTCGTGGTAGCGCTGATGCTACTCCTATACAGCGAGAGGGCGCTGAGCATTTAACTGGTGATGAACTCATACGTGCTCAACAAGCTTTAGATGCCATGGCGGAAGGTGCTACTGAACTTATGGATGCACAAGCTGAAATTGCTACAGAGACTGTTGATGCGCAAGTTGAAATTCCAACACAAGTTGTAGAGCAAGAGCAACAAAGGGAGCAGGCAAAGCAAGAGAGGAATAGATTTGCTTCTATGATTTTAGGTGTTAAGAAGCGTTATAGTAGGTTTAAGAAATCGCTACTCGAGAGAACTGATGCAACACTAGAGGCTGTAGCAGATGAATATGTAGAGCGTTATGAAGGAGCGCGTGATCCACGTACTGGAGAAGTGCCAAGTACATATTTCGCTCGAATTGATAGAGCTATGCAATCGGTGCGATCTTCAGTAACAGTAGGTGCTGCAGTGGACTTAGGTTAGCGAGCAGCGTTGCGACCACTTGAATTTAGTGCAGCCATGGCGGCTCGTTATACGTTTGCAGATTTTGCGGTAAAAGCTATTGAGTATGCGGAGCTAGAAAAAAGCTATAACGCTCATGGTGGAGTTCGTCGTATTGAGCGACAGGCCATGAATTTTGCAGATCAGGTACGCACGCATTTTGAAGCATTGGGTGATACTATGGAAAATGACTTACCAGGTGAAACTGCTGAGGCACGAGAGGAGTTTAGACAGAAAAAAATTAGAGAGGGAGTTGTATATGCTAGTAATTTAATTGGTGCAACAAATTTATCAGAGCAGGCTAAAGAAAAGATTTTAGGTGACTTAGAAACATATTTAGATACAACAGTATACGATCCATCACGGCCTAGTATGATGCGCAAGTGGGATCGTTTAGGAAGAGGATATGCTCCAGCCGTGCGCGGTATGATTAAAAAGCATGTTGATGTGTATCAAAAACGTAAGGCCCGCAATCATTCGTTGATTCGATCGGTTGCTAGCCTTAGTACCTTTGGTTTGGAATCGTATGTTGTATCTCGAGCGATGTCGGCCAAGGCATCGTTGGAATCAAATTACACACAACAACTTACTGAACTTTCTGCTGAACAACGCACGGGAGTAGAGCGCATGCGTGCATTCGGGCGTGGAGTAAAAGAGGCGATGGCTTCGATGTTGATGACAGATAATTTTCGTGAAACTCGTGCTGCTGTTGCGAATGTAGATATTTTGGTAGAGACATTAATTTCTGAAGATCAAGAATCTGCAACAAATGAACTATTCGATGTAGATGGTCTAACTGCCTCATTATTAGAAAAATATCAATCTGAATTAACAGCGAAAGGTTTAGATGAGGCGTGGTTATATGATCAAGTAGAAACAATCGCGGAGCGAGAGTTATTAAGCAGGCGTAAGGAAGTGGCATATTTATTAAAAACGCGCATTTTAGATTTACATAAAAAACAAATTCGTAGCGTCGCTCAACAAGCTGGACATTTATATAATCAATATAATGTAAATATTACGGCGTTGAGTATTTTAGGTAATGTGGATATGGCTATTGAGGAAGTTACTCGGGTGCGTAGTAGTATTGGCGTAGTATTGGAGCATGCTTCTGGTGGTAGAATTGATCCATCAGTGGTAACGGTAGATCAAGATCTATTCGAACAATTGCCAACCGAGCCGCAAGTAGCATTAGCCATGCATAGTAGCCGAGCACTACTTGATGTTATTGGTGGAGCGCGCGCCGAAACGCAAGTAGCAATTGAGGCGGCCGTATCTGTACCGGTAGATGAAATTGAAATAGAGTTTGCTGAACTAGACGAAATTCCTGAGGAGTCGCAAGTGGATGTAGATCCAACATTAGGATTTGTTGAGAATGCACAAGGAGTTGCAACAGTTGAATATATTGTGCAAGGTGGAGATACATTATGGGGAATTGCTCGGGATAATTTGTCGATGTATCAGATACGAGAGCAAGATTTCACACTTTCTATTCCGGGAGCCGTTGCATTAATTCAGCGTGATAATGACATGAGTAATTCTACACTGATAATACCGGGTGAGACAGTATTGAGTATTCCAGGGTTAACAGGTGAGTACATAGATGAAGCTGAAGTTGATCCCTTTGATATAGATGAAGAAGATGCTCAAGAATTGCGTAGCGATGCGCGTTCTGTGGATAGAGGCGAACGACCTGAAGGGTATTTACCATTAGTGGATCGTGGAGATCTACATGATTTACCACAAGGTACGTACCGTTTAGTATTTGGTGAGCGCCATGGTAAGGCTGATGGTAGAATGCCGGTATATTACTCGAACGTTGTTCGGTTAGAGGTTGATGCTGATGGTTTTGCAACTGTGCTTAACGTGAAAGATTCGCGCATTTCTACGATGGATTTAGATGAATTTATGGCTCGTGAACAGCGGCCAATTATACGCGTCTTTCAAGTAGAGGGTGATCCAGTTCAGGTAGAGACTGAAACTTTTGAGCCAGAACAGTGGTCGCAACGCAACCAAGCGTTAGCGAGATTTATGCAGGAGAATCCTGTAAGTAATGTGAAGGCTGGCGAATATTGTTCTAAATTTGCGGCTGGCCAATTAAATTATTTTGATTCGGAATTAGCGGCAAGCCTTGGTTTTTCATTGCGTGATGCTAAAGGTGATATATCTGGCGTGGTTGTACATGCTCCGATGTGGGAAGCTGGCGCTGAATCGGTTGG
This sequence comes from Patescibacteria group bacterium, assembly GCA_024277435.1. Classification (GTDB taxonomy): domain Bacteria; phylum Patescibacteriota; class Patescibacteriia; order UBA9570; family UBA9570; genus JAJRVJ01. The sequence goes on along the minus strand of JAJRVJ010000024.1, from coordinate 12,103 downwards.
AGGTAGATCATATGCTTCACTAAGTGAGTATTTCGATCATGATAGATCTGATACACGACCAATCATGCGTTTGGAGAATGGCGATGCCGAGTATCGTGAATCTGTTGGTGAATGGATCAAAGAAGCGCGCGTGCCATTACGGCAAGCCACAGCTCAATATGAATACACGAAGATTCGTGGGTATATCGATCGCAATGAAGATTTGGGTGGATCGGAGAATTACCATGTGATTAATTTATATGGAGATAAGGATTTAGTAAGTGATGTAGTGCGAGATACAACATTGGCTCGGCACTTAGCTCGTGAGTATGATGTATATGGAGATGATTTATCACAACGTGGTTGGTTGTTTGAAGAGTTAGGCATTGAGGTGAATGGTAACGTGGTTACTAATCAAGAGGATTGGGAGACTATGACTCTGCAGCAAGGTGATGAAGTAGTAGTGCATGACATTGCGATTAACCACAGATATGGTGGAAATGTAGCCGATAGCTTAGTAACGATGATGGTGCGTAAAGGAACGTATACTCCAGTGGAAATCGTGGAGGGTAACGCAGGAGTTGTGAATGAATCGTTAGCCTTTCATGGTGAAGGTGGTGATTATGCCGTTGATACATTTCATGTAGTAGAGGCAGGGGATACAATGGCTAAGATTTTTGAACAACAGAATTTTCCACGTGATTTATGGATGGCAGCTGTATATGCTATGCGCGCTGATGGTTATGTAGATCCCGATCACATTCGGCCAGGTGAGTTGGTGCATATATATGATGCAGAAACGTTACGGGCCAACATTGAAGATATTTATGCTCTAGAAGAGCGGAAGATGGCTGTGGCTACAGATAATCCCGACCTGCATTTAGTGCGACCCGGTGAAACGATGAATGAAGTATCTGCCAGATACTTTGATCGTTCTCGGTATTCAACGGAAGAGTGGGGGCAAATTCGTGGTATGTTAGCCGAGCGTACGCCGCTGGTTACTACACGGGAAGTGCAGATGCCTGGCAGTGAATATGTGCCACCATATACAACAACTGAATATAGTTTGCGAGCTGATGATGTACTTGAGTATACAAATGATGATTTAGCGAGCATTGATAGAGTTATTACAGATCAGCGTTTGGAAGCCCGGGTGTACTTGCCGGATACTATGCCAATTCGCACTGCAGATGGTGTGGTTGAAGAAACCCTTGATGCGGAAGTGCGCTGGTTAATTGATGGAGCAATTGATCGTAATCCTGAGTACGGAGAAGCAGAACGCGCAGCACTTGCCTTAGTATATGCCAACGAGGGTATGCGTGAAGTTGCTGATAAAACCTATGGTAGCCAGGCAATTGCTTGGGTACGTGATAATGTAGCTGAACCATATGAGAATATGAGTGAGCACGTAGCACAGATGATTATAGATAAAGCTGGTATAGATGTACAGGCTGGTGATATTGGTTTAGTGGCGGCAATGGATATAACAATTGAAACAGTGGAGTACTTATGGTTTAGTCGGCAAATGGCTAAAGATATTGCCTGGGCTATTCATGATTCTCCAATGGCCGCTGCTGCACTAGATAAGGCAATTGCACTTGGTGAATTAGGTATTCAAAGTCACCGCGCTACGGATGCTATGCATCAAGTAGGTTTAGGGGCTGATATTATTGATACATATAATGATGTAGTAGCTGCACCAATCGATGAGGCCTTAGGTAAGGTTGTAGGTAAATTAGAAACCGTTGAGGGTATTTCTTCAGCTGGATTATTTCAGGTGCGCGCTTTTAACTTAATTGAAGAAAATGGTGAGCGTAATAGTACGGAGGAGGTGCTGGGACGTCGCATGTCGTTTGATGAACTGGAAACTGAATTGCGAGCCGATCCAGTGTTAAACACGGAAGTGGCAGCACACATCTTACATGAAAATCGCGTGGTGATCGATACGTATTTAAGTGCTTTTGGTGATCCGTTGGCGGATAGTGAAGATGCTAAAATATTAGCGGTTGCTAACTCATATAATGGTGGTCCAGAAAAAACCATGGTTGGTGCAGTGCAAGTTGGTTTGATGGATATGGCGGTTGAGTTAGATGTTGATAATTTAGCTGTACAAAATGCAACTGGTCGTGGAAAGCTAGAAACCCAAGGTGCATTTGTGCAGATTTGTTTACAGTTAGCCAAGGAGGGGAGAATTGAAAGAACCGAAGATGAAATAATGGCTGACGCGTTGCTGTTAGAGGGAAATACCATAGCGTTTTTACGCAGCGAAACTATGCAGCAATTTAAAGGAGCGTACGCTGATATGCGTGGGACGCAGTTTACCTTATTGCCAAATATGGATCGTTTAAGCCTAAGTGATGTATCGTATGCAAATTATGCCTATCTTGCGAATCGTGGTGGCGCACTAAATGCTATTGAGGATAACTCTCGTCTTGTGAGAAGTGTCGTTGAAGAGCAGGATCCTTCAGTAGCTGCTAAAGAATATATTGTATCAGGAAATAAGCTTGGCGGTGAAGTTTAGGGCGATAGCTTACGTTTTAGGTACAGATTTCCAATCTTCAAGGAATTGCGCTAACCCCTTATCGGTAAGTGGGTGATTGAAGAGTTTCTCAAAAATACCATACGGCAGAGTGGCTATATGAGAGCCAGCTTCGGCTGCTTGATAAATATGATGCGGATGGCGAATTGATGCTGCCAAGATTTGTGTTTTGAAACCATAGTTGTTAAATAGGTGAACAATGTCACCAACTAAGTTCATGCCATTTTCACCGATGTCGTCTAAACGTCCTACAAATGGTGAAACAAATGTAGCACCAGCTTTGGCAGCCAGTAATGCCTGATTTACAGAGAATACTAGAGTAACGTTCGTTTTAATACCTTCAGCTGTAAGTTGCTTAACTACCGGCATAGAAGCTTCTATCATTGGAAGTTTTACGGTGATATTTTCATGAATCTTGGCAAGTGCACGACCCTCTTTCAACATAGCATCAGTTTCGGTGCTAATTACTTCTGCGGAGATTGGCCCATCAACAATAGTAGTGATTTCTTTAACAACTTCTTCAAAATTACGTCCTGATTTTGCAATAAGTGATGGGTTAGTAGTAATGCCATCAATAAGTCCGGTAGCGGCGGCTAATTTGATTTCTTCTACTTCGGCGGTGTCGAGAAATAGTTTCATAGGTATACTTGTTTATATTTATGTATATTTCTTATCGCTACAGTATATAGTAGGCGGGTTGTTTAGACAATTTTCCTAACGAGCTTTTGTATAAGCGTAATAAATCCAGCGCTTGATGCGTTCCATTTCTTCTTCAACAACTAGGCCATCATATTCTCCTGCATGACGTTTAACCCCTTTTATTTCTATCGCAGATTTTTTTTGATCCATATGCAAACTTAACGTTACGTTATTTGAGGTTCCTTTAATATATAAATGGAAGCGGGGGTAGTGCCCGCGACCAAGATTGCGCACCCAGCTTTCTTTTTCCGAGCGTCTATCAAAAATTGGATGATACCCCATATCGCGCAAGGTGCGTGGTACATTAATCTTTTTCTGATTCGAAAAGCTAGTTTCCATCAGTATGTTCAATGTTACGGTCCATACAAATATACACTTCACCACTTTCAACGGATACAGAAACTGATGGCTCGGTTGTTATATTTGAAACTCCAGAATAATCTTCGTTTAGGGTGATTGCGCCGCCAGACCATTGACATCCATCAACATTTACTACTGCTTCTTTAGTGCAGGGAATAATTGATAGGGCTGTTCCTACGGTGACTTTGATAGACCAAGATTCTTTACAGTGCCAAATAATCATATCGGGTGTATACATAGCCCGGACGCGTGCATCAAAGCGCAGAGCGTGAAAAGCAGCTTGGGTATGATCGGCCCTGTGCTCACTAGTTACGCACCATAAATCAATACTTGCATCTGCATCATTTGTTAGCGTACGAGTATAATGGAGCGCTTTTTGTAAATCGGTTGTTGTTTGATCTTTATCGATATGATGAGGAATATCTTGTAGTATGGTATCGATTTCAGGATCCAATGAATCACCATCGCCAATAATCCAATGTGGAACAATATTATGCATAACACAAAAATTGGCACCGCCGTCCGCCGCAATGATGTAATTATATTCTGCAAGTTGTTGGCCGTTGGGTACCGGAGTGCCATTTCCAACGATTGCAATAGTGGTCATAATTTATGAATGCGCTAGCCATTGCATGGCTTGAGCTTTAGTTAGTGGTAAACACCTTAATTGGATGCCTCATCATAGTAGGCAATAATGCCTTAGCAATTATACGATATTTTTTAAGTCCTCCAAAAATTGCCATACGCATAATGCGTGTATCGTTCATAATTTCTTTATAAATATTGCGAGCTTCTTTACTTACCAAGCCATCATCTTCAACTAATTCAACCAGTAATAACGCTTCATGATCACCATATTTTTCAAGCAAGGCTTCAATTTCTTTTTGGGCATGTTGTGCTACTAACGAGCTATCTTCTTTGGTTTTTGATCCACGTGTAAATTCAAAGCGCAACACCCCTCCCTCTTCTTCCGTAAGGAAGAATCCTTTTTGATAATCTTTATCCATAACGAACAGTTTACCATAATTTTAGGACTTTTTCAAGTACCCCATGATATGTGTTATAGTATCGGTATGCTTGAGAAAGAATATTATTATGAACCAACTGATACTACCTTACATGTACTTGAACATAATTTGTTACTTGTACGTTTTGGTAGGGCTACATTGGACGTAGAAGAGAATACGATAGAGACGCAATGGATTGATGATACGTTGCGCTTAATGCTTAGTGAGCTAGAGGGTGATGTATATATCATGCTTGATTTATCAAAAGTAGGCGATGCTGAACATATTAGTGATGAATCGAAGATGTTATATGTGCAAATGATAAAAGAGAAGCGCATTAAAAAAATTGCAATATTTGGATGGGCTAAAGGTTGGGATCTTTATATTAAATTATTTCAGTTTTACGCTAAGAATAAACTTAAGGCTTTTACCACAGAAAAACAGGCTCGGGAGTGGTTAATTAAGCATGGTTATACTTCAGCCTAGTTAGTGTATGCCGTTACTTATCGATAAGCCCACTGATTACACTTCATTTGATGTTATCGCTGTATTGCGGAAAAAATTGAACATCAAAAAAATAGGGCATTCAGGAACACTAGATCCATTAGCTACTGGATTATTAATTATATTGGTTGGTAGAAGTGAAACAAGGCAACAGGATTCCTTCATGGGAATGGATAAAGAATATATAGCGGAAATAACATTTGGCGCTACTAGTACTACATATGATGCAGAGGGTGAACTTTCTACTTCTGCACTTCCTGCAAATATCACCAAAGAACAACTCGAAGAAGTATTGCCACAGTTTACAGGTGATATTGAACAAACCGTTCCGGCATACTCTGCAATTAAAGTGAATGGTCAGCGTTTGTATAAGTTGGCACGGGAAGGTAGGGTAGGTGATATCAAGCTACCTAATAGGGTGGTTTCTATTTATGAAATCGAAATACTATCAGTGAAAGATGCTATTGCTACAATACGCGTGCATTGTGGTAAGGGTACGTATATTCGTTCATTAGTGCATGATATTGGTCAAGTACTTGGTTGCGGTGCGTATTTATCGGCACTGCGCAGAACTAAAATAGGCGACTATTCAGTAGAAGACGCCTTGCAGTTAGGTGATGTTACTCCACAAACGCTTATCGACGCTGGAATAGTGACGTAAGAACAAATAGTATTGTTCCTAACAGAATGATAGCTGGACCAGATGGAATATCGATATAGTATGATGCGATAATTCCAATGATTGTAGTGAAGACACTTGCGAGAATACTCCATAATACAGCTTGCTTGAATGAGTGAGCCATATTTTTTCCAATGGCGGCAGGAATAATCAATAAACCAGTTACTAATACAATTCCAATAACCTTAATGCTCAATGCAATAGTAAGCGCCGTTGCACCAAAGAACATATAATCGGTTAAGCGAGCAGATACGCCACGTACAAAGCTGAAGTCTGGCGAGAAGGTTGTAAGGAGTAGTCGTTTGCTACTACCCAGTAGGTAGACAATAATAATTAATCCAAGCACAAAGGCGATGCTAATATCATTCCAGTTAGTAGCCAGAATATCTCCGAATAGGAATGAGAATAAATCTCCTTGATAACCCTGCTGTTTACTAATGAGGGCAATACCTAGTGATATGCCAGAAGCAAATAACACACCCATTAATGTATCAATGGAAACTTTGGACCTTTGTTTTACAAAGGCCGTTCCTAAACCAATAAGTAAACAAAATACTACTGCCGCAATAAATGGTTCAACATTAAGTAGTAGGCCAATTGCAATACCAGCTAAAGCGGCATGTGATATCGCATCGGAATAAAATGACATGTTGCGGAGGGTTACAAATAACCCAAGGAATGCGGTGGTAACACCAATAATACAACCAATCAATAATGCCCTTTGAATAAAGGGGAATTGTAGAACTGTGAAGATGTTATCAATCATGGTGTTTGTGGCGTTGTAGCTTAGTTAGTGGTATACCGTACATTTTTTCAAAGTTTTCTGCGGTGAATACATCATGTGGTTGCCCTTGGCATACCATTTGCTTATTCAAACACAGTACACTGTTGGCGTATTGAGTAGTGATATCAATATCGTGTGAAATCATGATGATTGTAACCCCATCTCGTTCGTTCAAGCGATGTAAATATCCATATAATTCGGCCTGTCCACGCGGATCAATGCCGCTTGAAAACTCGTCAAGAAATAACACTGATGGTTTAGTGCTTAATATTGCAGCTAATATCACGCGTTGCAATTGTCCGCCTGATAAACGGCCAAGTTGTTTTTGCAATAGCGGTTCGATTGATAGTTGGTTATCAAATTCTGGCAATGAAGTATTAGTCCAAAAGCTCTTTGGTTGTAAATATACTTGCATAAATTCTCGTACCGTTATAGGGAAGGTTGGGTCGATGAATATTTTTTGTGGAACGTAACCCACTTCGCTGCGTTCATATTTTCGTATAATTACACCTTCCGATGCATCTACTAAGCCAAGCATGGTTTTCATTAATTGAGTTTTTCCAGCTCCATTCGGGCCCACAATACTAGTGAACGAACCCCGTTTAATAGTAAAGCAAAGGTCTGAAAATACTTCTACCTCTCCATATCGTAAACTGAGATGATCGGTATGTACTAGAGCTTCTTCATTTGAGTGATTATCCTTGTGTTTTGGCATGGCTGTAGTATATAGGGGAGTATGGTAAATTGCAAACCATTTGCGATTATAGTGTTGATCTTAAATAATAGTGTGCTATACTTGCCTGTATGTCTGTATATATTTTTCTTGTCCTCGGTTTTATCATCCTTATCGGCGGTGCTAATTTCCTAGTTGAAGGTGGAGCAGCTGTAGCAAAACGCTTTAATGTAAGCAATTTAGTTATTGGTTTAACAATTGTTGCTTTTGGTACATCGGCTCCTGAATTTATTGTTACATTGTTCGCGTCTATAGGCGGTGCGTCTGATTTAGCAATCGCTAATATTGTGGGTTCGGTAGTTACCAATATATTACTAGGCCTCGGTATTGCGGCAATAATTTATCCGTTAAGTGTGCGTCGCGGTACGGTATGGAAAGAAATTCCTTTGAGCTTGTTGGCTATTATGGTGCTTATCATATTAGCAAATGATCAATGGGTAATAGGTGGTGGAATTCCGCAATTATCATGGACAGATGGTATAGCGCTGCTATCTTTTTTTGGTATTTTCATGTATTACACATTTGGTATCAGTAAAGCAAAGGCTGATGATACTGTTCCGGAAGAAGTTAAAGATTTATCGAATAGTCGATCAATTGTCTATATTGTGTTAGGGATAGGAGCCTTATTCCTTGGTGGTAAATGGATCGTTGATAGCGCAACAGTAATTGCTGCTCAATTGGGCGTGAGCCAAACGTTGATTGGTTTAATTGTTACTGGTCCAGGTACCTCGCTTCCAGAGCTAGCTGCTACCGTTATTGCGGCCCGTAAGAAAAATGTGGACATGGCCGTTGGTGGTGTAATTGGTTCTAATATCTTTAATATTTTCTTAATTCTTGGCGCAAGTGCAGCGGTAGGCTCTTTGGCGTATGACCCGGCGTTGAATATAGATTTATTGTTAATTTTTGGTGCCTCAGTTCTTTTATTTGCTACCCTATTTATAGGGAAGCGTCATCATATCGAACGATGGCAAGGAGTGGGCTTCCTTGTTATGTATGTAATTTATCTAGGGCATCTATTTTACCGTGGCTAAAATCACTAAAGGTTAATCGACGTAGACTGTTTCAATATCATATTCAATTACCTTGAAATTTACTTTCACAGGCTTGTTGAATAGTTTCTTTAGGCGATGAGTAAATGCGGTAAGCTCATCAGAATCAAAATTTTCACTTTGATGAACGATTCCATTAATGGAATAATCAAATTGATCTTCATTAATTTCTAATTGGCTCAAGGTTTTGTCTGGGAAAGATTTAACAAATAGGGCCTGGGTTTTTTCTTGGCGAATAGTTGTGCTAATAGCATTCCATGATAGAGCAAGAATGGGGATAAGAATAATAACAAAGGATCCAATAGCCCAACTAAAGGCCTTTTTGCGTCGCTCCTCACCGGTTTTTGTGTTTACCCGAGTGAATTTTCCTATTAAAAATACGAAGCTTGATGTTAGTAAAATGGCTAGGAAGTTAGTAAGAAACAACAATAACGCTCCGATAGCTTTTTCCATTTCACCATCACTAATGAGAATGCCAGCTACAGCAATTGGTGGAACTAAGGCTACCGCTACAGCTACGCCAAATATAGCACCAGATTTTTTGGAGTAAATTGTAGTGAATCCACCACCTAATCCAGCAGCTATGGCAATAAGTAATTCAAAAATGGTTGGTTCTGTGCGTACAAGAATTTCAGAACTAAGGCTAGAGAATGGACTAATTAATCCAACTAAGGCACCAATAAGGAAAATAACTATAAACGAGCGAGCCAAGGCCGATAGTGAGTTAGTTAGCATCATCTTTTTACCTTCCATCATGCCTAGGGCAAGAGCAATAATTGGCCAGAATAGTGGCGCAATTAACATGCCACCAATAATAGTGGCTTCAGAATCGATAATTAAGCCAAGTGCAACAATAACGGCTGAAATGATAAGTAGTACAAAATAGTTAAAGTTTGCTTTCGATTGCTGACGAATATTATCTTCAATGCGCTCTCGCTCCTCGCTGGATGGACGCTCGAATGAGCTAATGAGTGGAATTTGTTTGAGTATATCTTTCATAATATCTATAATACAGCGTACATCAGATCGGAGTATAATTCAACAAAATGTAATTATTCTGTATACTATAGGTAGTTATGAAAAAATCATCTGATAATTCATATCACAAGCACGTAATTGCAACAGTTTATGTTGGGTTAAGTGATTTTGTGTACGGAGGAATTGATGGCGCTGTTACTACATTTGCTGTTGTTGCGGGTGTGCAGGGGGCACAATTATCCACAACAGTAGTGCTTATTCTCGGCTTTGCGAATTTAATAGCCGATGGCTTTTCAATGGCCGCTGGTAAATATTCTAGTGATAAGGCGGAATTAGAACGGATTGATAAAGTGCGTAGACTGGAGTATGAAAGCATTGCTGCTACACCAGAAAAGGAGCGGGATGCGATTGAGCACATTCTAAAAAGGAATGGTTTTAAAGATGAGTGTTTACAATGCGCTACTAAGATAATTACTAGCGATAATGATGTATGGGTGGAAATGATGATGAAGCATAAGCATGGTGTATTTGATGAAGCGATTTTTCCAACGAAGAGTGCTGTAGTAACATTTTTGGCTTTTAATATTGTTGGGTTTATTCCAATGATAGCCTATCTATTTCAATCATCTCTAGATACTATGGAAGTAAATACATTTTACGTAGCGTCTGTACTTACATTGCTGGCTATGTTTGCGGTAGGGGCTGTAAAATCCCGCTTTACGGATAGTCATTGGCTATTATCTGGCTTAGGTACGGCGGGTATTGGAGGTGTAGCTGCAGGGCTATCGTATATAATTGGGTATGTACTGCACTTAATTGTTGGAATATGAGTAATGATACTAATGCTGAGCAGCGACCAGCCGTATCGTCTAGGGCTATAGGCAGTGTTTTAGGGTTAGTGGTATTGGCCGTATTTGTTGCGTTGGCTCGGCGCCAAGCTTTTGAGATAAGTAATAACTATCAACCATCTATGCAACTCACCAGCCCAACGATACAAGCGGAGCAAAGTATTCCGAAACAATTTACATGTGATGGCAATGATGTATCGCCGCAACTGGACTGGAGTAATGTTCCTGAAGGTACGCAAAGTTTTGTATTAGTGATGCGCGATCCAGATGCGCCAAATAAAGAGTGGGTACATTGGGTGGTAAAAAATATCCCAGATTCTGTTACTGGAGTGGAGGAGAATAGCGTGCCAGAAAATGGCGTTGAAGTAATGAACGATTTTGGAAGAGTAGCCTGGGGTGGTCCGTGCCCGCCAGATGGAGAGCATCGATATTATTTCGAACTATATGCGCTGGATGTGGAAGATGTATCTGGAAGCTCGATAAGTGAAGTTGAAGAGGCGATGGCAAGGCATGTATTAGACAAAGCCGAGTTAATGGCTGTGTATCAGCGTTAGTGGCATAGGTAATAAAAAAACTACCTCATTTGGTAGCGTCGAAGGTAAGACTCGATCAGCCTCTAGGCCGCCATCTTCGGCTCGCCGGCCTTGATGATGGCCAGTACGGCCTTGGTGTCGGCGTTGCGTGTGAAGCTGATGTGCACGCACACACCGCTCCACCAGGCCACCACGTAGGTGGTTCCGGTGATGAACTTGCCATTTTCGGAGATATTGCCATCGGTGACCAGGGTGATGCCCGTGTTGGGGCTGACTGATCTCTTCGCTGGAGCACTGCTCCGCGCTGGTGGCGCGGTCGTGGCCGTTCTCGGCGGTGATCTGCTCGATCGGGGTCATTGGAGATCTCCTCTTGGGGTGGTATATCCATCTGCATGGTATTGTTTTTGTCAAGGGTAGTTTTATGCTATGATTAGTCTATGAATATATCAAAAATAGTATTATCAAGCGTTATTATTAGCGCACTTTTTCTAACCGGCTGCGTACAATCTAAGACGGTTGAAGAAGTAACTCCTCAGCCTGAAATATTTTCAGAAATTCTGGTAGTTGATGAGAATCATGAAATATATCAATCACCAGCTTCGCACCCACGTAATTTTTCGATTGAATACCCAGCGCAGGAAGATGGAGTGATAGTTTCCAAAGTATTCCAGCAACGCTCTACCGGGCTCACGTACTTTCTTGATGTTACGAGTTTGCAAGACCATCAGCCTGTTGAACGTATCTTGTTAACGAGTATTTTAATCCCTGGTTATGATGGAGCTGAGGCAATACTAGATAAGAGTATGGATAACGCTATGATTATTGCCGCAGATGCTGTTTTGCAAGATTATGATTATGCCGGTGAAGTCGTACAGTCTGGAAGACGTCAATTTTTAGGACAAGATGTATATGCTCTGGAGCTTAATGCGTATCCGGTAACTGAGGATTCAACAGAAGCTTCGTCAATATTGTTAGTTGTGGGATTCCCACCACAACAACTAGGTGAAGATGATGGCTTGATTCTTATTATGCAAGCCGATGCAGAATTGTCTGATATTGATACATGGGATGATTTTGAAACTAGTGGCTTGATGGGTGAGATGTTACAAACTCTCATAGTTCCTCAATAATGGCCATTGATGAATTATGAGTACAGATACACGATTGGCAACATTTGCTGGAGGGTGTTTTTGGTGCTTGCAAGGGCCATTTGATGCGGAGCCGGGAGTGTTTAATGTGCGTGTTGGTTATGCCGGTGATTCGGAGAGTAGGTCACCGTTCCATATCTGGCGCGTTTTTTAATAGATTAAATCTAATACCTCAGACCATGTAGCCTGTTTTTTCATACTCAGTTCCATGGAACATTTTCCATTCAGATGCCTGAATGGATCACTGCAATCGGTAAAAGGTT
>JAJRVJ010000002.1 GCA_024277435.1 Patescibacteria group bacterium | reverse complement strand
TGGATTAGCGCACTTTGGACAATAAGGATTGTTTCGTTTTTTTTATCATAATTAGCTTCTTAACAGGTTAAACAATGTATTTGAAGCTAATCATAGCAGAGAAAACGACTTTTTACGCGCCCAAAATGAAACGGTCTCGACCGATGGCCTCGTCGCGCTCTTCCGCACCATCAGCAACGCCGAGATCGGCAAGGATATCGACCCTTCGAGCTGATCCTCTTCTGGGTCTGCGGCCGGACACAAGTGTGAACAAACGAGCCTACGCTCGCCAGTTCCACGTCCGGTCGCATCGACCCTATACTATATTAAATTTCTAAATCCCTACTGGAATTCTTTTCCTCAACAAGCGCAATGAACGCTTCTGAGCTCATAGTTTCAGAATCTCTACTACCACGTTTACGAACCGCTACAGTTGAATCTTTCACTTCTTGATCCCCAATAACTAAAAGATAGGGGATTTTTTGTTGCACAGCTTTACGAATTTTATTTCCAACCGTTTCATCATCACCGCCTACTTCAACCCGAATCCCATGACTTTTATATTCTTTTGCTAATGCTTCACAATATTCAACATGTCCACCACCTACAGCAATCAATTGTACCTGAATAGGGGAGAGCCATACGGGGAATTTACCTGCAAAATGTTCGATAATAATACCCATCCAGCGCTCAACTGATCCCATCACCGCTCTATGAGCAACAACTGGGCGTTTTTTTGTACCATCATCAGCTATATACTCTAATTCAAAGCGCTCTGGGAGGTTAAAATCGAGTTGTAAGGTAGATAATTGCCATTCACGTCCAATTGCATCCTTAGCAATAAAATCAAGTTTAGGACCGTAAAATGCAGCCTCTCCTTCAACTACTTTATATTCCCAATTTCTATTTTTTACTAGTTTTTCTAAGGTAGCCTCAGCAGTATCCCATACCTTCGGAGCGCCTAAATATTTATCTAAATCATCTTTATCACGAATGGAAACGCTCACCCAAAAATCATCTAAACCAAATGCTTTATAGACACGATCGATTAGCTCCATTAATACATCAAACTCTTGATCAATTTGATCTTCCCGCATAAATACATGACAGTCATCTTGAGTGAGTCCACGTACTCTAGTTAAGCCAGCTAGCTCACCGGATTTTTCATTTCTATATACAGTTGTGGTACAAGCCCAACGCAAAGGAAGGTCACGATAGCTGTGCAGTTGCGTTTTATAAAGAGTCATAAAATGCGGACAATTCATTGGCTTCAAGTAATAATCAACACCATCCATGTTCATTGGAGCAAACATCGCATCATACTTTCCTAAGTGACCAGATTTCTTATACAATTCACCTTTAGCAATATGCGGAATCCAAATTTTCACATAATCTAAAGCTTTTTGTTGTTCATCCATGAAGTTTTCTACTAATTCACGTAGCATTGCACCTTTCGGATAGAACATCGGTAGGCCCGGCCCAATAGATTCGTCCATTGTAAATAGCTCAAGCTCTTTACCTAATTTACGGTGATCACGCTTTTCAGCCTCCTTCATTTGTGCAAAATAGGCCGCCAATTCTTCCGGAGTTTCAAATAATACACCGTACACCCGAGTCATCTGTGGTCGCGATTCATCTGCCTGCCAATAAGCGCCAGCTAATTTTGTCAGCTTAAATGCCTTAGGATTCAATTCTTTCGTATTCTCTATATGCCCGCCTTCACATAAATCGGTGAATGGTCCAGATTCATAGAGTGTTAAATCACGCCCCTCAGCAGAAAATTTTTCTACCAACTCCTGTTTAAAAGGCTGGTCTTTATAAAAATCCAACGCTACTTTTTTATTTACCGGCTTGCGTACAAAATCATGATTACCAGACATGGTTTTTTTCATTTGCTTTTCAAGCTTCTTTAGATCTGCGTCCGTAATTGGTTCTGGAAATAATAAATCATAATAGAATCCATTCTTCACAACAGGTCCTGTACCAAGTTTAGTGCCCGGATAAAGCTTTAGTGCCGCCGCCGCCAACATATGAGCCGCGGAGTGGCGCAAATTGTATAAATTATCTTCCGACATGCATTACAGTATATACACAAACACTAAAAGTGCAATAGTAACAACTACCGCCGTAGCTGCTGCAGCAAGGATTCGTGGATGTTCAAAATGCTCAGGTTTTTTAGGCATTATTATTTGATAACCAATTCAATACGATCTACTATTGGTGGTGATGTAACTATCCAAAAAGGTGAGAATTTAATATCTACCGCCTCTACAGATTGAAATGATTCTAGATAGGCTATCATATCCTCTCGACTCTTACCCGTTAATTGGCTCATATCTACTGTATCCATAACATCTGCGCCTGTAGAAGGCATCTCTAGTACACCTACCACTAACACATGATCGCCAATAGTTTCTATAGCATAGGTAACATCATTGAGTGAAACTTTACTAAATTCTGTATCGCGTTCCAAAACATCTTCCAGCTTTCCTTCATTAAAGTAATAGACTATTACTTTAGCCTCCGTACGTACAGTTAGATTCGTAACGGTATTGCCAACTTCTTGATCTACAGTTTGGCCTATAATTTCAACTTTCACTTGGTCACTTGAAAGTGACTCTTCTAAACGCAATTCATCTTGTAATTGACGTATAGCTTCTTTACGCAAATCTTGCTTAGCCTTTTTCTTAGCACTTTTAATATCTTCATCTCTAAGAATCGCTTCTTTTCCAACGCCTCCGGTCATACTATCCTCGCTCATGGCATAAATAACAGATTTTTTTACTGGTTGTAAATTTACTATCTCAAATGTTGTAGGGCCGATATCACCAGTTAATCCAGATTCATCAGCATACACTTCCACATCAATAGATCCACCACTCGGTACTACAATACTCTCCGCTAACCTAAATAACACCCCATCTTCGGATAATAGGCGAGTAGTTTCTACTAACTGTTGATCTGCAACATAGTCATTAATAATAGTTACTGTTCCGGTAGCAACCCCTTCAACATCTTGGAATTCTGAAAAATCTGAAAACGTAAATTCCTCTTCTAATGTAATTGTACGCTCGTCGGCATCTAAGTCACTTGGTTGATACTGAAACTCAACCGACTCAACTCGTTCTTTTAAATCTACAGTTATAGTTGTTTTACTAAAAGCGATATACACAATCAATAAAAACATCGCTATCACAAATACAGCAAATAATATTATGAGAGGTGAAAAGCGCCGTGGCACATGAGAGGCCTTTGGCTTACGTCGTTTTACGGAAGGTGATTTAGCCTTATTTTCAATTTTTTCAGCCATCATATGCATTATATCAAATGAACCGCCGCTTCGCCAAGTAGTTGCTTTAACTCTGATAAAGTTTCGGCACTGGTAGTAGATTTAGCTTTAATTGAACGTCCATTTACTTCTACAAATACCGGCAAAGCTCCTGAGTGCTTTTGCAAGATTTTTTGAATATCACCCAACACTGATTTATCTGATGAATCAGTCAATTGAATAAGGATATACTCACTTGAAAAAGCAACAATTTCTTCAGCGACAATCTTAGTTTCACCATTGCGCTTATTCACTTTTCCAGACACACGTATAACATCACCTTCATTTATAAAGGTTTTTACATTCTCCATAGCGGAAGGAAATACGATTATCTCTGCATCAGAAGTAGGATCTTCAATTTGAATAAACTGCATAGCTTCTTGCTTCTTTGTAATAATCTGTTTTACCTCCTGAATAATGCCAGTTACCACCACAGGGGTATTATTCTTACTCTGAAAAGCTTCAGCTAGTGAAGTAATATCGGCCGGAAGCCGTTTAAATAACTTCGTTAATGGATGAGCTGATACATACAACCCTAATAATTCTTTCTCCCACTGCAACAACTGCTTTTCTTCTATGTCCTCAGATTCAGACAATCGTAATTTTGGACTATTATCTACAGGTAGGTGACCAAATAAATTTGCCTGCCCTGTATTACGCTCCATTTGAGCTTGCTTACTCAACTGTAAAAGAGTATCAATATTCTCTAATAACGTACCCGTGGCACCAAATTGCTCCATCGCACCACACTTAATAAGGCTTTCCAGAGATTTACGATTAAGATCTTTATGATTAATTCTAGAAAGAAAGTCCTCAATATTCGCAAACGGACCATTTGATTCTCGCTCCTCTATTAACGCTTCAATTAATTTATGACCAACATTCTTAATAGCGGCTAAACCAAAACGAATTCGAGGTTGTTGTGTATCTAAACTTTCTTGAACTACCGTAAATGTTTCATGGCTTTCAGAAATATTTGGTGGCAATATTTCAATACCCATCTCTCGCGCCTCTTGAACCTCAATGGCAATACGCTTAGAATCATCCTGATCTGAAGTAAGTAAACTTGCCATGAATTGAACTGGATAATTCGCTTTCAAATATGCTGTTTGATAGGCAATTAATGCATACCCAGCCGAATGAGATTTATTAAATCCGTACCGTGCGAATGGCTCAATAAATTCCCATAATTGATCTCCAACCTTACGCTCAACACCATTGTTAATACATCCATCAATAAACATTTTTTTCTGCTCATCAAGTAAAGATTTAATTTTCTTAGCAACCGCCTTAATCATCAGGTAACCTTCACCAGCACTAAAACCAGCCATATCTCGAGCCAGAGCCATTACTTGTTCTTGATATACCAAAATTCCATATGTCTTATCCAGTATCGGCTCTAGTTTAGGATGAAGATATGTTACGGTACGTTTACCATGTTTACCAGAAATATAATCTGGTATCCTCTCCATAGGACCAGGCCTATACAAGGCCACCATAGCGATAATATCTTCAAAATCTGTAGGCTTAAGTAGCCGCAAATTTCTCTTCATCCCCGCACTTTCCAGTTGAAAAATACCAGTTGTTTTTCCCTGTTTTAACAAGCGATATGTAGATTTATCGGTAAGTGGTATTGCTTCAATATCGATAGTATCACCAGTGGTTTTTTGAATAATATCAATGGCTGTTTCAATAATTGTTAGATTCTTCAGGCCAAGAAAATCCATTTTCAATAGCCCGAGTTTTTCAATAGGGGATACAGAATATTGGGTAGTAATCGCATTATCATCCGCAGAGGAATACTGAAGGGGGGTGTACTCTTCTAAAGGGAGTTTAGTAATGACTACTCCACAGGCATGAGTAGATGTATGACGAACAACGCCTTCAAGTTTCTTTGATGCATCTAATAGACGAGTGGCATCAGGGTCGGATTGATATAATTCCTTAAGTTCCGGCACTGCATCCAATGCTTCATCTAGTATTGTGAACATCGGAATCATTTTGGCTACCATATCACAATACCCGTAACTCAAACCAAGAGCGCGACCTACATCTCGTATTGCAGCACGAGCAGCCATCGTTCCAAATGTAATAATTTGAGCTACATGCCTCTTTCCGTACTTCGATTCTACATACCCAAGAACTTCATCACGTCGCACATCAGCAAAATCCAAATCGATATCAGGCATACTTACACGATCAGGATTTAAAAATCGCTCGAATAATAAATCGTATTTAATAGGATCAATCCCTGTAATACCGGTAAGATAGGCAACGATACTACCCGCAGCACTTCCGCGCCCAGGACCAACCATGATTCCATGTTCTCTCGACCAATTTACAAAATCTTGAACGATCAGAAAGTATGATTCATATCCCGTTTTTCCAATAACCTCTAACTCATAATCTAAACGCTTCTGGGCCTTTAGTATATCTTCAGGAGTAGAATATCGCTTAGGAATACCTTCCTCACATAGTGTCCGCAACTGCTGAGGCGCAGTGATTCCTTCGGGTAATTCATAATGTGGCATATGAATTTCACCAATTGGTAGAGTCACTTTGCAGCGCTCGGCAATCTTCATTGTATTTTCAATAGCCTCTGGCGTATCAGAAAACCATTCATACATTTGTTCAGCGCTAGCCACAGAGTAATCCTCATTACGCATAGACATCCGATTTTCATCTGTCACATTCTTTTTTGTCTGAATACACACTAATATATCTTGAGCCTCGGAATCTTCTGGGTTCAGGTAATGGCTATCTGCTGTTACTACAAGCGGCACCCCAGTACGTTCACTCAATTCCTTCAATCCATTATTCAAAGTAGTCTGCTCGTCGATATTTGGGTTATGTTGCAACTCCAAATAATAGTTACCTTCACCAAATATTTCCATATATTCTCTTACAGTACCTTCCGCCCCATCTATACCTTTATGAAGTAAGGTGCGCGAAACTTCGCCATTTAAGCAAGCGCTTAATGCAATTAATCCTTCTGAATGTTTACGCAACAACTCCTTATCTACTCTTGGTTTATAGTAGTACCCATCAATGTTGGCGGCCGTAATAAGCTTCATTAAATTTTTATAACCTTCGTACGTTTCTGCTAATATCACGAGATGATAAGGCTTATTATCTAAACGAGCTTGCTTATCGTGCATAGACCGCTGAGCGACATACATTTCCACGCCAATAATTGGTACTATGCCATTTTTCTCACATTCTAAATAAAACTCAATGGCGCCATATAAAGCCCCGTGATCGGTTAATGCTAAATGCGTCATTCCTTGTTCTTTTGCATGCGCAACCAGCTCAGGTATCTTCGGTAGCCCATCTAATAGAGAATAATGGCTATGAACATGCAAATGCGTAAATTTCATGAAAGCATTATACCACACCATGTTCTATGCTATACTATTAACCATGACTAAAACAACAAAAAAACCATCTAAAAGCACTTCGAAAGATACAAAAAAAGATCCTAAATCCAAATTACCAGATTGGATGCTAGGATTAACCTATGCATGCATTGCACTTGCCGTGATATTATCAGCCGCCAAAATTGGATTGCAGGGTATGCAATATAAAAGCTTGTATCAAAACGATACATATCAAGCGGTTACCCTTACAAATGGTCAAACATTCTTTGGACAAATGGAGCGCTACGGTAGAAATACTTTTGTGATAACAGATGTATATTATTTACAAAGCGCACAAACAGAAGTGAGCGATGACGCACTTACCGAATCTGTTGCATCAGGTTTACAATTAGTACCTCTTACAGAGGATCTACATCAACCCTATAATCACATGGTGTTAAACCGAGAACACATTATTTATTGGCAAAATCTACAACCAGACTCACCAATTATGGAGGCTATTACCAAGCAGTAGCTCGGGGTATATTATTCGTCGTCACTAGATAACTTGCGACGAGTTCGTTTCTTACGTTTTTTATCTCCGCCTGAGAAATTCTTTACCACCTCCAACACTGACGCAACTTGATCACTAATCATTGAAATAGAGTCTATAGAATTTGAGACCTTTTCTTTAAGTTCCTTTACTGAAGCGTCTAGCTCCTCCATCTTGATTCGAAAGTCAGTAATCATCTCGTTGCTCTGTCGAGAAATCTGAGCAACATAATACATGATCCAAACTAGGAAACCTGTAAATACCGCGACGCATAATGAAATTGTTAAGTAAAAAACATCTTGACTACTTTCGAACATATGTGGATGAAATAAATAATCTTACTACATATAGTATAGCATGGTTTACTAGGTGTTAAAATTTCAGTACACTAATGATTAGATATTATGGATATACAAGGCAGTGATTTAAAAGCAGCGTATTGGATATCTACCAATCGCAGTAAAGTGGAAAAAATAGGTTATGGCATAGGCATTGCTATCGTATCTATCATTTGGCTTGTCGTATTATTTAATATCATCATATATATAAAGGATTATCGCATATCCAAAGACGCAGAAATAACTCTAGGGCAAACTAGCGGTGTATTTTCAGGACTTACTAGACCTTCCGAAATAAAAATAATTGGGCAAGATATTCTAGAATCTGGTAACGAAAGCTACGATGCCTATGTTGTATTAAATAATCCAAATACTCTATATTTAGGTGAATTTGAATACGTACTAACCATCGGTGGAGATCAGCTCACTTTTCCGGTACGAACAATCATGCCAAATGAAAATTTGTACATCATTGCAAAGGGTGTGCCGGCTAGTAGCTTGGCGACTTCGCTAGATATATCATTGAATAATGTAGTATGGCGCAGAATTGATGGAAGGCGTTCACAGCCGGACTTTGAAATTACTGATCTTACATTAGCCCCAACTAAAGTACTAACACGCACTCTCGAAGAAACGACTGACAAAACTGGCTTAGGTGAGGTGGGGGATAGCGAGGTTTCAGGTACTGGACTTAAGGAGGATATTGAGAGTGATGAAGAAGGTGAATTTTTCACACCAGATAGCGAAGAAGACGCACCTGAAGAACTGGACGTTCCAATGAAATCAATAACATCATCCACAGCTAAAATTACCAATATAGGATCAATTGGATATCGTACAGTATATGCTGTTCTTATTGTGAGAAATGAAAATGATGATGTTATTGCTGTCCATCAGCAAGTATTGCATGATCTCGATACGTTTGATGAATTACCATTTACAGTAAGCTGGTCTCGTCAATTTGTATTTAATGCCTCACCAGAACTTATTCTGTATACTAATTATATTGAATCAGAGAATTTGATTCTCCCAGGAGACGAATAACATATGCAGCAATATTTGCGACGAATCAGACGAATGGACTGGTGGATTATTGCTGCCGTAATCCTACTTCTTACCATTGGCGTGATAATGATGTATGGAATTCAATCCAGTCAATCCAGTGATGGCATTTCAGCATTCGCAAAGCAACTTCTTTTCAGCATCATGGGAATAAGCCTACTATTTGGGTTTAGTACAATAAACTATCGAGTCTTTCAACAATATGCGGTGATATTCTATATCACAGGAGCAATCCTACTACTACTAGTTTTGTTGCTAGGAACTACAATTCGAGGAACAACTGGCTGGTTTCAAATTGCTGGATTTAGTATTCAGCCTGTAGAATTCGCAAAAATCACTCTACTGATAGGGTTAGCCCGCTATTTTAGTGAACATACATTTCGTTTTTCTTCCTGGAAAACCATCCTTCAAGCATTCGGTGTTCTCAGTATATATTCCATCCTAGTACTTCTACAGCCAGATCTCGGATCAACAGCTGTATTTACATTTGCATTTATCGGCTTGCTATTACTCACTAATATTAAATTGAAGCAATTAGGCATTTTATTAAGTATCGGACTTATTATTGCCACATTAAGCTGGTCATTTGTTCTTAGAGACTATCAGAAGGAGCGCATTTCTACATTTCTCGATCCTACCAGCGAACCACTTGGAGCTGGCTACAATGTATCTCAAGCAATTATTTAAGTTGGTTCAGGTCAATGGCTTGGTAGGGGGCTAGGATTAGGTACGCAAAGCCAACTTCATTTTTTACCTGAACGGGAATCTGATTTTATCTTTGCGGTTATTGCTGAAGAGCTCGGTTTTATTGGAGCTGCTGCAGTAGTTGTATTATTATCTATATTACTGTGGCGACTCTGGATAATAGCCAAAAAAACCAACGATCCCTTTAGTAAATACTACTGCATTGGTTTGGCATTAATTATATTTTTTCAAGCAGGAATTAACGTTGGTATGAATATAGGGGTGTTACCCGTTACAGGTATTCCACTCCCATTTGTAAGTGCCGGAGGAAGCTCATTACTAGCTCTGGCAATAGGAGTTGGAATAGCACAAAATTGTCGTATTCAAATAGATTAAATCATCTTGACATTACAACGTCATTTTCCTATACTTGCAATTGTCTATGGTTAAAAAAGAAGTACTCAATCGCATCCTCACAGATTGCCCACGATGTAAGGCTCGTAAGGATTTTTTGAATGCTAAAACAATTATCGAGCGTAAGGATGCTCAGTTGCTGTATATTAAATGCACCTCTTGCCAAGGTTCGGTTATTGCAGTAGTATTTACTACCGGTCCACTTATTAGTTCTGTGGGGCTAATTACTGATATGTCTGAGGCGGATGTAATGCGATTCACGCAAGCTGATGCACTTAATGAGGAAGATCTTATATTAGTACATGAAGCTCTTCAGCAAGAGGACATTTGTAAACAGCTATTAAGTCAACAAAGACAAATTTAATTAGATTATAAACTATCATAATGTAACTACTGCAGCACCCGAACTGCGTTTTTACGGTAAACGAACATGTCTGAACAACACGATATTGCACTACAAGCGGAGACCCGCACAGAAAAGAAGAAGAAAACTTCACGGCTTCGCGAAAAAGGAATTATTCCAGCCGTAATGTACGGTCACAAAAAAGATAATAAGAATATTCAAATTGAAGAGCAAGCTTTTTTAAAGGCTTACGAAAATGCAGGCGAAAGTACATTGATCGATCTCACAATTGATAGTGAGTCGCCAGTTAAAGTACTTATTCACGACCTCGACAAAGATCCTGTGAGTGACAAAGTGATTCACATTGATTTTTTTGCTGTAAATATGGAAGAAGAGATTCATGCAGAAGTTGTATTGCACTTTATTAATGAATCAGTAGCTGTAAAAACACTTGGCGGAACATTGGTTAAGAACCGAGACCATGTTAGCGTTAAATGTTTGCCAAAAAATTTAATCCGTGAAGTACAAGTTGATATTAGCGCATTAAATACTTTTGAGGACGCGATTCATGTAAGCGACTTACAAATACCAGATACCATTACCGTTCTTGATGATCCTGAGCGTGTAGTGGCAATTGTTACTCCACCGCGTACTGAAGAAGAGCTTGCTGAACTTGATGAGGAAATAAGTGTTGATGTTTCTAAGGTTGAAGGAGTAGAAAAACCTGAAGATGCCGAGGGCGAAGGTGAAGAAGCGGCTAAAGATGGTAAAAAAGAAGATGGTAAAGAATCATCTGAATCTAAAGAATAAATAATTTACGTTATTGGCGTATGGCAAATTTCCAAGATAAGCTCAAAGATCTATTGTGGTCCTTTAAAAAGAATAAAAAGGCACAAATTATCACCGCTGTTCTAGTTGTACTAGTATTAGCTCTTGTTCTACTCTATCTTATACTCCAATACTCATCAGGTACCGGAACAGATGGTGTAGATAATACAAATGATCGAAATAACGGCAATGCCAATAACGAAGCACAAGTAGGTGAGACATCGCCGCGCCGCATCGATGGTGTTGAAACCAATGTAACAACAAGTAACTTGCAGCCAGTGGCTATCGTTATTGAAAATCTTAGCTCTATCCGTCCGCAGGCAGCTTTAGGAAAAGCCAATCTAGTATATGAAACTCTAGCAGAAGGTGGAATTACCCGATTTTTAGCAGTATACGCAGGCGGTGAAGATATTGAACGTATTGGGCCGGTTCGTAGTGCTCGACATTACTTTGTAGACTGGGCCGAAGAATATGGTGGAATATTCGCTCATATTGGCGGTAGTCCCCAAGCACTAGGTATTCTTGGTACTTCCGATTACATGACAGATTTGAATCAGTTTGGGTACTCTCAATACTATTATCGAGATGACAACATTGGTGCACCTCATAATTTGTTTACGACTTCGGAACTTATGTCGTTTGCCCTACGTGATCTTGAAGTAGAGAGCAATGGAGATTACGATCCTTTTCTCTTTAAAGATGATGCAGAAAAGCAAGATCGCCCAGAAGAAGTAAATAATGTAGTAATTGATTTTTCTTCAACAGATTATCTAGTTGAATGGGAATATGATCGTGATACAAACAGCTATCTGCGATGGAATGGTGGCGAGGAACATGTTGACGCTAATACAAGTGAGCAAATTAGAACAAAAAATATCGCGGTACAATATGCGGAAACAAGTTTACTCGAAGCAGATTCTGGTAGAATCGACGTTGTAACAATAGGTGAAGGAGAAGCAATTGTATTTCAAGATGGTGTAGCAGTTGAAGGTCGTTGGGAGAAAGTTGAACGAGGGGATCGTACAAAATTCTATGATACTGATGGTGAAGAAATTAAATTCAACGCTGGAACCACTTGGATTGAAGTAGTTCCAAACGATCGAGAAGTAACTTACTAACTACACGTCGTATGGGAGGACGTAATCCACTACAACGCATCACGTATGCCTGGAAAAATAACAAGAATGTTAAATTAACATTCATTGCTGTAATTCTTGTAGTATGTGCCGCAGTTGTTTGGATTGGCATCTTCTATGCCATTGGTCAACAAAATAACAAACAAGTTACAAATACCACTGTTCGCTCAATTGATGTAGATGTACAACCAGAAACTGTAGAAGATATAGTTGAGGAAGTAGATGATCAACTAGAGCAACGTGCAATCGATGGTGTATTAGTACCGATAAAGGATGCTAGCAATCAACCTGTTGCGATTATGATTGAGAATGCTGCGTTTGATAATGTGCGACCGCAATTTGGATTAGGTTCTGCTCAAGTTGTATACGAATTAATTGTTGAGGGTGGAATCACTCGATTTTTAGCAGTATATAGTGCTAAATTTCCTGAAAAAATTGGACCGGTACGCAGTTCTCGGCCAACCTATTTAGAGTTTGTATCTGAATACGACGCCCTCTATGGACATGCTGGCGGAAGTCCGGAAGCATTAGCTGCTATTGATGGTTTAGAAATTAAAGACTTCTCGGCACTTGGAGCTGATAGTCGATTTTTCTACCGCGACACATCACGTGTAGCCCCACATAATCTCTTTACATCAGAAGAGCTCACTCTCTTTGCCGTACGAGATAAGGAGCTTACTGATTATGAATACGATTTTACAAGTTGGAAATTTACCGAAGACAAAAGCCCAGATACAGAACCAGAAGATCATTATGTAGACATTGATTTTGGATCTGGCGATCTCTACAAAGTGCACTACGAATATAACTATGATGATAATGCCTATATTCGTTATAATGGCGGGGAGAGACAAGTAGATGCAAATACTGATGAAGACATTACCACAAAAAACGTCATTGTACAGATAATTCCACAAGGTGTTCCAGCGGGTGATGAGGGTAGAGTGAATTTTAATGTCACAGGAACAGGTGTAGCGTATATTGCAAATAACGGAATAGTCACTGAAGGTACTTGGGAAAAACCCGATCGTTTAAGCCGTACACTGTATTACGATGAAAGTGGAGATGAGATTGAACTAACACCTGGAACTACGTGGATTTCTTTTTTACCGGAAACTGGCTCAATCGACTACAAATAACATATTGACATGCGTAAATTTATTACCACCCTACTGTCATTAATCCTCAGTGTTGCATGGCCTCTTGTTATTACGCTCACAGCCATCAATCAAACTCTATTACAACCAAATTTCTATGAACATACGCTACAAAGCGCAAATGCGTACGAAGGATTTCTCGATCAACTCGCTTTAGAAAATAGTTGGTTATTTGATAAAATTTCTGCGACAGATACAGATACTACACTTGTAAGTAATTATCAATCTGCTATTGCTAACATCCCAGCTAGTTGGGTTGAAACACAATCTAGTACACTTATTCACTCAGCATTGCAATTAATAAGTGCGCCCGGTACTGAAATTAAGGACCTAGACCAAACTATCTATCTAGGAGAAATTAAAGATGCGGTAATTCCTCTCCTGTTATCTTTCCCCGGAATTGAACAGCTACTACCAGCGGAGTACATTAATACGGTTCTTCCAGATGAAATTCCTGTAAATACATTGCTTGCTAACCTGATTAATCAGGAACAACTTTCAATAGAGCAGCTGACGGTAAATACAGATACACTCCTACAATCAGACCGTGTAGTAATAGTAAATGATCAAGCGGCCGTAATTCAGAAGGCTATTCAAACACTAAGAATAATAATTATTATTAGTTGGATTGTACTCGCATTATGCATTCTTTTCATAGCAGCACTATTTAAAGGATGGGGATCGCGCATTCGCGGAATTGGATTTACATTCCTTGCACCCGCCATTAGCAGCGCACTGTATGGCGTAGGTTTATGGTTTGGCGGAAGTGCGTACTTGCAATCAACAATTTTATCCAATACATCATTAAAAGAAGGTTGGTATACTCTGGCTAGTAATATTATTCAAGCGGCAACACACAGCTTTGCTCTGTACATCATCATTCCAAGCAGCATTGTATTAATCATATCAATTTTACTTATTATCATTGGATACGTACTAATCGCTCGACAACACAGGCAGTCTAACCACACGTAATCCAAAATATGCGTACCCTCACAAAGGATATACTCATTGCACTCTGTACTGCAATTTTTTTTATACCGATTGCAGTACAAGCTGATCGCAATGACAACCCAATATCTATTGACCAACCACCGTACGTTGATGGTGAAGTTATTATTCATTGGAACGAAAATGGTCAACCAGCTAAAAATCTATCAATGCTAGACCAGCAAACCACGGTAATTACTACTGATAACTTTTCATTACTCAGCTCAACTGCGCATAGTACCGAAGAATTGCTGGATGCACTAAAAAATCATTCCGACATTGTCGGCATTCAACCAAATTATATCTATACTACATTGGCACAAAGTGAGCCATGGGGTGTAGGCGTGAGCGGCGTACAATCTTGGAGTGGAGGAGCTAGCACAACGAACGGATATGATGGATCAGGCATAGTAGTTGCGGTTATTGACACAGGAGTTGATTATAATCATGAAGATCTCATAAATAGCATGTGGGATGCACCAGGTGATTTGTGTAGCATTGATGGATCAGATGTTGCGTGTGGTAATCATGGATATGATTTTGCATCCTCAGATACCAGCGGTGATGGCGACGGTCGCGACAATGACCCGCTCGATTACAATGCACACGGAACCCATGTAGCGGGCACTATCGCAGCTACAAATAATACTGTTGGAGTTGTAGGAGTAGCTCCAGGAGCTCAAATTATGGCCGTACGCGCATTAAATGCTGCTGGATCGGGTACTACAGCAGATATTGCTTCCGGTATCGATTTTGCAGTAAATAATGGCGCAGATGTGATCAATATGAGTATCGGCTCTGCCTATTTTGATAGTACGCTACAAACGGCTGTAAATAACGCGTGGGATTCTGGCGTAGTTGTTATTTCCGCCGCTGGAAACGAAGCGTTACAAGAAATTTCGTATCCGGCGGGTTTTGAAAAATCTATTAGTGTTGCAGCTATTCAAGAGACCTCCGACCTATCTAATCCCGACGAAAACATGGGAACTCGGCGATCATATTTTTCCAATTATGGAACAGTTGATATTGCAGCGCCAGGATCATCGGTACTTAGCGCAGCATGCAATTGCAGTGTATACGACGGCACATACGTATCATTTAGCGGAACATCCATGGCAGCACCACACGTTGCTGGAGTTGCAGCACTAATTCTTGATGCGCATAATTCATTTTCTCCTGATCAAGTAAAATATGTATTGGAATCTACTGCTACAGATTTGGAAACATCTGGGCGTGATCAATATGTTGGAAGCGGATTGGTAAATGCAAATACTGCCACAGGAGCTCTAAGTAACTCAATACGTATTATTGCAAATTATGCCGATGGCACCAGCGGTAGTGCGCCAACAATACATCTTCAAGAATTACCAGCCGATGGATCTTCAACGCTACCGCTCTCCATTAGAGTAATGGATACAAACGGCGATTTTGTTAATAACGCCACTATTAATATATCAACTACCGCGGGTTCCCTTAATGAATCCTCTATAACAACAGATTCAAATGGACTTGCCGAAGTTATTCTTACAGCAGGTACTATAGCGGGAAGTGCAACTGTAACAGCCTCTAGCGATACATACGGAACTGTAAGCATAAATGTTACTCTCGCTAATGTTTTATATGTAAATGATACAGGTGATTGGTCTTTTGGGAACACCTTATCGTGGTGGTATCAACGAGCGCTTAATGATGCGGAAATTAATTTTATGCGGTATGACACAATGAATGGTCATAGCGTTCGGAGTCAGGTACCATCTAGTGAATACTTACAAAAATTTGATACTGTCATCTGGTCTGTAGGAGAACTATCACTCAGCAATGCCAAACAATCTATCATTCAGGACTATCTCGATAATGGCGGAAATATAGTAATTAGCGGGCAAGATACGTTGTATTATATTGAAAATGAATCTGTGAGCGATATAATCTTCACAGACTACCTAGGAATATCCGCCGAACCATCAGATGGTAGTGCGTCCACGTATTCCGGGGATGATGGAGGTAGTACTCTTACAGGTGCAGGAATATTTTCCGAAATCATTATAGATCTTGTAGAGTACTCTGAAAATATACAGGGTCCAAATTATGTTATTGGCCTCTTACCAGATTGGGGAGATGTTCAATCCGGAGGCGCCTCAAGCATTGCTACATACAACAGTAACAACGAATCAGCAGCAGTAAGCGTGGATAGCAATCATCGATCTATCTGGCTAGGCTTCGGTTTAGAGACCGTTGAATTGCGTAATTCACGAACACAACTCATTACTGAAGCAGTAAACTATCTATTAGGAGATTACAGTACTAGGCCTGGCAATATTTCATTTAGCTCAATAAAACGGGGCTCGCTAACAGCTAGCTGGTCATTTACTAATGAAAATACTAAAAACTACGTTATTAGTTATGGCACAGATTCTAATGCTACGAATTTAGGAACCCTCACTAGCACAGAACAAACCATAACTCTCACTGAACTAGCCGCAAGTACAAACATCTACGTTAAGGTAAAAGCTGTACTGGTAAGCGCTGAAGAAACTAACTATTCTAATATAGTAAAAACAACAACTGTACCAGCACAGCCAACAAAGCTAAAATTAAAAAAGCGAGGAGTAAAAAATCTCACCGTACAGTGGAAGGGGACCGCTGATACATTTCGCGTAAAATATGGAACGAACAAAAAAGCTACAAATAAAGGTACTGCAACTACTACAAAGAATAAGAAAAAACTCACCTCAAAAATAGTGAGTAACCAAAAATATTATATAAAAGTACGTGCTGAAAATACGAGTGGCAATACTAACTATACTGTACGAAAACTCCTTCGCACACTTCCATCCAAAGTAAGTAATGTACGCGTTAATGCTGTTACATCAACAACTGCTACTGTGCGCTTTAATAAAGTGAAGCGTAAAATCAAGCATTACAAAATAAAACTAACGAATACATCATCAGGTACATCAATAATATACACTTCAAAATCCAAGTCCAAATCACTAGAATCACTTGCACCATTAACTACGTACACGGTAAAGGTACGAGCATTCAAAAGCTCTACATTAAAAGGTAAATGGTCAAAAAATATTAGCTTCACAACAGCTAGTGAATAAGGTATACTACGATACGTCTAATTATCTAAATATAGGTATAATAAAATATGAAACGATACTCATTATTAGCACTTCTACTTGCGAGCAGCTTATTGGCAACAGGATGTGTTAATTCAATAACCGAATCAACAACTGATACATCAAATAGTAACGCCGATGCAGCTGTATATGAAGACGATTATTATGATGAAATTGAACTTGTTGATGAAGATGTTTATGGTAAGGACTTAACCGTAGTAGAGCGTTATCCAGATTCAGTACGTAGCTACTATTCATCAAATGAATACGAAACAGATGTTACGTATCAAACATCCGACGATCAAGAAGCTGTACGTGAATTCTACTTAGATGCACTAGAGTCTGATGGATGGGAAATCAGTGAAGATGCTACAGACTATATGGAATTATTACGCGGTGAAGAAGATAATCCAGAAATTTTCACACTGTACTTAACTGAGTACCAAGATCAAGGCGTACTTGAATACGAACTTGTATACGAACCATCTCTTACAGATGAGCAACTTGAAGAACTTGAAGCTGAAGAAGACGAGTTCGATCTCGAGTTCTAAAGACATCAACATACCCTAATGCTTACCCGTTCCGGTCATTCACCCGGTAATCTATTCGCAGCCGTCGCGCTACTAATAGGAACCGCAATCGGAGCGGGTATTTTTGGTATACCCTATGTCGTTAGCCAATCTGGTTATAGTGTTGGCATTATATATATTATTGCATTAGGGTTAGTATCGCTCTTAGTAAATTTAGCGTATGGCGAAGTGGTGCTGAGTACAAAAGGTACACATCAATTTCCTGCCTATATTGAAAAGTATCTTGGTAAGCGCTGGAAAATCATTGGTACCAGCGCGATGTTCATTGGATTATATGGCTCACTAGCAGCCTATATCCTAGAAGTTGGAAATCTACTGCATGGCATGCTAGCTCCTATATTTGGTGGATCAGCAATTATATACGCTACGATCTTCGCTATCATTATGGCGGTGGCAATTTTAATTGGCTTGCAAGCTGTAGCTAATTTAGAGAAATTCATGGTTGTGAGTTTACTTACATTAATCGGCATACTTGCGATTATTGGCCTGCAATATATTACACCTACTTACTATGCAGATTTTAATGCTAGCGCTCTTTTTCTACCGTATGGAGTAATCTTATTCGCATTCGGTGCTGCATCAGCTATTCCTGATATGAAAAATATATTGCGAGACAATTTGCAAATGATGCGTAAGGCCGTTATTCTTGGATCCTTAATCCCGCTCCTACTATACATAGTATTTGTCACAATTGTGATTGGTATCACTGGCCCTGATACAACAGAAAGTACAGTTGCTGGATTAGGAGTTGTTATGGGTCAATCCGCTCAAATATTTGGCTCCATTTTTGGTATACTCGCCATGACAACATCGTTCTTAGCAGTTGCGCTAGTACTTAAAGAAGTATTCCAGTACGACTTCACCTTTCACCCCCTTTTGGCCTGGGCAATTGTAATGATTCCGCCATATGTTGTAGTGCTATTCGGATTTTTGTCATTTATAGAAATCCTAGGTATTTCCGGCGCTCTTATTGGTGGTGTGAATGGAATTATTATTATGCACATGCATAGAGCGGCCTCAAAACAACAGGGTCGGCCTGCTGAATACAGCATTACTCAATCCCGTGTCATGCATATCATTGTATATGGAATATTTATCCTAGGAATGCTATATGAGGCATATGTTGTTCTAAATAAATTCTCATTACTATGATTTCACGCTATACAAAATATCGTCTCCTTGAAATGCTACCTGCGAGCTTGGTATGGATTACGCTCATTAGCTCAGTTGCACTCTCATTCATTAAACCGCTATGGATGGTGTACTTTATTATCATTTTTGATTTTTACTGGATGAGTAAGGTTATCTATATCAGCACATTTCTTATCATTTCATTTCGAAAATATAAACATGTAATGAGTGTACAATGGCTAAAGCGCTGTGAACAAGATTTTGAGAACTACCGCGACGTGTATCATTTAGTATTAATTCCAAACGCCTCCGAGGGTAGGGAAGTGGTAGAAACAACTTTTGAATGCTTAGCAAAGGCCGACTATCCTAAAGATCGTATGATTGTGGTACTAGCTGGCGAAGAGCGTTTTTCAAGCTCAATTGAAAATGGTAAAGCCATGCAAGAAAAATACGGTGAACTATTCCATTCGTTAATTGTTACATCACACCCAGATAATTTACCAGGTGAAATAGCAGCTAAGGGAGCTAATCTTACTTGGGCAGGTAAAATTGTAAAAGACACAATAATTGATCCAAATACTATTCCGTACGAAAATGTAGTAGTTTCAGTATTTGATGTTGATACATGTATCGAACCGCAATTTTTCTCGTACCTCACGCACACATATTTATCTCATCCTAATCCTACGCGCTCCAGTTATCAGCCCATTCCAATGTTTAGCAATAATATCTGGGACGCACCCGCTATTATGCGAGTAGCTGCAACCGGAACAACCTTCTGGTTAATGGCGGAACAAGCTCGTCCGGAACGGCTATTTACATTTTCCTCTCATAGCATGCCATTTAAAGCTATAATAGATGTTG
The DNA here is from genome assembly GCA_024277435.1 of Patescibacteria group bacterium. Lineage (GTDB taxonomy): Bacteria > Patescibacteriota > Patescibacteriia > UBA9570 > UBA9570 > JAJRVJ01. Next base: position 14,873 of record JAJRVJ010000002.1, on the reverse strand, counting down.
GTTGGTGGGAAAAAGATATTATTTCTGACGACTCACGAATCTTCTTACAATGTCTACTGCACTACGATGGGGATTATGAAGTGACGCCGTTACATATGCCAGTACATATGGATACTGTATTAGCTGACACGTGGTGGAAAAGTCTTGTGAACCTGTATAAACAACAGCGTCGCTGGGCCTGGGGTAGTGAGAATATCCCTTATATGATTTGGTATTTTAGTAGGGCTAAAAACATTTCACTCAAAACCCGTGCGTACCATTTATTTAATCAACTTGAAGGAATGTGGTCTTGGGGTACAGCAACGGTACTGATATTCATTCTCGGATACCTACCATTAGCTGCTCTTGATGCTGAAACGCAAACTACAGTAATAGCGCAAACCGCACCGTATATTCTTCAATTCATGCTTACCATTGCTAATGTAGGATTGTTATTGTCGGTAATTCTTGGTACATTGATCTTGCCGCAGCGGCCAACGCATCATCGCTTTTCTAAATATGCATTTATGATTTTGCAATGGGCTCTACTGCCAATATCAATGACAATTTTTGGATCAATTCCAGCCATTGATGCTCAAACCCGATTAATGTTAGGTAAATATATGGGATTTTATGTCACAGAAAAAGCCAGAAAGAAACATTAGAGTATCTGTTGTAGTACCAGCGTATAACGAGGAAAATACAATTGCTCGTTGTTTACGAAGTCTCATTGAACAATCGCTACCAAACGGCGATTATGAAATAATTCTCGTAGACAATAATTGCACAGATAATACCATAAAAATTGCGAAAACCTTTCCCGAAGTAATTATCGTGCAAGAAAAAACTCCCGGTGTTGGAGCTGCTCGCCGCAAGGGTTGGTCGATTGCTCGCGGTGACATCATCGCTTCAACTGATGCTGATGTAGAAGTTTCAAAACACTGGTTAAAACGCATTGTATCTTACTTAGATAATCACCAAGATACCGTGGCTATTTCAAGTGGCTATTTATTTTACGATAGAGATTTTTATATTAACTGGATCGTACGCGTATTCGAACGTAGCCTAGTTGCATTATCATGGTTTTTAGCCGGTGGCGTTATGGCGTTAACGGCAAATAATATGGCAGTACGTAAATCCGTGTATGATAAAACTACTGGAATTGATGAGAATTTAAAATTTGGAGAAGATCTCAATCTCGCTAAAAAACTTCATCCATACGGAAAAGTTAAGTGGATTTTCAATAATCGTGTAAAAACATCAGCCCGCCGCTATCAGGATCTTGATCTATCGGTAGTTCCGTATTTTCTTAACTTTCTCTCAATGTCTGCACGCGATAAAGCCTGGAAGAACCAATTAGACAATATCCGTAAATAAAAAATCCTGGTAACCTCGCTTAAAATCATCAAACTTCATAGGTTGCTTACCCTCAATTTGAACTTTATCTAAAATAAGATCTTCACCATCTAAATGAGCGTCTAATATTTTGATACGCTTTTTATTCCAAAACCCGAACACACCAGGCCACGGAGTATATGCACGCAAGGTATTTACCACTACACGCGGATCGTCACTTCCAGTAATTTTTCCATCGCTACGTTTAATGATATGTGAACGCGATACACCTTCTGATACTTGTTGTTTTAGCTCAATCTCACCATCTATATACTTTCGTAAATCCCGTTCAAGCATGTGCGCACCCATAACCTCCAAGTGTTTACTCAGTTCGGGCAAAGAATAATCCTGAGGAATAGCGTACTGCTCCTGTGATAATAATGGACCAGTATCAACACCCTTATCTAATTTCATTATTGAAACACCGGTAACAGTGTCACCATGTAATAACGCGTATTGCATTGGAGCGGGTCCACGCCATTGCGGCAATAATGATGGATGTACGTTAATAATCCCATATGGAAACTTATCTAATACAGACTGTGGCAATATTGCGCCATAGGAAACTAGTACACCAACATCTGCGTCGGGAACCATTCCCAACTCATGAATTACCAACAACCCCTTCTCCTCAGCAAACTCCTTAATGGGTGTGCTCTGCAGTTGCTGTTTTCTTCCCACAGGACGATCAGGTTGCGTTACAACCGCAATTACTTTACACCAATGAGCTTCCAGTAGCGCCTGCAATGTGGGAATTCCAAAGTCCGAGGTACCAAAAAATACAATATCCACTATCTTAGTTGCCATCTTCGAATTTATCCATAATAAGCGTGCCCTGTAAATGATCAATTTCGTGCTGAAATACTTTTGCTAACAAACCCTTAGCTTTAAATATTTTTTTCTCACCTGTTAAGGTATATGCAGTAACCCTCACTTTTACGGGACGACGTACTGATCCGTAAATCTTCGGACATGACAAACACCCCTCTTCCATAACTGCGGTATTTTTGGATTGAAATGTTATTGTAGGATTACAAAGAATCCAATGCTCATCTTCCCCGGTAACATCTTTATTAACAGTAAACAAATTCAAATTCTTTCCTATCTGAACCGCTGCTAAACCAATCCCATCATTTTCCAACATTGTTTCCACCATATCATCGCCAAGTGACAGGTATTGATCCAGCGCATCTAGTGGTAAATCCTCTGAAACCTTATGCAAGATATCGTTTGGTTGAATTGTAAGTGGTAATACGCTCATACGAAGATTACTTTAGCACCCTCTAAATTTCCCTGTCAACTAACCAGTCCGGATTATCAGGTAATTGATCAAGCTCAGTAATTACGCGTTGCTCAGCGGTATCCCGATGACGAATCTCAGCCCTAAAATGAGCTGGGGGTAATTTAAAGCGCTCTCGTAATTGTAATTCATTTTCATACCAAGATTTTGCAAACAACTGTCCTAACGCCTTTATAACAGGGTGTTCAGGTGAATATGTTTGCACATCTAACCGAACACAGCGGTTGCGAATACGTATAAATTGCTGCAGAGCCAACTCTGCTGAACGAAACTCCGGCTGACTCAACAAGTAATCTGTGGCAACAATCACCTGATAATCAACTCGTTGCCATTGCACCCGTGAATCAGCATACCGCGTTCCAATAATAATAGGATTCTTATCGTACTCAATTGCTATTATTTCAGAATCCTTCGTGAGCTCAATGATGGGTCGATCTGGAAATAACTCAGCTAAGCCAGCCGCTAACCGCGTTGTACCATACCCGCGTGACTGCATATTTTTCCCGCCACAACTTGAACATACCGTAATAGAGGCATCCTCTGAGAGGGTACCACAATCATCACACACTAAATAATCGTAGCCGGATTTCTTATTTAACCATAAAAACACCACGCTAGCTTCACGACAACGCTCTACAATCTGTAATGTTAATGGTATGTCTTTCGAATAAAAATGATTATCGGATAAATCAATTATGCGCATATCCGGCAATAGATCTTCGCTTAATAAATTCATATTCATCTCTACCGATGCAAACTGATCTAAACGAGGTGCCTGAGAAAAATACACAACATGCGATGCGCTTAACTCTCGCCACGCCTCAGCTATTGTTTGTGTATGATAGCGGGGATTTCCATCCCATTGTTTATGTGATTGATCCTCTGGATCTATAATACAAATTGTATCAAACGCATGCAGTGGAAAAAATGCTAATCGCTTCGTTCCAATATACGCGGTAGCTTCAGACTGAACAGCCGATTTCCATAAAGAATACATCTCTGTTTTATTTAGATGAGATGTAATAATGTGAGGTGCATAGGAATGAAGATGACCCCTTAATTCATCTATGTATGATTCTTCGGGAACAATAATTGCCACCGAACCATTCTTGGCATAACCACTAATAAGCGCAACAACCTCCGGGTATTTTTGATAGAGCACAGTCTGAGATTCATGAGATTCCCGTAACGATTGAAATGTCTTTTGCACAACCGAAATGCGGTTACGCGAAACAGTTAATGTTCGAACGTCCCGCATATTCGTCTCATCTTTATTCAGCGCATATTTCTTCTTAGGGGCTTCAGGGATAGAAAGTTTCGCAGCATGACTTAATGCAATGCAGTAATATTCTGCGATCCACTCTATAAAATCCATATACATGCTATCCAGTGATACATCGAGCAATTTCTTAATAGGCTTGGTTGCAAAAGTTGGCTTCACGACATCTATTTCATGAACCACTCCTGTAACAAATTTCGAACGCCAGGGGATTTGTACCAACTGCCCACGAACAACTCCTCCTTTAATGCGTTCTTCAAGACTATACGTAAAACTATCCTTACCGCGAATACTGCGAATCAGCGGAATGACATTAACGTACATAGTATTAAATAAGATTAAACTGAGATACAAGCATGCCTACGCCATGCGGATGCTCGTATGATAACAAGTGTGAATCTGAACCAGTATCAGCCAATGCACCAAATACAATAGCTAAGGATTTATATGCTTGATCGGCATACGCATTACGTACAAGCTCAGGATTTATTTTTAAAATATCAGCAAATGCTTGACCAGTAATCATTGATTGAATTTTTTGATCAAACGATTGTCCATCTGGATGATAGCCACCAGGAGCTTCCTGAGTTATGCTTTGAGCTAATTCCGTAGTAACGATTAATGCAACGCGCTTATTTGTTTGCGTTGCAACTATTCGTAATATTTCTCCAAAGGCAAAATGTTGCTGAATGCTAAGCAATGAAATACTTATTGGTACAATTTTTACAGACTTCATATGAGCAGTAAGATGATGTAACGCCACTGAAGATCCGTAATCCAATAACGGCTGACTAATCACATTCACCGGAGGTGATTCATTATGACTATCTGTATACTCACGAATTTTACTAATCAGTTCAATGTCACAAGGAAATTCATGATGAATAGTTATCTCACCAAATTCTTGAAAACTAGCAGTAAACCCCTGTGCTAAATTAAGCGAAAAAGATGCGTCCGCCACTGGGGCATGCGGTGAAACAATAAATAATGTATCTGGCTGCATAACATACAATTCGCCCTCCAACTCCTTAATGCTACCAAGCGTGATGGCAACATCAGTTGTTTTGTCACCACCTATCTCTGGAATAGTAACTGGTGAGTGTGGGATGATTGCTGAAAATACTAATGGCATAATTGAACTAGCTTTTTTTCTTAGTTTTTTTCTTGCCCTTTTTTTTCTTACTCTTTTTCTTCTTATTTGAGTTCTTTACAAAGTCCCTACCAGTTTCGTGTAACTGTAGTACCGGCTTAGTTGTTTCGACGACACTTTCAAATCCTCCTAATTTATTTAACATTTTCGTAGAAGGAACTGCACGCTTTCGGCCATTATCTATAACATAAATCGTATCACGATAAGGTATCTTTACTAATGTACCATCCTCAAAAATAATTGGATCTCCGCTATTAGCATTAGCAAAAAACGACTCTGATTCCGGATGCACTACAAAACCCTTAAACCGCGTTTCCATGATTGATCGATCCCAAATTTCATGCACCTCATTATTCTGATCATAATACATTACCGCTCCGGTTGTATTTTGCACCAATCCACCAATAGGATAGCGATCCGCATCTGTTATAGGTGCGCCCTCTGGAATACTCGCCAACTCAGCATTGGTAATTGGTAATACCTCCTCGGGATTATATCCTAAATTATAAAAAGATTCACGAGAAGTAATAGCGCGACGCTTATGACGTTTATCAATAAGATGGATGCCACCATTTTCATCTTGCACGAGAATAAATTTAGGCACAGCAATTACAGAACCCTCTTCATAGCGATTAATTACTGACGAATCTACAGGAATAATTCTATTTGTATCATAATTAATAAGTAATGCAGTGTACGAAGTAATTGGCCGCAATTTACCACCCTCCAATTTATACACCGCGCCAGTGTGCACATCTTGCAATAGCGAGGAATTTGGATAATCAATATCTAATGAAGCGCGATTTGGAAAAAATCTTTTAAATAAATCAAATACAAGTGAATTGCCACCAACGCTAGAATTACCACCATGATATCCAACCCACGGAGTATATGTATACAAGGCAGCAGTTGCATTATTTTGCGGAATAATTGTTACTCCGTCTGATGATGTTTTGGGAACCCCCACCTTCCATCCAGATACTGTTGACCCTCCAGAGTAGAGTGCTGCCAAATACCCGTTCCTCATTAAATCAGCCGATCCATCTACTTGCTTAGCAAAACCCTTGTATTTTAGTACCTTCGGATTACTCTTGCTACAACTATCACACACCCCTAATCCTGTAGCCCAGGGAATTAAATTTGCATTACTGCCCGTTACTAAACTAGATTCTGTTTGAATGCGAACTAATAAATATTGAGGATTAATTTGATGACGATATGCGGCATTGTAAATTATTTCCGCTGCCGACCGATTCGCGCCATCAACATCTTTAGTTTGATAATTTTTGAGAATTCCACCTTGTTTTTGCAAAAAATTCTGAATGGCCGTTACGCTCATTGTGTTGTAATCTTCTAAGTCTGCCTTAGAAATCACTTTATTCGGATTAAAAGCAGCTTGAGCAGCAGAAGCTGATAAGGTAAAAATACCTAATACTAGTACAAATAATGTTCTTTTGGCTAATTGAGTAGAATGCCTCATAACCCTATAAGTATACTGGAATACTTGCTATACTTCAAGCTATAACTCTATGCAAAAATATCCTTCTATTAAAGTATTTGGAATACCAATACATAACATTACCAGCGAAACATTCTTTAATGACATTCGTACGCATTTACGTGATAGCAACGAGACAATCGTAGTAATGACCCCTAATCCCGAAATACTAGTTGCGGCTCGTAGCAATACACGCCTACGTAATGCCTTGCAATCAGCTAATATACGCACCCCCGACGGACAAGGGTTAATACTACTAACAAGTCTCAAGGAGCGTATTACAGGAACAGATACAATGCACGCACTACTACAGGAAGCTCATAAACATAGGTACACTGTTGGGATAGTATATAATCCGGGAGGTTTGTCACAAATCGCAGATATCCAAAAAGCTATTCACAACACCTATTCAAATTGTGTAGTAGAAGTTACAGAAAACAATTTCACTTCTACTCCGGATATTATTCTCGTGGCCCTTGGAGCACCTCGTCAAGAATATTGGATTGAACATAATGCCGCCAAATACAAAAACACTAAAATTATACTCACTGTAGGTGGGGGAATTGATTTTCTTACCAATAAACAGAAGCGGGCACCTTTATTTATTCGTAAGATTGGGTTAGAATGGCTCTGGCGACTCATTAAGCAACCTAGTCGCTTGCAGCGTATTATTACTGCAACTGTGATATTTCCACTGTATATATTAGCCGATAAATTCTCTACACAATCATGAAAAACGTTGTCACTCGATTCGCTCCATCACCAACTGGTAACCTCCATATTGGTGGGGCTCGTACAGCCCTTTACGCATATCTCTGGGCGCGCAAACATAATGGAAAGTTTATTCTTCGCATTGAAGATACGGATCAATCACGCTATAAGGAAGATGCCGAGGAGAGTATATTTGAAGGGCTCCGCTGGCTAAGCATGGAATGGGACGGTGATGTAATATATCAATCATCACGCACAGATATCTATCGAGAGCATGCTCAAATGTTGATTGATGCCGGAAAGGCATATAATTGCTTCTGTTCACCTGAGCGCCTTGAAACAATGCGTCAATTACAACGCAAGAAAAACCGAGCGCCTAAATATGATAAAACCTGCGCTAAACTTTCTGCTGAAGAAGTTGCAGATAAAATTAGTGCCGGAGAATCTCATGTTGTGCGTTTAAACATACCGCAAGAGGGGAGTGTTACAGTAAACGACCTTGTTCGAGGCGATATTACATTTAATAATTCTGAACTTGATGATCAGGTATTATTAAAGTCTGATGGATTTCCAACATATCATTTAGCAAATGTTGTAGACGACCATGATAGCGAAGTTACATATGTTATTCGTGGTGAAGAGTGGATTCCTTCAACACCAAAACACATTGTACTGTATAAAGCATTTGGTTGGGAGCCACCAAAATTTGCCCATCTCTCTCTATTTATCAATAAGGGTGGCGGAAAGCTATCGAAGCGTGAAGGCGCAGCTTCCTTGCTAGAATATAGAGATCAGGGATACCTACCTGAAGCAGTTATTAACTTCATTGCATTTCTTGGCTGGAATCCGAAAACGGAAGAAGAATTCTTTACCACCGAAGAACTCATTAAGGTATTTGAACTTACAAACATCAACACTGCTAATCCGATATTCGATACCGAGAAACTCGATTGGTATAACGGGCACTACATTCGAAATATGTCGGTAGAAGATCTACTCGCAGCTTGCAAGCCATATCTACCAGACGATCAATCCACTGAATATCTCACAAAAATTGTAGCACTAGAGCAAGAACGTCTTAAACGCTTTTCTGACATTGAAGAGGGGACAAAATTCTTTTTTTCAGAAACACTTGAATATTCTACTGAAGATTTAATTTGGAAAAAGAATAGTGCTGAAGACACAAAAAATTACTTACAACTCGTTCATGATGAACTAGAGAAAATTGAGGATTGGACTGCAGAGCATATGAACACAATAATAATCACATGGATTAAAGACCAACCATTTGGCAATGGCGACGTTCTCTGGCCATTACGATACTCACTAACCGGAACAAAAGCTTCACCATCGCCATTTGAAGTAGCTAGTGTGTTAGGAAAAGAAGCTACGTTGCAACGTATAAAAAAAGCTATATCTTTGCTATAATACACCCTATGAAAAGTAACTTAACAACAATTGTACGAATTCTCATTATTGCGCTACTTATTGCGCCGCTATCAGTGCATTCTGTAGAGCAAGCCGATATTGATTCGAAACAATCTGCGCTAGATAAATTGCAATCAAAAATTGATAAGCGCCAAAAAAACTACAGTGAACTACAAGACAAAGTTACCGTATATAAAGAAAATATCAAATCCAAGCAACAGGAGGCATTAACACTTGAGAGTCAACTTGAAGTATTAGATGCAAACATAGGCCGTGTAGAAACCGAAAAAGAAGCTACTGAAAATAAGATTGAAGAACTTGATGCCTCTATTGAAATTCTGCAAATTGAAATCAACGATACCGAAGTGGATGTTGATGATAAAAAAGATCAAATTGGTGATCTTATTGTTGAGCTACACCGCTTTGATAATCAAACCTACCTTGAACGGTTAGCTGGCAATAATACACTGTCTGAAGTATCTGCATCCATACAATATACAGAGTCGGTAAATTCAGAATTTAAATCTACACTTAATGATCTTCAGGATTTAAAAGCTGAGCTACAAGAAGAGAAGATTGACCTTAAAGATAATCGTGAAGATCAAAAAGAAAAAAAGGTAGAGCTTGTAGTACAAGAAGAAACGTTATCAAGCCAAATAGCTGTAAAAGAAAATCTTAAAACCGAGGTTGAAGAGGATGAAGAGAAATTCAAGGCCCTCGTAGCCGAAATTCAGGCAGAGCAGGCAGAAATAAACTCGTCCTTAACTACACTCGAGAAAAGTGCTCGTAAAACATTAGATGAACTTACAAGCCTAAAAAAAGCAAGTAACCCTGCTGGCGATCAAGATACTAACACGAATACCTCCACAAGCAAGCCTATTACACTGCCAACAGAATTTAATCCCGATTGGCCAGTGCGCGGCGTCATTACAACAACATTTCGTGATCCGGCATATATTTATCGGCGATATTTTCAACATGATGCCATTGACATTGCTTCATCTCAGGGAACTCCTGTAAAAGCCGCGGATAGCGGTGTGGTTGCCATAACAAAATTTGACGGTACTCCCAATTTTGCTTATGTAACTATAGTGCATCCAGAAGGTTACTCTACAATGTACGCCCATGTAAGTGCTATATATGTTGAGCCGGAGCAAGTAGTAGAAAAGGGTCAAACTATTGCGGCTGTTGGCGGAACCCCTGGAACCCCTGGTGCTGGAAAATTTACAACCGGACCACATGTCCATTTTGGCGTGCGCTTAAATAATATTCCCGTAGATCCATTACTGTACTTGCCGTGAATAGAAATTATAACTCTACACACATAAGAACCTACCATGAATGAATGGTAGGTTCTTATTTTTAATACCGTTCTTATAATTACCTTAGTAGATAGATATAAGGACGGAGGGGTGACTGACTGAATTGTCGGCCACCCCTCTTTTATCCTCCTTACTTTTCTAGAACCGGCGCCCCACCGAGATGGCGGGCACGATCATCCCGCCGGGGATGAGGCCCTGCCGCCAGCGGTACGGCACGCTCACCGTGGTGCCGTCGCTGAGCAACACCTCGGCCTGGTTCGCACCTCCAGCCGTGAGTCCAGACTCGGTGGCGTAATTCATCGGCATGTACAACTGGAGCATACCCCAGACGTCCGCACCGATGTACCAGCCGGAGTTATCCACATTCCAGCGAAACCCCACGGCAGCCGTGAAGCCACCGTAGAAGCTGCTGAACCCGGCCGGGATCGAACCCTCAGCACTGAGCGGACCGTAGCAGCGCAGGTCGAAGTCCTCAACCGTGCTGTCGTAGGCACAGCTCGCGCCATGCGCTCCGGTACCCAGCATCAGCCCGAGGTCGAACTGCGCCTCAATCATACCAGCATCACTCTGGTGGTGCAGCTGCTTCTGCATGAAACCGCCAATCCCCCAGCTCAGCGCCGGGTTGTAGGCAGCGAACTTCCGCAAGTCCACCATGAACTGGTAGCCGGCCGTCCAGTCGGGATCTGCGTCTAACCAGTAGGTGGGAATCGGCGCCATCTTGCCCACAACCGTAAGGCCGGAGCTCACCACCACACCTTCGCGCGGATCATCGAACCGCAGGCCAGCACCGAACAAGAGGTTTCCCTCCATGGGAATGCTGTCCCACTCACGAAAGTAGCGCTCGGCCATCTCCTGGTTGAGGGACAAGTTCGGCCGGTAGCGCACCTCCTCGTTGAACCCGACGGTGACGTGCTGGCAAGCACCCTGGTACACGAGCTGGCTTTCACCGTACCTCATGTACGTAGCCAGGGTGTAGTCGCCAGCCCACACCGCGCGGACGCTGTCATCCTCGCCACGCGGCGGGAAGCCGAAGCGACCCATGACGGCACCGGGGTTAATCTCGCTACACTTGATGTGACCCTTCCACATCAGCACCGTGTAATCGGCCGCGTCGTACTCCTGCACCCGAAGGGAGGGGAACGTACGCGGCTGCTTGCGCGGCGGAGTGATGACGAGGGTGCCGTCGTAAAACGGGACGGAATACACCGTCTCGTCGATATCGGCCAGCGCGCCGTCGATCTCTCGGCAGCTGTCTGCCAGGAGCTTGACGGTCTTGCCGCGGCCCGAGTAGTAGTAGGTTCCCACGAAGAACTTTCCGGTATACCCGGTGCCCACGCGGAAATCCTCTACCGCCTCGAGCGGCAGCATCCGCGCAAAGTCCAGCGGCAACTCATCCGCGCACGTTTCCGGGCGCGGATCACTGTCTACCGCCATCGCCGCCACCCAGACATTGGGCCGCGGCACGGTGTTGTAGACGGTGAACCCGATCATCGGCCGCTGGAGCGGCGGGTCGGTGATCGGGTAGAAGACTGGGGGGTCTCCCTCAGCCACGCCCGACAAATGCCGACAGGAGTTGGGAACCAACTCGTAGATACCGGGTTCCATCACGTTCGGCTGATAGACGCCGATCGCGAAGATGGTATCAGCCTTCACCGGCACCGGCACATCGCCCGCACCCTTCAGTGCCACGTGGGCCTCGGGCAGGGTGGGTGAGCAGCCGGTACTGGGTGTCGTATCCGTCTCCACCTCGATCCCGCCGGCGTAGTAGCCAGGGGCCGGGATTTCGTCCCGGATAGTGATCGTGGCAGTCTCCTCAGCCAGCGCCGTGGTGGGGGATAGGCAGATCAGCATCGCGAAGACGCCGCACATCAGCGACAGAAGCCACCGGACGTTGTACTTGGTATTCATCGAACTCTCCTCAGAGCTGTGTCAGGATAGGATGATTCCTTCTGGCTAGATTGTGATTTTTTGATTTCTGTTTTTATGGTCTGTTAATACATCCCAAAATATTAAATAACGTATTATTGAATATTTTTGAACGTATTACTGTAAGTAATTCATAAAAATAGTAGGGATGGGCAGGGGAGTCGGCGAACTAAAATACAGTCCACCAACTCCCCAAACCCGGGTCTCCCCGGCTTAGCGCCGCCGCCTTCGCGGAAGCACCAAACACAGGACCAGCAAGACCCAACCCATGTAACCGTTGCTCCCGAACTGGACGGGAGCGGCGATGTCTGCCCTTGCGGACATGCAACCGCTGCCGGTCACCATGGTGGGCGTCGGCGCGATCTCGATGATGAGCTCGCACTCCTCATCGACTCCGTCGCAGTCCTGGTCGATGAGATCGTCGCAGATCTCCTCGGCGCCTTCGTAGACAGTGTCGTCCGTGTCGTCGCACTCCTGTGGATCGCAGTTGAAGTAGCCGTCATTGTCGGCATCCTCCTCCACGAAGCCGTCACAGTCCGAGTCCACACCGTCACCGCACTCGTCAAGCGCACCAGGGTAAATGGTGTCGTCCGTATCGTCGCAGTAGTCCTGACAGATGGTGAACCCGTCGAAGTCCTGGTCGAAGCCCTCGTCGATCACACCGTTGCAGGTGTCATCGAAACCGTTGCAGAGCTCCTCGGCATCGGGGTTGACGTCAGCATCTACGTCGTCGCAGTCCGCTCCGTACGAGCATTCCACGGCGTCGAAGTAGCCATCGCCGTCCGCGTCGAAGCCCTCATCCACCTGCTCGTTGCAGTTGTTGTCGATGAGGTCGCACAACTCCTCGGCGTCGGGGTGAACCGTCGCGTCGTTGTCGTTGCAATCGCCCTCGAACTCGGCCCAGCCGTCCTCGTCATCGTCAGTCTCCTGACAGTCGGCGATGCCATTGGCGTTGTCGTCGGGGTAACCCTCGTCGACCTGCTCGTCGCAGTTGTCGTCGAAGCCGTTGCAGAGCTCTTCCGCGTCGGGGTTGACATCGGCATCTCCGTCGTCGCAGTCGTTGTCCACGTTGAAGCCGTCCTCGTCGAGATCATCGTCGAGGGTGGAGCTGTCGCAGTCGTTGTCCACGCCGTCGTAGGTGATCTCGGTGGCGCCGGGGTTGATGTCGAGGTTGTCGTCGTCACAGTCCTCATAGCCGGTAGGGGAGCTATCCCCGTCCCAGCCATCGGCATCCTCTTGGCAGACGACGTAGCCGTCCTCGTCGAGATCCACTTCATCATCCCAGAGGACTCCGTCGCAGTCGTTGTCCTGACCGTCGCAGAGCTCGGTGGCGCCTGTGTACACGGTATCATCACCGTCATCACAGTCGCCGTCGCACTCCATTTGGCCATCGCCGTCGGAGTCAACTTCATCTGCTTCGGGCGAACCGTCGCAGTTGTTGTCCACGCCGTCGCAGCTTTCGCTGTTGCCGGGGAAGTTGTTGGCGTCTGCATCGTCGCAGTCGTCGCAGTCGTACGATCCGTCACCGTCACCGTCTACTTCAACCGTTCCGTCGCAGTCGCTGTCCACTCCATCGCAGGAATCGGCAGCGCCGGGGTAAGTGGAAGCCGCCCCGTCGTCACAGTCGTCGTCCGAGGTGGAAGCCACCCCGTCCGCACCGCAGGTGGTGTAGCCATCGCCGTCCGCGTCGAAGCCGTTGTCGATATCGCCGTCGCAGTCATTGTCCACGGCGTCACACGTCTCCGTGTTGCCGGGGAACTGACTGCTGTCTGTGTCGTCGCAGTCGTCGTCGGAAGTGCTGGGGATCCCGTCGGACCCACAGGTAGTCACCCCGTCGGAGTCAGCGTCGAAGCCGTTGTCGACCGTACCGTCGCAGTCCTCATCCACGCCATCGCACGTTTCCGTAGCGCTGGTGTTGATGGAGCTGTCATCATCATCGCAGTCGTCGCCACCATTATCGGTGTCGTTCTCACCGTCACCGTCACAATCCGCCAAGGACTGAGTAAACTCGTAGATACCCGGCGTGCAACTCGAGTAGCTGTCGAAGGTGATCCGCCAGTGGGTGGTGGTCACCGGGGACGAGGTGAGGTCGAACTCAGCGCTGCCGCCGTCCGACATAGTGAAGGACTGCGAGCCCCAGGTAGTGAAGCTCCCCGAACCCGTGGCATCGTACGCCAGGGTCAGGTCCACCGTGCCCGAGCAACTGCCCGAGACATAGGTGGTGATCTCCACCGCCTCAAACTCAGCGCTAGTGTCGTTGTAGAACTCGATGTAAGCTCCCGTGTAGCTGGGAGTCGTGTACGAGCTCACGTCACCATCCGCCGCGTTGTCCGCGTTGGCGTCGAATCCAGACGCCGCGACATTGTCCGTCGCGTGCACTGGGGTGAAGGGGCAGGAGGTGGTGGCCAGGGCCGAAACCGGCAGGCCGAGGAAAGCAACCACGAAGGCCGCCATCAGACTCAGAAGGGGATTACGCATCTCAGAAACCTCTCTTCAGGTGCTTGGGAACCAGAACCAAATTACTAGGAACTGTCCTCATGTAGGGGGGGGGTTGTTTGTTAGTCTTGCTGAATTTTATGTAAAGGGCAGGATGTAATGGCCGTGCCAAAACAAGCCTACTACTAGAGTCCACCTCGTGTTACATAAAAATGGTGACAGTACTAATAGCAGACCAAATTTGACTGCAGATAAATTGTTGAACATTGTACTGAAAAAAGATTGTTTTGTCAATGCTATAAGGCACGTGCCGAATTCTAAACATAATGCCCCACCTGTAAGACAATATAGTAATGACCCTATAACCTATGGGTCTATGGCTAAACTAACATACTTCGAACGACAAATAATAGAATCAGGAATACGCGCACAGAAGAGCAAACGAGCGA
>JAJRVJ010000023.1 GCA_024277435.1 Patescibacteria group bacterium | reverse complement strand
GAGAGCATGGCCCGCCTCACTGGGACTGAAATACTGCCCAGACTCCTACGGGAGGCTGCAGTCGAGAATCTTCCGCAATGCACGAAAGTGTGACTGAGCGACACCGCGTGCCAGATGAAGCCTTTAGGGGTGTAAATGGCTTTTATTAGGGAAAAACTTGCGATGGTACCTAATGAATAAGAGGTTGCTAACTACGTGCCAGCAGCAGCGGTAATACGTGGACCTCAAGCGTTATCCGGAATTATTGGGCGTAAAGCGCTAAAAGGCTGTTTAGAAAGTCGGATATTAAAGCCCAGGGCTCAACCCTGGATCCATGTCCGAAACTTCTAGACTAGAGGGTGGAAGAGGCAAGTAGAATGGCCGGTGTAGCAGTAAAATGCGTTAATATCGGCTGGAATACCAATGGCGAAGGCAGCTTGCTGGTACACTCCTGACGCTAAATAGCGAAAGCGTGGGTAGCGAATGGGATTAGATACCCCAGTAGTCCACGCCGTAAACGATGAGTGCTAGGTATCGGAGGATTCGACCCCTTCGGTATCGTTTCAAGCTAACGCGTTAAGCACTCCGCCTGGGGAGTACGGTCGCAAGACTAAAACTCAAAGGAATTGACGGGGACCCGCACAAGCGGTGGAGCACGTGGTTTAATTCGACAATAAGCGAAGAACCTTACCCAGACTTGACATCTAGCGAAAGCACCAGAGATGGAGCCGTGCCTTCGGGAACGCTAAGACAGGTACTGCATGGTTGTCGTCAGCTCGTGCCGTGAGGTGTACGGTTAAGTCCGATAACGAGCGCAACCCTTATCTTATGTTAAATATTCATGAGAAACTGCCCGGGATAACCGGGAGGAAGGTGGGGATGACGTCAAATCAGCATGGTCCTTACGTCTGGGGCTACACACATGCTACAATGGATAGGCACAAAGGGACGCCAAGCCGTAAGGTGGAGCAAATCCCATCAAAACTATCCTCAGTTCGGATTGAGGGCTGCAACTCGCCCTCATGAAGCTGGAATCGCTAGTAACCGTGTATCAGCAATGGCACGGTGAATACGTTCTCGGGTCTTGTACACACCGCCCGTCAAGCCAAGAGAGTCGATAATGCCCGAAGCCTCAGCCTCCGGTTGGGTCTAAGGTAGGATCGATGATAGGGGCTAAGTCGTAACAAGGCATCCGTAGCGGAAGCTGTGGATGGATCACCTCCTTTCTAAGGAGTTATGTGTACAATCTGCGATAACTCACGGTTATGCAGAACACAATGAGGTCGATACTGAATTTATTCGGTAGGTTTAATTACTTGTCACTGTTAGACTGTTAACAAAACACCCCCATAATGGGGGTGTTTTTGATTTTAATTTCCTTCTTCGGTCAAGAAATATTAACTAGATGGAGTTGTGAATACTTTTGATCTAAATGTACTCTTTAATGAAGATGAGTATACCGATTTTATTTTAATACGATATTTTGTGTCTGGACTTAGTCCTTTTACGCGAACATTATTACGTTTTTTACGTAAACGCTTTTTTACTTTCTTTTTGAATACCACTTTATTATTACTCACCTTTTGCACAACAACTTTGTATTGCTTGAGTAATCGACTGCGAGCTACATTCTTCCATGAAGCACGCACTGTGGTTGATTTGAGTGAATCTATACGAATTGCACCCGGTCGGCGCGGTTTAGTTCGGAACGTATCATATAATGACCAGTCGCTAGTATCACCATCTTCAAATACTGCACGCACTCTCCATTTATACAAACGGTTTGGATTAAGGGTATCTAACTTCACGCGCTTAATAGTTGCACCACTTATATTCCACCAATCAACTAAATTATTGTTGTTACGACGCAGTTGCACTTGATAGTAATCAATCCCCTCGCAGGCATCATTAATTGCATCCCAACGCAATGCTACCTTAGCCTTATTTACACCTTTAAGGTAGCGAACATTTAAATTAGCTGGCGCCTCTGCGCAGTCACCATAGCCATAACCATACCCCCCATTAGCATGAGTAATATTGTATTCAGCTAAAGCAGAGGAAGCTGTTGCTAAAATAAATACAGCTGTGATTACTGCGATAATCGCGTTAAGTGTTCTCTTCACATATAATCTCATATCTGTACTTTATCACGAATCCTACCAAGCATACAGAGCTATACTAGACCAATCATGATTACTATCACTATATATAGGTGTAAGCTCAGTTTCAATATATTGCCGTATATCATTATTAATCCGTTTTTGAGCTAAGTAATCTACTAGCACTACCCCACTCTTTTTTTCACCCCTTATTTCTTTAAGTACTTCTACGGTAATAATAGGCGTGTTCGTATATACTTCGTAATCATTTATCCCTGCGCCCGTGCCAGTAAGATCTATGGCTAAAGCATAATCATCATTTTTTTCTGAATATAGCTTTGTAACAGCAGGGTATGGTGTAATTAATACTTCAGGATTATATTCTGCAATCGCTTTATATGCGGCTTTAAAATCTGGTTGTGGAGTGAAGCTTTTATAACTGAGATCACTACTTGGCTTATCTGACTCTAAGTAATAATGACTTTGCGGTAATAACTGCATACTTGGAGCAAGCACCGCTAAAACAACTACTACTAATGGGATAACAATCTTCTGCCTTGGTAGACGGGAGATAAAATAACTAGCTGACAAATATAGTGCTGGCAATAATACAAACAGATAGCGATACTGTAATAACTGAATGTCGTAACTAAAAATACCCAATCCAATAAACATCATTCCAATTAACCATAAAGCCATGGTATTTAAATGTGTATTCTTTATCATAATAAGAATTCCAGCTATAGCGAGTAATGCTATAACACCATATTCGGCAAACATAAACTGTGTGTAGTGCTGCCAATAATCAAATGGCAACATGTAACCTAAGACATATTTTAGTACTAAACCACTAATAATTACTGACCCTATAATTATTCCCACATACCCAGCAATAAATTTCCACGATTGCATAATTGCATTACCTGCTGCCCACCGTAAATATAACGCCAATACAAAAAACCATGGTAATAAGAACCCAAACCTATGGGTTACTATAGTTAGGATAGTGACTAGCACAAACCATAGCAAGTGTATTTTTTTATTCTGCCAACGCTCAAATAGAAATACAGCTAGCCAAAATAATAACTGAAATAGTATATACATTCTTGCCTGCCGCGACCAGGCAATCTCCCAATATGAAAAACTCATGAGTACCATTACTATTATAGCCACTTTTGGTGAGAACCACTTCTTACTAATGTATCCTACTAATAGTATTGTGAGTACACCTATTCCTATAGAGAGTATGCGAGCAGATAGCTCGCTAGTACCAAATACAGCCACCGGAACAGCCAGTAGGTAGTGATATACGGAACTACGCCAAATCACCTCACCGGAGCCTAATAGCGGATATCCATGCTGAGAAATCGCCTCAGCAATAGCTATAGAATACGCCTCATCTATCCAGTATGATTGCTCTCCTATATTGTATAAACGCAGTGCTGCGCCCCATATTAAGGCTAATACCAGTATACTTCCCACTATCCACTTCTTATTCATATGTACATAGTACCATTCATTGGCTAAGTCTTGCATAAAAAGGCGTATTTGGTATACTACGAAAGCTATATTTTTATAGTTTTGGGTGTGTAGCTCAGTTGGTTAGAGCGCAGTCCTGATAAGACTGAGGTCCCTGGTTCAAATCCAGGCATACCCACATGGCACCAGAATTACTTGCATCACAAATCGTAAATTGGGCACTAGGAACAGTCTCATTGATTAGTGTAGTAGGAATTATTCTCTTCCCTATTCTCACTGTTATTATGGCAATTGTAGAGGGAGGTAAGAAAATTCCAGAGGGTGTTAAAAGATCCTTTAAGAAAACTGCTATATTTGGCATCCTCTTTGGAGCAAGTATTGCACTACTAGTGCTAGTGCTAGTAGCTTGGGGAATAGCCAATTACGCATTAAGAGCCTCGTTAGTTTACTAACACATGCCGAGGTAGCTCAGTGGTAGAGCAGAGGACTGAAAATCCTTGTGTCGCGAGTTCGATCCTCGCCCTCGGCACATACGAATAAAATCTAGAAGCATCACGGATCAAGTAGGGGGGCTGACTCAATTCCTATTTGGCCTTGTGTGGATTTCTAGGATCCTCGCCCTCGAAGCATTATAATATTGTGTTGAGTATAGTAAAATACCTTATATATTGCATTTTTTTGGCAACTTGTTTATACTACGTAAGCTATATTTGTATATACACATCGGGGATTAGCGCAGTTGGCTAGCGCGCGCCGTTTGGGACGGTGAGGTCCCGGGTTCGAGTCCCGGATCCCCGACACATACACAATCAAGCCCTTTCGGGCTTTTTTGTTTATCCTAAATACAATTTACGAGTACGCCACAAAAAGTGCAGCGAATATAATAACCGTGTAGGTAATAAAATGACCGCCTACATATTCTTTAGGAAAATCTACATTGGCCTTGTGAGCTTGTTTTAATAAAAATAATTCTACTACACCAATTACTGCTAAATAGAATATCAATAATCTACATGAGTAAGCTAAATTTTCTACGTTATTCATTGCCATACCTAATCCACTAATAGTTTGCGCCAGCGAAACAGTAACGATGCCCTTAGCTGTCTGTACAAGATGTCCAGCTCTGTGAGTAACCATATCAATCACGGCCTTCGCTACTAACAAAAGAACTGCGGCAGCACCTGTAAAATGAATGATTAGAAAAAATGTGTATAGTTGGTCTATCATAATCTGAAAGTAGTGTAACTAATAGCAAATATTCATGCAATAGTATTTATACTACGCACTTGGCTATTTGTTCTTCTGCAATATCTACCAGCTCCTCAGCGGTATTATGATCTTCAATAAAATCCTTATCGTTTAACCGCGGATCCTCCGGAAAGCGCTCTTGTAAATATTCAATATATGACACACCTTCTTCAGCAAGTGTTCTTACTTGCTGCCAATATTCTTTAATATCCTCTAAATACTCCTGCACACTAAACGCTCGTGAACCAGCATCATAAATCGTACAGCGCTCCAACGCGTACGATGGCGCACCCGATTGTGATTCAATAAATTCTGGCGCCATTACTGCTGGAGAGCGTAATAAATCTGTTCCTGGAATTGCAATCTGCAATGAACCACTTTTATTTGCCACGCCAAATATGCCTTCAATATATATAACATGACTCCCTTCATATTCTGGAAATATTTTACGACAAGCAACATCAGCTTTAGTAAGAATTTCTAAAGCTCGTTCACTGCCGATGGTAAAAAACGTGAGTTGATGAATTGACTTACCCTGTTGTTTTGCTATTTCAATAATTTCAATAATGGCATGCTCTAAGCTTACTCCAGTAGCTACTACGTCGCCAAAAATAATATGGGCATTATCTGGCAACTGTACTTTTTGATATCTATTCTCACTAATATACCAATCACCCTGCTGGCCAAGCACGCGCTGTGAACTAATAAATGCACTAGTATGTGTACTCCAACGAAAAGCGCGATGCAGTGATTCACGTAAGCCAAAATTTAAGCCTCCGCGCAATATATGTAATACTACCGCCTGCTCTGGAGAGCCAAATGAATACTCTTCACGTAACACTTGCAATACCTTAGCCGTTGCCCTACGTAAACGATCGGTATACTCAACACCATACACAAAGGGATCATTACAAATCGCACGAGTTTCTGGAGTAGATATTAACCACCGCGAAATACCCTTGCCTGGCAACTTGTATAGACTCAATTGATCTAATTGAATTATGGATTCTAATTTCATCATCTAACACTGTAGCAGATGCGATAGTGTTTTGTCATGGTATACTACATACTATGAATACTATTAGAAAAATTAGCACAAAACATATTCTTATCACCGTAGCTACATTAATACTGCTCGTACTGTTATATGTATATATAAACACTGAATTTTTTTCTATGGACTCCTACCAGTTCTATGCATGGATTGATGAACTAGGCTGGACAGGACCAATTGTGATCATTAGCCTTATGATTGCTGAAGTAATATTAGCGCCACTACCGGGTGGGTGGCTAGCCATTGCAAATGGTTACATATTTGGCCCATGGGCTGGTTTTCTGTATTCATATATTGGTAACTTTATTGGCTCCGTAATCGCTTTTGAGTTGGCTCGTCATATCGGTCAGCCATACGCTCGGCACATGATTAAAGAAGATCGCTTTAAAGCATATAGCGAAAAACTAAAAAATGCCCACTGGGGATTATTCCTCCTCTATGCCATTCCATTATTTCCAATTGATATCATTGGAATTATTTTGGGCTTAACAAATATTACTCGAAAACGATTTTTACTCGTTATGGGCATAGGCTTTATTCCTAATATGTTTGTACTCAATTTTGTTGGTAGCGCGATTAGTTCACCTGAATATCAATACGCCCTACTTGGCTTAACAGTAGCAGCTATGCTCTATTTTATTGTGAACTGGTTTAATATAAAGCTTTTTAATGTAAAGGCTGATTCCTCTACCAAATAGTGGCGTCCTGCTCTAAACACTCGATCCCAAATCCAACGCGCATTGCGCGCTCGCCCTCTACTGGCTGCAGTCCATAAGGAGGACACACGCTCGCTTGGTCACGTACAGTGCCATCAACTACTCTGCCGTAGCTATATGATGCGGTAGCGCTTTCCACTGGTAGCCAATCGTAACCATCCCAATATTCAAAATTCTTTAATGTGTAGGGACCAAATTCAGGAATCTCTAAACCATCTGATGGTTTATCTGTAGTCATCTCCCAAAAAATAAATGAACTAGTGATTGTATTACTACAGCTACCATCCGTATACGTTTTACCAACTAATTCATCATTCACCCAAAATTGCCACTCACCAGCATCTGGGTCTTGGCAGGTAAGCGTAAAGGTTGGGTCCTCCTCTGTGAGATACGGGGCTAGATCATTTTGCAAACCATAACGGTAAACATCTTGATCATCCCACATTTCCCAGAAATAATTCCAAGCCATATTGCCATCAGCGTCCGCATCGATTGAAGACATCATACCTACTTGCACAAAGTAGTCATTATCAAGAATTGTTCCCACCCACAGCGAACCCGTATCTGCCTCATCCAACATAAGCGGTACATCTTGAAGGTCTACGGTGAAGCGATATGCTGGCCAATCAGTAGCTGGATCCTCCATATTTACGTATGCGCCCACCTGATAGGCATATAAATCATCAGAAACAAATCCATCCTGGATTTCAAATCCTAATGAAGCCCCATCTGTATCAGTAAGAGGTGCATTTGCATTGTCGTTATAGCTATAATCATAATAATCGTCATAATAATACGACGGCTGTTGCGATTCGTTATAAATATAGTAGCCAATGGCAATAGCCGCCAAAAAGAATGTGCCAACTAACCATAGGCAGCCGAGACCACCAAAAATCCATAACCCTTTACGATCTTTTTTTTCCATATACAATGAGTATATCCTATTGTTTTAAAGAATACCATGAACAGAAGTAGTAAATTTACGCTAATCACATTAACTATATTATGTATTTCCATTGCCTTATATGAAATCTTCTTTTGGTTTGGAACTCCACCAACTGTAGAGCCTCCCGCAGACGAATCCAGTTCCGTTATCACGGTAGATGGTCAAGCAATAGCCTATAGAACTCAGGGCGCTGGTGACGCAGTGATGTTACTGCATTCAGGAGCTTGGTCGAGCATTGAATATCGTTTTATTGCTGAAGCGCTGGATGATACATACACGGTATACTTAGTGGATCTACCTGGTTTTGGTTATAGTGATAAACCGCAAGTAACATATTCTCTTTCTTATCTGGAAGAACAGATGATGGCATTTGTAGATCAATTTCCTGAAGAGAGATTTCATCTTGTAGGATCTTCTATTAGTGGGACATTAAGTATCCTATTAGCGAGTGAGTATCCAGAGCGAGTGCGCTCGGTGACTACCATTAGCCCCGTTGGCTTTGGTAGTGAAATTAATCAGTCTTCAATTTTTACTCAAGTTCCAGTATTGGCAGAAATATTATTCAATCCAAATAAATTGATCTTTAATTTTGTTCTTGATAACGGCGTACTTAACTCTGCGCGACTATCAGAAGAATTTCGTGAGGAATTATATGCCCAAAGTAAATTACCAAAAGCACAACGGGCTAAGTTATCAATCTTGCGTTCTACATTAAGTATCCAAGGGGTGCAGCCAGAACTTATGAGTACACTTGATACTGCAGCAGTTACAGTACGACAACCAATTTTACTACTATGGGGCTCGGAAGACACCTACACACCTATCGAGCAGTTGGATCACGCTACGTCAATGATGCCAGCGGCAAATATATATGAACTTGTAGATACGGGCCACTTTGCACATATTGAATCTCCAGATCTTGTACTGGAATATCTTCTACCATTTTTAGATAATCCTACTCGCAAGGAAGTTGTCATTGAAGAGAATTATGAAGAATAGCGCAGAAAACAAAATGGCCTTAGTTACCGGCGCTTCGCAAGGCATCGGTGAAGCTGTAGCCAAACAATTAGTTGATGATGGTTATACAGTATATATTGCTTCGCGCAATACACAACATATCACACAAACAGCTGATGAGATTGGCGCCCTTCCAGTTACCTGTGATGTCAGTGATGCATCAGCGCTTGAAAAAATGTTTTCTGAATTACCACCAATAGATATTCTGATATGTAACGCTGGGGGTCCACCGTCGGGATTACTGCAAGATATTTCCGACGAACAATGGCAACAAGCTTTTGAATTAACATTTATGAGTTCCGTTCGCATGATGCGAACTGTATTACCACACATGCAACAACAGCAATGGGGTAGAATTGTATGCCTAACATCCACTTCAATAAAACAACCAATAGATTCGTTGGTGACATCCAATACGTTACGAGCAGCTGTAACAAATCTTGTAAAAACTGTAAGCAAACAAGTAGCTAAAGATAACGTAACAGTGAACGTTGCCATACCGGGCATGATAAAAACTGAGCGACAAAAAGAGCTTATGGATGCCGATCCAAATTTTGCTAAACGATTAGAAGGTATTCCAATGGGCCATTTAGGCGAACCTGAGGATGTAGCTCATCTGGTATCATTTCTTGTTTCCAAAAAAGCACGATATATCACTGGTAGCCAATTCACAGCAGATGGTGGATATACACATACTATTTTTTAACCTATTTTTCAGATATTAACATTAGACGCAATTATCAACAGAACTATCCACACATATTGTGGATAACTCACAACTTATCCACGAGGTTGTGCACACCATAGCCTTAAACCCTTGATTTTAGGGCTAATATGCGATATACTGCCCTTTGTCACATCAACGCCTTTGTGGCAGCCTCGGCTTCTACTAAGGCGGCTTTGACCGATGTATATCCCCTTAAACAAGGGAATACATTGGCGGGTGTCGTATAATGGCTTATTATGTCTGCCTTCCAAGCAGAAGACGTCGGTTCGATTCCGATCACCCGCTCAAACTCATCCCCCTTGAGAAACAAAATCCCGTCACTCGACGGGATTTTTGGCATAACATACGTAAACGTGGTGATAAAATGGTATATATTTAAAGTACTTCATTAATAGCTTCTTGGATAAGGAAACACTAGAAGCCAGTAGCAGAGAATGTACTGCTCATTTACCACTTGAAATAATTAATGCCGCTCCTATTAACGTTTATGAGAAAATATGTAATCTTATATAAAGTATATGGTGTGAATCTATTTTATGTCCAGTCTAATTAGTGTAAATGTACAGAAGCTTTTGACACTGCATGATATATACATTTACCCATTCCGTTCATTAAGCACTGCAAATACATCTTCAAGAGGAATATTACGCTGCGCTAATAACACCATCATATGGTAAATCACGTCGGCCGTTTCCTCTGCTACACGCTCGTCCGATTCCGATCTACCAGCAGCAACAACCTCTTCAGCTTCTTCTAATACCTTGCTAGCAATTTGTTCATACCCTTTATTAAATAAGGAGGCTGTGTACGAATTCTCTGGCAACATTTTTTTTCGCTGCTGAATAATACTTTGTAACTCTTCAAGAATTGTTTCGGAATATTTTCCGAAGCAGCTTATCTCTCCTGTATGACACGTTGGTCCAGTGGGTTGTGCAGTTATTACTAGCGCATCATTATCACAATCGGTTTCGATATTCTTCACAGATAACTCATTACCACTTATCTCACCCTTCATCCAGAGCCGCTGCTTACTACGACTATATAACCACACCTTTTTAGTGTCCTGCGTTTTCTGTAAAGCCTCTTGATTCATGTATCCCAACATTAGCACTTTCCCTGTAGCGCCATTTTGAATGATTGCCGGAATGAGCTCCTCCATTTTTCTCCAATCCATTTTCATATTCATAATCGTACTGTAATATTTTTTTCATTTAGATATTCCTTCACGCCCTTTACTGATAATTCCTTGTAGTGAAATACACTAGCTGCAAGAGCAGCATCACACTCAGCCTTTATAAAGGCGTCTGCAAAATCTTCTTGAGAACCAACGCCACTGGATGCAATAATTGGGATATTCACGGCAGCGCGCGCAGCTTTAAGTAATGCAATATCATACCCTTCTTTCATTCCATCTTTATCTACAGAGTTTACTAACAACTCACCCACGCCAACCACCTCCATATTCTTCACAAAATCAATTACATTCATACCTGTATTTTTTCTGCCGCCTCGAATATATATCTCCCATTGCTTGGCCTGATTATTCCATTTCGGATCAACCGAAATAACAATGCACTGGCTTCCAAATTTTTCTACAGCGCTACGAACAAATTCAAAATCCGTTACTGCAGCCGATCCAATTGATACTTTATCTGCTCCGGCTCTAAGTAATTGTTCAATATCTTGAATTGTTCTTATGCCACCACCAACAGTAAAGGGGATTGTTACATTAGCTGCCACTTCTTTTACTAGGCTATATAATGTTGAACGATTCTCAAGCGTTGCGTTGATATCAAGAAATACTAACTCGTCTGCGCCTTGCGTTGAATACACTTTTGCTAATTCAACAGGATCACCAGCATCTTGTAGTTCTGTAAATTTTGCACCTTTCACAACTCTGCCGTTTGCAATATCCATACAGGGGATTATTCGTTTAGTTAAGCCTGATGGGATTTTTGCAGATAATCCAGCAGTAGAGACGCATTGCAATGCGTCTCTACTGCAATGTACCACGGTTTGTAAATTTAACTTGCCTTCGTAAATAGCTTTACCGATAATTACTCCCTTAGCGCCAGTAACCCTGGAATCATTGATATCTTGTGCTGTCGTAACACCGCCAGACACAACAACCTCAATATCATTGTTCATGACTTCTTTAATCAGCGCAAGATTTGGTCCAGCTAACATTCCATCTTTACTAATATCAGTAACAATTATAGTTCTTACATTCATCGCCCGAAATTGCTCAATCACTACATCAAGTGAAGCGTTAACAGTGTCCTTCCAGCCACGAATTGCTGGCTTACCATCTTTTATATCAATTCCCAAAACAACTTTTTCGGGACCAAATTTCTCGATAAGCTCTTTGACTAACTCCGGCTTAGTAAATGCAGCAGTACCGATAATTACCCTAGCGATGCCAGCCTCTAAATACTCTTGCGCGATACCTACAGAACGAATACCTCCGCCAACTTCAATAGGAATCGAAATGGCATTAGCAATCTGTTTAATGAGATTCATATTTTTTGGCTCTCCAGATTTTGCTGCATCTAAATCTACAATATGAATACCAGCTACTCCATCTCGATCAAACTGCTTGGCGATCATTAGCGGATCAGTATCGTATGTAGTCTGTTCATCAAACTTGCCTTGCGTTAGGCGCACACACTTACCATTGATAATATCAATAGCTGGCCATATTTCGAATGGCTTTACTTTCATTGTACCTGCAGTGCAAAATTGTTCTAATAATTGCATACCAACTATTCCAGATTTCTCAGGGTGAAATTGCATGCCAACATAATTATCCTGTTGAATAATCGCTGCAATTTCCTCTCCATAATTCGTACTCGCAACTGTATACCTTGAGGAGGCCGGCACATAATATGAATGAACAAAATAGACGTACCCCAAATTTGCACCGTTCGCTTCCAATGCATTCCAACCCATCTGCGGTATAGGGTTTCTGTTAGAAAATCGTGTTACCGTTCCAGGAATAATACTCAAACCCACCTCTGGATCTTCTTCAGATTGTTCAAACAAAATTTGCATACCTACACAAATGCCAAGAAATGGTTGTGTGAGATCTTTTATCACATCATCCAAGCCCTTTACCTCTAACTCTCGCATTACCTGCCCAAACCTTCCTTGACCAGGCAGAATAACGCGATCGGCGCCACGAATGACCACAGGGTCATCCGTGACAACATAGTCTTGCTGTAAACGATCAAACGCACTGGTAAGTGACCCGACGTTTCCAGATTTGTAATTAATTACTGCTATCATAGTTGTTATGTTAATTAGAGCTTTCCCTTAGTTGAAGGTAATTGATCGAGCGCACGATCATCATATGAACAAGCTATTCGTAATGATCGAGCGAATGATTTAAATATACCTTCTAGTCTGTGATGCTCGTTACGTCCTGGATTCAATAGTTGAATGTGTAAATTCATTTTGGACTCCAATGCGATTTGCTGAAAAAAATGCCACATCATTTCTGTTGGAAAATCATTCACTTTTTCTCGCACTGGTTCGTAATTATCATCGTAGGAATACCTGCCAGCTAAATCTACTGCACATAGCGCCAGTACCTCGTCCATCGGTAACACAAAGAATCCATAGCGGTTAATACCACGCTTATCTCCAACTGCCCTGTAGATTGCTTGTCCCAATACTATTCCTATATCTTCAATAACATGATGATCATCATACTCCACATCACCCGTTGCTTTGACGGTAAGATCAAATAATCCATGTTTAGCAAATAGCTCTAACATGTGGTTTAAAAAACCAATGGAGGTATCGA
This sequence comes from Patescibacteria group bacterium, assembly GCA_024277435.1. GTDB lineage: Bacteria > Patescibacteriota > Patescibacteriia > UBA9570 > UBA9570 > JAJRVJ01. Next base: position 26,709 of record JAJRVJ010000023.1, on the reverse strand, counting down.
TATCGTACTCTCCACTACCGTCAAGGTTAAGCGTTAGTTCGATTTGCGTTTCATTTGTATCTCGTTTAATTGTTGTAGTTCGTTGTTTCATATTTTGGTTAGTACAATTCATAAATTGTACTTACTAATTAATGTGCGTATTCTCTCTATTTGAAATTCATTATTTGTTTTTGTTTGAATGAATTGCACTCCGATATTTTTTGCGAATTCTCTGTCGCTATTTCTATCTCCATACATAAAAGAGCGTTCTTTATCTACATCCACCGTTGTGAGCCAGTACTCTACAAGCCCGGTTTCCGGTTTTCTGCATAAGCACTTATCTTCTGGAAAATGCGGACAGATGAATATGCGTTCAAACTGAATATCATTTTCTGCAAACATTTCAAGCATGCGTTGATGTGGCGCATCAAAATCGGAATAGGGGAACGCTTTCGTTCCAACACCGTTTTGATTTGTGATCATCACCAATATATATCCCTGTTGCTGCAACCACCCCAAGCCCTCTAGTACGCCATCGAGTATCTGTAGTTTTTTAATGCTGTCTACTTGATAATCAGTTTGAGGCTCATTAATAAGCGCTCCGTCCCTGTCTAAGAATGCATATTTTTTCATATCGATTTATTAAGTATCAATTCTGTATACGTGCTAATAAATTCCTGCATTTGTTTAACTGTACCTATTGTTACTCTAATCATTCCATCAACGAGAACTCCGCTACGTCTTCTCATTCGAAATCCAGATTCATTCATTACCGCTAGTACAGCTTGCGCATTACCTGGATTAAACAGAATAAAATTTGCTGAGCTTGGATACCATGCAATGTTGTTGTTGGAAAAGAATTTCTCAACCAACGGCTTAGCCTCATTCATTACTTCATCTATATACTGCTTTGTAGCCGGCCAATCATCTAGCGCTGCTATAGCTGCAACATATGCCATAGTATTTACATCATATGGGCCACGTACCTTTAACATCTCCTCAATCATTATTTGATCGGCAATGCAATATCCTATGCGTAGTCCAGCTAATCCAAATGGTTTGGAAAATGATCGTAGAATAACAATGTTTGAATACCTTTGAATCAACGAAATTGCACTAACGCCAGAAAATTCAGCATACGCTTCATCAACTAGCACAACTCCATTTACCATTGCCCGAGCAATTGCTTCTATATCATTTATAGAAACTAATGTGCCTGTAGGATTATTTGGAGAACAAATTGTTACGAGCTTTGTTTTTTCATTTATGCTGCGTAATATGTTCTGTGTAGGAAATGATAAATCATCTTCATATGGTATTTCTAGAATTGTATTTCCATTCATTCCGGCAGCCTGATTGAACATTGCAAAACTAGGGGATGGAATAATCACTTCATCACCAACGCTTGAGAACGTACGAAAGATCACATCAATCGCCTGATCACCACCATTGGTAATCATAATGTTGTCAGCATAAATATTTTTTTCATCAAGATAGGTGATTATTTTTTCCTCTAACTCTCCATTGTATTCTGGGTACCGCGCGTATCCTTGATTATCAATACACTTACGCAGCACATTCTGAACGTTTGTACTTACTGGAATTGTACGTTCGTTAAAATCAAGCAGCACCCCTGAATACGCCGCCCTACCTTGTAAGGGCGGCCTGTAGGGTTTCATATTTTGAATATATTGATTAGCTACATTTTTCATGCCTGTTGGTTGATCGAATTCATGAATTCAATTTACTTGTTAAATCGTACTGCACTGGAGTAAGCATGCGCGGGTAATTGCTCAACCGTTGCCAATGTTTCAATGGTAGGGCGCAACTCTTTTAATCCATCCCGAGATACTAACTGATATTCTATGAGTTTCATAAAATCCAATACCGAAAGTGCTGAGAACATCTTAGCCGCTCCACCGGTGGGCAACACGTGATTAGATCCGGTAGCATAATCGCCAGCTGCCTTACATGAATAATTACCAATAAATACCGATCCTGCATTAACAATTTTCTTGGCAATCACAGTGGCATTACGAACTTGCACCAGAGTATGCTCTGCGGCATATTCATTAGCAAGCTGCACAGCTTGCTCTATCGTATCTACAACAACAATTGCTCCATAGTTTTCTAGTGACTTCTTTATTCGGTCTGCGGTAGGAAATTGTGTGTAGGTTTTTTTTATTTCTTGCAATACTTCTTGCGCTAACTCCTTAGAAGTTGTTATTACTATTCCGGCCGAATCATCACCATGTTCGGTATCACACATAATGTCTGCGGCAATATATTCTGCGCTTGCTGTATCATCGGCAATTACTAACACCTCCGATGGCCCTGCTGGAGAATCAATTGCCACATCGCCAGTGCTATACGCTAATAATTTAGCAGTAGCAACGTACGAATTACCAGGACCAAATATTTTGCTTACTTTTGGAATACTTTTCGTACCGTATACCAAAGCGGCAATTGCCTGAGCTCCTCCCACGGTATATATTTCTTCAATGCCAGCAATATCCGCTGCTACTAATAGCGCTGGCGCAATTGTTCCATCTGGTTGTGGAGGGGTTGTAATTACTACACGCTTACATCCTGCTAGCTTTGCTGGAATAGCTGTCATGAGCACGGAGGATGGATATACGGCCCTACCTCCAGGCACATACAAACCAACGGTCTCTATTGCTATATATTTGCGCCATACTTCCACTCCAGGCATAACAACAGTTGCTGGATCGTTATCTGGCAACTGAGCTTTATGTACAGCCGTAATATTTTGAGCTGCTGTTTGTAACGCCTCAATAATAGATTGATCCACCTTTGTATACGCATCTTGAATCGCTTGTGTTGATACGAGTAGATTCGTAACGCGTACACCATCAAACATCTCTGCGTATTCATCTATCGCTACATCACCACGATCTCTCACATCATCCATAATAGACTGCACTGTACTAAGAACATTGCCTTCACCAAATCCACTGCGCTGCATTACCTTTTCGTAACGCATAGATTTCTTAAATTCTTGAATTGTTTTTACTTGTAATTTCATAGTTCATTCTTTATTAGTACCGCTTCGGATTTTAGGATTATTTCAAGTGGTCGCAAATTATGTTCCTTTAATGTATTTCCTGTTTGTGTGATATCACAAACGGCATCCGCCAAATTTAATTCTGGAGCAATCTCCACGGATCCCTGAATGGTAATGATGGAGGCTCGTACACCTTGTTTTCCTAAGTATCGTTGAAGAATATTTGGATAGGATGTAGCAATGCGCTCTCCATCCAATTCGCTCACTGAAGTGATGCCCGAATTATTCGGCACAGCAATTACTAAATTACATAGCCCAAAGCCTAGACGCTGAACAATGGTTACGTTGGCGGATTTTTCATACACAACATTTTCACCTACTATGCCGTAGTCTGCTACGCCGCGCAGTATATATTCTGGAATATCATCATCACGCAAATACAATATGTCTGAACCAGATTGCTCACAGCTACTACGTAATACCGAATCATCAATATATGGCAGTACACCTTTTCGTTCTAAGAACTGCTGGCTACCGGCCCGTAATTTTCCACGGCGTTGAATTGCAATTGTTACATTTTTCATATGCGCTAAATATCTAAACCAGTAATGTACGTAGCCAATTGTTTGCGTGGAACCGTTTTTTGTTTTCCAGTGAGCATATTCTTTATAGTTACTTCATCGTTTTGAATTTCATCAGAACCGCACACAATTACTAGGGGGATATTCTTTGCGTTTGCATACTTGAATTGCTTGCCTAATTTGGCCGGCTCGATATACAATTCGGTATTTATATTAGCTGCTTGTAGTTCATTCACAATTTCTAAATTGCTACTTATTATTTCATCATCAAAGTAGGTAACAAGCACTTGAGCGTTTAGACCAACTTGTTTTAGTAATCCTAATTCCTCCATTGCTAATACTATGCGATCGAATCCAAATGCTACGCCCACGCCGCTATATTCTTGCCTGGTAAACATTCCGCACAAATCCTCATACCTTCCACCACCACAAACAGATCCTATATCTATACCAGGTAGCTCCACTTCATAAATAATTCCCGTGTAATAATCTAAGCCGCGGGCAATGCTAATATCGAACACCAAATTCTCTTCTGCGACACCAAATTCTCTGCAAAGTTTCTCAAATTGTTGAACTTCGGATATGTCATACTTTTTTAACTGTTGTAATTTTTCTGCTGTTGTTCCGGTAATGTTTAATATATTTTTTATTTCTTCTATTTGCGATTTATTTAGAACTTCTTGTAATTCCTTTGCTACACCTTCCAGGCCAATTTTACCTAGCTTATCTATGCGCTGGATCACGAATGACTGATTATCTTTTGCTACATCCAACGCATCCAGGATTGCGTTAATTAATTTCCTGCTATTAAATCTTAGTTGGAAATTATTAAGACCTAATTTTGTGAATACATTGGAAATAACCTTTGCAATTTCAACATCTGCTAAAATCCCATCGCTACCAATAATATCAACATCACATTGATAAAATTCTCGGTATCGTCCCTTGGCTGGTTTATCGGCTCGCCATACACGCGATATTTGATAGCGCTTAAATGGCATCGGTAATTGATTACCATATTTAGCAACTACGCGCGTAGTTGGCACTGTTTGGTCGTAACGCAAAGCTATCTTACGCTTACCATTATCTTCAAATGCGTACGTTAACTTAGCCCCCTCTTCGCCATACTTACCAAGAAGTGTTTCTTGATATTCAATTACCGGTGTTTCAATTGTATCGTATCCAAATCTTTCAAATACAGCTTTAATTGTACTCATTACATAATTACGCTTTGCCATTTCTTCTGGAAGAAAATCTCGTGTGCCTTTTAATATTTTTGGTTCAATGATTGTTTTCATAGTATTTTATATCGACTTCTCCTTACTGGAGAAGGGGGTAAGGGTAGAGGTCGTGTGTTAATTAAAAAACTCGCTGTTATTAGCGAGTCGGGTGAGTACGGGTTAAATTTATGTACTACGATTTTAATCTATCCAGTACTAACCGATACCCACCCATGCCATGATGCATCCAATGAGAAATGCGGGTAATGGTAGCGGTGCTTACTCCGGTATCTTTATTAATAGCTCGATATGATTTTTCTTGATCTAATTGTTTAGCAACTTGTAAACGTTCACTCATGGCATCTAATTCAGAAATTGTACATAAATCACGCATGAATTTCTTACATTCTGTTTCAGTTTTTAAGCTAAGCATGGCCTTGTAGAGGTCCTTCATTGCCTTTAAATTTAACTGCGGTTCTTTCATTACGTTTATGTATGTGTATTAGTGTTTTAACACGCTAAAACACTTTATACCATAGAAAATATTCTGTCAACTATAAGCAGTAGAGCCGCGATTAATCGCGGCTCTACTATGTTAATTTATACCTCTATAAAAGTAACCTGTTAGTCGTTCAATGATTCTATATATTTAATCACTTCGATACCAGCTCTACAACCATCGGATGCGGCCGTAACCGCCTGACGATAGCGCTGATCCTCTACATCACCCGCGTAAAATACTCCAGCTACATTGGTTTGCATATGTTCACCCGATACAATATATTTCTTTTCATCAAGCTCAACAGCGTCGCCTAAATACTCCGTATTCGGAATGTGGCCAATCGCTAAAAATGCGCCATCTACTTTTACCTCAGTATCTTCATTGGTTTTAGTATTTGTAAGCGTTACAGATTCTAATTTTTCTTTGCCGTTAAATGATTTCACTGTGGAGTCCCAAATTACAGAGATCTTTTCGTTGTTCAATACACGGTCCGCCATAATTTTACTTGCGCGAAATTTATCTCTTCGATGAACAACGGTAACAGTTTTACAAAAATTTGTAAGAAAATGAGCTTCTTCCATAGCGGTATCGCCACCACCTAATACAATTACATCCTTGCCTTTGTAAAAGAATCCGTCACAGGTTGCACATGTAGATACTCCCTTAGCAAATAGTCTGTCCTCACCTTCAGCGCCAGTCATGCGGGAACGCGCACCGCTTGCAATAATCACTGCCTTGCCTTGATACTCTTTATCACCCACATACACTTTGTGTGGTGCGCTGGAAAAATCTACTTTGGTAACGGTTTCGTTTGCCATCTCGGTACCGAATCGCTTAGCCTGTTTTTCCATTTGCATCACAAGCTCATTGCCGTCAATGCCATTTTCAAAACCTGGCCAATTTTCAATAACTGTTGTGGTAGTAAGTTGCCCACCAGGTTGCGTACCCTTTAGCACTAGTGCCTTTAAGTTTCCACGCGATGCATAAATTGCCGCTGTATATCCAGCTGGGCCGGATCCGATAATGATTACGTCGTATAATTCCATATATTTATATTATAGGTTTTTCGTGCTTGCCTGTAAATTAGTAGGGACATGCCATAGCATGTCCCTACGCGCGATCATTTTTTATTAATGATCTTTATAGATTTTCGTCTAATAGTTGAGAAACAGTAGCATATGGTAGAGCGCCTGGTAGAGCCTCTAGGATATTACCTTCGTTATCTACTAATACGGAGAATGGGGTTCCGGTTCCACCAAGCTTTTGTGCTTCACTAGCTTCAGCTCGTACTTTATCAAGGTATTTATCAGATTCTAAACAGTCGTCAAACTGACCTCGATCTAATCCTAGATCATCAGCCATGCTAAACAACTCGTCATCAGCTAAGCCATCATTAGATGGTGTACGATCATAGAGTTCATCTGCATAGTCCCAGAACTTATCTTGTTCTGCTGCGCATTCAAGTGCTACTGCTTCACGCTCTGCCTTACGATGAAGTGATGTTAATGGGAAATGCTTATATGCCCATCGTACTTTTCCATCATAGTCGCCAAGAACTTCTTGCATTGTTCCATGGAACCGTTTACAGAATGGGCATTCAGGATCAGAAAATTCCACAATTGTTAATTCACCTTCTCCACGTACGTTTGTTAACTCATCCAAATTTACTGAACCAGCAGCTTGCGGTTGAGCTACTGTATCCGGTTTCGCAACAGCTGTATTTTTATTATTTGCATCTACAACATCTTCTACCTTATCTTTACCGCCAAATAGGCTTGTTTTACCATCTGAATCTGGCGAAGTCATAGCTACACCTTTAAACATCATAACGAGTAAAATAACAAAGCCGAGTGCAAATAACACTCCGCCACTTAATACAACACCAGACCAAAAGGCCATTCGTGGTGGAAGTTGATCGAGCATACTTTTTCCTTCTGTAGGTTTTTTCTTTTCCATGGGGAATACGTAGATAGTTTTTTAAATCTACTACTAATAATAGTAGATTTTATTTTCTTGTCAACGTATTTATATTTTATATTTGCACAATATGACATTATCTATTGAAAAATATGATGAAGTAAGATAATCTATTGTGCATATGAATAACACTGAACAATTACAACACCACTTCCTCTCCAAAAAGATGGAAGTGAAGCGGCGAGCAAAAGGTGCCTTAAAATACGACTACTTAGTACCAGCTGGCCCTTATGAAGAGCAATGGGACTGGGACGCGTTTTTTGTTGGCATGAGCTTACTTAGCGATCTACCATCGGAAGCTATTTACTTAAAAGGCTGGGCATTAAACTACCTTAATTATACAAATACTAAAACAGGCTTCACTCCTGGATTGGTAACTCCAAAAGGTCGGGATAATCGCCTGCATCATATTAAGCCGTTCTTGGCACAAGGTAGCTATTTTGCATCAAAAGCACTGAAGGATTTCTCTTGGTTGAAACCAGTATATGCAAAATTAAAGCTTTCTATTACATACAGGGAGCGCTATTACTGGAACAAAGAATATAATCTTGGAACATGGCACGATAGCATGGAATCTGGCGCTGATAATAATATTTCCTGCCTACCATATGATAATGGAACAGTAATCGCTGCAGACTTAAATGCATTCATGTACCGTGAATATAAAGCTCTGGCACTTATTGCGAAAGAACTTGGAAAGAAGGGTGATGCGAAAAGGTTCCAGAAGAAAGCCATTGATGTTAAGCGTAATATCAATAAACATCTTTGGGATGATAAAGATAAAACCTATTATAATGTAGATAGCCAAACTGGTGAATTCATTAAGCATCATACCTATTCGAATATTATTCCGTTGTGGGCTGGCTTACTGGATCGTAAGAAGGGTCGTGAAATGATTAAACGCTACTGGGTGAATCCTAAATATATGTGGAGCAAATATGGTATTCGCACACTCGCTAAGAATGATCCTGCATTTAATAATGCTAATATCATCAAGCCGCACTCGAACTGGCAAGGACCGGTATGGCCAATTGCCAATTATATGTACCTGCACGCTCTACTAAATTATGGTTATCAAAAACACGCCAAGCAATTAGCTGATAGAATTGTAGGAAACTGCTTGCGTGATATCAAGAAAACTGGCGGAATGCATGAGAATTATCATTCAGAAACAGGTAAGCCATTAGCGGCTCCAAACTTTGTAAGTTGGAACCTTCTAGCAGCTCAAATGCCGGAACAAGCTAAAACCAAAAACAACCCCTTTTTCCTCTAAAACTAGTCAAAAAAAACGTCAAATTGCAGTATATGCGGTTTGACGTTGACTTTTTGCTAAACAAAAACTATTCTGTTTAATCCCTAGGGCTCAGGTAAAGAGTTTTTTCTTTACTTATGCCGTGGGGTACTTCCTGCACCTTTCACAACTTCCACACCCCGCGCGCGCGTTGTACTGGGTTCAACCGCAAGCGCATTTCTGATAAATCAACCCAGCAAGCATGAGTGACGAGGAGACCGAGATGACTGGACCACGTGGACAGGGCGAAGAGCTCAAGCGCAAGGCCGGCGGTGTCGATGCCGCCCGCTCCGGCGGCGCCTTCGACCAGCTCCCCTTCGACACGGGCGATCGCCCGGCGATGGAGTACTTCTTCCGCCCCTCCGACGAGGAGATGGCGGCGGCCGAGACGCACCTGCTGACGCTGCTGCGCGAGTGGGGCTACGTCCTGGTGCCCATGCACGAGGACGATCCCGGTGTGGTCGGCGAGGTGCTGGAGTACCTCGTCAGCCGCCTCCCGCCCGATCGCATCATCGTGAGCAACGACCGCTCCAGCAACGAGGTGCTCAGCATGGCGGCGCGCTTCCAGCGCGACGGCGTCCACCTGTTCGACCGGACGGAGATGCACGACCTCATCGACTGGGACAAGCTCCTGCCCGTGCTGGGCCTGGACGTGCCGCCGGTGACCAACGGCAAGGGGCAGAACATGCTGGCGGCGATGCTGTACAGCTACCTGCGCTTCCCCAACGCCCGGGCCATCCTGCAGCACGACGCGGACCTGCGCGGCAGCTTCGAGTACGACTGCCTCGCCGCCCTGGCCTACACCTCCCTGCAGGTGAAGCCGGGCGACCGGCTCATCGGCGCGAAGGTGGCCCGACCCGGCCGCAACAACCAGACGACCATGACCGCCCGCAACCAGATCGGCGACCTGCTCATGGTCCCATGGCTGCCGGACCACGTCCGGAAGCTGGCCCAGGAGGTCTACACCGACCTGCGTGAGCACGTATGGATGCTGACGGGCGAGTTCGGCCTGTTCGGCGGCATCGCCTACAACCGGCCGATCGCCACGCGGTACGGCGAGGAGACCATGACCTGGCTCTTCACGCACGACAGCATGCGACGGCACGGCAACGGCGGCGACCGGGAGATGGTGGCCCAGGTGGTCACCCCCAAGCCGCGCCTGGACTCGCCGAACTCCCAGCAGAAGGAGGACCGGATGATGGACCAGCTCGCCCGCCTGCTGCACGCCTACGTGATGTTCGGCCGGCCGGTGAGCACCTGGACCATCGACGACTTCCGGACCTTCAACACCCAGGTCATGCCGAACCTGGAGCCGGCCGCGCGGATCGCATCGGTGGAGGACGATCCAGCCGGCACTCCAGACCGGACCAACGGCAAGAAGCTGTTCGGGCCGGTCATCCTCGAGCGGCTCAGCGCGGACCGGTTCATCCCCGGCGTGAAGCAGCTCGACCGCCAGGGATTTCTGATCCCCGAGCGGGTCGCGGCCTTCCGCAGCCACCACAGCTGACGATGGCCCGAAGAGAAGGCGCTAGTATGCAGCGATAGCAATACCGCACTGTGAGACAAAAGCTCTCTCAGGTATGCTAGCACCACCCCCCCCTCAAAGGGCCAAACGACTAACCCACGATACGGGTAGGAGGAGACAAACGCCCTGGCTGCAAAGCCGATCTAAAAAATCGGTGGAGCAGTCAGGGCGTCTCCATTTACGGAATAATTATATTGTTGTGTGAATAGAGATGCTATCCTAAACTCTTGCGTAACTTACCAGCTTTAAGCACAGCTTCCGAAACATCTTTTCGTTGACGTGTAAGATAGTAAATATCCGATGTGGCATTTCTATGCAAATATTCATTAGCGGTTTTAGGACCAAGTTTTATTGAGAAATACTCTTCTATAAATTCAATGTCTTGCTTAATAGCTCGCCACCCTTTATGACGGCGCGCTAATAACTCTAAATTCTCTTTGTTCAAATATCGTCCAGCCCGTTTAATATCGTACGCTAAATATTGATACACCTTATGCAGCAACTCACCCTGATTCTTATCAAGCTCACGCAATGTGCGGCCGGTACCAATCAGCTCCGGTGGAACTCCTAACGAGTACATGGCAGCGGTAAATTTGATTGCTCGCGGAAATGCCTGCTTACCAATTGATCGGCCATATCCAAGCAACCCAATGTGCAAGCGCCGTTCACGCCGCCGGGGAATGGATGGCGTTACTCGGAATAAATCTTCAGCTACACTGGTTATTGCGGATTGATAATGCTCCTCAGCCTTTATTACAATGTCTCGCAATAATTTTATATCACGCTTATTTGTAATAAGCATTGGTTGTTGTTTGGGTAGTTCTTTCTGCATGCGTTTAATTGCCCGTTTTACTTTTGGTAACGCATAATCATATCGGAAAGCAGATTGCACAGTAACGGTGCGAATACCCTTATACTCAGCTAGAAATGCATCCATGTGTTCTGGCGAACATGAACCACGGAATGGGAGAGAGCCAGTTCCCACAATAGGGTAAATACCTACCTTACGTTTTGCGCCCCACTGATACATTTCTGAAATAGCAATTTTATTCGATACAACCGCAGGAATAATTCCCCCAACAAGAGCCGGGTCACTACGCGCCAAGAACGGCCGAATATATGGCAGTGGTTTTTTATAATACTCCTTATGCATCGTATAATACTGTTCAAGCAACTTACCAATACCAAACATCCGCTCGGTACTCTCCACTAGTGGGATAATTTCAATGTAATCAAATGCGCTAGTATTATCTTCAAATAGTTTATGCTTAAATTTTGCTAGCTTACTAAATGTTTTTTGAATATGCAGTAACTGCTTTGCAGAATCTGTCATTGGAAGAATTACTTCAAACAACGGGCGCGGATGCATCTTCATATCACGAGCCATTTCTGCTGCAGTAAGTATAGCCATGAACGCACGAGCTAACGAGTAGCCTTTTTCTTCCCAGATATTTGGAATACGAAAAGTAAGAAATTTATCTTTACCAATTTTATTCTTTTTGAAGTACGCGTACTGTTCTGTAAGTAATCGTTCAATAACCGCCTCATCAACATACTTACCTTCCCAATCCCACATGTATTCATCTACACCCAAAGTTTTAAAAGCGTCGTGCGCTTCAATTACTTCTTCTTGTGAAGAAACGAAGCCATCCCCATCAGTTTCCCAAAATGGAGGAAAGGCATTATCTGGATGTTGCGTGGCCATTACAGCTGGAATTTTTCTCATACGAATAATATTGTACAGGTTTTTTATACAAATGTGTAGGGATATTTCATGAACACCTAATATGTTCTGAGTGGGTATACAGGTAGAGTCGCCCCGCCGGAGCTACTCTACCTGAGGAACAACTACCATTGACAAAATAGCGATATTTGATAAAATTGCGCAGCTTTAACGAGTATATCAGTAGAGTATATCAGGAGGGAGTGTCCATTAATGGGCATTGTTAATTTGAAAAGAAATATATGCAATTACTAAATCTATTAGGCTCTACTCTAGTAATATTTGCCCTAAATATAGGTGTATTTGGTGTAAGCTTACTAATTCCTCAACTACAGCTTGTAGAGGCACAGCCAGCTCGTATAGCTAGCGCTGCGATAGCAAGTCCACAACCACCGCAAACAGCTACTGGGGTTTTTTACGAAATTCAACGCCTTCCAGAAACTCAGTTACAGCAACCCACCCGCACCATTACCGGAACATTATTTGCGTACTCTAGTACATATGATCAAACAAACGGCAATCCATTTATTACCGCCTCCGGACAAACTGTACATGATGGCGTAATTGCAAATAACTGCCTCCCGCTAGGGCAAGAGGTTCGTATTAATGAAAAAGACTACGTGGTGCTCGATCGCATGGCAGCACGATATGGTTGTAATCATTTTGATGTTTGGCATGCTACCCGAGCAGAAGCCATTCAATTTGGCAGACAAGTAGCAACGGTAGAGATTTATTAACGTCGTGCCTCCCACTCGGTATGATCTTCCTTTTTGAATATAAATTGATTCATCCAGTTCCTTCCCCAGGTATATAATGTTTTCGACCAACCGTCACGATGAATACGACGAGCTGACATGCGGATTGGATATTTCCACACCATACGAACCGAGCCTTGCTTCACAAGCCGCATGAATAAATCATGATCTTCAGATGTGGCCATGTCTGGCTTAAAACCTTTTACACGTTCAAATATATTGCGCCGAATAATTTGTACATCACCAGGAGCGCCGCCAGTATGTAGTACTTGATTTTGCAGCCACGTAAGCATATTTGTAAACCCAAACCAGAAACGATCTGCGAGCCTCTCATCATCTTTATAAATACGAATTGGCAATGTAAGAGCTGCTAGCTGCTGGTTATTATTAAACGCCTCAATAATATACTTTCGCACTTGCTTAAGACTAGGCACTTGTACATCGGCATCAATAAACCATAAAATCTCACCACTCGCCGCACGGGCTCCACGATTTCTACACTCACCAATAGTTGTGCGTATATCTGTTGGTAGAGCAACTACCTTGTCACATAGTGGGCGAGCAAGTTCAACCGTATTATCCCTACTACCATTGTCTGTGATAATAATTTCAAAATTAGTACCACGAATATCTTGAAATTGTGCAAGAATCTCTTCGATTGTCTTAGCTTCGTTATATGTTGGAATAACTAGTGAGATTTTCATGTGCCTAAGTATATCACGCTTTACATTGATGCTATTTTTTGGTACGTTCTATCGTGCGTATGGCCACGTACCCAAATTGGTTAAGGGAGCAGTTTGCAAAACTGTCATGTGCAGGTTCGAGTCCTGTCGTGGCCTCATAAATAAAGCAGCCTCGTTAATTACGGGGCTGCTTTTAAATCGATTGAGTTTGAATTTCCCACAGCTTTTTATACTGTCCTGCACTCTTATTCAAGAGCTCTTGATGGGTTCCTTGCTCTACAATTTTTCCTTGGTCGAATACAATAATTCTATCCATCTTTACAACCGTTGATAAACGGTGAGCAATTACAATCACCGTACGATCTTTCATGAGTTCGTCTAAAGCATCCTGAATGTATTGCTCGGATACTGAATCTAAACTAGAGGTAGCTTCATCGAATACAACCACGGGAGCATTCTCAAGAAAAGTACGCGCAATTGCAACGCGTTGACGTTCACCGCCAGACAATTTTACACCCCGTTCACCCACGAGAGTTTTATAGCCCTTCGGTAGGTTGCGAATAAACTCATGCGCATGCGCTTTGCGCGCAGCTTGCTCTACATCTTTCATGGTTGATTTTGAATTTCCGTATGCAATGTTTTCAAGAATAGAGCGATGAAATAAAATTGGATCCTGTGGGACAATACCCAACTGATTACGTAGAGACTGCTGTGTAACTTCCGCAATATTTTGATTATCCAATAAAATACTACCGCCCTGAATGTCATACAAGCGGAATAATAATTTTACGATGGTAGATTTACCAGATCCGGAATGTCCAACAAATGCTACTTTTTCTCCTGACTGAATAGTGAATGATAGATTCTTAAATACATCCGTGCCAGAATATGCAAAACGTACATTATTAAATTCAATTTTTCCCAGACCAGAAATAAGTGGTTTTGCGTTAGCAATGTCCTGAATTTCATGTTTTGTTTCCATTGCATCCTGAAGCTCGGCCATATTAATGGATGCCTCCTTAAATTCTTGGAATCGATTCACTGTCTCCCACAACAATGGCCCAAGAGTAAATAAATACGTTTCAATAAATATAATATCACCAACTGAGAAACGACCAAGATTCCACAAATATAAAGCCGTGAATAATGTTCCTACTAAAACGGCGCTCCAAATTATTCCTTGCGGTAAATTTAGATATGTCCAGAAATACGTCCACGATCGATTTTGTGCAGTGCGTAATGTGTTTGCAGCAGCCTTCACGCGTTTCGCCTCAGATACCTCTTGTGCAAATACTTTCACCGTCCAATTGTTAGCAATAGCATCTACTAATGTGCCCGATAATTTTGTTTCCGATCGAATTACTACCGCCTCTAATTTACTCCAGCGATTTACCATGAGTAATGTAAATCCTACAAATATAATAATCCCACCAAATAGTACTATAAACATAAGTGGTGAATAAAATATCAATACCACAACCATAAATAATAAACGGGAGGTTACTGGTAAAAATGTGAACCAAATATTATCCATCATGCGCTCGGATCCATCAACAGCTCGCGTGATGCGTTTTACTAATGATCCAGAAAAGCTGTCTGAGAAAAATCGAACAGAGTGTTCCTGTAAATATCCGTAGGCTTTGATATATAACCCATTCAACATAGCAATTTGACCATATATAAGACTACGGGCACCAATATGCCATAGTCCTGTTTGCGTAAAATATACAGCCGCTAACCAGCCTACATATGTAAGGGCTTGCTGATATGCATCATCTGCTAAATTCTCTGCTGTAAGCGTATCTACAAATAATTTTAGGATGTACGGTTCAATAACATAAAAAGCACTGTTAGCCACAGCTGTGCCAACCATAATAGTAACCGCAATTGGATGCTTGCGGAGCTGCTCCCACATTAAACGCAGGGAAAACTTAATTGAATCCGTAAATTTTTCATTCATAAGCGTGTTACTCTACCATTGTTGACAGTATCAATCAAGTCTTATATAGTAGTTCTTGCAAAAGTTATCAGCCCGCGGGAATAGCTCAGCTGGTAGAGCGTCTCCTTGCCATGGAGAAGGTCGCGAGTTCGAGTCTCGTTTCTCGCTCCAATTATAAAATAAAAAATCTCCCTTCGGGGAGGTTTTTTATTATGTGTACTTTGCGGTAGGGATGGTGGCTATGGTAGGGACAGATCAGTGACCTGCCCCTACCAGCCGTTGCCCCCCTACCGCGTATCCTCCTGAGAATTCTACATGCCCAAGTAGTAAGGCATCAGGATGTTTTTCATCCAGTTGCGGCCCACCTCCTGCGCAGCCTCGAGATGCTGTTCGTGAGCCTGCAGCGACCGGCGGACCCGGTGAATGTCCCAGCCCTGAGCGCGCATCTCATCGCCGTAGAAAGCGATGTGTGTTGCCCACCACATGATGTCGTGGAAGAGCTCCGGGTGGAATTGTACACCGTGTGCCCGTGGTCCGTACTCGAGCCCCTGAATGATGGACACTCGGGACTCGGTCCCATCCACCCCGATGAAGACCCGATCGCTGACGACCAGGACAGCCTCATTTGGAATGTCCGGGTGGCCGACCGGGAAGTACTGCGAGTGTTGCATCAACACCGTCCACTCATCGGCATGACCAGTGACCGGGTGAGCCAGACGGTGATTGCGCACCGGGGCTGCACCGAAGGTCATCAGTCGCTCACCGGGAGTTACCGGGATCGTGTGTGTTCGATCACCCACGTGGTAGAGCTTCTGGTGGGTAGCTTGAGGCACGGTGAGCCAGCGGATGAAGTTGTCCAGTCGACTCTCATCACCGAAGCGAGCCAGGGCCAGAGCGTGGAAGCCGAAGCAGACGCCAAACACAGGAATGTCGTGCTCCAGGCAGTAGCGCAGCAGCTTAGGAACAGAGTGGTCCGTGAAATAGACCTCACTGAGCATCTTGCTGGAGCCGCTGATGAAGAGGCCAGCCGGGTGATGCCCCCCTCACGATGATCTCGGTGATGAGGTGGTCGATCATCTCTTCGGCCCAGGCCACCATGTACTCGAGCAACGGTTTACCGCTAGCGCGCATGGCCTGATGTCGGTTGATCTCATCGATCCAGCGACCAGGCAGAACAGCGTCCTGCAGGCGACCCTGCCGAGCAGCCTGATGAATGCCCTCTACCAGCTCGGGCTTGCCAGCGAGAGCTCTCGCCAGATCCGCCAGATAGATGTTGCCGTGTCGATTCACGTCGAACCGACCTGCGCCAGCCTTGCGCGTGGACACGAAGATGACATCGTTATCCTTGATGGTAGTCTCACTCGTCACATGGGAAAGCTGAACCAGCATGATGGCTCCTCCTGTTTCTCGTTGATGTTTTGATCAATGAATTGATCGGTGTAGCTAGAAATTAGCAGTTTTTACAAAAATAAGAAACCCCTCAGAATTTCTTATGTGTTTTTCAATAACTAATGGTATATCATGCAGAACTTGGCTGATTACAGGTGTTTTAGTACAATGTATATATGACAGTTCAAACAGGACCACAATACATCGCTCATTGCCGCTCACTGGGTTTCAATGATGTAGAAATCACTACAGCAATGCAAAAAGTAGGTTGGGAAGATGCTGATATTCAGGCTGCTTTTGCGCAAGCTGCTTCAATACATACAACTACTAAGCCGGGTAAGAAAAAATCCTCTAATACAGTTTTGTGGATTATCATCGCTGTGGTAGTTATTATCTTTATTGGCTCAATTAGCGTAGCAGCATTTTTTGCCTTTACGTAGATTTCATCTAAAGGCCTTTACATAAAAGGCGGAGTCTTTTATTATAATCAAGCCTCATTATTGAGGTTGAGTCGCCCGGATGGCGGAATTGGTAGACGCAACGGACTTAAAATCCGTCGGTAGCAATGCTGTGAGGGTTCGATTCCCTCTCCGGGCACATAAAACAAGCGCCTAGTCCACTTATGCTACTTACAGTACCTCACCTCATTATAGCTATACTTAATGGAATGTTTAGTTTAGTCGTTTTTGCGTTTTCAGTATTTGGAGTGTACTCCGAATATTCTGATGATAACTTAGCTCCGCAAAGCCCAGATTTCGGCATTTCTATATTCACAGTATTCTTAGTAGCATTCTGCGGACTTTCGCTGATTGCACTAGGTATCTCTAGCGCAGTAAGTATGTATTATTTACATATAGGGTAAGCGCTGGGCATAGATTGTTAATCTGATTGTTACCATCATTAACACCCTCTAGTCTATTTATTCCAATTGTTATTATATCTTTTATTGACCCATTTAACAGTGAAGTAATACATCACGTAGAGCTAAAAGAACAGTCGTCACAGTAATAATAAAGTAAAAAATAATAAAAAATAAAGACGCGATGATGGCACACCGCGTCTCTTCTGTTTCATTATAAAACTACTGAGAATTAATTCAACTTAGTTTTCCACAACCCCGCAATATTAAATGCGTTTTTGTTTAATTACCTTCAAAATCTGGTTGTGTACCTTACCATTAGATACTACTAATCCATTGAATGCTATACGTTTATTATTACCATGGAAGTCTGATACCTTACCGCCAGATTCCTGCACCATTAACATCCCAGCAGCCACATCCCAAATACGTACTGGGGGAGTAATAATCATACCATCTACTCGTCCGGAAGCGACAAATGCTAGTTCAAGGGATGATGATCCAAAATGACGCATTGATCGGGCTTTAAATTCAAAATGTTGATATGCAGAAACTGCCCTTTGCAGTGATTTTTTCTCGTGCGAGTACGCAAAACATAAAAATGACTTATCAAGCTTATTTTCATTAGAAACATTCATCTTCATCTCGTTGCGACGTGCGCCCTTTCCTTTTTCAGCAACAAATAATTCACGTGTATATGGCGCATAAATAACTCCCATAATCGGCTCCCCATCTTTCAACAAGGCAAGTGTTGTTGTAAAAAACGTATGGCGCATCACAAAGTTGGTTGTTCCGTCTAGTGGATCCACCACCCACATATATCCGCTTTTTTTATTATCTTCAACCAAACCTTCTTCTTCTGATAAAATCCCATGATCTGGATAGGCCTGTTTAATTTTAGAGATAATGAACTGATTCACGCGAATATCAGTTTTTGTTACTAATTCACGCTTATCTTTAAAACGAATTTGATCCGGCGCAAGAGACCGAAAATCCTTCATAAGGATATTGCCAGCTCGTAATGCTATTCCTACAGCAAATTCTTTCGCTCCTGATACATTCATGCTCGTATACTCTTTAATATTTTTATATCATCGGCCCTACCTTCAAATCGCGTTTCCAATACAAAGTCTAAATCTTTTAACTTAGGATGATTAAGCAAGTATGTAAAACCAGCTTTACCAATATACCCATCTTTAATGTGCTCGTGACGATCCTTCTTGCTATCGAACTCTACCTTGGAATCATTCACTTGAATCACTTATAGCTTTTTTATACCTATATGCTTATCCATGGCCTCAACTAAATTATCTACGTCTTTTTTGGTACGCATATCATAACCAGATCCAAACGCATGCTGTGTATCAAGACAAAATCCCACCTTTGCTTTATTTTTTGTAACGCCTTTAATCAGCTGTGCGATTTCCTCAAATGTGCACCCTAATACGTTGCCGCTGCCAGCGGCGTTTTCAATAAGTAACTTACAACTTCCAGTGTAACCATCTAATACTTTATTTAAACTCTTAATAGCAGCCTCAATGGCCTTCTCACGAGATGGTTGACTGGCCGCACTACCCGTATGAAACATCATGCCCCTCACTTTAAGTTTACTACCACGTTCAAGTTCTTGCCGTAAAATATTAATAGAACCATGTCTCGTTCGATTCGCATCGGAAGCTAGGTTAACTAAGTATGGCGCGTGAACATAGTAATTCTTAAAGCCATACTCTTTTACTTTCGCAAGAAATTCCTCAATTGCTTCATCGGTAAGTGGGGGACATTTATATGACTTTGGTGAACGCGTAAACATTTGGAATGTTTCCAACCCCTCTTCGCGCGCATTAATGGGAGCATTAAATACTCCGCCTGCAATTGATACATGTGCTCCAACTTGTGCCATACAATTATTATAACACAACTATGCTATACTTGAATTAATACATTATTAGACTATTTACACACATAAATTATGCCGGGAAAAGTATCGATTATTGGAGCTGGAAATGTTGGCACCGCCACTGCATTTGCCTTAGCTATGGATGGCACACCAGATGAAATTGTATTGCTCGATCGTAATCTTGGTAAAGCCCAGGGCGAGGTTATGGATATTGAACACGGTAGTGCATTTTTACCCTATACAAATTTCAAAGGTTCAAAGAATTACAAAGATATCGCTAATTCAGATATTGTTGTTATTACAGCTGGCGCACATCAGTCGCCAGGAGAAACCCGTATGGACCTTTTAGCTAAGAATGTAAGCATTCTTAAATCTATTGTTACTGAAATAAAAAAGCATGCGCCAGATAGTATTCTACTGGTAGTTACTAATCCAGTTGATGTACTTACATTTTATGCTCGTAAATACTCTGGCTTTCCTCGCCACCGCGTAATTGGCTCTGGCACGGTACTCGATACAGCTCGTTTCCGATCATATATTGCTAAACATTTTAAGGTCAATGCGCACAGTGTAGACGCCTATGTACTTGGTGAACATGGTGATAGCTCATTCCCAGCTTTAAGCACAGCAACAATTGGTCCTGTGCCGCTACAGAATTTTCCTGGTTATAAAAAATCTGATCTTGTTAAGATCCATGACAAAGTTGTAAGTGTTGTATATGACATTATTAAGAAAAAAGGTGCCACAAATTTAGCCATTGCCGTTTGCATAAAAGAACTTGTCCATGCCATCCTTAATAATACTCACGAAGTATTCCCCGTATCATCTGTGTTGCAAGGTGAATATGGTGTGAAGAACGTAGCGGTGAGCACGCCATCTATTCTTAGTCGCAAAGGTATTGAACGTGAGTTAGAGCTTCCGCTCGATAAAGATGAGAAGGCAGAATTTCGAAAATCTATTCGCGTACTGAAAAAGGCGATTGCATCTGTTAAATAACGATTTGAGAATAAAAAACAGTAGGGAACCCCCCACTGTTTTTATTAAATAAATACTTTATCTATTTATCAGACTTTTTTTCGTCTGCTTTTTTCTCACTTTTTTTGTCATTGCCACCAGCAATAGATGTGATCACATCAATCACTTTTTGATTACGAATCATGCTGCGTGCATATACGCGAAAATCATCACCTTCGATTTGCTTTAACTCTTCAGGTGATTCCTTGTATATTGTACGATATTTTTCAACCTCTTTATCAATGTCAGCATCGCTTACTACTACGTTTTCAGCTTCTCCAACAGCCTTAAGAACAAGAGCGCCTTTCACACGACGATCGCCTTGCTCTTTCCATGTTTCACGCAATTCCGCCTCAGTCTTCTTGATGTGCTCAAGATAATCTTTCATAGTTCCACCTTGCGATTCTACTTCCTGGCGCATCTCTTGCATCATACGATCAAGCTCTTGCTCAACCATCATGTCTGGGATTGGATCAAATTCTGCCTGATCAATTACCGCCTTCATTACCTCATTCTCATATTCACGCCCCTGCTTCTGTTCAAGCTCCTGCTGAATGTTTCCACGAATTTGCCCTTCTAACTCTGCTTGAGATTTGAAGTTCATTGACTTAGCAAATTCATCATTCAGCTCGGGTAGTTCAATTTCATTTACGGATTTCATCGTTACGCTAAATTCACATTTTTTGCCGGCAAGATGCTTAGCTGAATACTCCTTAGGGAAGGTGAGCATGAATTTTTTTGATTCATCCTTTTTCATTCCTGTAACCTCTTCTTCAAATCCAGGAATAAATTGTCCTTCGCCTAAAACAATTGGCACATCTTTTCCTTGGCCACCCTCAACTGGAACACCAGCAAGTGTTACGTCAAAATCTGTGATAACCTGATCACCTTTTTTTGCAGCTCGGTCTACAGCTTTATTTGTAGCCCGCATTTTCTGTAACTCTTCTAGCGTACTCTTAAACTTACTCTCATCAATTTCGATAGGCTTCTTTGCTACACGTACATCTTTATAGCCTTTTAAATCTACACTTGGCATAAGAGCAAGTGTTGCGGTATAACCCAATGGATTTCCTGGGGCTACTTTTTCAATATTAATTTGTGGTTGCCCTACAAATTCAATATCTTCACGCTTAATAGCTATAGGAAGGGTATCGTCCACAGCATCACGAGCGGCTTCTTGATGAATTTCCATTTCACCTACTTTTTTCACCAATATTTCATACGGTGCACTACCTGCTCGAAAGCCGTCAATTTTTACTTCTTTTGAAATGCGCTTTACCGCCTTATCGATGTATGGCTTCATTTCATCTGCGCCAACTTCGATCTTAAGTTCGATAGTTGTTTTGTCCTTAACGTTTTTCGTTACATTCATATTTATTGGTTGATCGAATTCATGAATCCGATTTACAGATTAGTAATTACTCTTCAGTTTTTTCTTCTTCTTTAGATTCCTCTTCTTCTACATTTTTTTCTTTAGCCTCATCATCACTAGCTTCTTCTACGTTCTCAACTTTTTCTTCCTCTTCGGTAGACCCTTCTGCTGATACCCCATCTTCTGTGGCTCCTACTTTTTCTTCAGTAGACTCCTCTGGTTTTTCTTCAGAGCCCTCTTCTTTATTTTCACCAGCTTCTTCAGAACCTTCCTCTCCCTCCTCACCCTCAGCTTTTACAATATCAATGGACCAGCCGGTTAAACGAGAAGCTAGGCGTACATTTTGTCCGCTCTTACCAATGGCTAGAGAGAACTGATCTTCCTTCACTTCTGCTACGGCAATATTTTTTTCTTCACCCTCTTTTAATTCAACTGAATTTATCTTTGCGGGACTCAATGCGTTCACGATGAATTTTACAGCGTCGTCATCATGTTGGATGATATCAATTTTTTCTCCACCCAATTCATTAATCACCGTTTGTACTCGCGTACCACGTTGACCAACACATGAACCAATTGGATCAATGCTTGGATCGGTTGCTGCTACAGCAATTTTTGTTCGAGAACCAGCTTCACGAGCAATGCCCTTAATTTCTACAGTACCTCCAGTAATTTCTGGAACTTCCGCGGTAAATAAGGCGGATACTAAATCTGGGTGTGAGCGTGACGCCACGATTTCAGGGCCCTTATTAGTTTTCTCAATTGATAGCAATAATACCTTAATACGCTGCGCTGAACGATACACCTCTCCTTTAATTTGCTCTGATGGAGGCATAATGGCAATGGCTTGTCCAAGGTCTACGAATACCATGCGACCTTCTACTCGTTGAATAGTTGCATTGATAACCTCCCCTGAACGATCCTTGTATAGATTGAATAATGTCTCTCGTTCTGCTTCACGTAGTTTTTGAATAATCACCTGCTTAGCAGTTTGAGCAGCCATGCGACCAAATTCATCTGGCACCTCAAGCTCATCACGAATTTCATCATCTATCTCAATTTCTTCATCTTCCTTTTGTGCATCGGCCAATGCGATATCTGTTTTAGGATTATACTTCTTTACCACCTCTACATCTTCTTCTGTAACTTCAGCGCCCCGTCTACCTCGCGAGCTTTCCTTGGGTGGTTCAGCGTCTACATCTTCACCGGCAGCTTCACGCTCTTCTTTTTCTTTTAAATACTCTTTATATAAATCATCTTCAACAACGGTAAATACTTCATAAATTCGCATACTACCATCATTTGGATTGAAATCAACGCGAATGTCTACGCCTTTTTTACCAACCTCTTTACGATAGGCTACAGCAAGGGCAGATTCGATTGATTCAATTACTGATTCAAAAGGAATTCCTTTTTCCTCACAAATCTGCTTAATTGCAACGCCAACTTCTTTTGCATCTGGCATAATTATATTTTCTTAAACAATTATTTAAAATAAAAAAATAAGTAGTATGCGTATACTACTTATTAGTACTAGAAAGAAGTCTATCGGATATCAAAGCTGTTGTCAAGGCACTTATATCCACCCAACATCTTCGATCATAAAATATTGAGTGTTATTGGTTTTACGGTTCATTAATACACCAACCACCCCTACAGATAACTTGGTAAACTCTTGTGGCTTTACAGCTAAGTACGCAAAGGCAGTTTGCTTAATTGTTTTTAATTTACGATGAGAAATGGTTTCAAATGGATGACCATGGTATACCGAGTGACGTGTCTTCACCTCAAAAAAATATACCGTGGAATCCTTTTTAGCCACAATATCAATTTCACCCCAGCGGGTGTGATAATTACGATCGAGAATTGTATAGCCGAGCTTTTTAAGATGGGTAACAGCCTTCTGCTCGCCAAGCTTTCCAGTAAAGTGTCTTTGGTACATAAAACGCCCGCTAATTAACGGACGCCTTATTAACTAGTTGTAGAATAGCAAATTATTTTACAAAAATCAATCCCCAGTGATACTCTCCCGGCTCAAACTCTTCTACTAATTCGATATTTAATTCTTGCGCGTATTTAACAATTTCTTCAACATGCACTCTGCGATCCATTTCCGGCCCTAGCGTAGCTGACACGTCTGGCCTCCAATCCACTACAACAAGTTTGCCGCCTGGTTGAATCATGCGCAAACTTTCTTTCATCATGCTTAATCGTTCACGAGATTGAAACAGTGTAGTTACAAGAAAGCCAACGTCTACCGAATTATCAGCAATTACTTTTGTTGCACCATATACTTCTAAATCACTCCATACTGTTTCAACATTATTGATGCCGTGCATAGTGGCTTTATTGGCAATTGTTGGCAAAATTGTTTTTACCACATCAATAGCGTAGGCTTTTCCAGAGTCACCAATAATTTTACCAGCACCAAGAGCCATGCGCCCCTCACGTCCAGTTCCAAAATCAGCAACAACCATGCCTGGCTTTACGCCAGCTCGTTGCAAAATTGCGGGGATATCGATAATAACTGTTTTGTATGGCATGCATTAAGTATAAAGCAACTTCTTTATGGGAGCAAACGACTTGCGATGCCATTGAGAAGGGCCGTGTACAGCCAATTGCTGTCTATGAAGAGCTGTGCCATACCCCTTATGTTGTCCAAAATGATACCTACCATCTACACGATCCACTAACATCATTAAGTAATCACGCACCACCTTAGCCAAAATAGATGCTGCGCCAATATTGTAGCTTAATTGATCTCCAGAAACCACACGTAACGTATTATAATAATGATCAATAGCAAAACCGTCTATTAAGACTATGTCTGGCTCGATATCTAAGTGAGTAATAGCATGCGACAATGCGAATAAATTAGCCTGATGTACACCCATCGCATCAACCTCTTCTGGAGTTACGGACACAACAGCCCATGCAGAAGCTGATTCAATAATTTTAGGAAATAGCTCTACCCTACGTTTATGCGACAGCTTCTTTGAATCATTTATACCCTCTATGGACCTATCAGGCATTATTACGGCTGCAGCTACTAATGGTCCAGCCCAGCAACCACGACCAGCCTCATCAGCTCCGGCAATGATGTTATACCCCTCTTTTTTTAACTCTCTTTCCATACAGGGCTGACTTTAGCATATTTCCACTTATTATACACAGTGGTATTGCATAATTATTTTTGTATGATAAAGTGTGATAAGTATATTATGGCTAATAAAATAGGAAAAGAACGATTAACCATCACTCTGCGCAAGGATATCCTTGAATCGTTGGATCGTTTTATTGATGGAGATAAAATTCGTAATCGTTCCCATGCTATTGAATACATCCTTGGACGATACTTAGGAACTGGTGTAGATACCTGTGTGATACTTGCTGCAGGTAAAGCAAAACAAGGTAGCACGCCTTTATTGCGTGTTCAGAATCGTCCGGTAATTGCCTATACAATTGAGTTGCTACGGTTAGCGGGAATTAGAAACGTGATTATGGTGCTGGATGAAAAAACTCCAGACATCAAACACTACCTCGGAGATGGCTCGCAGTGGAGAATCAACCTAACGTATGTGATGGATAACGAAGGAAGTGGCACCGCGCAGTCTTTAAGCTTGGCGCAAGAATATATTCATAACACTTTCTTATTAATGTATGGCGACATCTTAGCGGATATTGATTTACAACAGTTGATTCGATTTCATAAAGAGCAGGGCGATGTTATTTCCACCATGGCGGTTACTGCTTGTTCAAATCCTTCCCTCTATGGGGTTACAGAATTACAAGGTCGTAGAGTGTTTGGCATTATAGAAAAACCAAACAAGCATGATAAATCTAATCTTGTGTATTCTGGAGTATCTGTATGTGAGCCTGAGCTGTTCGACCATATTAAAGATGAACCTGGATCCTACTTGGTAAGAGATGTATTGCCAGACCTCGCGCATCGTGGACTAATAGGTGGATATCCATTCTCTGGTAAGTGGTTCGATGTATCACACGCTGAAGAGTATGAGCGCGCTAAGACAGAATGGATTAGTAAGGAGATTAAATCCTGAGAATATAAAACACTACATTGTAGGGGGCATGGAAACATGTCCCCTTAATAGTTTCTAGCACTATTAGCCCTCTACCATTTTTGCCTAACTAGCAATAGCGGTAGATGACTAAGTCATCACGTTCTTCGACAGTTTTTTGCTTCCCTCAGAACTAAGGCTTCCGCCGAGGATCTGAACTTCCCCCGGGTCATTGACCCAAACCCGCGCTTAGGAGGCGCTGATACCATGTCTACTCACACCAACTCTGTCTTGGGGGATGACTTCCTCCACGCGATGCGACGCCGTTCCGGCCTGCGCATCACCTGGCCTCTCGAAGACCTGCTGACCGGCGTCGGCGGCATCCTGGACGCCATCAAGGGCGGCGTCGGCCTGCTGGACGGCGGCCCGCCGCGTGACTTCGTCGCCATCACGGCGACCGGTCACACCTTCAATGAGCTCGAGGACCCGTCCGTGACCAAGGAAGACATCCTCGCGATGATCCACTCGTCGGCCGGCGTCAAGCACGCCTACATGCGGCCGGCCTCCGGTCCTGCTCACGTGAAGCAGGCGCTGGCGGACATGTTCCAGCGACGCCTCAACGTGACCCTCACCGACCCCGAGAACCAGGTCTACGAGCTGGCGGGCGGCACCAGCCTCGCGCTGGATGCCGTCTACAAGCTCACCCACAAGGGCGGTCTGGCCATTGTGGACATGGGTGCCTGGGCGGGCATCGTGCCCAAGGTCATCAACCACGGCTCCAAGCCGGCGGGCATCATGGGGCCCTACACCCACGGTGGGCGTCACCGTTCCATATCTGGCGCGTTTTTTAATAGATTAAATCTAATACCTCAGACCATGTAGCCTGTTTTTTCATACTCAGTTCCATGGAACATTTTCCATTCAGATGCCTGAATGGATCACTGCAATCGGTAAAAGGT
>JAJRVJ010000022.1 GCA_024277435.1 Patescibacteria group bacterium | reverse complement strand
CTCTTATTCATTAGGTACCATCGCAAGTTTTTCCCTAATAAAAGCCATTTACACCCCTAAAGGCTTCATCTGGCACGCGGTGTCGCTCCGTCACACTTTCGTGCATTGCGGAAGATTCTCGACTGCAGCCTCCCGTAGGAGTCTGGGCAGTATTTCAGTCCCAGTGAGGCGGGCCATGCTCTCACACCCGCTATCCGTCAGAGCCTTGGTGAGCTTTTACCTCACCAACAAGCTGATAGACCAAAGGCCCCTCCCAAAGCGCAAAAGCTTTACAAAGAAAAACAAATGTAATTCTCTGACCATTTTGTATTAGCCTCGCTTTCGCAAGGTTGTCCAAAACTTTGGGGCAGGTTACCACTGTCGTACTCACCCGTCTGCCACTCGTCCGAAGACGCGTTCGACTTGCATGCCTAAGACACACCGCTAGCGTTCATCCTGAGCCAGGATCAAACTCTTAGTATATTTTTAGATAGATTTGCATCTATCCGGAATTGAAGTATTGGTTATCTACACTCGAAGCCTACTTCAGCAACCTCGAGTTGTGGTTTAATACTTGTCACGATTCGACTGTCAATGTACGTTCAGGATCTATTCCGTTTTTAGCGAAATAAAAACCCTGAAACCAGCTGGCGTCTTGCTAGACACGTGCTAGTTTCAGCGTTTTTTGGGGATAAATCTTGTCAATCTGGCTAATCTCGTTAGCTAGAGTATTCTACATAAACCTGGTTTTTATGTCAAGAAACGCATAAGGTACTAGGTGCACAGCTTGTGCACAGTTAAATTATGCTAATTTTATTAACTTTTTTTTTGTTTTTATACGTTTCTACCCGCTAACTGCAACATATTGACACTGTAGTCACTGGGTAGGTGGGGTGGACGCCGAAGCGAACACCCCTATCCCTAGCCATTTTCTGGCAATATCCAGAGGGTGCCTTCGTGCACCCAGACGCCACGGAGCATCACTGGCTCTACCAGCCGCAAGACCGGCTCGTAGCGAACTTCTTCCAGCTAGCCGCGAGTGTTGTAGAACCAGGCCGACGGTTCGCCGGACACCGACTCCACCGAGATGAAGGCTAGGTTCTGCCAGGTGATGGCACCCGGAAGCTGCTGAACCTCGTCCTCGAATCCGGCGTCGAAGGCGCTGGTGTACTCACCGTCGGGATTCGGGCCGTTGAGTAGCACGGTGTAGTAGTCGCCGTTGTGGTAGCAGCTCACCATCTCGATCTCGGGGATACCGCTGGGGTGCTCGTCGTCCATCAGTAATGCGCCGGACAGACACGGCCACTCGTGGATCTTGAACAGGATCTCGCCGTCAACGGTGGTGTAGCCTCTTCCCTGCGGCAGGGAGCTCACTGAGTACTGCTTGGCAGCCTTGCAGCCAGCCAGCAGGATGAGGAGGTTAGCGAGGACGATGAAGCGGATCTGACTAAGGGACATTGTTCCTCCTGGGAACATCGATCGGAATGATCAATGGCCACACCCTATCGAATTATTGCTTTTGTGTCTAGTAGCTGATAACATACGCCAAGATATGCCAATACACTACAAAGATAAAATCCCAGTAGCATTTAGTGAGGAAAGTGCTTCGCAGCATTTGCGTATTCCTGCAAAAGCGTATGAACGACTAAGTAATAAGGTTGGTCCTAAATATAAAGATGCCGATCCAAAGCGTATTGAATTAATTCTGGATGACCTAAGAAAAATTCGTTTAGCGCAAAATAGTACTGGTGGAGAAATTCGTATTTACGGTCGCTCGATAAATACCAGTCAAGCTTTATTAAAAACTATTCATCCAAAAATTCGTAAAGATAATTTTGTGGAGGTGATTGGTATTTCTGATACAAAGCAAAATTGGAGCAAGTATCCGTGGCCACGCATTGCAATTTCCGAACGCGGTGTGATGACATCCGATGACCGAAAATTATTATATTCTGATCTTGACCATAAAGTACTTGTGATGATGAGTGGTGGAGAGGGTCGTTCCGATCAACCATTTTATCGACCCATCGCAAAATTCATGAGTGAACTAATCAATCGGGAAATGTTTGTATGGGCTGTCTGCATGAGTTACCAAGTGCTAGCCGACCAAGTGATGCATATTGGAATTAAGCGAGGGCAAAATGTACCACCACCGCGCGAAGGACGTTTTCATTTTAGTACACAAATTGTTGATATCACCGATGAGGGTAAAAAAGATACTATTTTTAAAGAGCTTGCACCAGGCTTTGGTGTAGAGTCATATAATCATTTCAGAATTTATGGGGCGGATATACAATCTAACAAGCCAAGTAAGAATGTACATGTTCTAGCACGCGATCATGCGACAAAGGAAATTATTGCATTCAGAATTGGTGAAACATGTTGGGCTATTCAGTATCATCCGGAATTAAAAAAGATTGGTAGAGCTGGAAAAGGTATTCAAAAACGAAAGTCATTATCTATTAACGGCAAAAGTGTAATTGTTCCAAAAGGTATTCATCCATATCAAATAGAGTTAGTAAAACGAATCAGAAAACAAGGTATTGTAGATAAATACAATATGACTACTGAAGACATTCAACAGTTCTTTCATCCTGTGCGTCGTGTGCACAATGTGGGTGATCAAATTTCTCTAGCCATTCTTGAGCAAGCGGTGGTAGCTAAGAAGCGAGAGTTGGGTGTGTAATAAAGTAGAGCCGCATTGCAATGCGGCTCTACTTTAAATTAGCCCCTTTTTTCATTTTCTTCTCGCCACTTGTTTATCTCTGCATGGTTACCAGATAGTAATACATCAGGCGCATTCCATTCTTCGCCTTCGTCCGTAATAAACGTACTGGGTTTTGTGTATTGAGGATGCTCTTTGTATTCTAAGTCGCCTGTATAAGTTTCTTCTTTTACGGATTCGATATCACCAAGTACACCTGGTAGTAGGCGGGTAATAGTTTCGGTAATTATCATGGCAGGAATTTCGCCGCCACTTAATACATATTTACCAATTGAGATTCGCTCGTCTACAAGATTATAAATTCGTTCGTCAAAACCTTCGTATCTTCCGCACAGCATGATAATTTGATCGTACTCTTTACTATACTGTTGTGCCATTGGTTGTGAGTATTCTGTACCAGCCGGATCCATCATCAATACGCGGGAGTGTTTCAAGCGTGGAATTGATTTCATGCAATCATAAAATGGCTGCACCATAAGTATCATGCCGGGGCCACCACCATAAGGTGTGTCATCTACTTTCTTATGTTTATTTTTTGCAAACTCACGCACGTCATGCACGTGGATATCAATCTTTTCTTTTTCCTGAGCAATCTTAATAATGGATTCTCCAAAATAGGAATCAAAGATCTCTGGAAAAATTGTCACAATATCAAAGCGCATGAGTTATAGTATAGCAAATGATGCTATTTTAGCTCAGCGTTAGCTAAGAATATCATAGGGTCTACGGCTACACCGTTTACATAAGATTCAATATGAAGATGTGATCCAGTTGAACGTCCAGTACTTCCCATAGTGCCAAGTACATCACCAGCGCGTACTTCATCTCCCTGAGATACCTGCATGCTTTGAAGATGTGCGTACACTGTTTTAATGCCATTATCATGCTCAATAGCAATATGATTCCCAAGTGGGCCCGAAGAAGATACTAAGGTAATTGTACCTGGTAGCATGGCGTAAATACCATCACCAAATTCTCCATCATAATCAATGCCATTATGGCCAGCAAAGAATCCACGACTAGTCCGTTTAGTGTCGGTAACGTGCACAGGCGTATTTGATGCTAATTGAGATATTTCTAAGTTCGCAGTACGAGTATCAATATATCCAGTAGTAGTAATGTGCCGTGTTCCCGCATTTACAATAGACATTGGTGCTACACCAGAAGGTTGAGTTGCGGCAAGTGTTTGTGAAGCGCTAGCAATAAAAATACCACCAATCAACAGCTGGCTGGCTAATTTATGTAACGCAATACGTGGGGCTGCAATACGGCGCAGCTTCATTTTTAGAAAAAATCGATAGGTGGGTAATAGTATGTTTTTAAGCATAACCGAAGTACACTATCAAACAGGCACTATTTCGTCAATGAGATTTGATATGAAATTGCTAATATTAGCCAAAAAAAGTGTGGATATACTAAAAAAGCCCTGCAAATGCAGGGCTTTTGAATTATTCTGAGATTATAGGTTCAAATCTACAGCACTAATGTCAATTTCTTCACGTGGAGTTTCCTGTTTAGGAGCTTCTTCACGAGGAGCATCATTTCGTGGCTTATCTTCGCGACGTCCACCAGAATGATTGCGCATGTTATCTGGTTCGTAGATCTTTAGGTTTACACGTGCATGATTTTTAGCACCAACTACGCGCAATAGAGTACGAATAGATTTAGCTGTTTGACCTTGTCGCCCGATCACTTGTCCAAGATCGCTAGGATCTACTGTAAGAGTGATAAGTACGCCCATTTCGTCCACTGTGCGTTCGCTTGAAACGGCGTCTGGAGTGTCCACTAGGGCTCTCACTACGTATTCAACAAACTCTTGGTCTCTTTCCATATCGGTATAGTATTAATTATTTTATTGTCAAAACTGACGTGCTTTCTAGTATACTAGGCTATTTCTAACTGTCAACAAAGTATTATTCTTTGTCTTCAGCTGGCTTTTTAGCCTCTTTTGCTGGTTCTTCTTTTTTCTCTTCAGCTGGTTCTTCTTTTTTCTCTTCAGCTGGAGCTTCTTCTTTCTTTTCTTCAGCTGGCTTTTCACCGCCAGCATCAGCGCTTTCTTCCTCTTCCCCACCCTTTTTCTTGCCAGTTACAGAACGCTTCTTTTTACCTTCGATAATACCCTTGGTAACAAGCATATTATGAACAGTATTTGATGGTTGTGCACCTTCACTAATCCAGTGACGGATGCGATCTTCTTTCAGATTAATTGTAGCTGGGTCTGTATGTGGGTTTACATTTCCTAAAATTTCGATTGCTTTAGATTTAGGAGACCAGGATCGTTCTTGTAGGACGATACGGTACATAGGGCGTTTCTTGCGACCTGTTCGTGATAAACGAATTACTAACATTGTGTTGTACGAATTACTAAATAATTTAATATTCGAGCATAGCTTCTCTTGCGAAGAAGCCTGAAAATCATAGCCAATATACTATTTTATGTCAATACGCTATACTACAACGGTTATGGAACGAAAAACACTGCCTCAATACGTAATGCTTCTTCGTATCACGTGGAAAAATTACCTTCAACGGTTTGATGTAATTCTCATTGTTAATCTCCTCGTAGCATTACCAATAAATGTATTGCTAGATCTCACAACCCCGCGACATTTGTATGATAGTGAATTACCAATCCCCACCCAGGATCCTATTGCATTTCTTAATGCCTTCACAGACTTAATTCTAGATCCCACATATTTAGCAAATATCGTTATTCAGTTGCTGGCTAGTTTTATCATGGTATATGTAGTGGTGGCCGTTATTGTGAGCATGAAGAATATGTATCTTCGTAAACCTCAGCCTGTGAGTATTGTGTTACGTCAGGCAGCTGAGCTATACCCTAGAGCGCTAGTGGTGAGTGTGATAATTTCGGTGCTTACGGCAATTGGGTTTTTCTTTTTTATCGTCCCAGGAATTATTATCGGATTAGTATTTAGCTTGGCGCTACCAGCGTTGGTGTGGCACGATATGTCATCGCTTAAGGCATTAAAATATAGTATCCAAACAATTCGTAGAAATTGGTTGTACGCACTAAGTTATCTTATCCTCACAAGCTTTATTGTAAGTAGTGTATTATTTATGATTATTACGGTTGTACCTGATACTTTTGGATTTACCACAGCAGGGTTAACTATTATCTCTATCTTTAGTAGCTTTATTACGGTATTTGAAGTGGTGCTCTTCACCGCCCTTGATCTTGATATAAAAAAAGAGGCTGTGCGAATCGCCAGCCTCAATAAGTAGATTTTGCTAAATAGATTACGCTACTACTGCTTCTTCATCGGCTTGAAGCATTTTTTCGGCCTCAGTCATTTTTACAGAAAGGATATGGCTTGTTCCATCATTGCTCATGGTTACGCCATACAATACGTCAGCCTGATGCATGGTAGAGCGATTATGGGTGATAATTACAAATTGAGTTTGTGAAGATAGTTGACGTACAATCGCAGCGAATTTATCAGAGTTCGCTTCATCCAACGCAGCTTCAACTTCATCAAGTACTACAAATGGAGGTGCGTTCGCATCAATGATCGCACAAATAAGGGCGATAGCGGTCATAGATTTTTCACCACCAGATAACGCCTGAATAGATTGCAGTTTTTTCTTTGGGGGTTGAGCAACAATATCAATACCAGAAACTACGCGCTGCTTCTTCTTTAGTTTACCAATTGGATTGTGACCAATAACTTGCTTCTTCTTATCAACAAGTTCAAGATTTTTTACAGCTTCACCAACCTCTTCCTCATCTTTCTGAATAGTTTCTTCGGTAAGCATGCTTAATTTAGCTTCCCCGCCATCAAATAACACTTTGAAGTAGCGCTCGAAACTTTTGGCGATAGATTTAAAGGATTTGTTGAACTGTCGCTTAATGGTGTTATCTAAATCGTCAATAATACCATCCATTGATTTAATGGTTTCGTGAAGATCTTTTGATTGATCACGTAAGAATTCAAAGCGCTCTTTGGTTTGTTCGTACTCTTGAATAATTTCTGTATCAATTCCACCAATTAAATCTAATTGATGTTTTAACTTTTCAATCTGTACAAGTAGTTCATCTTGATCGTCACGTTCTTCTTTCCATTGTTCAATCTTGGCTTGTGTTTCTGCAGTAACTTCTCGGCTAATCTCTTCCTTTACATCTTCACGGCGCGTTTCTAATTTTGCTATCTCAATTTCAATAACCTGCAATTTATTATTCAATTGGTTGAGTTGGGATTGAGTTTGGCGTGCCTTAGTTTGTAGCTCTAGTAAGCGTTGTTTTTTACCCTCTTCTTCTTGATTGAATTCATCTAATGATGATTTCTTTGTAAGTAACTGTGTTTCTAAATCTCGTAGTTGCTTTTCTAGTCCCGCGCTCTCATCTTGCAGGGCGGCCATTTGTGTATCTTTATCTTTCTTTACCTTAGACGCTTCAGACTTACTTTTCATTTCTTCAATAATGCCCTTGGATTCTTTCTGTAAGTCCTCAATGTTTTTTTCAATGATACCAATTGTTTCTTGCCGAGCTTTAATACCAGCGCTTAATTCGGCGCTGTCATGTAGTAGCTTTTCTTTTAACCCTAAGGTAGTTTTCCATTGTTCCTCAAAGGCCTTAATTTCTTGTCGTTTAATGGCAATATCCTCATCACGCTCTTCATGAAGTTCATCAAGTAGTTCAGCTAATTTAGTAGTAACGCTTTGGGCGCTCTTTTGCATTTGTTGAAATTGCGAAAGTGATGTGGTGGCTAGTAGTTCACGTAAGAACTGCTCTTGCTGTTGAAATAACATCTCTAGACGATGTTTAATTTCTGGAACTGATAGAACGTCAGTAAGCTTAACAAGTTCTTGTTTTGTTTGCTCTAGTTGTTTTTCAATTCGATCATAATCCTTTCCAACATCTTTTTGCGTAGACTGAATAGAGCTTAGTTGTTTGCTTTGGTGCTCAACAGATTGCTTGGAATTTTCTAAGTCACGTTGCAATGAATCAATTTGTTGTAATACATCATCTAGTCGCCGTTGCATCCATAGTAAATCAATTTCACCACTGCGTTCATGCTCAACTTCTAAGCGTCCTTTAATGATGGCCTGGTCTTTAAGTAAAGCATTCTTTTTTTGAAGAACCTCATCAAACTCTTTTTGTAAACGATGATAAATATCTGTGCGCGATTCTTGCTTGCCAATTCCATCAATTTCAGTTTCAATACTCGCAAGTGTATCGGATACGGTGGATTGCTCAGCTCGTAGCTGGCTTCCACGTCCTGTAAGATTTTCTAATTTGTTATTCAACTCTACTGTAGCGGAGCCATAGTATTGTACTTGAATTTCAGATAGTTCTTCTTCTACTTTTTTGCGCTTCTCCAATTTATTTACTTGGCGCTTTAATGAGTTGAGCCGTGGTTCAATTTCTACCAGTAAATCTTCTACGCGCTCCAAATTATCTTCAGTACGAATTAATTTATTGATAGCTTGATCGCGTTTAATCTGAAATTCTTTTACTCCAGTGGCTTCATCGAAAAATTCTTTACGATCTTGCGGGCTAGCATTCACAATATCGGTAATCATACCCTGTCCAATGACACCGTAACTTTTTTGACCAAAATTCGCTTGCGCTAGTAGTAGGATAATATCTTGTAAGCGTACCTTAGTTTTATTAATCATGTATTCAGTATCGCCTTTACGTGTTAAGCGCCGGGAAATAACTACATGATCATAATCTAGGTTTAAACGCCCATCTTCATTATTAATATGTAAATCAACTTGGGCCATTCCTAAGCGAGCTCGCTTATCGGAGCCAGCAAAAATAGAATCCGTCGCCTTTTTCATGCGCATGAGCTTGAGTGATTGTTCGCCCATTACCCAACGCAAAGCATCCGCCACATTAGTTTTACCTGAGCCATTTGGCCCTACAATGGCAGTAAATTCGTGATCAAAGGTGAATTCAGTTGATTCGGCAAATGATTTAAAGCCGTTAATAACTAGTTTTTCTAAAGTCATGTCTTGATTAGTATACTGATTTTTGCAGAACTAATCAATGGGTAGAAGTATCCTTATATGATGCGCTGTTGATATAAAATCCCCCTCCTTGTTCGGGAGGGGATTTAGGGTTGAAGATGAGGTCCGTACTTACCAGCCCTTCAACGCGATAGCATTTTTTGCGGCAGCAACTTGCGCCTCTTGTTTTGAGGAGCCTTCACCAACAGCTATTTTTTCGTCCTGTAAGTATACCCCAACAGTAAAGTGCCTATCATGATCCGGGCCTTCTTCTTTAAGAACTTTGTAGGTAGGCGTAATAGACATGCGTTCCTGAGATGATTCTTGAAAGTATGTTTTAGGATCAAGGTATAATTTATTTTCCAGAATATGTTCAAGCTTTACGAGTAAGCGGCGAGAAATGAAATCCTTCGCTCCATCATAACCGTGTTCCATGTATATTGCACCAACAAGTGACTCAAACGCATTAGCCAAGATTTTCATACGCGCTTTACTATGGGCATCCTTTTGTTCCCCGCGTGAGAGATACATAAACTCTTCTATCTCTAACTCACTTGTAAGAGCTGCGAGCATATTAGAATTTACCAAGCTGGCGCGCCAGTTAGTTAAGTCTCCTTCAGGATTATCGTAATTATTGTAAAGGTGTGCTGTAACAACGAGTTCAAGAACTGCGTCACCTAAGAATTCAAGCCGTTCGTTATGACCAAGTGGGAAATCGCGATTTTCATTTAAGAACGAACGATGCACTAGTGCCTGAG
The DNA here is from genome assembly GCA_024277435.1 of Patescibacteria group bacterium. Classification (GTDB taxonomy): domain Bacteria; phylum Patescibacteriota; class Patescibacteriia; order UBA9570; family UBA9570; genus JAJRVJ01. The sequence continues at coordinate 31,435 of JAJRVJ010000022.1, read as the reverse complement.
TAAGGATGTCTTTGTTCGTAAATGTAAAGCCCAATTTTTCTTCTACTTCACTTAAGTCTTTTTCGTACGGAGTACCTACAATTGTTGTTGTACTCATGTGTGTAATTATTTTTAGTAGTTAGATAATTATATATTATTTATTTTTTTTGCTCTTCCCTTCTTCTTCCTTCTCTAACTTCTTAAAGATGCTGCCAAGTACCCCGTTAACGAATTTTCCACTGGAAGGGCCTCCAAATGTTTTTGCTAATTCGATAGCTTCATTAATAGCAACCTTTGGTGGAATGTCTTTATCAAATCGTAATTCATATACACCAATGCGCAATACATTACGATCGACAGTAGTAATTTGGTCTAGAGGCCACTCTGGAGCATATTCTGTGATAACAGCATTCAGTTCATCTAGGTGTTTAACAATATTGTTCACCAAGTTTTCACTAAATTTCTGATCATCAAACTCGGGCGCAAATTCTTTTTGATTACGCTTTAGTAATTTTGTAATATCAGCTTTCTTGCCAGTAAAGTCCCATTCATACAAACTTTGAAGGGCCATTGTTCTCGCCAGATGCCGATTAGCCATAATTATTGTTTTTTCTCCTTTTTAGCTTCTGCCTTTGGCTCAGCTTTCTTTACCACTGGCTTTGCTTTTTCAACTTTTTCTTCAGTTGGTTTAGCAGGAGCTTTTTTTTGTGATGCAAACACATTGCGTCCTTTATAGTAGCCGCAATCTGGACATACTACATGTGGTCGAATTGCTTGCTTACATTGGGAACATTCAATTGTTGCAACCTTATCCAGGCCATGGTGCGCAGCACGTGTTTTTATAGCCCGTTTCGCAGATCTTTTCTTCGGTACACTCATATCTTGTAAATTAGCATGTTATTAAAAGCCAAGGGACTATACCGTATTATCCGGTTTTTTGCAACCCTTGTCTGAATGTTCATCCAACCGTATACTACATGCTATGCGAACACCTATGATAGTGGCTAACTGGAAGATGCATAAAACTTCCGTAGAAGCCGCACAATTTATCCAAGCATTGCTTTCTAAGGACCTTAATTCAGAGCGTGATATTGCAGTATGTGGTCCTTTTACTACCTTAACTATACTGCAACAGCAATTTGATGATTCAAATATATTTTATGGGTCTCAAAATATGCACTGGGAAGAATCTGGGGCATATACTGGTGAGATTTCCACCTCTATGTTATTAGAGGTGGGATGCCAAATTGTAATACTTGGGCACTCAGAGCGGCGTCAGTATTTTAACGAAACGGATGATACAGTGAATAAAAAGGTAAAAGCAGCTCTTGAGACTATGCTTACACCTATTATATGTGTAGGTGAAACACTTGAGTTACGCAAGAATGAAAAAACTCTTGAACATGTAACTTCTCAGGTAAAGGCAGCACTAGTTGGAGTTGATAAAAATGATTACACAAAGCTAGTATTTGCCTACGAGCCCATTTGGGCCATTGGAACTGGTGAAACAGCAACGGCAGGGCAGGCGCAAGAGGTGCACGCTGCCATTCGGAAGATTGTTGGAGATGATACAAGAATTCTTTATGGTGGATCGGTGAAGCCAGATAATATTTCCGAACTTATGCAACAGCCAGATATCGATGGGGCGCTTGTAGGTGGTGCGAGTTTGGAAGTTGAGACATTTGCAGAAATTATAAACTATAAATAATAACTAAAAACAGCGCGGTTAATCGCGCTGTTTTTGTTTTGAAGTGTATCTATTCGTTAGGCTTCCTCGTCTACCTTGCCTAAGGCGGTTACACCACCTACAACATCGCCTTCTTGTTTGAATTTCATTACACGCACACCTTGCGTAGCGCGACCTAGTTCTGAAACCGTCTTTAATGGAAGGCGAATTACTTGGCCCTTCTTTGAGATAATTAATATATCAGTATCAATATCTTGCTTGGTATCCATTATAAAACCACGAACGATTGGACCGGTTTTATCAGTGATCTTCGCTGTCTTCACCCCAGATCCACCACGATTTTGTACTTTATAATGTTTTAAGGCACTGCGCTTTCCGTATCCATTACCCATTACTACTACAAGTTGTTTATGTTTAGGATCACCGTTTGGAACGATATTCATTCCAACAACTTTAGCGCCTTCATCTTTTAGGCGAATACCTCGTACACCAGAAGCGTTTCGTCCCATTTCTCGAACGTCGGTTTCTTTAAAACGAATTGCTTGGCCATTATCGGCTACTAACATAATTTCATCTTTTCCTGTGGATAGTTTTACCCAGTGTAGTTGATCATCGCCCTTTAGCTTAATAGCAATTAATCCAGATCGGCGCACATTGCTAAATGCATCAATGGCAGTACGCTTAATAACTCCTGCGCTGGTAAGCATTACAATGTGTTTGTACTTAGCCATGTCGGCTACATTCATGATTGTGGTTACTTCTTCATCTGGCCCAAGTTGCAAGAAGTTCACCATGGCTTGTCCTTTAGCTGTACGTGAGGCTTGTGGAATTTCGTATGATTTTAATTGGAACACACGGCCACGAGATGTAAAGAACATTAAATCGTCATGTGTAGTTGCAAGGACTAGCCGATGAATGGAGTCTTCTTCTTTTGAGGTTAATCCAATTACGCCTTTACCACCACGACGTTGTTGTTTGAAGGTATCTGGTGTTAAGCGCTTGATGTAACCATCGCGCGTCATCATGATTAATGTATTTTCTTTTGGAATTAAATCCTCTTGAGAGAATTGACCAATTGGTGCTGCTACAACATTAGTTCTACGCTCATCACCATATTTTTCAAGAATGTCATTCACTTCATCTTTAACTACAGAAAGAATATTTTTGCGTGTAGATAATATTTTTTTCAAATCTTTAATAATTGCTAGCTTCTCCTTTAATTCATTTTCAACTTGCACACGTTCAAGATTTGCTAATTGATGTAAGCGCATCTCAAGAATGGCAACAGCTTGTGGATCAGAAAACTTGTACTTCTTCATCAAATTAACTTTAGCTTCTGCACGGTTCTTTGATTTCTTAATCGTTATGATAATTTTATCAATGTTCTCCAGTGCCTTTACTAAACCTTCTAAGATATGCGCTCGGGCTGCTGCACGATCAAGTTCAAATTGTGTGCGTCGTTGTACAACTACCTCACGATGCTTAATGTATTCTTCAAGAATCATTTTTAGCGTAAGTAATCGTGGTTGAATGCCATCGATTAACGCCACCATATTAAAGTGAATAGTGTCTTGTAATTGAGTAAGTTTAAACAAACGATTCAATACCTTCTTTGGGAAAGCATCTTTTTTTAAATCAACAACAATACGTACACCGGTTCTATCAGATTCATCACGGAGATCTTTAATGCCTTCAATTTTTTTATCTTTAACAAGTAACGCCATTTTCTCGATGAGAGTAGACTTATTTACTTGGTAAGGAATCTCGGTAATGATAATGCTAAAGTAATCATTTTTAAGCTCTTCAATTGTGGCAATACCACGGATCTTTACTCCACCCTTACCAGTTGCATAGGCAGTTTTAATTGCCTCAGTATCATAAATTGTTCCACCGGTTGGAAAATCTGGACCAGTAACAAATTGCATCAATTCTTCAACATCAGCTTCAGGGTGCCCAATTAGATGTATGATAGCTTTACAAATTTCACTAAGGTTATGTGGTGGAATATTTGTAGCCATACCTACAGCAATACCAACGGTTCCACCAATTAATGTATTAGGAAGACGAGCGGGTAATACTGATGGTTCATGATGCGTGCCATCGTAGTTCGGGCGGAAGCTTACAGTATCTTTATCAATATCCAGCATCAGTTCATCAGCAATCTTTGCAAGCTTAGCTTCAGTATAACGCATCGCAGCCGCACTATCACCATCCATCGATCCAAAGTTACCTTGTCCATTTACTAATGGATAGCGCATTGAAAAATCTTGTGCTAAACGCACCATACTATCGTATACAGCAGAGTCACCATGTGGATGATATTTACCAAGCACTTCACCAACTACCGTAGCGGATTTTCTAAATTTCGCATTGGAACGTAATCCTAATGTCCACATCGCATACATTATTCTGCGATGCACTGGTTTCATGCCATCACGTACATCTGGTAGCGCACGCATTACAATTACACTCATCGCATAATTTAAGTATGATTCTTCCATTTCCTGAACAATAGGTTGCTCCACAATTGTGCCTTCATTGTTCTTCATTGTTGATACGGCTGTTTCTACAGCTGCTTCCATAGCTTCACCAGCTTCTTTAGCTAGTTCTTTCTTTTTCTCAGCATCTACCTCTGTAGAAGGCTTCTTTTTTGGAGTAGATTTTTTCTTAGAAGATTTTTTTGCTGGCATATCATTAACTAGTTACTATCTGAAAATAAATCGTTTAATTCATCGGTTGATGGAGCTCCGATTGGCTCTTGGGAAGTGATTACCTCTGAAGCATTAGTATTCGAGTTTACGGTGGTATCTTCAATCAAAGTATCACCAATTAAGTTCTCGAATGAATCCGCGCTGTTCTCAAAATCACTCCAATCGTTTTGCACGGAAGTGAAAAATTCTTCAACACGTGGATTAGATTCATTTAGCGTAATACCTCTATCCGCATTGAACGGTAGGGTAAATTGCAAGGAATAAATCCAGAGCACTCCAATCACCACCGTAACAGTAATTACCGCTATCCATAACATACTTTTATCTGTACGGGGTTTATCATGGATTGTAACGATAGGTTGACTGTGTACGGTAACGTCTGGTGTTCTCTCGGGTGTAGCAATTGGTTGTGAAGGGGCTGCAACTGGCTGTTCAGTAGCAATGGTTGGTTCTACAACAGGTTCTAGAGGAGCTTTCTTTTTAGCAGTAGATTTTTTAGCCTTAACTTTTCCGCTAGAGGCGGACTTTTTTGGAGAAGTAGTTTTTTTCTTAGCCGTTGTCTTTTTGACTATTCTTTTAACGGCTGCTTTTTTCTTTTTTCTAGAAACCTTCTTTACAGCAGACTTCTTTTTTGTTGTTACCTTTTTTTTCTTAGTAGCCGGATTTTTAGCAACAGACCTCTTCTTTACAGCCGTTTTTTTCGCAACAGGTTTTTTTATTGCCTTCTTTACAGCCGTTTTTTTCTTCGTAGCCGATTTCTTTTTAGCTGTCGTCTTTTTTTTCTTTTCGGCCATATGCGAAGAGTTACTCGCTGGCTAATACAACTACGTTAGTCTCTTCAGCTGGTAGTTGATTAGCTTTAATTGTATATTTTTTTTCTGGAGTGGCTTTTTTAATACCCATTTCCTTTAGGAATACACTAAGATCATCTAGCTGCACTTTAAGCTTCGGCTGTTTATACATGTATGGAATAATTACACGTGGTTCAATCTGGCTAATAAGCACTGTGCGTACTTCTTTAGATAATGTTCCAACTGGTAGTAATAAAATATGACTACCTTCAATAAGTTCAAGTTGTTTATCGGTAAGGCTGGTAGTTAAACCGCCTAAGAATACTACTCGCAAACCCTCATCTTCAATAAGGTATACAGTGTTTGTAGCTGGTATTCCATATACGAATGTACCGCCAACTTCATACTCTCCAGGACCATCAATAACAAAGCTATCACCACTTAAACGGGAGATATTATTTGCTAACTCATTTTCTGCATCCGAAACCAACACAAGATCGGCCTTGTTTTTAGGCATTTTTAAACCGCTGTTATCGGAGTACGGATCTGTGACAATTACGGAGTTTTTTGTTTGAATACGGAAACTTCCAAGTCCTAACCACTGAATTTGCATACTCAAGTAGAGTAACACTTATATAAGGTATATGCAAGGGTTAATCTATTGCCATATCAATTAAATCTGCTTCCTCATCTATCCATTCTTGAGGTTTCCGCACTTGCGTTGGTAGGTCGGCCAATGGCTTTAAATCGGTTGATCCAAAACTGTTACCTACAAACTTATCTCCAGATGCTGCATTTGCAGCAGTTATTGTTGATGAGTGGCTCATTTGCACCGCTCCTGCACCAGCAGATTGCTTAGCTCCTGATTTTTTACCACCTGCCTTTGCTTGTTCAGCCGCCTTTTCAGCTGCAATTTCCGATTTACGATCTTCAATATTTTGCTTTTTTATCATGTCTTTGCGTTGCTCCTCAGCCGCAAAAGCGCGTTTAACATGTTTTGTAGCATTACTAGATATCTTCGAAGCTAACCCCTCTTTTTTAAGTTGCTTCATTACTTTAGTAGCTTGCGCTCGAGTAACTTTACCGCTGCCCCTCAGATATTTTTGGGATCCAGATGCGCGAAGAGAATTTTGCACAGAAGAAGATAGATACCCTTTAGTACCAGTTGCCTTCATCACCATTTTCTTAAATCGACTGCTCGATACACTACTAAGTGCCATATGTTAACGTATTATAGCGTATTTTCAACACTTTTTCAAGCTATAATTATGATTCAGCCTTGCAATATAATAGGGCATCCAGTATACTCAGAAAGCTCAAATTTATACATTTCTTGGCCAAATAACCTTTAAGTAGTGCCAAGATACCGCGACTTCTGGTCAGGTCCGGCTAAATCTTTAATAATTATTTATGACCCCAAATAAACAACAATCCGCAATGGCTGCTCTCTTGGAGCAACATAGCGATCTACCATTACCAAGCGTTAATGATATCATTGAAGGTATTGTTATTACATCTTCCAAAAATGAAGTACACATTGATATAGATGGCTATCTTACCGGTGTGGTACGTGGCCCAGAATTATTTGATGAATCAGGTGAGTTTTCCAATCTAAAAGCTGGAGACCCCGCAACGGCAACTGTTCTTGAATTAGAAAATGAAAATGGACAAATTGAATTATCATTTCGTCTAGCCGGACATCGTAAGGCTTGGGATAATTTAGATGCATTATTATCTGCGAACACTGTAGTTGATGCAAGAATTATGGACGCCAATAAGGGTGGTCTTATTATTCGTGTAGGAAACGTATCTGGATTTCTGCCAGTTTCACAATTATCTGTAGAACATTATCCACGTGTAGAAGGTGGTAACAAGAATAAAATTCTTGAACGCTTACTCGATTACGTTGGAAATGATTTTAAAGTGAAGGTAATTGATGTTGATGAAGTTGAAGGAAAGTTAATTGTTTCAGAAAAACTTGCTCGCGCTGAACAGCAACAAGAAAAAATTGCTCAATATAAAGTTGGCGATAACATTGAAGGGCAAATTACCGGCGTTGTAGACTTTGGTGCATTCGTTGAATTCGGAGAAGGTCTTGAGGGATTAGTGCATATTTCAGAAATTGCTTGGCAACGAATTGACGACCCTAATGATTTCCTAAATGTTGGGGATGAAGTGAAGGCAGAAATTATCAGTATTGATGATTCAAAGATTTCATTAAGTATCCGTAACTTGCAAATTGATCCGTGGCAAGTAGTAGCAGAAAAATATAACATCGGAGATGTTGTGAAGGGTACAGTATTGAAAATAAATCCATTTGGAGTGTTTGTAGAGCTTGATGAAGATATTCATGGATTATGTCATATCTCCGAGTTATCCTATCGTAAATTATCAAGCCCAGGTGAAATTGTTACTGAAGGTGAAGAGGCAGAGTTTAAAATTATCTCTGTTGAACCAAAGAAACATCGCCTTGGTTTATCGTACAAAGTATTGCACGAAAAGAAGGAAGAAAAGCCTACCGAAGCTAAACCTGAAGAAGTTGTAGCGAAGGAAACTCCAGCTAAAGAAGAAGCACCTGCGGTGAACGAGGAAGCTAAGGTAGAAGCTCCAGAAGAAAAACCAGCCGAATAAATATAATACTATCCTATGGCAAATACTCCACGTATGCCCAAAATACCTAAGTCAAAAGGCCCTCAATTGTTCCGTCAATTTATTACCATTGTAGTTGTTCTTATTGTTATTGGTGCCATCTTTAGCTTGGTGAATGAGCCAACAAACAAGACTGATGAGATAACTGTTAGTGAAGCTGTAGCAAAAATTGCGAATGATGAAGTAAAAGAGATCACCATTAAGAGCGATCAGTTGCTTGAGATGACGTTGCAAGATGATAGTGTGGTAACAGCTCGAAAGGAAGCACAGCAACCACTTACAGAGTTGTTAGCCCAGAATGGATTATCAGAAGAAGATATTAGCAACCTTAATATTGTTGTAAAAAGTAATACAGGCTGGACATATTGGCTATCAATTATCTCTCCTGGATTGATTAGTATTTTAGTGATTGGCTTAATTCTCTGGTTTATGATGCGCCAAGTGCAGGGTATGAATAGTAAAGCGATGACATTCGGTAAGACTAAAGATGACGATAAGGATAAAGATAAGAATAAGAAAAAGGTACGCTTTGCTGATGTGGCTGGCAATAATGAAGCCAAAGAGGAGCTTGAAGAAGTTGTAGATTTCTTAAAGAATCCAGAAAAATACACAGCATTAGGAGCTAAAGTTCCTAGCGGAGTTCTACTAGTTGGTCCTCCTGGTACCGGTAAAACATTAATGGCGCGCGCTGTTGCAGGTGAAGCTAATGTGCCATTTCATCATATCTCTGGTTCAGAATTCGTAGAGATGTTTGTAGGAGTTGGCGCGTCACGTGTACGTGATCTCTTTAAGAAAGCAAAGCAACATGCACCGGCAATTGTATTTGTAGATGAAATTGATGCAGTTGGTCGTCAACGTGGAACTGGCTTAGGCGGATCGCATGATGAGCGTGAACAAACCTTAAATCAAATTTTGGTTGAAATGGATGGCTTTGATAACGAAACAAAAGTTATAGTTATTGCAGCTACGAATCGGCCTGACGTATTAGATCCTGCGCTATTACGACCTGGTCGTTTTGATCGTCACGTTACATTAGATTCTCCAAATATCGCAGATCGTGAAGCTATTCTAAAAGTGCATTCAAAGAAAAAGCCACTTGATGAAGACGTGAAATTAAAAGATATCGCACAACGCACTCCAGGATTTTCGGGAGCGGACTTAGAAAATATATTGAACGAAGCTGCCATTCTTGCAGCGCGTCAAGAAAAGAAAAGTATTTCCATGCAAGATTGTCTTGATTCCATTGAAAGGGTAATGCTTGGCCCGGCTCGTAAATCTGCGGTGATTGATAAAAAAGAACAAAATGTTACTGCCTATCACGAAGGTGGTCACGCATTGGTAGCGTATTATTCAGAACATGCCGATCCTGTACATAAGATTTCTATTATCTCTCGCGGTAGAGCTGGTGGGTATACATTGAAACTTCCTGAAAAAGATAAGAGCTTACATACAAAATCTGAGTTTCTAGCAGATATTGCCATGATGCTTGGTGGTAGAGTGGCTGAAGAAGAGGTATTTGGTGAAATCACTACTGGCGCAAGCAGTGATCTTCAAAAGGCTACTAAATTAGCGCGCAGCCTAGTAACACAATATGGTATGAGTGAAGAACTGGGATTGCGCACATTTGGTCATCCTAGTGAAGCGGTATTTCTTGGTAAGGATTTTTCAGAAAAACGTGACTATTCAGAAAATACAGCACAACGCATTGATGAAGCAGTAGAAAAAATGATTAAAGAAGCACATGATGTAGCTCGAGATATTCTTAAAACACATCGTGATAAACTGGATGAAGTAGCTACTGTGCTAATAGAAAAAGAGACGTTGGAACGAGAGCAATTTGAAGCTCTGATGACAAAGTAATACTAAAACTGATAGTATAAGAGGTATGAAACTCTATAAAGATGTAATTAGCGAAGCTTGGCAGTTTACTGTAAAGCACGCTAATCTCTGGATCCTAGGTTTATTCGCTACATTAATTGTAGGGACTGGGGGAGAAATTGATCGTTACTTACGCTATGTGAATTCATTAGTGAGTGATGGTAGTTTTTTAAGTCTCAATTTTTGGGCCGAACAAAGATGGTTTATAGCTCTCAATAATGTCTTGGTTGCATTACAAGCTGGTAATGCACAGGCGTGGACGTTCTTTATTCTGCTATTAGCTTCGATGGCTGTTGTGGTATACATGGCAATGGTTGCTGAGGGCGGATTGATTCATATGGCAGATCGTAAGCAAGTAACGTTTGTGCAGGCATTTAAGCATGGACACACTCATGCCGCACAGTTATTTGTATTAAATATGATTACGTATTTATCAATTACCCTCCTTACGTTGTTAATGGTTACAGTGGTAGCGAATATAGGTATAACAGATAATGGCGCAGAACAGTACAAATTATTGCTATTCGTTGGATCAATTTTTCTTATTCCTTTGGTGTTGATAGTTTCATTCATTGCACGGTATGCAGCGAATTATATTGTGCTGCAGAATGAGCACCTTTGGGAAGCACTGCAAGCCGGCGGAAAATTATTTTTTAATAATATACTAGTCACGGTTGAAATGGCCATCATAGTATTTGTTATCGCGTTAGCAGTGAATATTGCTATAGTACTGGTTGCAGCTCTAGTAACCGCACCATATCTTGCAACGGTAACAATGGTGCCAGCGGATAGTGTGAGCGATCAATTATTTAATGGCATATTTGTTGGCACAGTTGTGTATGCATTGGAATTAATACTGTTTAGCGCAATTTTCTCAACCTGGCAGTGGAGCGCATGGACAATATTATTTAAACGAGTACAATCAGAAAAGCACCACAGTAAACTTGTTCGTATATTTTCCAAGCCTACATAAAATAGCCTCCAGTACAATTGGATAGGCCCGGTTAATAACAAGCCCCTATAGCTCAGTGGTTAGAGCACAGTCCTTATAAGACTGGGGTCGATGGTTCAATTCCATCTAGGGGTACAATAGTAATTCTTACAATACATCATGAAATGGATTCACACACTTACTCTCGATCGTGATATTCAATTACTCGCAGCATTGGTTATTGCAATTAAAGTAGTAGTGATAATTACTATTGTAGCCGCAAATGCTACATTACCGTTTTGTGGAGAGTGCTATGATGCGAATTTTATATATCAGCCAGAGCAAGCCGTTACGTTGGCGACATCATTTGCCACGTGGGATACGCAGCATTATGTATATATTGCAGAGCATCTATATCAGCCGAAACACATCAGTAACGCATTTTTCCCACTGTATCCGGTACTTATAAAAGTTACGGATGCAGTGCTACCGGGTGGCGTAGTACTTGCTGCTTGGATAGTGAGTGCAATTACATCGCTGGGTGCGGTAGTATTGTTATTTCATTTTGTGCGCTGGTGGAAAAATCGCATCGTTGCCTGGAAGACCGTAGGATTATTTCTTGCATTTCCTACAGCATTATATATGCACATTGCGTATAACGAGGGTTTGTTTCTATTACTTGCTATTGGCGCACTATACGCAGCATATAGAGTGCGAGGATTGTGGTTGATAACGCTATCAGCGGCACTGGTTTGGGTGCGTCCGCAAGGTATATTGGTAATTCCCGCTATTGCCTGGCAACTATTACAGCAGCGGTGCACAGGACAGTCGCAACGGTTATTACGAGCCTTCCCCACGGCCCTACTGGTAGCCGCAGTAAGTTTTGGTGGATACCTGATATTTATGTATTTTCGCACGGGTGATGCCTTAGCATTTATAAATGCTGCCAGTCAATTCGATTCTCAAAATTCTCTACAATACCTAGTGCATCCTATTGAGTGGATAAAACTTAATTGGATAAATGTAGATTGGAGTTGGCACAATGTAAATACCTCAATAGTAAACAGGCTATTCTTTATTGGATTTGTAGTAACGCTATATTATATTTGGAAAAAACTTGATTCTACGCATTTTATATATGCACTCAGCGTTGGATTGGTTCCCGCTCTCACCGGAGATTTAGTATCGTATCCTCGTTATGTGCTTTTAGTATTCCCGATATTTATTATGGGCGCACTGTTGATAAAAAGCAGATATGTACTTTGGACAATCATCGTATTTTCTGGCATCCTACAGTTACTTGGAATACTATTCCATTCGCAAAATTATTTTGTCGCATAATTAAATTACACACACTATGAACAAATCGCTTATTACGTTAGGAATAATTATTACTGCTATCGCTGTAACAGCTGGCTGTACCTCGACTACCAGTACAGTTAATGAAAATAAGAATACAAACGAAACAACCGTAACAGAGAATAGTAACGTCAATGCACCAACAAATTCTGAACAGACCCAAATTACTGATTGTGAGGAATCTGGAGGAACGTGGAAAACATTTTCTAACGGATGTGTAGATAGTTGTGCAGCCGCTGCTGATTCGGGAGTGATATGTACACAGGCTTTTACAGAGGGCTGTGATTGTGGCGGTGATCAATGTTGGGATGAAGTAGCAAGAACGTGTGAAGATAACCCGGCAGACGTTACCGAGGTTCGTGTTGAACGAGATGAAGTATCTATAGAAACTGAAACAGGCTTACGTTACATCGATGATGTTGTGGGAGACGGTCAAGTGGCTCAAGCTGGCGATGAAGTATCGGTACATTATGTAGGAACACTTGATGATGGAACTCAATTTGATAGTTCTCGTGATAGAGGCACGCCGTTTGAATTTGATTTAGGAGCTGGACAAGTAATTGCAGGATGGGATGAGGGAGTAGCCGGTATGGCTGTAGGCGGTACTCGCACATTAGTAATTCCTCCAGATCTTGGATATGGAAGTAGAGCGGTAGGTACTATTCCAGCAAATTCTACACTTACATTTGAAGTTGAGTTGCTAGAAATCAACTAGGACTGCTGTTGTAGCGCTGCCCGTAGCCGGAAGAGCATCCAAGCATTCATAATAACCATGTATACAGAGAACCCGATGAGTAATTCGGTAATGATGTTTATATCGGTTATTGCGTAAAGAAAGATTGCTCCGATAATAAAATATTTAGATCGGATAACTAAACGAATTGGTTGTCCGATTTGATTTAAGGTAATAATTTGCCACAGCATAATTGTGTACACGCCCAGGTATAGTGCAGCCCAAAATGGATCACCCCATTCATTCCATATGGTAGTAAGAATTGGCGTGAGTAACGCTACGTAATGTACAGCGATCTTCATAATGGCTCCAGCTTCTGATTCGGTATCTTGATATCGAGCCAAGGCACCTGTAATGCTGGTGCAGCTTAAGTATATTACAAATAGTGCGCTACCAAGTAATACGTGGCTATAAAGTAGAACAAAGCCGCTTACAACTGATGCCATCGCAATAATATTCAGTAAGCGCGGCGTTACATGAAAGTACGTTAGGAAATTAAGCATTGGCTTAAGAATTTCTACGCGTTTTTTTCGCAATGCTAATACAGCTTCTTTTTCAGCCTCACTATAAAAATTAGTAAACTTATCATCTTGTTGATATAATCTACCTTCATATAGGCGAAAGGCTTTAGTAAGTGATTCAATAGCAACGCTATATGATTTATATAATCCCAACCAAAAATAGATTGGCTCGTCGGTTTCTTGAAACTCGGTAGATGTATTATGTGTAATGGTATTGAATATATTATCGTGCGTGAGCTCCCCATCATGTGGAACAAGTAGGCCGCTACCAATTTCTACAATGACATGAGCGTCGGAGCCACCAGTATACAATTGTATTTTGCTTGCATCAAAAAAATCTTCTGGAACCTGACGTGTCATATCCATCCATTTGCGTTGCCGTTTTTTGATTAGACTAAACCGCGTTACATCCATTACTCGGATAAGGCCACGGAAGCACGGATTAGATATTTCCATTGCCCCAAGCTCATTAACAGCTCGCTTGCCAGCTTCTAAACCAATATGATTTACTAATCCAGAGTGCCCAGGGCTAAATGGGTGGGCGATGCTGGCGAATAGATGGTCATACTTTTGTACATAGGTAATCATTCCAAATACATCAAGCTGTTTAGGAACCATTAATTTTTGATGTTCATAGATTGATGTGTCTTTTGTAAAGATGATGAAATCAACTCCCTCAGCTGTTAGCCCTTCAATCCCTGGAAAGATAATCGTAGTGGCATCATCTGGCCGCGTTTCCTCCATGATTCGATAAGCACGTTCCGGATTCTTAAATACATGTTCCGTAATTACAACAACATCAACCTGTTTTTCAGCGAACCGTTGCCATAGCATACGGGCCTTTCGATATGCTCGATAGTCAGATTTTGATAGATTGGGATGAAAATGATAATCGGTGAGTAGTTTTGCTGACATATTTTTTAGCATTTATGGTATGATAACAACTGTCTTTAATAATCTGATACATTCTATCATATGGCCAAGAAGTACGGTACACATCCTCAACATAAACAATATCATCCTGCAAAAAAGCTTACAAAGAAAGAGCAAAAGCGAATTGCTATTAGTCGTGGTGAAATTATTCATCCACATGATGTAAATAAACGAGGCGGGGTGGCATCATGGCGCATTTTTCGTATTATGGCAGAATTGGTAGATGGGTATGAGTTTCTCTCTGGTCAGAAGAACGAGATTACCATATTTGGCTCGGCTCGCACACAACCAGGTACGCGCTATTATAAAGAGGCTGAAAAGCTTGGTGGATTGCTGGCAAAAGCGGGATACACTGTTATCACAGGCGGTGGACCAGGAGTAATGGAGGCTGCTAATAAGGGAGCTAGCGACAACGGTGGAGAATCTCTTGGATTGAATATTGAATTACCACATGAGCAACGAGTAAACCCGCATGTAAAACGTGGACTTGGTTTTCATTACTTCTTTACACGCAAAGTGATGCTTACAAGTCCTTCGCAAGCTTTTGTAGTATTCCCTGGCGGGTTCGGAACAATCGATGAAGTATTTGAGGTACTTACACTTATTCAAACAAAGAAGATGCCAAAGGTGCCGGTAATATTAATGGGAAGTGAGTATTGGGGAGCGCTTGATAAATTTATTAAATATGAAATATTAGAACATCATCAAGCTATTGATGCAGCAGATCGTAAGCTCTACACTATTCTTGATAAAGCAGAAGATGCAATGAAGATTATTCGTAAAACCAAGTCGAGTGATTATCTCTAATCCTCCAATTGGTGATCGGCTTGATCGAATTGTTGCAAAGCAATTTAAAGATATTTCACGATCAACTCTGCAAAAGCATATTAAAGCAGGTCTCATCACTGTGAATGATGCCGCAGTAACGAAGCATTACGCTTTAAGGGAGGGTGATGTAATCAACGTGGATGATTCTGTCTTAAAAGAGACGGCGGCGTTTATTTTGCAAGCTAACAAAAAAGTTCGATTTGAAGTACTAGAAGAATCGGATACATATATTGTTATTAATAAGCCAGCTGGTTTAATTGTGCATCCCGGTAGTGCGCATTATGAAAACGACACGCTCGTAAGTGGTTTGTTAGCACGCTATCCAGAGATAGTAGAAATTGGGGATGATTCTATGCGTCCAGGAATTGTACATCGTCTCGATAAAGATGTTTCGGGAATAATGGTAATTGCAAGAACTCCCGAAATGTTTGAGCATTTAAAATCCCAGTTTCAGCAGCGTACAGTAATAAAGCATTACATAACATTGGTGCATGGCGTTATGTCGCAGGCAGCTGGCGAGATTGATCTATCAATTTCACGTTCCCAGCGCGACAGAACACGGATGGCCGCTCATCCGGATGGTTCGGGAAAACCTGCTCGCACAGAATATGAGGTGATAGAGCAATTTCAACATTACGCATTGCTTCGTGTACAAATCTATACTGGTCGCACCCATCAGATTCGGGTACATCTTAATGCTATTGATAATCATGTGGTTGGTGATGAGGTATATCGTCCAAAGAAGTTCCATTCTCGATCAGATTTGCAGCGTCTATTTTTACATGCAGAACGCCTTATATTCAAAGACCTGGATGGTGTAGAGCAGGAATTTTACTCTCCATTACCATCCAAGCTTCAGGGGTTGGTAGATGAGCTATATAAGAACAAATAATAGCTAATATTAGCAATTATTCAAAGATCTCACACTCATGATATGCACCTCTTGACGTATTAAAGAGACTGTTCTATCATAAGCAAGCTATTTTGGACGCATTTTTATTGTGTATTAACTATATTTTTACGTATGGCAGACGAAGCTAAAGATAACAAAAAGGCAGCTGAAGAGGTGAGGTCAGAAGCTACTGAACAACCAAAGAAAGAATCAGCGGAAAAGAAATCAGCTGATGATGTTGTTGCTGAAGAAAAAAGTGAAGAAAAAGTGAAGAAACAAGAATGGCCAGAACTACGAGCCGGATACACTGTACGTTTACATATTCGTGTAAGTGAAGGTAAGAAAGATCGTATTCAAATATTTGAGGGTATGATTCTTGCGATGTCTGGAAAAACTCCTGAAACTAAAACAATTACTGTACGTAAAGTATCAAAAGGTTATGGGGTTGAAAAAATTATTCCTTTAGCAATGCCGTCGTTGGAAAAAATTGAAAATGTAAAGAAAGCTAAAGTAAGCCGAAGTAAACTGTACTACTTGCGCAACTATAATAAACGTCTTAAAGAGGAGTTGGTTCTTGAAAATAACTAATCGCTGATTGGCCGGTTATTCCGGCCAGATCTACGTATTTATAATACGTACGATATAGGCCGGGATGGTGGAATTGGTAGACACGCTACCTTGAGGGGGTAGTGCCTAATATACAGGTGTGCAGGTTCAAATCCTGTTCCCGGCACACTAGTTCATTAAAGCTTCAGAGGATGGTACTCTACGGTAACATCTTATGAAGCTCTGATGAATCAGAGCGTATTAGAAGGGCGCTTAGCTCAGTTGGCTAGAGCATCTCGTTTACACCGAGGAGGCCGAGGGTTCGAGTCCCCCAGCGCCCACATACCTTCTATGGTACAATACATCCTATGAGATACGTTGCAGCAATAATTTTATTAACAATTGGAGTACTAGTCATTATATTTACAGAATGGCTGATGAAAAATTTTGGTAGAATTGCTTGGGCTGAAGCAAAATTAGGAGCTGAAGGAGGTACACGCATCTTTTACAAACTTATCGGCATTGCATTAATTATCTTGTCGTTTACATTTTTCTCTGGTAGACTATTCTCGGTTCTCGAGTGGATCTTCGTTAGAGGAACTGGTAATTAACTTGGGCCCTTAGCTCATTTGGTAGAGCGCCTCGTTTGCACCGAGGAGGTAAGGAGTTCGAATCTCCTAGGGTCCACACACATAAAAAATAGAGGTGCAATTAATTGCACCTCTATTTTTTTTATTCTGCTACACTATACATCTATGACATTTGAACACTGACTGGTTATTCTAAGTGCGTTAATTACTATTGCTGGTGCCTCGGTATATGTACGTGATACAGTCTCGGGAAAAACTAAACCTAACCGTATTTCTTGGTCAATGTGGGCGCTAGCTCCATTAATTGGAACCGGAGCCGCTATTTCAGCTGGTGCAGACATATGGGTGACTATACGAATCTTTCTAGCAGGTTTTTTGCCATTAATTGTTCTTGCGGCTTCTTTTTTTAACAAAAAAAGTTATTGGAAGCTTACGGTATTTGATTTTGCCTGCGGAGCATTTTCTTTAACCGCCGTTGTAGCATGGATAGTTGTGCAAGCACCGGTAAGGCAATATTATTAGTAGTCATTGCTGATGGATTTGCGGCTATCCCAACAATTCGTAAAGCATGGAGGTATCCAGAAACAGAAACGGGAATTACGTACCCTACAAGTTTCGTTAGTGTATTACTAATTCTTCCATCAACTGTACTTTGGAATATTGAAAATTCTGCGTTTCAAATATATTTATTAATTATTGATGTAATTTTATTATTTGCAGTGTATCGAAAAAAATTTATTACATTATTTACAAAATAAATATTTATACACAGGAAACTTTTTTATAAAAAAGTTTTTTTGTTGCTAACCGTAGTGAAAAAACATTGAAAGCACTACACAAAAAGTTTTTTTAATAAAAATTAGCTTACAAATATTTTTTTGTTGTTGTTATAACTTACATAATGTGTTGACATAAAAAAATAAAACAATTTATACTTATAGTATTAACACCATTTAATTTTTAAGGAGGTGTAAAAATATGGCAGCAAAGAAAAAAGTTGCGCGCAAGCGAAAGCCTGCAAAAAAGAAGGTAGCTAAGAAGAAAAAGAAAGTAACAAAACGTAAGGTTGCTAAACGTAAACCAGCCAAACGTAAAGTTGCCAAGAAAAAAACAGTAAAGCGTAAACCTGCAAAAAAGAAGGTGGCTAAGCGAAAGCCAGCAAAGCGTAAAACTACACGTCGTAAAAAACGATAACTAGTTTTCATAAAAACACCCCGGTTTCTACGGGGTGTTTTTTATTTTCTTATTTTTTATCTACGCGTATGCTCTGGCTTATTCTGGAGCCATAGACATTTGTTCCCTTATAGCGTAAATACAGCTTTATATCGTGCGTTCCGGGCTTTAAGCTAGATAATGATGGTAGTGCAATAGTTGCTGTTTTGCTATCACCGGGCCGTAACTTAATACCTAGAGTGCCTTCAACTTCACCATTAAGGATAACTTCAGCCGATCCACGGATTGTGCGTGTTCCAGTATTGGTAAGATTGAGTTTGGTTGTCGGTATCCAACCTTTTAGGATGGCAGCGGGTGTTGTATGAGAATTCAATGTTACTTGATATGGGTGCGTAACGGTAATAGTGTATTGTGTATTTGTTCCAGCAATTGGTTTGCCGTTTCTATATAACCGAGTAGATACAATGTAGTCACCAGATTTTTTTGGTAGATTATTCCAATCAAAATTGAACGTGGCAGTATCATTAATTATTACGGGTTTGGTTAATAAGATGCGTTGTCGTTTTTTGCGTTCTACAAGATTTACCTGCATAGAAATATCTTCTGCAGCCCAATCCTTTTTACCAATGTTTTTATATACAATACTTACCGCAGGGATACTACCAGATGGATACGAGTTCACAAATGTATCACTTACGAAGGCGCCGTGATAGTTTTTAATTTTACTAGCTTTAAGTGCTTTATATTTTTTTGCAGTTTTTTTGCGAACACTTTTTAATTTATCATGTACTAAGTTGCCGGGACACGATGTACTATCTACATCACCATGACCAACAATATTTTTTGTTGAGTTACCAAATAGCACACTCTTTCCATTTGGCTTAATGCCAAACTCTACAGACTTCTCCGCTAGTAAATTTGTAAGGGAGTTATGTATATCATCGTTATATTCATCTCCTGAGCCACAAGCTCCTTCCTCAAAGCATCCTAAAATGGCTACGCCGCCGGCATAGTAATTATAATTAAGAGCATTCTCAGAATCATAGGTATGTGCACCAACCACTAGCTTGCCTTTTGGTGTAGCATCGCCATCATAGCGCCCTTCATATACATTACCTTGTTGGTCGACAATATAATTATAACCAATATCACCCCAGCCAAGTACTATGGCATGCCAATAATAGATTCCACGCACTGTAGATGCAGGATCACTACCACCATCACTACCAGCAGTATGATGCACAATAAATTTTTGTGGTTCCATATATTCCGGTTCCCATACACGATAAGATTCATTAGCTCCCCACTCTTCTCGAGAAATAACATTAACAGATGTCTTACCTGTTAGATTGCGCTGCATACTTGATGTAACATTTTGCAGTAGTGAAACTTCTGGCGCTGTAGTGGAGTCGAAATAGGTAATGCGTACATTACGTACGTGCGCTATATCTGCTCCTGTAATACGATACCGAACTTGTTTCCCAGAAATAAATAACGGGTGCGATACAAATGCCTCCACCTTATCTTTCGATTCATTACCCATCATTGGAAGGGTTTCCCAGTCACTTACGTCGGTTTTAATATAAAAAGTAACATCAGCATTCTCAGGACCGTTCCAAGTTAAGCCAAGACCATTAAATTCAAATTGCGCATCAAAGATTGGAGAGGTGTATTCTGCGCTAGTATTTTCTGCTGAAAATAAAACAGATGATAATTCTTCATCTGTTGGTGAATGGCTAATGGTTTCAGCTACAGTTCCTGCTTCATCTGCGGTAACTGTATTTGTTACAGCTATAGCCGTAAGCAATACAAATAAGAAGGAAAAAGCAGCTACGAATTGTAGATTTAATTTAAGTGATCGCATAGTATGTGTTTTTGTTTTTTACAGATTGGCCGTATGGCTAGCCTGTAGTTAAAAATTATAGCAGAAAATAGGGCCCTTGTAAAGACTGGATGAAGTTACAGAAAGTGTTGGTAGCCTCAATAAAGGATCTAATTTTAGTGAACTCCTTCAGTCAAATTGAGCGTTACAATTACAGTGGTAACGTTTTTTAATGGCAACATATTATCAACATCGCCAATAGAAATATCGGATAGAATCAACCCATTTGTATAAAGGATCGATTTTCCTGGTTTAAGTATGTGCAAAATGAACGTATGTAAATGCCATTGGTTTGGTTGTGTATCATAAATAACAATTACGCTGTTCGTTTTTTCTTCCAAGAAATTACACTACTGTATGTAAGAATAATCCAAAAGATCACGGCCAAATCATTTTTAAAATATGGTACATCAACTAGTCCATACACAAGAATTGCTACCATTCCGGCCATAAGTACAATACGTTCTGGTGATTGTGCCGTAAACAGACGTTTAAAGAACCCAATTAGGGCCATCAGAAGCCATATTAGCCCCGCTAAGCCCAGCTCTACCCAAAAATCTAGGAATATATTGTGTGGGTACAATAACAGCTCTACGTGGCGATCTAATTTATAGTTTGCATACAGTTCGGAAAAACTTGCTAAGCCAGCACCAAACAGTGGGCGATCTTGTAATAAATTCCATGTACCTTCCCATAATGCTAATCGCACTTCCCCTGATGCATCTTGAAATAATAGAATGTCCCGGGTTGGTTGCCACGCGAATGCTGCAATCATCGCGATAACTCCGGTACCTACAATCAACCATCGATATTTTGTAAACAACGTACTAAAAACGAAGGCTGCAGAAACGGCAATAATCGCTCCATCAGTTTTTGCCATAAATAATACAAGGAGGCCAAGAAATGATAATTGCACAAACGCTAATCGGTGTCTGCCAATATGTAGCGACCAGGCCATGATCATGGCAAGTATTGGAGCAAACATTAGGCCTACGGCATTTGGATAATCATATACACTGGTAATGCGATATTCCATTCCAGGTTCATTCCATGGTGCAGGAATGCCATAGCCAGTAACATATTGAAATACCGCGATTGCAGCAATGTAGGCTATCATCGCGCTAAGTGCATACAGTACACGGTGTAGAGGTGGCTTTATAGTGAGTAGCATGATTGCCACAAGCATTGGTAGGATAATATAGCTCTTGTATATGCCTAGTGCACTAGTGGGGTCTGTTGAGATGATAGTTGCGATTCCGCCAATGATTGTGAACAACACCATCATGTATTTCCAGCCACCTAACTCAATACGAGCATAATCATGCATTAAAAAGATGGCGAATGAAATCAAGATAATAGCATCAAGAAAATTTAATGAAAAACTACCAATGCTAAATCGAATCAAATACGTTGGTAACAACGTTATGATGCCGTAAAGAAGATACTCACTTTTTGGTAGATGTTTCAGCATCTTGTGGTGGTTGTAATAAAATATTTTGCGTGGCAACGATAAGTCCTATTAATGTCCAGATGTGGAGAATGTATAATACCGAGAAAGTATTATATTGCACAAGCACGCCAATGAATGCGGAAAATAAGCCAAATAAGATAGCTTGCACTAAGGGATCTTTACCCTTGCGCAGTGCTTTAATTGAACGAAGGAGAATAATAACCACTAACAGTATATATGTAGCAAGACCAATAATTCCTGTTTCCGCCAATAGTTCAATATATACATTGTTAACAATTTTATAGCCATCATTAGGTGTGATGAGTGGATGAAATGACGCGTACGGACCAAAGCCACCAGGCCCTATTCCAATTAACGGATGTTCTAACCAAATGCGATGAGCAATATCAAATGTTTCAACTCTCTCAACGTATGAGGCTCCACCGAATATATTTCCAACATGTTGTGTAAAAGACGTAAGTTGCTCACCGGCGCCAAAAAAGCGAAAGGCAGTGAATGCGATCATTACTGAAACAGCCAGTGTACTTATTATTACTCTTGGCTTAAGTACTTCACGCCAGTATCGTACTACGAGCAATGCAATAACAACCGCGAAAGCAATGTACCCACCACGAGAAACAGTAAGTACAAGATTTAATCCGCCAAGTGCAATAATACTTAATAATAGAATGGGTCGTACGCGAGATGCTTTGCTTAAAAATAATGCTATCGCTACAGATAGAGGAATGAGTAAGTAGTTTGCAAAATATAATGGTTCAAGCGCAGTGGATTGTACACGAGGAAAGCCGAGAATTTCTTTTGTGTACTGTGGTCGTAATCCTGTAATTGATGTTGGTAGGCCGATTAAATCACCTACAAACTGGAATATACCAAATAGTCCAACTACAACCATGCTTGCAAGTAGCACTTTAATACCTGTAGTAAGTTGGTTTTTATGACGTAGTATATTAGGAACTGCTAATGCAATAACAATGGTAAATATTGTAAATGCAAGTACCGTGAGGGAGCGAGAAATATTTGGAGTATTTACCAGGCCTAATATGTTCACAGCTAAAAAGATAAGTACTGGCCAAATGATTGGATTCGTTCGCAATTTGAATTTTTGCAGCCATAAACCGCGTAGTATCCAAACGCAAATTGTAAGAATCGCAATTACCTGACTAATGCGAATAGTGGTGCCTGCAATATCAACGGAGCCAAGGCGCTCGAACGGTAGAAAGAATAACAGTAAATACATTCCAAATAATGGTTGCTTAGCAATAATGCCTAATAACAGGATGCCGATAATAACAGCCACGATAATACGTATATTTACATATGCTGCTGCATACGCTAAACCTATCGCTAATAGTGCAGCAAGGGCAGCGAAGAGTAGGTGTTTATGAATTTTGGACCAGGAGTGAGTCATATTCTGATATCATTCTGTCTTCTCGAAATAATTCTAGCACACGTAGGCGTCCTTGTTTTGTGCGTTCGATAGCGTGGATATAATTATCATATACATCTTGTAGTGCCGCAGCTATTTGCTCGGGATGCTCTGGTTCTACTAGCCAGCCATATTTTCCAACTACTTCCGGAATGCCACTTACCTTAGTTGCTACAACAGGAGTAAGTGTGGCAAGGGCTTCTGCTAATACAATGCCAAATGTTTCTCTGCGGGTAGATGGCAGCACTAGTACATCAGAATTTGCTAACCATGTATGTACATCATCTTGAAAACCCCGCAATGTTACATGTTTTGTAAGATCCATGTCTTGTATCATTTGCGTTAAGCCGTCTTTCCACTTACCTTGCCCAACAATATTTAGGTGTAGGTGTGGAATGCGAGAGCGTAGCGGTTCAATAGCTCGCAATAAATCATCAATACCCTTTTCTTTGGCTAGGCGCCCGATAAATACAATATTGAATGCACTTCTAATACGTTCTGGATCTGTTGGATGTGGGGTAAATGATTGCACGTTTACTGAATTATATATTACGGTTATTGATGATTCTGGAACGCCGATGTTCATGAGTTGTTCCTTTACTGCATTCACAACAGTAACTATTGTAGCAAAGCGAGACCATAGTATATAGAGAAAGCGCAGCGGGCTTTTTAGTAGCCACCGTTCAATTTGTAGATGTTCAACCCAAATAACATGGATACCCAATAAGCGCGCCCATGGTGTTAGTAATACTTTTTCTGTGAGAGATAAACAATAGAGGGTGTCTACATTATGTTTACGACGATACTTGAGTAGTGTGTGTAGCAAGCTTAGTAATATATACGGACTTGTAAAAAAGAAGAGTAGTAGCGCTCGTGCAGTAACCGGTTCTGTGCCAGCCCAGATTTCTTCAACATTCCATTTTCGTTTTTTGAACTCTGGGACTAATACAGAGCATGTTGAAACAAGATAAAAATTATGTTTCTCTCGCAAGTTTTCAACAAGGGTAATAGTATGCTTCTCACCCCCACCATATGTAGAGGAGAACGGAAACTTAAACATTAAAACATTTCGATTATTCTTAGACATTCTTACGGATAGTTAAGATTGATCGAACTTCTTCACGGCTAACTGCTCTTACGAGAATTAACGCAACGCCGTATACAACTATAGCTATAGGTATAGAGAGAATTACGCTGATGTCTTTTAATAGGAAGAGAGCGGTAGCCATAATGGCACTAGCCATAAGTACACGCACTGGTATCCATAGAGCTGGTAATACTTTAGTAGCACGATAGACAATGAATATTCCAATTAACGTAATCATGAATTCTGAATACACTGTTACGCTAGCAGCTCCGTAATATCCATATTTTGGAATGAAATAGAGGTAGGCAAATAGTGCAGTTAATGCCACGGTGCCATAACCCCATAGCATTTCTTTTTGACGATTCACTATTACCACAAGGTATCCAGTGAGGGTGCCAACAAATATTACACCAACAGCAAAGATGAGAATTTGCAGTAAGTACCCTAGGTCTGTAATGTTACTTGTAAACTCTTCCCCAGCAATTAATCTCATTACAGGAAATGCTACCATTTGAGTTCCAATAATAAGTGGAATAGCAATCATGCTAAGAGCATTGAATGAACGCCGGTATAATTGCTTAAAATCATCCGCTCGTTGTTCGTTGAATGTTTTACCTAGCATAGGCATTACTAAACCTACTATCATGGCAGGTAATGTAATAATTACTTCCAACATTTTATACGGCGCTCCATAAATGCCAACCTCTGCTTGTGTACGACAGTGA
This sequence comes from Patescibacteria group bacterium, assembly GCA_024277435.1. Classification (GTDB taxonomy): domain Bacteria; phylum Patescibacteriota; class Patescibacteriia; order UBA9570; family UBA9570; genus JAJRVJ01. The sequence goes on along the minus strand of JAJRVJ010000022.1, from coordinate 6,643 downwards.
CTAAGAATAATTGTATCGGCTTTGAAGTAAATAAGATTTAAGCCAATTGATAATGCAACTGGCCAACTTTCTTTTAGTACCCGCTTCCACATTGATAAATCAAATGCTGCATGAATGCGCGTGTATTTACGTAGACCAAGCCATAATACTAAAAAGTTTACAAAGCCTCCAAGTGCAACAGTAAGCATCACCCATAATAAGTCACCTTTCAGTACATAGATAACTACCAGCGTACTTAGGAATAAAAGTGTTTTTCCAGAAACTTCTGCGATAGCAACTAATCCCATGGCTAAATGTTTTTGATACACAGCAATGAGTAATTGGTTCATGGTGATAAAAAAGAAATTCACGGCCACAACCATTACGGCCCATTTCACTATTGTTGGATAGGTTGGAATAAACCAAATGAGGCTACATGCTATTACTAAGAATATAACCGCGGTAAGCGCTCGCATCGTAATAATATTATTGAGTAGTTTACCATCTTTATTCTCCGGCCCGGAAATGTGTTTCAATAATACAATGTATAAACCTAAATCCATTAAGATGCCAAAGAGCTGGAGGTATACTATGGCAGTTGTGTAATTACCATACCGTTCGTCACCTAAGTATCGTAATAACAAAATAGTTGCTCCTAAGCCGAGCAATGTTCCAAGAATTTTTCCAATAAATTGTAGAGCAGTATTTTGCGCTACTTTGCGTAATAACGACATAAAATCAAGCGTAACTATACCATACTACCAGACTTGACGAAAGCCTATTTTTCTGCTAAAATTAGTCCACAATCGCATATAAAAACCTATGCGGACGTAAAAAATAAACAAAAACCAACTCACATGATCGTACGTAACGCTAAATGGAATCTAGCGATTACATTGGCTTTAGCCGGTGTCTGCATTGTTGTAGGAATCGGTTTTTTTAGTATCACAAAATCAATGCTCATGCGAGCATTATTAGGGGTGGAGGCCGCGAAAGCTGGTGAAGTAAGTGTATCGCAATCCTATTCAATGTTACGTTCTGGATATGTTGGAGATTTTGGAAGTGTACCAACGTTACCCGAAGCAGTTGATTATGAGATTCAACCACATTTACCATATTCATCCCTTAGCTATGGTGCAGCGGCGCCGCGTGTTGAAACACGTATTAGTATTATTGGAACACCAGGAGTTCCACCTGCAGGAGCACAGCCTGCGCGGGTAAAACGTCCGAGCATTCGCATTGGATTATACGAAACTACTGAAGCGGTAAAAATAATGGTAAATGGTCGCGCAGATATTATTACGGAAGATGGAGAAGTGCGTAAACGTATCAAGAAAAACAGGCTTGTTAAAATAAAATATAACCCAGATACAGAACAATATATTGTTCGGCGCGGATCGTGGAAATTAATCACCGATCAAGCTGTGCGTGTAGTGCCAGTGCGTGGTAATAAAATTTCCACTATTACGAACTATGAAAATCGACCAAGCTGGGATGTAACACTGAACGACAATGAATTTTATGGAACCATTGAAGTGAATGGAGAGGATGTTGTGAATGAATTGAAAATTGAAAATTATTTACAAGGTATTGCTGAGGCTGGCGATGATAATGATAAGGCATATTTGAAAGCGCTTATGACAGCCGCGCGAACGTATGTATATTATCACTATCAATATCCAACAAAATATCCGGATAAGCCATATCTATTAAGTGGTACAGCCAACGATCAAGTATATCGTGGATATGGTTTTACTAAACGAGCTCCTAATATTGTACAGGCGGTAAAAGAAACGCGTGGCCGTATTGTGCATTATAATGGTGAGCCGGTAGTAACACCCTATTATTCTAAGAGTGATGGCCGTACACGAGCGTGGTCGGAAGTGTGGGCTGGTGAACGAGCATATTTAGTATCAGTTGCAGATCCTTGCTGTGTAGGCGAACCACTAACCGGTCATGGAGTTGGTATGAGCGCACTTGGTGCACGATGGTTTGCAGAAAATGAAAACTGGGGTTGGAAGAAAATTTTGAAATATTATTATACCGATGTAACTATTCATCGGCTCTGGCGCTGATTGTGCAAAATCATCATTGCGTCGCCGAAGCTATAAAATCGATATCCTTCCGAAATGGCGGTTTGATAGGCTTTGTCCATTAAATCTTTGCCAGCAAAAGCTGCTACGAGCATAAGTAGTGTAGATTTTGGTAAATGAAAATTCGTAATCATTCCAGAAATTGTATTAAAGGAATAGCCGGGCGTAATAAATAAATCTACCCAATCACTATGAGCTTTTCCATGAAATGCTTCCAGGGTACGCGCCGAAGTTGTGCCTACAGCAATAACACGCTTACCATTAGCTTTAGCTTCAGCAATAAGTTCTGCAGTAGCTTGTGGAATGGTTGCGTATTCTTTGTGCATTACATGATCGGATAAATCATCTGTTTTTACAGGGGTAAAGGTACCCATACCAACATGAAGGGTAACACTAGCAATATGCACGCCTTGTTTTTGTACTTTGTGTAATAAATCTTTTGTAAAATGTAATCCAGCAGTTGGAGCAGCTACGGATCCTTCTTCACGAGCATAGACAGTTTGATAATCTATCATGTCATTAGATTCCGTAATATACGGAGGTAATGGAATCACGCCAATGGACGTGATGTTATCCTTATTAAATTGTACGCGCCATGTAGAATCCGAGAAGGGCATTATTACTTTTCCTATAAATCCAGCATCTAATAATACATCCATCCCAGGCTGCACCCTAGTGGCGCCAATCAGGCATTCCCATTCGTTGGCTTGTAGTTCTCGCAGTAAGAAAATTTCTGCTTTACCTCCAGTAGATTTTTTTCCAATTAATCGAGCGGGGATCACTTTTGAATCATTCAGTACAAGTACATCTCCTGGATTTAACCAATCCACGCAATCATAAAATCGGCGATGCGAAATTAAACCAGAATCTGGTAGTACCATCATTAAACGTGAGTGGTCACGTGGACGCACTGGATGCTGAGCGATTAAACCCTCAGGCAGGTGATAGTCAAAATCGTTAACCGTTAGGTGTGGCATTATGTTTTTGTTCTATTTGTTGATCTCGCTCGGCTTTGTTAGCAGCTAAATAAAGTTCCATGTGTTGATTGCGTATAGCTGATTCATGCGCACGAATAACTAAGCGTGAAACTTCTTCTGGATGTGGAACGTGTTGAAATATGAAACGTTGTTTTTCGCCAGCTGTTTGAATATAGACATTACCGAAATCTAAAAATGTTTGCGCATGGCCATGTATTTCTGAGGTAACATCCTGCACTTTTTCAATATTCAGTTCAGAGATAATGCGATCGAATAGGCCTTGTTGTTCTGTATTAATAATCCGTTGATCAGTAAGAATCCAGGTATCCAATCGATAATCTACAAATGAATGAAAGTACATTAACCATGCTCCAAGATAATACATCGATAACAACAATACTAAACCAATATAGATAGGCCCTTCTGGTGATGGACTCCAATCTAAAACATAGTACAGGAAGATAAGCGCCGCAATTGGTAATATATTAAATAATACAAGTTGCGCTATATAATTAAACCAAATAGTCCAATGGCGCCGCAAAATAATTATCACGTGCTCATTAGGGCGTTGGCCAGGAAATAATCGTTGTACGGTGTAGTGTTCTTCCATAATTAAAAGGGTAATTCAACAGTTGTTAGATTATCCAATACCGAAAATGTTTCAGCCCATTGTATGTCACGCAAAAATAGCATAGTGAATATCAGTACTACAGCAACAACGCTCGCGAGTAGTGCTGTATGGAGCTTTGCAACAAAATCATAAAATCCAAATCGAATCATATGATATACACTAAAAAAGACAAATGCAAAATAGAGCACAAGGATAATAATGTAAATTATGGCAAAAATGTAATATGGGATATCCATACAGTATTCAGTATAGCTGTAGGTAGGGCATTAAATCAACTTATTTTGGGTATCAACCGGTGGTTGAATACCAAGATGTGCGTACGCAGCTTCGGTAGCTACTCGCCCGCGTGGTGTGCGAGCCAGGAATCCCATTTGCATTAAGAATGGTTCATACACAGTTTCTAAGGTATCGACGTCTTCACCAATGCTAGCTGCCAGCGTTTGAATGCCAACTGGCCCACCGTTAAAGGTTTTTATAATTGTACTCAGTAATTTACGGTCGGTGTTATCTAAGCCTAGCTCATCAACATTGAGCATATCGAGGGCTTGGCTAGCAATATCTTGAGCCACAACAGTATCTTCACTTTTTACTTGTGCGTAATCACGTACACGTCGTAATAGGCGATTCGCAATTCGTGGTGTGCTGCGTGAACGTTTTGCAATAAGGCCATGTGCCTCTGAGCTAAGTTGTACATCTAAAATCTTAGCAGAACGCTCTACAATATCTGTCATCTCTTCAGGTTGGTAGAATTCAAATTTATAATGCGCTCCAAAGCGATCTCGCAGCGGAGATGAAAGTAAGCTCATGCGTGTAGTGGCACCGATAACAGTAAAGCGCGGTAAATCTAATCGCACAGTACGGGCACTAGGGCCTTTACCTACAACCATATCTAAGGCAAAATCTTCCATTGCGGGATACAGGATTTCTTCAATGGTTTTATGAAGCCGGTGAATTTCATCAATGAATAAGATATCACCTTCATTAAGATTTGTAAGAATGGCTGCAAGGTCTCCAGCACGTTCTATAGCTGGGCCGCTGGTAGCGCGAATTTGCACATTCATTTCTTTGGAGATGATATGCGCTAGGGTTGTTTTACCTAAACCAGGGCCACCATGTAGTAACACATGATCTACCGCCTCATTGCGTTGCTTGGCAGCTTCTATCAATATTTCAAGATTATTTTTGATGTGTTCTTGGCCAATGTATTCTTTTAGTACCTGTGGCCGTAAACTTGTATCAAGGCTACCGTCTTCATCTTTTTGAACAGGGCTGATAATGCGATCAGGATTATTAGTGGTAGGCTCAATACTCATCTACGTTGCGTGTGACTATTTACGTTTTTTTGAAGCGGACTTTTTCTTTTTTACAGGAGCTTTTTTAGTTTTTAGCCGGCTTACGCGGATAAGTCCACCAACTGGTACAATTTCTACACCACGTTTTTCATACTGATCGAGCAGTAAGTTCATACCAAGAGAATCGGATGACATATGGCCAGCAATTACTACATTAATATGGTGCTTGCTTGCTTCCTTCTTGTAATCTTCACGCATATGCATTCCAATAACTGTGCCAACGCCGGCGCGTGATAGTTGTTCAAACATTTCTTTAGATCCATTTGTTCCACCAGTCATTTCTGTGACAGCGATTCGACCAGTACGACGTTTGCGTGAGCCTAGGAAAATTTGTGGACCGGATTTAATTTTCGTAGCTTTTTGATATTCAGGTTGTTCCATTAATATGTCCATAATATCACCAACGGTATCAATATTCTTTTTATTTTTTGTAAGAAGATCTTCGATAAACATTGTTACCATGTTATCAGTAACGGTATGTGTATTAAGGAATGGAATATTTAATAACCGAGCTACATCAACTGGCTTCTGATCATTTACTGGAAGTAAACCACGACCAACTTCACCAATTCTACCTTCTAATAAACCTTCAGCAATATGTACAGGCACCCCAGCACGTTCTAACATTTCAATTTGTAAATCCATTACCGTATGTAGGTCTGCCAAGGCGATACCTTCTGGATGATGAGAAATTACCGCATCGATATCTCCAAGCCGATCGGCTAGTAGTAATTCGGATTCATTACAATCGATACCAGCAAATATTTTTTTAACTTTTATATCTGTATTTGGTGCATAGAGAATTCTTGTATCTGAATATGGGTTAGTAAGATATTCTTTATCGAAATATTGCTTCTTATCTTTGGAGAGTTTATCGTACTCTTCTGCTTGTTTCTTTAGTTGGCGTTTTACAAAGGTAGTGCCACGTGGATCGGATTCGATACCAAGTTTAATAGCTAAGTCGTAAAGTTCTTGTACGGTCATCATAGGTTCAAAAATAATTATGAGTATTAAAAGCGCCATTGTGGCGCTTGTCTATAGTATATGTTGTTTGTGCGGTGGTGTCCAGGACGGTGGTGGGGATGCCAACCGTCCTGGAACACCGGTTCCTCCAGACAGGGGTAGAATACTATTCTGTCCTCACGTACCCGCGTTCTGATGCCAGTGCACCAGGCCGAAGCGGCGGTGCAGCGCTTTCGCACCCGGGATCCTGCTGATCATCATCACTACGCCGGCCGCTCCAATGAAGGGGAGGCCAAGGATCACCTCAGGGTGATCCTTGCTGACATCTACCAGCAGCACCTGAGCCTGGCGCAGGCCAGCCCGCAGGCCGTTGGGGCGGCCGTGCAGAAGATGGTTTGCCAGGCGCGGGCTCTGGTGAGTGGCGTGAGGGTGATCAGGGATGGTGCACATCAGCGTTCCCCGGAGTTGCGGCGGAGCCAGTGCAGCAGGCGCTCTGGCTGCTTCAGCAGCACGAAGGAGACCGTTTCATTTTGGGCGCGTAAAAAGTCGTTTTCTCTGCTATGATTAGCTTCAAATACATTGTTTAACCTGTTAAGAAGCTAATTATGATAAAAAAAACGAAACAATCCTTATTGTCCAAAGTGCGCT
>JAJRVJ010000021.1 GCA_024277435.1 Patescibacteria group bacterium | reverse complement strand
TGCTCCAGGCTTGTAGTCTCCATACGGATTTGACTTGGTATAGATGATGTCTTCATTATGTCGACTTGGCATATCGCCTATGTGCTGTTGTGGCGGTTTATTCATCATTTGCATCATGACAAGAGTGAAAGCATCCATAAGGTCATCATGTTTTTCAACACCAAATCCTACAATTTGAGCAATCAAGTTTTCGCAACCTTTTTTTGGAAACAGTATTTTTCCACTTTTAATCAGTGGAGCAACGATATTCAATCTTGCTCGTTTGTCTGATCCGGCAACAGTGATACCCTTTGCAGGTAAGCCTTCCGTTTCCATTTGTTCAATAGCGCTGAGCTGGTATCCAACTTGTTCTACAAATATTTCAGTATAGTGGTAGTTTTTTCCAAGCTTCAAGCTCAATTCTTTGGCAGCATGAATAGTTTGCCCAAAATCCAATCGTTTATTCAGCGGATTAGGAAGGACAAAAAATTTCATTTCTTGGCGTTGGAAGCTCATGGCTTGCACAGAAACCATTGCCGTATAGTCAGCTGTCTCGCGCTTGCTGATTGCTAAGTCTACCCCGGTACAGAGTCGCTCCATACGCACTATCCGATGTACATCTTCATGCGATCGGTCTTCATCTGGTTCAAATAATTCTGGAATTTCTTCGTAGTACTGAATATCATTATAGGTAATGACTTGGCCATCTTCGGGAACGATCTTTAGTTCATACTCGCGGTTCCAATTTGTTTGATTCCCAATCTTCCTTTGCTCTTGAGCAATAGCGTTCATATTTGGAAATTTGCCCAGCCATAGTGGAATGTTATTTTCGGTAATGGGGTACCTTCTTACAATTCCATCAATCTTATTTTCATCGATCATTTCTTCTAACCGCATCAGTAGCGAGTCTTCATGTAGTAGATTACCAAGAACCACTACCTGTGTATCGCGGTCACCAGCTGGAATAATTTCGCCCATTAACCAACGAAAAGTTTTATTGCGAGATTCCATGGTTTTTACAGAACTTAGATCCTCAATGTCGTCACAAATAATCAGATCAGGTCGTACTTCCGCATGGCGGATGCCGCGTATACTTTGCTCAGTAGAGGCTGCCATGATTTTGGCATTGAAGCGTGGTATTACAATGGTGTCCGAGCTCCACTGTGTGTTTTTACTGACAAACGGACCAAAGTCTTTTTTTAGCAGGTCGTTTTCTTCCAGTTCTGTTTTAATGTGTTGCAGCAAGAGTTGTGCTTGGTATTGTGTTTGACTCAGAATCAAAATAAATCGTTTTCGTTTATTTCCAAGAAGTGACCACAATGGATAGGCGAGTGACAAAATGGTGGATTTACCGGAGCCACGAAATGCCATAAACAAGAGCATCTGTTTTTGTGCTTCTGTTAGTTGTAGCATCTCGCGGTGAAACGGTGCGGTTTCGTAAGTGATATATCGACTCAAGTACACATGGAAGAACCAGCAGTGGGATTCTGAAGTGATGTTTTTTCGCACCGCTTGATTATGTGCAATGGTTTTAAAAAGTTCGGCATCGTTCATAGAATTTCATCGTTATCACCTGCAGTGAGTAGCTTTGCTTGCTCTAGCGCTGCTTGAACCACTTTTTGTTGTTCTTCATCGAGCGATGGGATGTCTATTGATGCGTTGGCAGACAACTCAACACGCGTTGCATATGCTCCATGGTGATGCTTCAGCCAGAAGATGATAGCAGTCATGTGTTTATCTTTGATTGCGGAAATCAGCTGCGACTCTGCCATGTCATTTACAATGCCCACTCCGGCATCAAGAGCAGTTTGTGCTTCATCTGCAAATTCCATATCTTCTTTGAGCCAGCGGTAATATGTTGCACGGCCGATTCCAGCCTTTTGACAGGCCACCTGAATGATTGGAGTCTTTTTAAGAATAGCAATCAGTGCTTCTTTTTGTTTTTGTTGTCGCTGTATTGTTTTAGTCGGCTTGGTCTTTTTCTTTGCCATAAATATTAGTGATTAATCTTGATTGTTTTTTAGTGAGTTGCTCCCAACGTTTGATAATAGTGACGCAATATTCTGGATCGAGCTCGATGGTATAGCAACGTCGTTTTGTTTGTTCTGCTGCCATGAGCGTGCTGCCGGATCCGCCAAAGGGGTCGTAGACGATGCTACCGATCTCTGAGCTGTTGAGAATGAGCCGGCGCAGTAGTGCTATGGGTTTCATGGTTGGGTGTAACTTGCTTCGATTTGGTTTTGGGCAGAACAGAAGCGACTTGTCTTTGCTTTTGCGGAATTTATGGGTGCCATACCAGCCATACACAATGAGTTCATGTTGTGGCAGGTAGTCAAGGCGTCCAACGACAGCCTGATGCTTTGCCCAGATGAGCAGCTGTGAGAATTTTACTTTCTGGGTATCCATGGCTTTACGAAGAGCGAACAGCATTTTGTCGGAGTTGAAAATGTAAATGCTATTCTTTTTTGTCAGAGAGGGGAGTATTGCACTCAGCCACCGTTCACTAAATTCTTGATATTCAGAGTCGGATTGTTTCTGGTCGTTTTGGATTCGCTTAGACTTTGCCAGGAGGTTGAAGTTCTGTTTACTTTCTACATATGATACGCCGTATGGTGGGTCGGTTAGTACGAGGTCAATGGCTTCTGCATCGAGTAGTGTTTTCACATTCGATACGGATGTAGAATCTCCGCAGAGCAAGCGATGCTCGCCAAGTTGATAGATGTCGCCAAGGTTAACTGAGTTTCGTGACTTTATTTCCGGTGTGTTGTTCATATCGGTTGATGATTAATTGGCAAAATATTGGATCGAGTTCAGATAGATATGCGATGCGACCGAGTTGCTCGCAGGCGATGAGAGTGGAACCAGATCCCCCGAAACTATCGAGTACTCGGTCACCTGGCTTTGTACAGCGGCGCAGTGGCTTTTCATGTAGGGTGGCTGGTTTCTCTGTTGGGTGCTCATATTCATGGCCAGGCAGTCGTTTTTCGAGCCAAATGTTGATGAGGTCTTGCACGTCGTCAATGGCGCGATTCCCTGTGCCGACCTCTTGGTTGAGTATTTCGTTCAGGTTTTTTATTGGTGCAAGATATGGTTTACCGCGTGTGCCATACACACACGGCTCGTACATTTTGTTGAAGGCAATTTGCGGTGTCATGTTGTGATTATTCTTAATCCACAAACAGACGCGTTTATTGCCAATACCAAGCGTCCGATAGAGCTGTTGTACCAGTCCGATGTACTGTCCATCGCACCAGTAAAAGTAGTGTGCAGATTCGTCACTGACAGCAAGCGCGGCTTCCATTGTTTTAGTGAGAAAGATTGCGTAGTCAGAAAGTGATTTATTATCTTGTACTTTGGTGCCTCCGTATTTGCCAGAAGTGCTTACGCCTTTGCTGTAGTCCATTCCAATGTTGTAGGGTGGGTCTGAGTAGACCATTTGAATGGTATTGCCATCTATGAGGCATTTGATTACTGCTGAATTTGTACTATCTCCACAGATGAGTCGATGTTTGCCAAGCTTAAACAGATCACCTTCAGTGATGCTGGTTGTTTGCGCCTCCTTAATCGCTACCTCTGTATCAAAATTGTCATCCTCGACATCAAGCACGTCGTCCCACATGGCTGAGAGGTCACTGTCATCAAAGCCAATGTCAAGCAGTAGCTCGATGTCGAACTCTTTGAGTAGCTCATAATCCCATTCACCGAGGTTGGCGTTGAGACGGAGGTTAAGCTCTTTTTCTTTTTTGATGTCAGGAATATCGATGTATACAACTGGCACTGTCGTATAGTTCAGTTGCTTCGATACAGACAATCTGAAATGTCCACCTATGAGGGTATTCTTCCGATTGGGCGCAGAGTTGACTAGTAGGGGATCTACGAGCCCATAGCGCTTAATACTTTCAGTGAGGTTGGCAATGGCAGCATCTGGCCATCGACGCGGATTGTACTCCGCGGCTTTGAGGTCGTTTACGTCGACCTGAACGATTTGTATTTGTGTCGTCATATTGCGTTATTAAAAAATCAGACATATACAGCTAAGCATATGTCTGATTCTATTTTGAAAAGTTCCGGAAAGTTCCGCTATGAGTAAATCCCTCTTTTGCGTTGGATTCGCTTATGGTGTGTCTTGTAAGCCTTTTGGCATTTGGGTTTTCCGCAGTTTTTTGCATCCGTCCGTGACGGTTCGTATTCTTCGTCACAGTATACGCATACACGCCTGTACGGCTTGTTTGTGATTAATGTGTGTAGATAGGGAGGAGCCTCTCCAAGTGTTCGCATGACCCATTCCAAATCATATGACAGGTCATAATAATACATCACCAATTTGAAGATTCCATGCGCGCGCTGTCGAACCTGCAAAGGAATGCACTCCATATAACCAAAGAAGTCTTTTGTTTGGTCGTGGCGTTTTCCGAAGTATGCAAACTCTGATTGCCAATGCTTCGTATCATCAATGGTTATGTTGCTCGTTGATAGCAATTCTTTGATATCTGGAATTACATAGTCACTGATCTGCCTTTCTCGCGCAGCCCTCTGATCTTGTTTCAGTTCTTTTTGTGAATATTGCTCTGATTTGCTATCAATCAATACCCGTTCAATGCGTCCATCGGCTTTCTCGCATACACTGTTCACATTATCAATGAAAGCAAGAGTGTCTCTGATATGTTTCAATGTCTCGTGTATTGAATCTATATCCTTTTTAAAAACCTCAGCAATATCCTCTCCACCCTGAATATATTGTTCAAACAAAAATAGTGGCTGGTATTCGGGTTTTATGTGTTGATTTATGTAGTCATGTGCCACAGCAATGGACGCATTGTCTTGATCGGGGAGTATTAACTTCGCTTTCTTGAAAGCGCTAAGAACACTACTGCTTGTGACAATGCCGTATCTTTTGAGCTCTGTTAATAGCTGGGCTTGTGAATTCATAGTCTATATTGACACGTATTACTCAATAGAGTACCATAGTACCAGAATATAAAAGAAAAGTAAAAGATTCATTTTTTACATAGATTATGCACAGTATACAGAAGAAAATCCTCGAACTCGCGCACAAGAAGAACTTGGCACGTTTAACCTATGCTGAAATAGCCGAGAGGATTGCAGAGTCCACTGAAAAGATTCAATTGATCAAATACCATGTTGAGAAGCTTATCATTGATGGATACCTCGCTGGGAGTAAGAAAACTGGTTCAATAGTTCCTGCTGGCGCGAATGCTGAGAAAAACACAGCTTTTATTTCAATACCAATTTTAGGCACAGCGAATTGTGGAGATGCGCTTGAGTTTGCCGATGAGCAGGTTGATGGTTATCTGAATTTGTCTCCTTCAATGGTGAAGTCTTCCGGAGATGGGAAGCTCTTTGCTATTCGTGCAATTGGTGAATCAATGAACACTGCTCATGTAAATGGTAAGTCGATTGAGGATGGTGATTATGTGATAGTCCAAGAGTCCACAGCTGTCCCAAGTGATAATTCGTATGTTCTTTCTGTCATTGATGGTGCAGCGAATATAAAGAAATTTGTAAATCAAAGAAAGCATAATCGATACGCACTGCTTTCCGAGTCCACAAAAGAACAGTCTCCAATCTATATACATGAAGCAGATTATAGGGATTTTATGATCAATGGTTTGGTGATTGATGTTATTAAGAAATAGTTGAATAGAAGTATGTCACAGAAAAAGAATGTATTATTAATATCACGAAATAGTCACAAGGAAGCTAAGTTGTTATTCGGATTGACAGCTGGACGTTGTGAATTTTTTGGATGCAATAAGAATCTTCTAAAGCATCACATCACAGGTGATGCTGGTAATTTTGCTGATATGGGCCATATTTACGCGTTTAGTAAAAATGGCCCTCGAGGAAAGGCCAAGGGTAGGCCAAAGAAGGATTATGAAATTGATTCGCTTGATAACCTTATTCTCCTTTGCAAGGAAGATCATCACGAAATTGACAAGGTTCGACCACAAGACTTTTCTGTTGCTAAATTGCGTAGCTATAAGAAAATTCATGAAGATCGGATTCAAAAACAAACAGATGCCGGTGAGCAAGACTCAAGTCACGTATTAAAAATGGCCGCTACCGTTAGTAATCAAGCTGATGTGATATCGGAGCCATCGGTTCGAGAGGCCATCGCACCGCTATGGAAATGTAATGATACTGCAAATGATATTCAACTAGCCAATATAGATTGCGAAACAGCGTCGGGGCTTGAAACAGCTCGGGAAACGATAAAAAATTCAATCATTGATTTTCAACGTAAAGTAAAAGATGACCAAGCACAAAGTGTTTCAATTTTTGCTATTGGCCCTATTTATTTACTTACTTTTTTAGGAAGTCAGTTGAGTAATCAGGTGAAGACACATTTCTATAACAAAAGCAGGAATCATTTAAAACCTTGGCAATGGACTAAGCGCGGCACAGGTGTGAAATTTAAAGTTGAAAATGTACAAAAAGGTAGTAATAAGGGAAAAGTAGCGCTGGTGTTGTCGGTAAGTGGTAAAGTTAATGAATCTGGATATACTAACGTTGCAGATGATAGTTTTTATATCTATGAAATCAGCTCGAGTAATATGACTCCCGGTAGAGAGCTGTTGAAAAGTGTCACAGACTTGGAATCTTTTAGAAGCGTATACAGGGATGTTCTCGAAAAACTTATTCGAGAACATCCAGATGTAAAAAGTCTCCATGTTTTTCCCGCAGTGCCTGCAGCAATTGCTGTTACGCTAGGATTCGATTTGCTACAGAAAGTTCATCCAAAATTAGTTATGTATGATTACATGCGTAATAGAGGGGGTTTTATTAAAAAGTTAGTTATATAATTTATGAGCGCAAACGAATATTTAAAACAGGTACTTAATACTCATTTAATTGATCAACATAGTATTGAGTCAAAGGAGTTGGAGAATAATAAAGGAGCAGTTACGCGAGTGTTACAAGCAGCTTATTCAGATGCTCCTGTATTGCGAGTAGGCGGATCATATGCAAAGGGAACCATGATTCGGGATAAATATGATCTCGACATATTGTGCTACTTTCAAAGTGAAAATAACAGTGCTGGCGAAACGCTAAAGGAAATTTTTGAAAATGTTAAAGAGTCACTGAGCGATGACTACTTTATAGAGGAGAAGCGCTCAGCATTAAAAATTCAAAGTAAAGAAAAATCTAATTTGCATATCGACGTAGTTCCCGGAAGGTTTTTTGATGACTCCCAAGTAGATGCATTTTTGTATCAAAGTGAAGGAGAAAAAGAACGGCTTAAAACAAACCCTGACATTCACATCAAAATCATTTTGGATAGTGGCCAACAGGATACCATCTCTCTTATGAAATTATGGGCTTTCCGGTGGCAGGTGCCAATAAAAACTTTCGTACTAGAGTTAATGATTGTCAAATTACTCGACGGCATGAAAGGCGAAGCTCTAGAAAAAAGGCTTGCTCATTTGATGGTTTCTATGTCAGAGAATATCGATTCTCTTTTTGTCGAAGATCCAGCTAACCCAAACAATGATTTGAGTATCCTATGGAACGATTCAGTTAAGTCACATGTTAAGAATGCTGCTCAACAGTGCTATAGTCTGATCGAGACAGGTAATTGGAGTGCGATATTCGGTGAAGTTAATATACAATCGACAGAAGAAGATATGGCTTCAGCGGTGAACGCAACTCCACATAAATCTGTACCTTATGCATGTTAAAACCAGGAAGTGGTACCAGAAAGAACCAACAAAATTCAGTAACTTACAAAGGGATTTGATTAAAAAATTTCCGACTTTGAGAATTCAGATTTCAAATGAAAAAGTAATCATTGTGGGAATGTTCCCAGTTAAGTCGAATAAAGCAACTATCAATGAATATTTGTTAGAAATAATTTTACCTGACAATTACCCGGAAGATTTACCAGCAATTAATGAACTTCAGGGCAAAATCCCTAGAACTCCTGAATGGCACACAAATGGTGACGGTACACTTTGCCCAGTGTTGCCTTCTGAGTATTGGTCGCGTAAGAGTGAGTGTCGCCTTATTGAATATTTGGAGAATGAAGTTACTGGATTATTATTAGCCGCAGACTATTTTAGACTAAAGGGTCATTGGCCGTTTAGTGAGCATAGACATGGATATGATGGCTATAGGGATTATTACGGTAAGCGTTTAGGAATAGAGAATCCAACCATCGTTCAGGAATTCATAAATGACATACATACAAATAGATTGAAAGGGCATTTTGATTGCCCTTGCAAAAGTGGTAAAAAATTAAGGAATTGCCACGCAACAGTCTTATGGCAGCTGAGGGCAGAAATGCCACAAGATAGAATCCGTAATCATTTAAGGCTTAATATTTGATCCAAATTAGGATTCTCTTTTCTTATAAGTATAGTCAGCTTTCTATTGCCACGAATGTAACTCGGCAAAAGTTCTCCAGTGTGAATATGCTTCTTTATTGTTTGGTGACGAATCCCATGTTTGCATGAAAGCTCGTCGGAAGTAATGTAGGAATCTTCATCATCAAAAATTTCAACTGGAACATCACCTTCATCAACAGCCTTCTGACAGTCCAGACATTTCATTCCATATTTGTCATACCACATATCTTCTTGAACGGATTGTCTACAGAGCCTACAATTGCGTCCACTGCCTTCGATTGGAAATCCGTTAGGCTCATTTTCAAGTCGTCTTTTCCTCATCTGTTCTTGGTGGTCAATTTTATGCAGAAGCTCAAAGAATCCCACCAGATTATTTGCTGCTTCGTACGCCTCTTGTCGATCCTTATACTCAATATTTTTTTCCGTGCTTAACTCAATAAATTCATCGAGCCGTTCGTCTGAAATTTTTACCATAGTTTTTTGTTAATGGCTTAGACGTATATTACGCCATATACACCTACTCAAAGTCCAGGCTATACACAATTCTAACCTGAGACACTAAAATCTCTTTTATAGTGTCTCATTTGTCTCACTCTATGACCTAGCAACCTTGTTGGTAACCTGATAGAATGACCGAAAGGCGCTTGTGAGGTCTAGGTTCTGGACCACAACGGCCAGCCAAACAATACTTTCACCATTGATTATCCTGAACAAATGTCTCGATCACTTAAGCTCCATCGGTTCAGCTATATCATCCATGGCTATACAATAGTATCTGCGTACATGGTATTCCTCATTGGATTGCTGGTGATGGAATCGACCACAGCCAGGCCGCGAGTACAATCAGAGCTTATTGATATGCTTGCAAACTTCTTTTTTCAGCGCTTGAATCATTTTCCAGAGCAGCTGTATTTTATTTTTGGGTTCGGATTGGCTGCCTACGCGTGTCTGTGGTTACTATCAGGCTATCTCTATGGCCTGAAAAAGAAATCTCATTGGCTTCAGCTATTTTTGCTTTACTTTGGGCTATTCATTGTCTGTTATGTAACTGTTATTGTCTCTGTGTTTCCAGTATTCTTAAGGTATCCAGAAAATATAGTTGGAACATTGGGCGTGTTTGCATTTGCGGTGGGCATACCGATCATTGGGTTGACTGCAGTAAGTCTAGTAGTTACCGAGCTCGGCACATTGATTGGGCGTGGTCAGAGAAAGCTCTCGCCAATAAGTTCTCCAACCAAAAGCGCCGCCTTTAAAATTGTAACTGTCGGATTAATCGTCGGCTTTCTGCTCTGCTCGTTCACGGTTGGATCTAGGTTCATTTGGATGGCCAATTACCTTTGGCCTGCACCAGTGACCAGCGAGCCCCTGAACGAACAGCCAAACAGCGAGTGTTCCTCATTGCAATTTGATTTAGATAGTCTAAAGGACAAAAATGATTGGGAACTCTTTAGCGATGAAGCTAGTGGCTTATCCTTTTATTATCCTGCCAACCTGCTGATGGTCACGGAAAGTACTTATCTCCTAGAGACCTCGTCAAGCCGACTTTTGTTTTCAAGCAAGATCACAAATATTCACTTCAACATAGAGGTAGAAGAGAATGTTTTATCGACACGCGTAGAGTTGTTGCAAGAGAACTCCAGCCAACAACCATTACTAATACTTGACTGGGCGGACGAAACTTTTTCAACAATTGGTAATGAATACACCGTTGCTCGTAAGGGTGAAGTATTCTACGTCTTTAGTATCACTCCCACGGTTGAACTTGCCGACGCCGACACGAGCGTTTGTTCAATGTTTAGCACGAACGACGTGTTACCTATCCTTCAGGGAATGTTAGAGACCAGCCAACTGCAACCACTCGAGGAATCTTAGCTAAATCTGCATTAGTCATACTGACACCCCGTTGCTTCATAATAGCATTGGTAGATAACTATGCACGAGGACCCTTAAACATATTGGGTTTTTTTTGGTATGATGAATGTAGTATCTTATATCTGTATTATATTGCAATGAGTCGAGAGAAAAATACACGACATCAGGCACAGAAAGCTCGTGCACGTGATCAAAGGCAGGAGAGGACCACTCGCCTACCAGATGTTGCCGAGTCTGAATTGGGCACTGTTGCGATAAACAAGATAAATACTAAACAATGAGATCACTCGAAAGAAGATCATTCATCACTAAGTCATCTGAAATGACTAGCGAAGAGCGACAATTAAAAGCAAGCCTAGAGCAGGAAATAGTTGAGTTACAGGCGTCTTTAGATGAGCGTTTACCTCGCAAAGCGAGAAATCGTATATCCAGGAAACTTCGCTTAACGCAGGCAAGATTGAATAGACTGGAACAAGGTGATTATGGCCGAAGGATTCCGGAAGCTATTTCTGAATTTATTATTACCAGGGACAAGGACAGAGATTTTGGAAGACCACATCATACGTGCCAAGGAATAAAGCCTCCGCATCATATTAGACATTTTGAAACATTCAAAGGAAATCATACCAGAGAAAATCCACATACGGCAGATAATTTAGAAGCACCATGTAGGAATTGTCATGATTTAGCTCATGCGCTAAATGTTCCAAGCGGTACATCAATCGAGGATTTTTTCAAATCATTCACTCAGAATCAATGGTTGATCATTGAAAGGCTGTGGTTTCAAAAGAAAATTTCACAATTAAATGAAATAGTGAATAGTATATAAATGTTATATACTTGCAATATTAGTATCATAAGCCATATTTATTGGCGTTTTTTTTACATTTAGCTAACATTAGCAATTTTACACACTTAGGCTATTGACAGAATTTAGAAAGTGTATTAGTATGCTCGGTCATTTGAATTCAAGCTTGAGTATTGGATGACAACGCACATTACGAATCAATCAAAAAAGGAGAAAGGATAGCATTATGTGTCTGCTAACGGCCGTAGAGAGCCTCATGCGGAAACGTACACATAAGCACACTAATATCAACATCACAACATTTGATTTTCAAGGGTGATGGGACGATACTCTCTACAGCTGTATCGTCATCGGTGAACCTTCGTGCAAATTTTTCCGCACAAAGATTTACTGATTGAACCTTTCTCCTCCACTTGTCTGGCTTGAGCAGATATTGCTCTGAATAGACTTCGTACATTGAAAACATATCTATCTTTGGAAGACACTGCACCTAATTCTGGGTGAAGTGTTGAAGTGAGGATAGTTTTGAAATATGCATGGCATATGAACGGTACGAGTTGAAACTCTAGTCCGTCATGTTCCCAGCTATTTCAATGTTATCGAAATCGTAAAGACGTAGCATGCTACGTCTTCTACTCTGGCAAATAGCCTGTCTTC
Organism: Patescibacteria group bacterium; assembly: GCA_024277435.1. GTDB lineage: Bacteria > Patescibacteriota > Patescibacteriia > UBA9570 > UBA9570 > JAJRVJ01. Next base: position 27,725 of record JAJRVJ010000021.1, on the reverse strand, counting down.
AATGACAAGAGTATACGATTTCTACGGTACTGAACGCCGGTCACTATAGGGTAGCCATTCCCTCGACCAGTCAGTACATTCCTCACCACAAAGGCAAATAAGGAGTCAAAACCAAATGCTGAACTTGACCATCGCCGCGCGCGCCGTTTTTTTCTCAAAGTTCTTCGGCGCCGCCGACCGCGACGCCGTCCTCTTCGCCACCGAGGAGGCCACTCGCGTGGTCTTCCTCGACACGGCCGCCACCCCGACCTTGGTTGAGATCGCGGCGGCCATGAAGGGCCGCGGGCAGGAGGTGGTCGTCCGCGACCACCATCGGGGAGAAGGCCGCAACCCCGAGGCCTTCCTCGAGCTGGAGGCCCTGTTGCAGGGCACCGGCTCCCACCTGGAGCTCCGCAGCGAGTTCCCGGCCTGTTCATTCCTGGTGGAGGCCGGAGAGTTTGCCTCCTCCGGGACCGTCATCGTGGCGGACCCCGACATGGACGGCCTCACGGCCGCTATGAAGGCACTCGGGGTGACCTACCCCGAGTTGGACGCCGATGCCGCCGTCTTCGACGTCCGGCCGGCCCAGTCCGCCGAGAGCCTCAGCGAGCTCGGCTGGCTCGCCGTCCGGTGCCTCGGCACTCTGCCCCCCTTCAACCCGAAGCGGCCGGAGGTGAGCGAGGCCGCCAAGGCCGAGCTCTTCGGCCAGTTCGTGGCCGCGAGCCAGGGCGACCAGGAGGCTCTCTCCTGGTTCCAGGAGAAGGTCTTGGTCTACGAGGCTCAGGTCTCGGAGGCCACCCGCCTCGCCGGCACCGCCACCCAGCCCGTCTCGGGCGTGTGGTTCGTGGACACGGTCGGAGCGCAGCGCTTCGACCTGACCATCCTGGCCCGGCAGATGGAGGCGCGGCCCGGCTGCCGCGTGACGGTGGTCCGCAAGCGGGGCTTCCTGTCCCGCGACGGGGGCGAGATGTTCTCCCTGGCGGTGCCTCGGCATCTCCAGGAGGAGATTGACCTCCGGGACCTCGTTCCCGAGGGCGCTGAGACCGGCAAGAATGCCGGCCTCATCTCCAACGTGGGGTTCCTCCTCCACGGATCGGAGGTCGTCTGGAATGAGAGCATCCTCCCGGCCCTCCGGGAGCGATTCGAGGAGTAGCGCACTCAAGTCCTGGCTTGCATACCTAGGACATAAACACGTATGCAAAGCGATTGGTTGAACACCGCTGCCGCTTGAGCTCATTTAGAGCGAGGCAAGATCAACCAGGTTCGAGGCACCTTGTGGACTCACATCCACAAAACGCCTCACCCTTCCAAAGGTAGATATGTAAGTGGGTGTGTTTAGTACATAGCGCAATGGAGCATTGGTTGTGGATAGTAGTTGGTAAATAGTTGCCAATTTCTACCCGCAACTGGAATGTTTCCAGCTCTGCGCGGATGCCTAGGAGGCATCGTGGTCGAATTCATTTTTTCCGTTCTCTCCTTCGTTAACAACTTCTGGGCCGGGGGGTTCGAGGCCGTCACCGGCCTGGCCTCCTTTGCCGGAATTTTCCGGCTACTGCTCATTCAGTGGCGGGCGTCCCAGCCCGTCACCGTCACCCTCTGCCTCCAGGGGGATGAGGGAGGCCGCGAAGAGACCCTCCCCCTCGAGATGAGAAGGCGGGACGTCACCCGCCCGGAGATCCTCGGGCGTTTGGGGATGCTCCCCATGCGGCAGAAGGGGCGGTTCGCCATCCGGTCGCTCAGCCGCCCGGAGTTCATCCGGTCGCTGAACCGGGTGGCGGACGGCAAGACCTCCGTCTTGGTGATCCCGGTCACCGAGGAGGAGCTGGAGCAGTTCGACCTGGAGTAGGGTCGGGCTGCTCAAGCCCGGTGTGGGTATCACCGGACATAAACAAAACTACCTATCGCGACAGGCTGTACCCGCGATTCATCAAATGGACAGCCAACCACGGTTTGGAACGTACCGTCGCCCAGCTACACTTGCTGAAATTTCAGCGAAGTAGTTACGCGAAAACGTTCCACGACTTCCAAAGCTGGGTATATCAACGAAAAAAATATAATCACTTTTGGAAACGATTTAACTAAAAGCAAGTTGAATCGTGAATAATACTGCCAACGGGGATAAACCCCGAGGCTTTCAAAAATGATCATGCTGACTAAAAAACATTGTTCTGAACTTGATTTCAAGTCAAAAATGTGCTAGCTTTAAATAAACTATTATGGAACAACAAGTAGAAACATTGATTAGTTATCAAACTGTTGAATTAGATAGCGTTGCACCAAGTTCAACAGATGATGCCGTCATTCAACGCACAGTGAATGAGGTTGTTTCTAATATACATAATGTACCGATTGAATTACGCGGGGAAGCCCCGTTGTTTTTTGTGTTGGCATTGTTTAAACAATTACGATCTGTAGCCGTGGAAATAACATACAGGCGAGCGCAGGATCAACCAGCTATAGTGATATATTCAAACCTGGGTCAGGAATATATTCGGCCAGAGGGAGTGATTGACCTGGCTGTGATATGGAGTGAAGAAGATATGGGGCAATTTGAAAAACAATGGGAAGAAGACACTCAATCTGAGACTGAAATCGATTTGGATATGGTATGGCAGAAGTCGCGAATAGAAAATCAGGTAGAGAATGATGAAAAAAATACGCAGGAGCAATTACTGAATTTCTTACATCACGTCTATTCAATGAATCCAAATAAACAACAGGTTAGTCTAACTGGGTCAGCATCGCTTACTGCAGCACTACTTGCAAGCAATTGGTTCTTATCTGGAGGAACAAAAGATATTCAGTTTGAATCACATAAACTCTCTTAAACTATGGCAAGACGAAACAGACAAAGAGGAGGAGGTAATCAGGGACCTCCTCGCGATCGTCAGGGGAGTTACCCGGATTACAATGGTGATAGCGGCTCAGTTGATAATGCAACTACTATTGAACGCTATTCAAGTAGAGACCGACAGTTAGAGTTGCGTCGTCGCATTGAAGCCCAGGATTTACCGGTTCGAGAACAGTTGCATATATTAGAGGATGGATTAGAATCCTGCCTTGATAGAAAAGGTATGTTGCTTTTGCAAGGCGAGACTGGTTCTGGTAAATCAGTCTATTCACCGGTTGCAATGCGGCGTGTATTAACCAAGCGTGGTTTGCAAGATCGCACGGTGATGCTGCAACCGCGTAAAGATGCTACCAGCGGTGTTGCTCGGGCAACTTCTGCGGTGATGGGTGAGCAGCTTGGGCGTGGTGTGGGCTTTTCCACTTCAGAGGCACGTACTGTGGACAGTCGGAGTGCTTTAGCTGTAGTAACACCAGGTATTTTTCTCCGGTATTTAATGCGAGGTGATCTCACTAAAGAGAAGGTCGGTGCAATTATTGTTGATGAGATGCATGAAGGGAGCATTGATTATCACCTGGCGCTTGGCTTGATTAAAATGATGCACGAGCGTGGTGATGCGCCATTAACGCTACTGACATCTGCGACCATGCACAAAGAACAGATTCAACAGTTTTTTGGCATTGATGATGAGGACTATTTACGCATTGAAGGTCGAGCTCATCCTGTAGACAAACACTATCAAGATGAATCACAAAGGGATCATCAGGGAATGGTGCTTAATTATATGGATCAATTAGCAAAAAAAGTAAAGTCATTATGCAAAGCGGCTGGTGATGGAGATATTTTAGTATTTCTGCCAGGAGGAAAAGAAATTCGCGATACCATAAATCGTATTGGTTCTATTGATGGTGTTGAGGTGTTGCCGTTGTATGGGCAGCTCGGTCCAGCCGATCGTGATAAAGCGTTATCTGGAAATAAAGGCCCTGGTGTGCAGCGGAGGGTTATTGTTGCTACGAATATAGCAGAAACCTCTATTACTGTTCCAGGCATTAAAGTGGTTGTTGATTCTTGTCGGCAGAGATCTGTACGGTACAATCCAACTACTGGAATTATTGAAATGGGCACCGAGTTTATTTCCAGAGATCAAGCTGAGCAGCGAGCGGGTAGAGCCGGACGCATTACTGCTGGCGAATGTTACAGAATGGTGACAGAGGGTGAATTTGCAGAAATGCGTCAGCACCCGGAATCTGAAATTAGTAGAACGAATTTAGCAAACCTCGTACTGCGTTTGAAGCGTCTTGGTATTGATCCTGAAGAGTTTCCATTTATTGAACCACCAAAAGCAGGTGCTATTGCTCATGGTATTGCTGAGCTTACAGAGCTTGGAGCGATGACTGAAGAGGGCGAGATGACGCGGGTTGGTCGTGAAATGGGTGAGCTGCCATTTGAGCCGCGGATTGGTCGCATGATTGTAGAGGCAAAAAAACGTGGTTGTATTGAGGCGGCGTTGATACTCGCAGCGTTCGAGCGCGAATCTAATGTACTACTTGGCCCATCCCGCAGAGATATCGATAATGCTCCAGGCTACAGCGAAGGAGACAAACGTAAAAATGCACGTAATACTGTACAGCGTATTCAAGATAAATTTGATCGCGGAAATTCAGACTTATTAAAAGCTCTAAATATATTTTCACAAGCAATCGAGCATGGTGTGTTTGAGGCATCTGACCGGCGCAGGTCTTCAGAGTCACGTGCAGCGAAGAACAATTTTAGAAGATGGTGTCGCGATAATTACTTAAAAGCCGAAGCGTTGACGCATATTGCTTATAAGTTACGAGACTACGCTCGATATGCGAGAGTACGCATTGACCGCAGTACACTTCAAGACACGCTAGAATCAGCGAGTGATGCTGATCTTGGCGCAGTGATTTTATCTGGTCATCCTGATCGTTTGCTATATTCACTTGGTAACAGTCGAGGTTTACCAGAATACCGCCAATTGCTTGGTGCTCGCGCAACAGTAAACATGTCGCCTGGTTCAGAAGGCTTTGATTCCCGTCCACAGTTGTGCGTGGCGTCACGTATTAGTGAGGGGCGTGGCACTAGTCGTGGGAGGGAGATTAAGCGAAATTATGCCTCCGGTGTACATCCTATTGGTATAGAACAACTTCGTGAAGTAATGCCGCACTTAGTGGTCGAGCAAGCAGCGACAGCACATTATAATTCTGAAACAGATCAAGTAGAATCTCAAGTGACGTTTTACCCGCAAGGTACAACATCTGTTGAACTTGGTAAAGAATCGCGCGTGGTTGAAGGAGAAGAGGCGGTGCGGGCATTTGCACAGGCATTAGTCTACGAGCAAGTTGACTTGCCATGTGTGGCACATAACAAAACTGTTATTCAGCAGCTTGATATTTTATTTCATCGCTCACGCGGACAAGTACAAAAACCGGAGAATATGGCAGAGTGGTATGTAGAGCGCCTAAGTGGAGCGTTTCGAAAATCAGAGGCTACATATATTAATGATCAATTACAATTACGGCTAGAAGATTTTTATCCGGCTGAATTAAGCGAAACAGTAGACGCGCATTATCCAGAGATTGTTGCCGTTGGTGATGTACGTTATGAAGTATCATACAGCTATAAAGCAGCTAATGAACAGTGGAGCGAACCAGAGCGGTTTTCAGCATCTATTACAATTAACCCTGAAGATTTATTTGTATTGGAACAATCAGATGTACCTACTTTAGGTGTTGATGACACATCAGTTGAGTTGACGCTGCGCACAAAGAAGGGTTGGAGCATAGTTGAATCGACTAGTATTGATGAACTAAAAGAACAAGTAGACGAAGACCGAATTCGCGAAGCCTGGAAATCTTGGGAAGAAAAACCAGAGCCACGAGAAATTATGGTTGTCGCTCTAGAGCCTCTACCAACTAAAGATGAGCTTGGTGAGCCAATGCAATATACGCAAACTTGGCAAAACGAGCCAGTTTATGCCTATCCCGCACTTACTGCAACACGAAACTACGATTATGATATTAGCGAATACGTTGAAAATTTTAGCGTACGATACTATCGCAATCAAGAAGAGGCTGATGCAGAAAATCAGAGTGCTGTTAAGAAAAAAGTCGAGATAGACGCCAAGGAACAGCGGCGTTTGGATCGTGAAACGATGATGGAGCCAGCTCAAGCGCGGGTAGCGGCAACTGAAGAAGCTGTCGCAGATATTCGCCATAACTATTCCCGTATGGGCATTGATTATAATACAGCGTACGATCTTGGCAGGAAGTTTGATGAGGCCAAGCGATTATCACAGGAAAAGGATTCATATGGCCGGGTACAAGATGCAGATCCTCGTCGGGCGATAGAGTTGTGTGATGAAATCCAGATTTTTCTTGATGAGAAATCTCGAATAGCTCAAGAGCGCGAACTATTACTGCCAGCAGCTGAAGCACTGCGTGATGACTTAAGCAGTGTTGCTGAGGAGGTACTAAATAACTATAACCGTTACGGTTTATCCTATGAAGAATATACTGATTTGTCAGAAAAATGGCGTAAAGCCAATAAACTTATTGATAATGATCATGGCGATGTACAACGTGCTCGAGAGTTAATGGAAGAAGTTCGTACAGCATTGCAAAGTGAAAAAATAAGCCACTGGGCTAGCCCAATTGCGATGCGCTACAGAGAAATTGAGGGCAGTCGCTATGGTATTTATGCAAAGATAACTATTCAACATGGACATGTGTATAATGTATCTGGTGATGAAGTGCGAGAATTTAGAATTGGTGAGTCTGGTCGGTCTATGGAGGCACGACGAGGCAGAGATGGCAAAGCACGGTTACAAGCTTTTTACAGCAGCCGAAATTCTATGAGTAATGTGATAACCTTACCAGATGGTTCGTATGCAATTTCGCGTGATGCGGATAACTTTTTTAGGGTAGATCTTGACGATGAAGGTAGAGTGATTTATGTACATGAAGAGATCCAACCAGAGTATACAAATGAAAGAGATTTACTTACCGATGACGTAGCTCTGGATACTATGGCCGCTGCCTTAGGGGGAGTTGATGTGCGATCATTGCAGAATCGTGTAAAACCAAAGCGCTCAGAGCAAAAAGTAGTTCCTATACATAGAAGGGATCCAGAGAGGCAAGCCCGAGAAGCCCGAGAATATCAACAAGCAGAGATAGCTAGGGTAGCTAGAATTAAAGAAATGGAAGAGGCAGCAGCGGCACAAAGAAAAGAAGCCGAAGAGGCAGCAGCGGTTGCAGCAGAGGCGGCCAGAGAAGCTAATAGGATGACACCAGAGGCGCGAGAAAGCCTTGTTGCGCAATTACGGCCATTTCATGAGCGAATTAAAATGATGAAACCACTAGTATCAGATCCTGAAGATTTAACGTCAGTAACAGCTCAATTAACAAAATTGATGGAGCGAATAGAGCGTGCTCAAGGTATAAAAAAGGTAACAAAGGAGGTTAGTGAGGTAATTGATGATATCGAAATACACCTTAGTTACATTGTCTCTGAAGAAGGTTGGCCAAATAATTGGCAAGAACGAAGAGCAATAATGCTAGACAAGATCATTCCTGCCCTTCGAGCCGATTCTTCGATTGCATTGCATTATGACCCGGAAAAAGATTATAATGATATGATGGAGGCGGTAGTACTTGATCCTGCTATTGCGGATGATGTAATGGAGGAGGAGTTTTTAGGTTACTACGCGTAAGGTTTAATGAAAGTATGGGGTGGATTTGACTTTTTAGCTTCTACCAAGTAGTCTTACAGTCGTTATAAGTAATCCGCTGCTCTGCAGCTATTTTTTTACGCAAAAATACCTATGAAATCAATTCGAAATGTCGCTATCATTGCTCATGTAGATCATGGAAAAACCACATTGGTGGATGCTTTATTGACTCAATCAAAAACTATTCAGAATGATGATTCTGCTGCTTTATTAATGGATAATAATGATCTTGAAAAAGAGCGTGGTATTACTATTTTTTCGAAAAACGCATCTGTAGTTTGGAATGATACAAAAATCAATATTATTGATACTCCCGGACATGCCGACTTTGGTGGAGAAGTAGAGCGTGTGTTATCGATGGCTGATGGGGCGTTATTGTTAGTTGATGCAAAAGAAGGGCCAATGCCGCAAACACGATTCGTACTAAAGAAGGCGCTAGCCGTAAAACAGCGTATTATTGTTGTAGTAAATAAAATTGATAAAGATGGAGCTAATCCAGAAGAGGCTGTAAATAAAACATTTGATTTATTCGTTGAGCTTGGAGCAAACGATGCAACGCTAGACTTTCCTATTATTTACGCATCCGCGATTAATGGTAAGGCTGGAAAGGAAGAAGATATTGAAAGTATGACAGATATAGTTCCAATATTTGATGCCATTTTAGAGCATATCCCAGAACCTGCAGGAGATGCGAGTGAGCCGCTACAGATGCGTATTACGAATATTAGTGCGGATGCCTATAAAGGTAGAATTGGTATGGGCCGTATTCATAATGGGGTAATAAAATCTGGCCAAGACGTTATGCATGTGAATAGAGCTGGTGAACAAATGAAAATGCGTATTTCTGCATTGATGACCGCTAATGGATTAGCACAACAAGAGGTAAAAGAAGCTAGTGCTGGTGATATTGTATCCATTGCTGGAATTGGTGATATTAAAATTGGTGACTCTGTTACCGACCCAGAAGATTCACGACCATTACCAGTGATTGATATTGATGAGCCAACTGTGCGTATGACATTTTCTGTAAACGACTCTCCATTCAGTGGACAAGAGGGTAAATTTACAACTAGTCGTCAGATTAATGAGCGTCTTCAAAAAGAATTAGAAACAGACATGGCACTACGTGTGGAAGATACCGCTGACGGTAAGTGGTTAGTAAGTGGTAGAGGTGAATTACATCTTGCTATTCTTATCGAGCGATTACGCCGTGAAGGATATGAGCTTCAGGTGAGTAAGCCACAAGTTATTACAAAAGAAATTGATGGTAAAAAACACGTACCGTATGATCGATTGTCAGTTGAAGTACCTGATGAATATTCCGGTGCAGTTATTCAAACTCTTGGGTCTCGACGTGGTGAGTTACTGGAAATGAATACTGAAAATAATATTACATTTTTAGAGTATAAAATTCCTACCCGTGGATTATTTGGTTATCGAACGCAATTTCTAACAGATACCAAGGGTTTAGGAATTATGAATTCATCGTTTGATGATTATTATCCTAACCCAGGTGACTGGACCGATCGTGAACAAGGATCACTTATTGCATTTGAAACGGGTGATACCACTCAGTATTCTTTAGTGAAAGCTCAGGATCGTGGAACATTATTTATAGGTGCTGGTATCAGGGTATATAAAGGGCAGGTGATAGGGCAAAATGCTCGTAGTCAGGATTTGAAGGTGAACGTGTGTAAGGCCAAGGCGCTTACAAATATGCGCGCTAGCGGATCTGATCATACGGAGCATTTTAAAGTTCCAAAGGAAATGACGTTAGAAGATGCACTTGAATATATTGTTGATGATGAACTTGTAGAAATTACTCCAGAAAGTATTCGCATTCGCAAACGCGATTTAAACGTCAAGTAAGCTACCCTTGACAAGGAATTTGTTTTGGAGTAGTATGAGCTGTCATTAATTAAATTAGACCTCGAATCTCGGTTTCTGTGCCACTTTAGCAACATATTGTTAAAGATATCGCACCAGTATTACCCAGGGATTTGGGTAATACGATATACAATATGAAAACATCCGTAACATTTGCGGATTTGGGTGTAAATCCAAATCTGCTCTCAGTCTTGAATAAACAATCAATCACTGAGCCAACCCCAGTGCAACGCCAAGCTATTCCACCTGCATTAGACGGTGATGATGTGATTGGTATTGCACAAACTGGTACTGGTAAAACTCTCGCCTTTGTGCTGCCAATGTTGGAGCATCTTAAAAAAGGTGGCTCTGCATTAATTTTAGTTCCAACTCGTGAGCTTGCATATCAGGCGCAAGAGGTTATTCGATCTTTTGAAGATCGACGAAATTCTACTAATGACAGAGTTAAGTCTGCAGTAATTGTTGGTGGTAGCTCAATGCATCGTCAGATTCAGGATATTAAACGTGGCTGTAATGTATATATTGCTACACCTGGTAGATTAATTGATCATCTTGAACGAGGTACAGTTAAGCTTCATGATCGAACGTACGTAGTATTTGATGAGGCAGATCGAATGTTTGACATGGGATTTGCTCCACAGATTAAGCAAGTACTTGAACACACGCCAGATAAGGCTGAACGACAGACTGTATTATTTTCAGCAACAATGCCAGATTCTATCACTAGCTTGGTTCGACAGTATATGCGTGAACCTACGCATATTGAAATTGCTCGTTCAGGTGATACTGCCACAACGGTTGACCAGGAAATTATTATTGTTGATAAAGAGCATCGTGATGAAGCGTTATTTCATTTATTAGAGAATCTTGATGGAACAGTATTTATATTCATGCGCACAAAGCATGGTTGTTCCAAATTCCTTAGAAAATTACGTCAAAGAAATTACAAGGCGGAAGAATTGCACTCTAATCGTAGTTTGCCACAGAGGCGACGTGCGATTGATGCAATTAAGAAAAAGAAATCGCGGATTCTTGTGGCTACCGATATTGCAGCTCGCGGAATTGACATTGATCATGTAGAAACAGTAATCAATTATGATTTACCTGAACAGGCTGAGGATTATGTGCATAGAATTGGACGAGCTGGACGAGCTGGACGAGCTGGACGAGCTATTTCATTTGTATTATCCGATCAGGGTCGACAATTGCAGCAAATTCAGCGCTTGATTAAGCGAGAAATTAATCAATTACATGTAGATGTTGTACCAAGTGCTAAGTTAACATTTCCAGAAAAGAAGCGAGGTAGCGGTCGTGGTCGTGGTCGTGGTGGACGAGGTGGTTACCGTGGTGGACGAGGTGGCGGACGAAGTGGATCAAGTCGTGGTAATTCCCGTAGCGGACGGTCACGCGGTCGTAGATAAACGCCTTCTTGCCATTTGTTTTCATGTGAGGTACCATTAATCGGCATGATTCATGCGTAAATAATTTTTCAATATTCTTACATGAATACCAACTTATTCGTTGGTGGTATCTCGTATAACACCACAGAAGAAAGCTTGCAAGAAGCTTTCGAACAGGCCGGATCAGTAGTATCCGCTAAAATTATCATGGACAAAATGACAGGTCGCTCTCGCGGATTCGGTTTTGTTGAAATGTCTTAACCTGATGAAGCGCAAGCTGCAATGGAGATGTGGGATGGTAAAGAGCTGGATGATCGCAAGATTGCTGTAAAAGAAGCTCAGGCGAAAGAATAGGTGTATACCATCATTTAGCATCAAAGAACATTCGAAAGAAACCGGGTAACCGGTTTTTTTCTTGACGCAGTATAATATGTCAGTATAATACTATCTGTTGTAGTATGATTTCTGTAAAAAGTATTTCAAAAATATATGGTTCAACAACGGTTTTAGATGACCTAAGTTTTGATATTAAAGAAGGTGAGGTAGTAGGATTTCTTGGGCCGAACGGAGCTGGAAAAACCACAACCATGCGCATTATTACTGGATACATTCAGCCAAGCGTAGGAGAGGTTCAAATTAATGGAGAAATTATAGCGGATAAAGCGTTGCATTTACGAAGAGAAATTGGATATTTGCCTGAGAATAATCCTCTGTATGAGAATATGCGGGTATATGAATATTTGGAATATGTTGCGCGCATGAAGGCGGTTGTGGATCCTGCTTCTGAAATCCGTCAGGTAGTGCAAGCAACACAATTAGCAGAGAAGTTGACAGCTAGTATTAGCGAGTTATCAAAGGGGTACCGACAGCGGGTTGGGCTAGCCGATGCATTGCTTGGTAATCCTGATATATTGATTCTTGATGAGCCAACGTCTGGATTAGATCCTAATCAAGCTGCTGAAATCCGTAAGTTAATCCGTAAGATTGGTAAAACTAAGACGGTTATTTTTTCAACACACATTTTGCAGGAAGTACGCGCTGTATGTGATCGAGTGCTTATTATTAATAAAGGAGAGATTGTTGGTCAGGGAACGGTTGATGAATTAGTTCATAAGTCACAAGGGCGGCAAGAGATTGTTGTGCGCATTGAGGGTGATTCTAAGGCGGTGCGTTCTCAGCTAATTACGTTACCTGGTATTGAAAACGTTGCGGCAGAAGCTGATAGTGTCTATCGTCTTATTAGTTCAGCAGATCATAATAGTTGTCGTGATATTTTTAATGCCTGTGTGAAAAATAAGTGGATATTATTACAAATGCAAACCAGTGAGTTGAGTTTAGAAGATGTATTCCGTCAGTTAACGACCAGTTAAATATGAAACAATTTTTTGCCCTATATAGAAAAGAACTTCATCATTACATATATTCATTATTGTCGTATTTGTTCATTATTGTGTTTTTGGTTGGGCTTGGATGGCTGTATTGGCGTAATGTATTTTTATTAGGCCAAACTTCGATGCGTGAATGGTTTGCGCTACTTCCGTGGTTTTATCTTTTTTTATTACCCGCATTATCAATGCGGTTGTGGAGTGAAGAGAAGAAATTGGGAACGTTGGAAAAATTATTAACCTTTCCTATATCAGATGTTCAGGCAGTGCTTGCAAAATTTACTGCAGCTATGTCGTTTTTAGGAGTGGTGCTTGCGCTATCGTTGCCTATTCCATTTACGCTAAATCAGCTAGGTGATTTAGATATTGGCCCTGTGATTGGATCTTATCTAGGTGCATGGTTATTAGGTGGAGCATATTTGGCGCTTGGTCAATGGATTTCGAGCTTTACGAAAAATCAAATAGTTGCCTTCCTAATTACTATAACCATTGGTTTTATATTACTTGTTATTGGTTTACCGGCTGTTACATTAGGCAGTGGTGTGGTAGGAACTATTTTTCATGCAGTTTCTACACATACGCATTTTATTAGCCTTGCAAAAGGCGTAATTGATGTGCGAGATATTGTATATTATGGAAGCGTGATTGGATTATTTTTGTATTTCAATATGCTCACCTTATCGCAACGAAAGCAGCGGGTATATAGCGTTGCTCAAGTGGGCTTATTAGTGGCTATAGTAATTGTAGGAAATGCACTTCTTGCAATCGTGTCTTGGAAAGTTGATTTAACAGAGGGTAAACAATTTACACTATCTACTGCTTCTAAATCTATTGTCCAGGAGTTAGAGGATCCATTAACAGTCAAGGTATTTTTTTCAAAGGATTTACCACAAGATTTATTAGCATTACGCCAGGATGTGTATGATTTGGTGAATGAGTACACTCGATCGGGTAATGTGAATATAGAATATATTGATCCGGTTGATAGTTTAGATGCTCAAGGTGAAGCGCAATCATATGGTATTCCTGAATTACAATTTAATGTATTAGAAGGTGATAAATTTGAGGTGACAACAGGGTATACTGGTATAGCATTATTATATCGTGATCAAATTGAAGTATTGCCAGTTGTACAAGGAACGCAGTCATTAGAATATGATATGACTGCCGCAGTATATAAAATGTCACGAGAGGAATTGCCAGCGATTGGTATAGTAACAGAATATGGTAGCGCAACCGTTAATGGGTTAGTGCAGTTTTTGGAACAACAATATACTGTTACGAATGTAGCAGTAACAGATGTGGATATTGATACAATGGATAGCGTTATTATTGTTGATCCAGCAGGAGAGATTCCTGAAGAAGATGTGTATGCTATAGATCAGTATATGATGGAAGGTGGTAATGTATTAGTATTAATGAATGGAATTACCGTTGATTTAGCAACTCAACAGCCAACTCCAAATAGTAATGTAATTAATGATTGGTTAGCGCATCATGGTGTAGTTATTAGTTCAAACTTTGTGGCAGACTACGGCTCTTCTGAAACTCTATCATTTGGTAGGGGTATTTTACCAATCTTGAAAGAATATCCCTATTGGCCAGTGATTATCCCAGAAAATTTTAATCCCGACCATCCAATTACACAGGATTTACAAACAGCAATCTTTCCATGGACTAGTTCATTGCGAATTAATTATGCTGATGGAGTTACTCGTACGGATTTAATATATACTACCCTGCAATCAGTGGGCGTGTCGCTGCCTACGTCAATTGAGCCAGAATCTGTTCCAGAGCCTAAGGAAGATGAATTTCAACCTCAGTTATTATCAGTTCTTTTAGAAGGTAACTTTACTAGTTACTATGCAGGCAAGGATAAGCCTGAAGGAGTTGATGTGTCGGCATTTGTTAATGCAACGGAAGATGGACATTTGTTAGTTGTTGGGAATGGAAATTTCATTGTAGATGAAGTATTAGAGCAGAATCCTTCCAATGCATTATTCATGCTTAATGCCGTTGATGTTCTTACACAGGATGAGTCGTTACTTACTATTCGGTCACGCACAGCGCTAGATCGTCCACTTGAGCAATTAGAGGATGATCGCAAGGGTTTGATTCGATATGTGAATTTGGGAGCATCTATTATATTAGTATTAATATTAGCGGGTGTAGCGTTTGCAATGCGTAAATTTCGCTCTGCTAAAGTTCAATCAAAATATGGAAAAGTTTAATACTACGCAACGCACAACTTTACTATTTGCGATAATATTATTGGTGCTCGTTGGTGCTTGGTATGGTCGTAGGGTATTTTTGCAACAACAGCAGGATCAATATTTTGAAGAAATTGATTTTGTGCAAGATTTTGATACGCAGTTGGTTGATCGTATTGTTATCGACTCAGTTGTAACCACCGAGTTAGTTAAGGATGATAATGGATGGGTAGTTGCTTCATTACCAGAATCTCCGCCAGCTAATTCAGCGGCAATTAATGCATTAGTTTCAATGATTGATGCGGCTCTTATTCAATCTACTGTTTCTACGATTGACGAAAATCTACTTGTTTATGGAGAGGTAACTGACGTAGTGAATCATATCACTGGATGGAAAAAAGATGTAATGGTATTTGATATAGAAATGGGCGCAGATGGTAGTATTCCTTTAACGCTCTACGCAAAACGCGCTGGTGATAGTGCTGTATATCTAATTGATGGTGATTCATCCGTTTCTTCTTTAGGGGATTGGCGCGCTCCTGTGGAAGAAACATTAATCGATGAGGAGGTTGATGTGCAACCTGTTAATGAGGGGATACTCGCACCATAAATTATTTGCTATACTAGCACTATGTTATATAACAACAGTCTTACAGCGATAGATCAATTAGATAAAAGTGACATCGAGTCTGTTATTGCAGAGGCACAAAAATATGTTAAAGATGGATATCCGCACACCGCATTGCAAGGTAAGGTGATTGGATCATTATTTTTTGAGACATCAACCCGAACACGATTATCATTTGAAGCGGCTGCGCAACGTTTGGGTGCGGGAGTAATCGGATTTTCTGGTACAGACTCTACGTCTATGAGTAAAAAAGGTGAGAGCTTTGAAGATACTATTCGCATGGTAAATGGATACGTTGATTGTATTGTTATGCGTCATCCAGATGCTGGAGCCGCCCAGCGCGCAGCAGAGGTGGCTACTGTTCCGGTAATTAATGCAGGAGATGGGCCAAACGAGCATCCTACACAAACACTACTAGATATGTACGCTGTTCATGAAACTCAAGGTGCGTTAGATAATCTTACCATTGCGTTAGTAGGTGATTTAAAGTTTGGTAGAGTGCCACATTCGTTTGCAAAAGCTATGACGCATTGGCCAAGCACAAAACAGATATGGGTTGCGCCTGATTCTTTAGCAATGCCAAGCAACATTGAACAGTTTGTAAAAGATGCAGGGGTAGATGTGCACATCACAACAAACTTGCAAGAGGTAATTGATGACGTAGATATTTTAATGATGACGCGAGTTCAAGTGGAGCGCTTTGATGACCCTAAAGAGTATGAAAAAGTAAAAGATGTATACATATTAAGCAATAAGCTCTTAAAAGAAGCTAAATCGAATATGAAGATTCTCCATCCACTACCTCGTCGTTATGAAATTCCCGAAGAAATTGATGCATCTCCGCATGCGTATTACTTCCAACAAGCCGCTAATGGTGCTTTTGTAAGAGCTGCGTTATTAAATCAGGTTCTTAATAACGGATAGACATTGTTCTCCATAATGTTATCTGCTACACTGTGTAGTAGATAACTATTATATTTGTGCCGTATGGAGTATTTGTGGCTTTCATTTATTGCAGGGATTCTCACCCTGCTTTCACCATGCGTGTTACCAGTGTTGCCAGTGATTATTGGTGGATCTGTTACAGGTAAGCATAAGTCTCGACCATACATTATCATTGGTGCTCTAGTTGTTTCTATTATCGTATTTACTCTATTATTGAAGGCTAGTACTGTACTCATTGATGTTGATCCGGCTGTATGGACAACTATTTCTGGTGGAATTATTATTATTTTTGGTATTGTAACTTTATTTCCTGGTCTTTGGGAGTGGGCAACTACTAAAGTAAATTTAACTGGAAAAACTGATTCGCTTTTACATAAATCTGCTAAAAAGCAAAACCGGATTGGTTCGGTACTGGTTGGTTTGTCATTAGGTCCTGTATTTTCAAGTTGTAGCCCCACATATGCCATTATTATTGCAACAGTATTGCCACAAAATTATTACGTTGGTTTACTAAATCTTTCTCTCTACGCTCTTGGTTTAGGAGGGGGTTTATTATTAGTGTCGGTATTTGGTCAGCGCCTTATCAAAAAATTACGGTGGGCAGCTGATCCACGGGGCTGGTTTAAAAAAGTACTGGGCGTGCTATTTATTATAGTTGGCCTAGCCATAATAACTGGTCTAGAAAAAGATGCCGAAGCTTGGTTGCTAGAAAAGGGGTATATTAACGCTACAAATTTAGAGGTAGATTTATTAGATAATTCTAAATCAAATAACTCTTCTTCATCCAATGGTACAAGTGATGCGGTAGAGATTATTGATACCGAGTACGGTAAAATTCAATTGGCGGTTGATGAGCCATATCCTGCTCCAGAAATTTCTGACATCGAAGCCTGGATTAATTCTGATGGAGAAACCATTGAAGATTTAGAGGGTAAGGTTGTTGTAATAGATTTTTGGACATATTCATGCATCAATTGTATCCGGACATTACCATTCTTACGTGACTGGTATGAAAAATATGAAGATGATGGTTTGGTAATACTAGGTATTCATGCGCCAGAGTTTCAATTCGAGCAAGTTCCTGCTAATGTCCAAAAAGCGGTTGATAAATATGAGATAAAATATCCGGTGGCGCTTGATAATAACTTTACAACCTGGCGGGCGTATCAAAATAGATTTTGGCCAGCAAAATATTTTATAGATCGCCAAGGTAATGTTCGCCATACGCACTTTGGTGAAGGGGAGTATGCAGAAAGTGAAGCTATTATTCGTTATTTACTAGCAGAGGATGGAGTAGCGCCAAGTGATGATATGGGTGATGTATCAGATGATGTTTCACAAGTGTCGAGAGCGCAGTCACCGGAAACATATTTGGGATACTCCCGAGCTGATAGCTTCATAAATATTGAAGAATTTATACCGGACGAAGAAGTTACTTACACATTAAGTGAAGAGTTGTCACTTAATCAGTGGTCTTTGGGTGGTGATTGGATTATTAACGAGGAGGGTTCTGTAGCTGTAGCAGATGGAGCTCAGCTAGCTATGCAATTTTCGGCTCGTGATGTTTACCTTGTGATAACAGCTGATGAGCCGTCTACGGCTAAGATAGAGTTATTTGATGGCGAGGAGCTGGTTACTAGAGAGTTTGGAGTAGATGTTACCAATGAAACAGGAGAGATTGTTGTTGATCAAGCTGATTTATATCACCTAGTTGATAGTGAAGCCTTTTTAGATGATTATCAATTACGCATAACAGCCGACGCGGGAGTTCAGGTTCACGCATTTACGTTTGGAAGTTAGTAGTAGCTCGTAATGTCTTTTATATCGCTATTATAAATAGTTTTTGCTATTATTACTATTAATACTATGGCGAAGAAAAAACGCTCAAAATTTAACCGATTTATCAAGAAATCGCAACGTGCTAAACGAAAAGTGGCTGGTCATTCACACCAACCATTACTTTTCCCTAAAGGTTTCTTATGGGGTACTTCAACCTCATCTCATCAAGTTGAGGGTAATAATACTAATAATGATTGGTGGGCCTGGGAGCATGGTCGTGGAAAAAAGCGCGTCGCTGAGCCTTCAGGTGCAGCTGCAAATCAGTATGAGTTATACGAGAATGATTTTGACATAATTGCCGATATGCATAACAATGCTCATCGGCTATCTATTGAGTGGAGTAGAATTGAGCCAGAAGAAGGGCAGTGGAATTGGATTGAGGTTGAGCATTATAGGAAGGTATTGCAAGCCCTAAAAAAGCGCAATATAAAAGTAATGCTTACGTTGCATCATTTTACTAATCCAATATGGCTTGCAAAACAAGGGGGCTGGGAACAGCGTCGTACCGCTGAATTATTTGCACGCTACGCTGAGTTTATTGCTGAACACCTTGGTGAATATGTAGATTTCTGGATTACTATTAACGAACCCTTGGTGTACGTTTCTGAGAGTTACATGCTAGGTAAGTGGCCGCCAGCTAAAAAAAGTATTTGGAAAACCGCTAAAGTATTTTTTACCATGGCGCGGGCTCATCGATTAGCGTATCGAGAAATACACGCCGAAATGCACAAGCAGCATCGTATAGCGAGGGTTGGGATTGCTAAAAATGTTGTATCTCTGGTTTCGTACCGTAAGAAATTTATTGACTATGTGTATGTGCGAGTATCGGAATATGTATGGAATAATTTTTTCTTTTCTCGCACCCGAGGAACGCATGATTATCTTGGTGTGAATTATTATTTTCATAATCGTGTTAAGCGTGATAAGGGGGGTAAGTTAGTATTTGTTGATGTACGACAGGAGGATCGTGATCGATCGGATTTGGGCTGGGAAATTTATGCGCCAGGATTATTTGATGTACTGTTAGAGCTTCAGCGTTATGGATTACCCATTTATATTACAGAAAATGGTTTGGCGGCGATTAATGATCATAAGCGCACGCGTTTTATAGTGGCACATGTGAAAGAGTTGTATCATGCGATTAAAGCTGGTATGGATGTACGAGGATATTTTCACTGGTCGTTACTTGATAACTACGAGTGGGATAAGGGATTCGAGCCACGCTTTGGTTTGATTGCTGTAGATTATGAAACGCAAAAACGCACTATTCGGCCAAGTGCCAGGGTATATGCACGTATTTGTGAGGAGAATGCTATTACGCACGAAATTTTACGATATTTAGGACATGGAGCCCATGAAGAAGATTCTTAGCGGTATCGCAATTATCATTATTACTGCTATTGTGATTGTGGGCATTTGGATATTGCTTAGTAAACAGGGTGGTAATCGTTATCCAATCACTGATACAACATTTGGTGTAACGTTTAGTACGATGTACGCTTCTTCATTAGGATTGGATTGGAAGGAAGTGTATGTAGCGGCGTTGGATGATTTAGAGGTACGTGCCTTCCGTATTCCAGTGTATTGGGATGAGATCGAGCAAGAACAGGGTGTGGTGTGGCTTGATGATGTTAAATGGATGTTAGATGAAGCGGAGCAGCGTGATGCTGAGATAATCTTAGTGATTGGTAGACGAGTTCCGCGTTGGCCAGAGTGTCATCAGCCAGATTGGACGAGTGAGTATTCTGAGGTAGAAATACAGGATGCAGAAATTACAATGTTGGAAACGGTGGTATTTGAGTTACATGAGTATTCTGCTATTTCATACTGGCAAGTTCAAAACGAACCATTCTTAACGGTGTTTGGCGAGTGTCCTAGACCAGATAATGATTTTATTGCGGAAACCGTGCAAACAGTTCGTAAATTAGATCCAACACGAAAAATTATTGTTACCGATAGTGGAGAGTTAGGTACGTGGGTATCTTCGGCATCGTTAGCTGATGTATTAGGAATAAGTATGTACCGTGTAACGTGGAATAAATATCTAGGGTATCTATACTATCCGTTACCACCTGGCTTTTATACGTATCGCTCAGGTATCATTGATTCATTTGTTGATGATGTAATTGTTACAGAATTACAGGTCGAGCCTTGGGTGTCGGATGGTATTTTAGATACCACACTTACAGAGCAGTATCGTTCTATGAATGTTGATCGATTTCGAAGCAATATTGATTATGTTCGCAGGACGGATTTTTCAGAAGTGTATTTATGGGGAATTGAGTGGTGGTATTGGCTTAAAGAATTTCAGAATGAAGATGGAATGTGGGAGGCGAGTAGATCATTATTTTAAGATTTTTATACTGTATGTCTAAGACAATATTAAACACTGGATTACGAATATTATTACTTACCAATGCGTTGATTTTATTGGCAGGGGCTATGTTGGGTCCTATTTACGCATTGTTTGTTGAGGAAATTGGCGGAGATTTAATGGATGCAAGTATTGCTGGTGGTATTTTTGCGCTCGTTGCTGGATTAACCGTATTAATTTCCGGTAGATGTAGTGATCGCATTAAGCACAGTGAACGGATAGTTATAGCTGGATATGTATTAATGACGATTGGATTTGCATCATATATGTTTGTTGAAACGATCTGGCAGTTGTTTATTGTACAAATAATTATTGGTTTGGGTGAGGCAATATATGCACCGGTATTTGATGCGCTCTATTCGCGTTTTCAAAGTAGTCGACACGCTGGTGAGGTTTGGGGCGTATGGGAAGCGATGTCGTATTTTGTTGGAGCAATTGGCGCTGTATTAGGTGGGTATATAGTAACTGCGTACAGTTTTTCAGTACTATTTATTATCATGGTTATGGTATCATTCCTAAGTGGTGTGTTGATGTTTTTTCTTCCCCATTCAAATAAATAATTGTAATTAATATATAACTATGTCTTTAACAGTAAAGCAACTAGCGCCAGATTTTACGCTCAATGATCAGAGTGGCGTAGCGCATACATTATCTGATTATCAAGGGCAGTGGGTGTTGTTATATTTCTATCCAAAAGATGATACACCAGGATGCATAACAGAAGCTTGCTCATTTCAGGATAACCTTCCAGTATTAACTGATATTGATGCGGTTGTATTTGGTATTAGCGCCGATGATGAGAGGAGTCATAAGAAATTTGCTGATAAATATAATTTATCATTTCCTTTATTAGCAGATAGTGACCATAGTGTTTGTGAGTTGTACGATGTATGGAAGCCGAAGAAAATATTTGGGAAGGAAATTATTGGTATTGTGCGATCATCATTTTTAATTGATCCTGAGGGAAGCATTGCTAAAATTTATCCAAATGTAAAACCCAAAAAACATGTGGAAGAAGTATTAGGAGATTTGCGTATATTTCAGAATTTATAGTGTATGCCAGATTTACCGCCAATTATGCCGTTAAACAATATGTCGGATTCAGCTGATAGTGGCTTACCCTTTGGTTATGCGCAATTGCGTAAGGCTGGCCTCGTGCTATGGGTGATTGTAACGCTAGGATTTTCTATTGCAGCTCTGTATTTTGAAATCCCACCATTTGATTATTTGGTAACTATGCCAGCTTTTGTTGATAATGTAGTGGTATTAAATATTGTCGCGGCGCTGTTAGCGTGGTTAATGGTGAATGCGCCATTTGTATTAGTTTGGTGGGTAATACGTAAAATAAAGTATTGGTTTACACACTTATAATATGCTGTACAATGCATCTACTCTTATAAGTTTGTTTTATTTATAGTTATGTCAAAACGTATCGCACTTCTCGTTGAGGATCTTTACCAGGACCAAGAGGTATGGTATCCCTATTTTAGGTTAATTGAAGAAGGGTATACAGTTGATTTTATCGGCATGAAAAAAACTACTTATACAGGTAAGTATGGTTATCCGTTAGAGGTTCATAAAGCAATCACGGAAGTAACGCCATTAGAATATGATGCTGTAATTATACCTGGGGGATTTGCTCCAGACTTAATGCGTAAAACTCGTGATATGATTAATTTTGTTAAGCAGATGCATGATGTAGATAAGCTTGTGGCATCAATTTGTCATGGTGCCTGGATTCCTGTGTCGGCTGATATTGTAAAAGGGAAGACCGCTACGTGCTACTATGCAATTGCTGATGATATTCGTAATGCTGGGGCTAACTATGTAGATGAAGAAGTGGTGGTAGATGGGAGTCTTATAACATCTCGCACACCGAATGATTTGCCAGCATTTTGCAAAGCAATAATTTCTTATCTACATGAATAAAATTATTGATGTTCATGTAGATAAGCTTGTATTTGGCGGGCAAGCTCTAGCGTATCATGATGGTATGCCCGTGTTTGTATGGAATGCATTACCGGGTGAAGATGTTACTGTTGAGATAACTAAAAAGCGGAAAAGTCATCTCGAAGGTATTGCTACCGTTATTAAAAATCCTTCAGAGCAACGAGAAGATCCTGTAGAGCCACACTATTTATCAAGCAGTCCCTGGGCTATCATGTCTTTCGAGCAGGAAAATAGATATAAGGAGCAGGTAGCTCAAGAAACATATGAACGTATTGGTAAACTCACGGTTCCAGATAGTAAACCCATTATTGCAAATTATGAGCAAATATATGGATATCGTAATAAAATTGAATTTAGCTTTTTTGAATATGATGATGACGATCCACGTGGTGATGGAATGGATTTGGCTTTTTTTCAACGGGGTAAACGCTATAAAATACCAGTACAATCATCCGAGTTGGCTGAGCCGGTAATTAATTCTGTTGCCGCATATATTTTAGCTTGGATAAACGAAAAGGGTCTTGGGCGTTATGATGTGAAGTCTCTCATTGTTCGTAGTAATGGAGAAGGGAAGGCAGTAGCCGCGCTGTTTGTGAAGAATATGATTTCCGTTGATTCATATCCAGAGCTCACGGACGATCTCTTAGGGTTTCATGTTTATTTCTCAAACCCAAAAAGTCCAGCTTCCGTACCAACGGAGCATATGCATAGCGCTGGTCAAGAATATTTAGAAGCACATTTACGAGGCGTGAAATTACAATTTGGTTTGCTTGGTTTTTTTCAAGTGAATATCCCGGTATTCGAGATGGCATTAAATGACATTGCTAAATGGGTGCTACCAAATAAGCCATTGATAGATTATTATTCAGGTGTTGGAGCAATAGGGCTACCACTCGCATCAGCGGTAACGGAAGTATTGCTTGTAGAAAATAATGAAGAAGCTACAGACTATGCCAATAAAAACATTGAGTCGAACGCTATTGATAACGCTAAGGCTATACTACAGGAGGCGGAGCATATGCTTGATAGCATTACCGATGAACATACGGTAATAGTTGATCCACCACGCGCTGGGTTGCATAAGGATGTTGTTGAGCGATTATTAGAGGTTGGCCCGCCGCGCATATTGTACTTATCATGCAACTTATCTACACAAGCAAGAGATATTCAGCTGCTTTCCGGTAAATATACTTCAGTGCATTATCAACTCTATAATTTTTTCCCTAGAACACCACATATTGAAGCATTGTGGGTTCTTGATAGAACATAATAAATAATAATATATTCTCTTATGCTTAATTGTACATTTGAATCTGGTAAGCAAACTAGTCATTTACGACACGCCGTTGTAGATGTGCTGCTTATAGATAAAAAAACCATTTTGTTAACCAGGCGGGCGGACTCCTTGCGTGAAGGTGGTAAGTGGTGCCTGCCTGGTGGTTATATGGATCGTGATGAAACAGCGGTTGAGGCAGCGATGCGAGAATTACATGAGGAAGCTGGTTATACGTGTGAGATTTATGACCTCTTTACGATTCTTGATGAACCAAATCGTAAGGGTGATGATAGGCAAAACATTAGTTTTGTGTTTCTTGCGAAGCCTATTGAAAAAGTTGGTGAGATTGATCCAAGTGAAGTTAGTGAAATGCAGTGGTTTCCATTAGATGCCTTACCCGATGAAGCAGATATGGCTTTTGATCATTTTGACATTATTTGGCGCTATATACAGTCTATAGATGTAGTTCTTAAGGACTAGTGTTTACAGTCTATTTCATAGGTAGACAAATTACGAAATTTTGCTATAATTAGCCCATTATGGCTGATAAAAATTATACTGTTCCCGCATCCGTTCAACGGTTAGTTCAGAGCTACGATAAACAGAAAAAAACTGAGGAACAGAACGAACATGTTCCCAAAATAAAGATATCCGAGGCAATTGGTCGGGTGGCGTTTTTTTATGAAAAAATTCGTAACGCAGTTGATTATAAATAGGAAAATTTATTAGTTAAAACTGCTATTGAGCGTATATTGCGACGGAGGTTTCTGCCAGGTGTTGATCCAGCATCTATTACAAAGCCATTAATTGCTGAATTGATTCGAGGTGGTTACATAGCAAATAATACCTTACCGCAAGCAGCGCTTGAAGAAATTTCTAAAGCAACAACTAAATATGCTCGATTACTGAATAAAGCAATTCCACCGCTTGATGCAAGGCAGCGCGAAGAAGTATTTGATTGGTCTATTACGATGTTGTCTTGTGAGATTGAAGATATTCTTCAATTTTCATGGGAGCGTCAGGGTATGATTGAGTTTGTCTATTCTACGATGCTTGAGCGCGTAGATGTATTATCTAAAAATATTTCTGAAGATGAACGTAAGGTGCAAATTTATATTGCCACATTACGTACCTATGGGCAGTATGATTTTGACTTAACAAGTTATCACTTATTGAAGTATTTTTACCCAGACTGGAAAGAGGGTAAGGAGGATACCATTAACAGAATTGCACAAAATGTTATTAATGTTCGAGCAACATTAGAACAACAGATTCGGCATCCGCTACAAGATCGATTGGCGCGTCAGTTAAAAAAAGTCAATATTCTTTTTGTGATCTTGCATGACATATTTAGGAATCAGGAGAATCCAACCAGCTTACTAGAGAATCCAGAAAGTTTAGAAGAGGCCATTGAATTAACTACTCAAGATAAGTACAAGGAAGTTAAGTCGCGTCTGCGCCGCACAAGTCTTCGTAGTATCATTTATTTGTTTATTACGA
Organism: Patescibacteria group bacterium; assembly: GCA_024277435.1. Classification (GTDB taxonomy): domain Bacteria; phylum Patescibacteriota; class Patescibacteriia; order UBA9570; family UBA9570; genus JAJRVJ01. Next base: position 2,754 of record JAJRVJ010000021.1, on the reverse strand, counting down.
AAATGACTATGGCTATTGTACTAGAAGTGCCATATGATTTTATTTTTATTGGCCACCTTAATTATATTCCTATCGCTATTAATATATTATTTCATCCAACATTGTTGTTTATTATTGCATTAGTGGTGCATATTCCAGCTAAAGAAAATACTCAAAAAATTATCGAGGGCATCAATGATCTCGTGTATCATTACGAAGGTAAGGAAATTGTCTATCAGGTGCGTTCAAAACAGATTCGGAGTGGGTTCGCTAAATTTATCTTTCGAATTCTCTATTCTTCGGCATTTTTTATTACGTTTGGTTCATTGATCGTCATTTTATACATGTTAAAATTCAACTGGCTCGGCGCTTTATTGTTCGTTGTATTTTTAACATTAGTGAGTTTCTTTGGTGTTCGTGTACGACAAATGGCAAAAGATTTAGTAGTACTTGATAAAAAGACTGGTTTACTTGGCGCAATCGTTGATTTCTTTTCAATACCAATTGTACGAGCTGGTCGTTGGTTGTCGGTGAATTTTTCTAAAATCAATGTATTTGTATTTATTCTCGACGTTATTATTGAAGCACCATTCAAGCTCATTGTTGATGTCTTTGAGGATTGGTTCGCATACATGCGTGAGAAACGTGAAGAAATTTATGATCAAAATTAGTGATCGGGTAGCTGGAATTGAGCCATCGCAAACGGTTCGGTTAGATACTCAAGCCAAGCGTTTAATAGCTGAAGGGAAATCAGTTATCAATCTTAGTGTTGGTGAACTAGATTTTGATCCAGTTACTGAAGTAGTTGCTGCTGCTCATGCAGCCTTAGATAATGATCCGAATCATTATACAAATCCCCAAGGCATGGAAGAAACGCGCAAAGCTGTTTGCGAGTATTTACAATCTACCCACGATCTTACATATACTGTTAATCAAATACTTATTACTAATGGAGCTAAGCAGGCTTTATATAGTTGCTTTCAGGCATTAGTAAATCCTGGAGATGAAGTCATTGTTCCGGTTCCTGGATGGGTGAGTTATGCAGAGCAAATTACATTAGCTTCTGGTGTGCCTGTATTTACATCAACAACCGATCAATTTCAATTGGATATAGATGCAATGGCTGAAGCTATTACAGATAACACCGTAGGAATAGTGCTTAATTATCCAAATAATCCAACTGGAGCTGTGTATCCGCAAGAGGATTTAGAAAAAGTTGCGCAATTGGCTGAGCGGCATGATTTGTGGATTATTTCTGATGAAATATATGAACGCCTGGTATATGGAGAAAATACATTTGTATCATTCGCAAAGCTAGCATACGAGCGAGCCATTATTGTAAATGGCGTTTCTAAGGCCGGTGCAATGACTGGTTGGCGAATGGGGTACATAGCGGGGTCAGAGCAGTTTATAGAGCGCTGTAAGTCTCTCCAAAGTCATTTAGCTGGTAATGTAGCCAATGTTGTGCAGGAGGCATCAGTTGTTGCGCTGCGGCTAGCGGATAAAAGTACAGCTGAATATTTACAGAAACTCAAAGAGCGTCGTGTATATCTTATGGACTGGATAAAAACTGAATCGCATTTGGAGGCAATTCCGCCGCAAGGAGCATTTTATATATTTATTGATGTTACAAGTCTTACACATGATTCTGAAGAATTTTGTGAGCGATTACTCAATGATTTCGGAGTGGCGATTGTGCCAGGAAAATATTTTGGAAAAGATGGGTATATTCGTATGTCATTTGCAAATTCATTAGCAAATATAGAAGAGGCATGTAAGCGTATTAGTAATTGTGTAGCTAGCTACACATAAATATGATATAATTTTGTATATATGAGAGTAATTGTTACAGGCCTAAAGAAAACTGAGCTTGTTCGTTACATCCGGAAACATTATCCGGAAATTACTATTGTTCGTACAAAGCCAGATTTTATTCTTTGCTATGGAGGGGATGGTACATTGCTCTATGCTGAACGGCATTATCCTGGTATACCAAAAGTAATGATTCGTCATAGTAGAGTGTGTCATAATTGTGCTCGCATTACTCGAGAGCGCATTCTAGAAAAATTAGTTAAGGGTCGTTATGAGCTAGTGGAGCACCCGCTCTTAGAAGCTCAGATTAAGGGTGAAACTCTATATGGATTAAATGATATTATTGTTGGTCACTCAGCGATTAATACGAGTTTGCGATATGATGTATTTTTGAATGGAGAGCAGTATGGTAATCAATATTTGGGAGATGGTTTAATAGTTGCTACACCATTGGGTAGTACGGGTTATTATCAAAGTGTTACACATAGTGTGTTTCGAGAAGGGTTAGGAGTGGCTTTTAATAATACGGTAAATAATGTTGGTCATTTGGTAATATCTGATAACACAACAGTTACCGTCAAAGTGAATCGAGGTCCAGGTGTGGTTGTTGCTGATAACTCTCGTAAATTTATCCCTATTGATAAAGGGCAAAAAGTAATGATACGAAAATCTCATCGCTCAACACACATTGTCTATTTTAAGGGAAAGCATTATCGACAATATAACATTGGTATTGGCGAGGAGCGTATCCCGTTAGGATTTTGTCAGATTTGTTCAACGCCAATCGCATGAGGGAAATTGCTTTCGTAACCGGCAATGATCAAAAAGCCAAAGAGGTAGCTGAAGTATTGCAATCATATGATATCTCGATTATTCGAGCTAATATTGATTTGCCAGAAATTCAATCCGATCGAATTGAATCTGTTGCAACCGATAAAGTTACTCAGGCATACAATGCTGTGC
>JAJRVJ010000020.1 GCA_024277435.1 Patescibacteria group bacterium | reverse complement strand
TGATGGGTGAACCAGCAGCCTACCTCAACTTGCTCTTTGAACAAGGCGTCCGAGGTCTTATGGTCAAGATGCACTTCGGTGGATCGCGAACATAGGACTGCCCCACATCTCTCTTCGGAGGGTGTGGGGTTGCTTTGTTTTTACTACTTTATTGTTAGTAGAAAGTGATTCGCAGAATTAAGTATGCATAGATAGACCTTGATTTATGCTCAAAAATTTGTTATACTGCAGCGAGTAAAAAAGAGGTAAAAAAAGGAGTGGAAATAAATAAACAATTATTAAATCGATTTTCTATGAACACATGGAAACAGCTAGCTAGCGCTATGATTACTGCAATCATTGGGCTATTTTTGTTTTCCTCAGCTGCTCAAGCCATGGGGCTCAGCGGGGTGCAAATTTTATTACAAGATCCAAATGGCGATCCTATCGAGGGCGTTGCAACAACCCTTGTGGATTCTGATGGTATGTATGTAGATTACACGCCATCGAACACTTCAGGGTATGTAAATTTTTATACCCTTACAGAAGATGAGGAGTATACAATTCAAATTCGTCCGGGTGAGAGCTATGATTGCTCTACCTGTGGAATTCTTTCAAACAAAGATGTAACGTTTACTGCTAGTACATCGCATGCCAACTACAATTCGTCCGATGGCATGATTAAGCTTAACGCTATTCAATTAGAGCAAGCAGCTCGTTTTGTTACCGTTACTGTTACCACAGCCGACCTCACTTCTGTAGATGCGGCACTAAGTGCGGGTGATCCAGTAGCAGGTTCTTACGTAAGTGCATTTAATACAACTGGCGATGGTTGGTCTTGGGGCGCTACTGATGAAAATGGTGTATATCAATTTGCTGTTGAAGAAAGTGATACTTCGGATTGGAGTGTATACGTTTCAGCTGGTGAAACCGTAAAGCACTCCGAAGTGTATGAAGATAGTTTTACTCCAAAAGCAACAGGAGAAACAGCATTGGATTTGGAAGTGGTTGTAGCTGATTCAACAATTAACTATGCATTAAAAACTCAATCTGGTGGCGATTTTGAGATATCAGATTATGCATCTGTATCATGCTTTGATACAGAAACGTATACATATTATTTCTGGGATGATATTAGTGAAGGTGAAAGTAGTGGTTCTGTATCGGTAATTGGTAGTGCTGCTGGTACAGAATATGAGTGTAGTGTCTGGACAGAATCCGCTGGATCTAGCAGCGGTGTAGTAACAGTAACAACTGGTGAAACTGAGGAACTTACCATTGTTATGTTAGAGCGCAATGCTTCTCTAGCTGGTGAGGTTCGCGCTTCGGCTTCTGCGAGTATTGCAGCAGAGGATGGAGGATTAGTAGATGATGTTACTGTATATATTTGGGGATATGCATCAGAGAATAGTGATGGAGAACCTCTAGAGGATTCTGTGTGGGCTGAAACCAGCACAGGTGAATTTGAAATTAGTCTAGTAGAAGGTGGTGTATATGATATTGGATACTATTTTTGGGATGAATCAGGAGAAACATCGTATATCCAAAGCTGGGATACGGTTCAAGTAGTAGCGGGTACTGATACTACTGTTGATCTTACTATTCAAATTGCTGACGCACAGCTTACGGGAACAGTAACTGATGCAGATGGTAACCCTGTTAATGCATGGTTAGGTGCCTATGAAGAAATTGCAGTGGAAGATTTTGAAAATAGCTGGGGGGCTGGAAGTGAAGGAATGGCTGATAATGGTGAATATACAATGAATGTGGTTGGAGGTAAAACATATAATGTATTCGTGTACGCGATGGATAGTGCGGGCGCGTTATTTCCAGATACTACCGTTGAGGTAGCTGAGGGTGAAACTGTTGAAGTAAATATTCAAGCTGTAAATGCCGATTTTACACTTGGCTTAGAAGTAGCAGCGGAAAATGAAGATGGTACAGTAGCTTCACTAGAAGATATCTTCTGTTATGCGTTCAGTCCAGCAACGGGTTATGAAACTTATGCAGATAATATAGTTGATGGTAGTGGAGAAATTTCACTAATTAGCGGAGAAGATTGGTACATTGGTTGCATGGGATACTCTGCAGATAATTTCTATGACGGTGAAGCAAAATATTCAGCAGCGGAGCTTTCGGCTGTGAACGATACATTAGCTCTTACTATAATAGAGGGTGGTAATTACTATGACACACAAACATCATCAGGTGATTGTTCTAGCGCTTTAGAATTTACATTACCGGATAATGAATCTTCAGTGAGTTTCTCTGCTGGAGCAATTGCTGCCTCTGGAACTTGTACCGTACAATTTGGAACAGCTTTCGATTATACAAAGAATGAAGATAATTATCCGCTCTTCGATGTGTTCGATATTAACGCTAAAGATGGTGACGGTAATGAAGTATCATCCTTACAAACGGGTGCTACGGTTATCCTTAAATTGAAATACGATCCAGCTGATTTACCAGAGGGAATGACTATTCAAGATATAGTAGCTGGGTACTATAATGAGGATACAGGTAGTTGGGAATCGGAAACTGTAGAAGTTGATGAAGAGAATCAATTTGTAACTATTACTGCCAATCATTTATCTGTATACAGTGCACTGGGGGATCGTGGTCTTGATGGTACAGCTAGTATTGTTTCTAAGCCGTTGAAGCCAAAGAAAATCAACGTTAAGAAGCGTAAGAGAAAGTCTCTTAAATACAACGTTGTACTAAAAAATGCATCTGATCGTCCAACTAAGCTACAGCGTCAAATCCGTTGGAAGAAGAACGGTAAAAAGGGTAAATATACTAAATGGAAACGTAAGAAGAAAAAGGCCATTAGTTCAACTAGTTCAAAAACACGATGGACCTTCACTGAAAAGAAGCTTCGTAAAGGAACGAAGTATCAAATCCGATCTCGTTTCTGCAACTCAGCTGGTTGTGGTAAATGGAAAGTGAAAACCGTTGCAACCAAAGGGGTGCATGTAAAATAGTACGAACGGTTACAAAAACACCCCGCACGCAGTGGGGTGTTTTTTATTGTGCGTGTGGGTTAATAGCAAATTCGTAGCGCCGGTTTTGGCCATGATCGACAAATTCCGTACTACCATTAAATAATATCATCTCATCTACGGTGAGTCGTTTTCTCGTATTCATCTCCGTTGATACCGCGAATATGTCATGGCAGCGCGGACAACGTGGCGGAGTATTAAACAGAAACATGCCGCCACATTCACAGGGAGGAGCATGGCCTTCAATATAGCGCATTACCTTTAAACGAAAGGGAGTGAAGCGAAACTGGTTTTTATAATCGATTTCATGGCGCTCATGATAGACGTTCGAACAGCTCGTGCAATATAGGTGTGGCACGGCATCTTTCATTATATATATAGGTATAGAATATTGGCAGGATGCACACTTTGAATATTGCACTTCTTCCTTAGGTACGATATGTTCAATAGTGTTCAAGGGTTGCATACGTGTATTCTAGCAACCCTTGAATAAAACACCAACTTACTATACGATAAGCGTCCTATGGCTAATGATATAGAGGAAATTAAGCAACGTATTGATATTGTTGATTTGGTAAAAGAGTATGTTCCGCTCAAAAAAGCTGGATCGAATTGGAAGGCGCGTTGCCCATTCCATAATGAGAAAAGTCCATCATTTATGGTTAGTGCCGAGAAGCAAATCTACCATTGTTTTGGTTGTGATCGGGGTGGTGATATGTTTGCGTTTGTTCAGGAAATGGATGGTGTGGAATTTCCGGAGGCGTTACGTTTACTAGCTACGCGCGCCGGGGTAACACTTCAGCAATATGATGCTGGCAAGAGTAATCGTAAAACGCAGTTATTAGATATTATTCAAAAGGCGCAACAATTTTATGCGTCTAATTTAAAGCAGTCACCAGCCGCTGCTGGGGCTCGCGAGTATGTTACTAAGCGCGGTATTACCGATGCTACGCAAGAAGATTTTGGATTGGGATATAGTAACGATGCTTGGGATACATTACTAACATTTTTGCAGCAGCAGGGATACAAGATTGAAGATATTTTTGCTGCCGGCCTCATTCTTAAGAAAGATGGCGCAACCAGTTACTATGATCGGTTTCGTGGTCGCTTCATGATCCCGTTGTACGATGTAAATGGGCAGGCGGTTGGATTTACTGCGCGCACACTAAAAGCTGATGAAGAAGGGGGTAAGTATATTAATTCTCCGCAATCTGATATCTATGATAAATCGCAGATGCTATATGGTTTGTATAAAGCTAAGCAGTATATTAAGAAATTGCGGGCTACTATTATTGTAGAAGGAAATGTGGACGTTATTTCAGCGCATCAGGCTGGATTTCGTAATGTCGTGGCTTCATCGGGAACTGCATTAACAGATAAACAGGTGAGTACACTAAAACGCTATTCAGAAAATTTGTTATTCGCATTCGATACCGATGCGGCAGGTATTAAAGCAGCGCAACGGGGAATTGATATTGCCCTACAAGAAGGGTTGAATGTAAAAGTAATGTTAGTGCCAGAGCCTTATAAGGATCCTGATGAATGTATTCAACAAGATCCGGAAGCATTTAAAGAAGCAATTCGTACAGCTGTACACGTTATTGATTTTTTCTTTCTCAGTATTACACGAGATTTAGATTTATCACGGGTTGAGCATAAAAAGAAGGCAGTGCAAGAATTGCTTCCAGTGTTAGCTAAAATTGCTGATACCGTGGAACGCTCACATTATGTTCAGCAATTAGCAGATTTAGTGCGTGTGGACGCAGTGATTATCCAGAAGAAGTTAGATCAATTAATCGGCCTTCAAAAACAACATCAAGCAGCTGTTCGTAAGAATGTTACTCAAAAACCTCAACAAATTCAACAGAAAACTCAAGAGTCGCCAGCAGCTAATCGTATTGATCAGCTCTCTGAAGATACTATTGCTCTAATATTGCAGGTTCCTGAGCAATTTGCTTATTGCGCTAATTATTTAGCAGAAGAGTTTATTACTGATCTGGCACAGCAGGAGCTTTACAAAAGAATGCTATCTTACTATAATAGTACAGGTCAGTTTGATGAATCTGGATATGTAGAGCAACAACCAACTGATAAGCGAATGGTTGATGTGCTACATATATTATGTGAAGATCATTATCCAGAATTCGATCGACAACAATTTCAGGAGCAATTAATACGGAATATCCGTACATTACACAAGGCCTATGTTCAACGCCGTTTACGCCAGCTCGAGTTCGAGCTAAAAGCTGTAGAAAGAAGTGGTGACATAGATACAGCTGAACAACTTATGAAAGAATTTACTCTTTTAACCCAACAGTTAACTGAGCTTAGTATATAATACATGCCTGCAAAGAAAACCGCGAAAACATCTCGCAAATCTACTACTAGTGGAGCAATTAAGAAAAAAGTAGCTAAAAAAGTTACTGCAAAGAAATCAACTCGTAAGAAAGCTACGAGTAATAGAGTGGCATCTAAAAAAGTAGCTAAAAAAGTTACTGCAAAGAAAAAAGTAGCTAAAAAAGTTACTGCAAAGAAATCATCTACTAAGAGCACTGGAAAAAAATCTACCGCTAAGGCTGCAGCCCCAGTAAGAAAAGTTCGAGCTTCTTTACCAAAGCCAATGCCCGATCCAGTGGGTTATGAACCTCATGAATTTCCAGAAAAACGTGCGAATCGTCTTCTTAAAAAAGGTCGCATGCGTAATTTCTTAACAGAAAATGAATTATTGCATTCGTATGATCATCTAGAGGACTATATTGTTGAGTATGAAAAGTGGTTAAAAGAGGTTGAGGATCAGGGTATGCAGATTGTGGAAACCGATGGTAATATTCTAGGATTGGATGCTAAGAAGATGGGCTTGTATGATGCGAATCGTGAAAAAGCTGGTAAGGCAGCAATGGATTTATCGGATATTTCTAGTGATTCTATTCAAATGTACTTACGTGAAATTGGTAAAGTACCTCTTTTATCTACGGAAGAAGAAATTCGTTTAGCGAAACTTAAAGAAGCTGGAAGCATTGAAGGTAAAAAGAATTTACTAGAAGCTAACCTTCGTTTAGTTGTTAGTATTGCTAAGAAATTTACCGGTCGATCACTATCATTATTAGATCTTATTCAAGAAGGTAATATTGGTTTACACAGAGCAGTGGAAAAATTTGATTATCGTAAAGGGTATAAGTTTTCTACTTATGCTACATGGTGGATTCGTCAGGCGATTACACGTTCATTAGCGGATCAATCGCGTACGATTCGTATTCCTGTACATATGGTTGAAACAATTAATAAGTTTCAACAAATCGAACGAGCGCTTATTCAAATACTAGGACGCGAACCATTGCCAGAAGAAATTGCTGCGGAAATGGGTCAGGAATTATCGAAGGTGCACACCATTATTAAAATTTCTCAGGAAACCGTATCGTTAGAAACGTCTGTTGGTGATGATGAGTCTGAGGATTCTACTTTAGGTGACTTTATTGAGGATCAAAAAACTGTTTCTCCAGATCGTGCAGCTTCACTGCAGTTATTGAAAGATCATGTAATTGCTATTATTCAAGATTTGCCGCCACGTGAGCAGAAGATTTTGGAAATGCGTTTTGGATTAATTGATGGTGTATCGCATACATTGGAAGAAGTAGGACAGGAATTTGGAGTAACCCGTGAACGTATTCGGCAAATTGAAGCTAAAGCTCTTGATAAGATTCAGCAGCATATCGGTATGCGTAAGCTGAGAGACTACTAGGATTATTTTACAACTGTAGGATAAGTAGAGACGCAGCATCGCTGCGTCTCTACTTATTTAAGGTCGTTTGCTTGAAGCGGATTTTTTCAGTACACTTAGATAGTTAAAATAATTATATTCCCTTATATATCATGTCTAAGAAACCTCAGCGTCATATTTATGCCATCGGTGGCCTTGCCTTACCTCCAGAAGCTAATGCATACGGATTAGCCAAATATTCACGATCGGCTAAGCCAGCCAGTGAAACATTTACGAATATGGCTGAAAAAATACTTCAGGGTAGTGAGGCTACAAAGAAGTTTTTTGAAATTTTCTATTTCCAGTATGGCCATGCTTCTATTGCCGATTTAGCGCACGTATCTATGGCACTAGATAATATTTCTATGGTGACTGCGATTGATGTAGTTGATGAGCAGTTATGGGACGGACAAGAACGATCCACTCGATATCAAAAATATTCAAAGGATTCTGTACATACTCCATCGTCTGTTGTAAAGAACGCAAAGCTGAAGAAATTGTATGAAGGTGGCGTGGAATATATCATGGATGAATACAAGAAAACGTACGATGAATTATTACCCGTAGTACGTGAAGAAAATCCATTACCAAAGGGGTATGCGGAAGGGGCTTGGAAATCTTCTACCCGGGCGCGGGCATTTGATGTAGCCCGCTATATGTTACCGTTGGGTACTTATACCAGCGTAGGGCAAATTACCTCTGGCCGTACAATGGAAAAAATGATTTCACGCTTATATTCCAGTGAATACAGTGAAGTGCGTGATGTAGCGGATGATTTGAAAGTGGCTTGTAATGAGCCAGCGTTTAATCCGTTTACTAAAGAAATAAAAGAGGCGTTAAGTACATTGAATAAAGAAGTAAAATCTGGTTCTGATGCGGCTAAGAAAGTGCGTCGATTACGTAAAATTTTGAAAGAAGTACATCCATTACCAACCTTGGTAAAATATACGGCCCCTGTGAAGTATCTTGTGCAAACGAAGAAGGATATGCAGCAAGTTGCTAAAGAATATTTGAAGATCAAAAAAGTTGATTCCAGCAAAGATGTAACGTTATTCTCGAATCAAGACCCACTAGTTGAAGCAGTGACAACATTGTTGTACTGGGTGACACATTATTCTTACGAGCAAATTTATAATCAAGTGAACTCTTGGAGCAAAAAGAAACTTACGGAAGTATTTGAACTTGGCGTACGTAAGCGTGAGCGGCATAATGAGTTATTGCGCATGCTTGATACGCATAGCCTAACCTTTGATATTTTAATGGATGTTGGTTCATACCGTGATATGCATCGTCATCGTAGAACTGTACAGATTCCACAGGATTATACATACGAACACGGATATGATTGGCATCCAGAAATAGAGCGTTACGGCAATTTGTATGCATATCAAGTAACTATGGATGCACAGGAAGAAACCTTAAAGAAACTTGAAAAGAGTAATCATGAAGCTAGTGTGTATTTGATGTCTATGGCATATAAACGACGATCTCTCTTTAAGATGGGTTGGAATGAAGTAGATTATATTGGAAAATTACGCACTGGTGTTGGTCGTCACCTTTCCTATTGGAATATTGCGCTGCGCATGGTTGAAGAAGCTGCAAAGGTAAATCCTGTGCGAGCGAGTCATATCCCTACTACACCGTTATCTGAGGATACAGTGTACGAGCGGTAGGGTAGGCGCTAAATAAAATTATCGAAATCTTCAGCTTCGGCGTTAGATTGGGAATTTCCTGTCTGGCGCCGTTTTGATTCATGCGGTGGATTTTTATGTTCAACGCCATTTAGATAAATACTTTGCACGCGACCAACGCTACCAGATTCTAGCCGCACTTTAATACCGCGCGGATGATTAGCCTTGCTAGTAAGAATGTTTTTTACAACCCCATGGGTGAGTTTTCCTGTAGTCTGATCTTTTTTTAATACAATATCCACTTCGGTTCCAGGTTTGATATTTTTTCGTTGAGTGCCGGAAATCATAAGGATATTGTAGCATAAAGTGTGTGCCCGGATGTTTTGAATAATGTTCGGGGGGTCGTGCACTTTATGATGAGTATATGCTATACTGGTACCTACATTAATCAATAATTAATACTATATATTATGAAGAGCATTCTTCTTTTATTGACTCTAGGCTTAGGAGCTTTAGTGTTAACAGGTGGAGGTTGTACAACAACCGAAGATACAACAACCAATACAAATGCAACAGTAGTAGATGTAGATGAGGACGAAGTAATGGAGGCTGACGATGCAGATGAAGATACTGAGGTAGAAGTTGAAGACGAGGATGCAGTAGCTGCTGCAGGAACTATAAGCGTTACTAATTCTGGAAATACATTCACTCCAGCTGATGTAACAATTAACGTTGGTGATTCTGTAGAATTTTCAGTAGGTGCAACACATAACGTTGTTGAAGTAACTGAAGCTGATTATACTGCAAATGGAAAAACCCTAAAAGATAGTGGTTTTGAAGTAGACTTTGGTGGTACAAAAACTGTAACATTTGATGAGCCAGGAACATATTACTATGTATGTCAGCCACATGTTGGTTTAGGCATGAAGGGCACGGTTATAGTAGAATAGTTCGCAAGATATAGCATAAAAATGGCTCCCGTTCACTGTAAGGTGAATTGGGGGTCATTTGCTATATTGACAGCTTATAGCGCATCTATTACAATCTATCCTGCTGTTACAGAGCTATATACAATATTCAGGAGTAGCTCAGTGGTAGAGCAGTGCGCTGTTAACGCATTGGTCGTGGGTTCAAATCCCACCTCCTGAGCATTATCTAGACTTATTTATGGATTATAGAAGGCGTGGTATACCTCAACAGGAGCGAAGAGCGGAAAGTTGGACATATCAACAATTAAAAGATCATATGGCTCAATCGTGCATTAACGATGAGTGTGGCGTTATATCATTTGATATGCTACCAAGTAGGATTGATTTGGGTGGTACGCCAGGATCATTTGCTGGTAAGGCAAATTTAGTGCGTGAAATGACTAAGTCTGATCCTAGGCATCGAGAACACGGAGCTCAAATATTATGGGAGCCAGGTAGGCGTTCTTTTATGGTTACTGGACGCAGTAAGATAGTTGTTGGTGATGAGCGATCGGTAGTAGTACCAAGAGAGGTGTTTAGAGCATCTCATACCAGGGAGTCATTGCAGCGAATGCAACAAGAGAATGAGAGACACAGAAGACGACGTTTATTTACTCGATCTGTAGGTGTTATTCACTCTCATCCAGATACAACTCCGTTTAGTCCTTGGGATTTTGTGGTAATGATTGCAGATCCTGATAAAAAGCTAGATATTGTTGCTACTACCGATGGGAAATTGCGCGCGTTAATAACAACAGATACAACTAAATGGTGGATGGGCGACAATAACGTTATGTTAGAAGTTGATAGAGATGTTCAGGTGGATAGAATTCAGAAGATGATGTTTCAGAATGGAAGTGCGCACGCGAAGCGAGCAGGATTAGAGAGATTATATCGTCCAGGAACACCAACATATGAAATGATCTTAGGTAAAGCCATGGATGCGGTACTTGCAAAGATAGCTGAAGAGAGGAAAGTAGGATATTATGTTGGTGATTCAGCAAAAGGTTTGCGTCGATTACGAATTAGAAAGTAATAGTTCGTTATACTGTTGAAATAGTATAGATTGTAACGTAGTGTTATGTTTTTTATTCACTACGCACGAATATTGTACAAACGAGTGCATTGAAGAATCGTTGGATTTTTCAATTACAATTAACCTGCAAGATGGATCAATTGTTGTTACGCAATTGAAATAGGGTGATTGCAACAGCGTGGCCTACGTTGAGCGATTCTAATTGCTCATCATGTTTAATGTAAATAGATTGGCCATCAACACCTAGTTGAATGCCGCTGCCTTCAGAACCGGCGATAAGAATATGGGGCTCTTTAGTGGCTTCAGAAACTTCAATAGCAGCGTCAGTTTTTTCTAAACGCAATATTGGACGATTCAGTTTTTCAATTACATCAGTAATATCATCACGACTAATGGATTTCCAAGGCACTTGAAAAATTGCCCCTACGGAAGAGCGAATAACTTTAGGATTAGTTACATCAACTGAGTCGATTAAGATCAGCGCAGCATCGAAGCCGAGGCATAATCGTAGAATGGTACCAACATTGCCAGGATCCTGCACGCCATCAAGAATAATAATGGTTGGATGTTCTTCGAGTTCTCGTAAAGACCACTTTGGGATGAATGCAACTCCGGCCTCTCCTTGAGGGGACTCTGTAGTGACAAGTGAGCGAAATTCTTCACTATCGTCTGATGTAAATGTAAAATCCATAGCAGTGCCCGCTACTTCAATTACTTTAGCGCTTTCCACTAAACACTTTCCAGATCGTTCACGACCTTTCTTTGTGTGTAGAGAACGGATGAGTTTATATTGAGCTTTACTTAACATATCGCTAATCATACACTAGATGCCAATGAAATGCGACCCCATCCCTTGAGAGATAAGGTTTTCCACAGCTTGTGTGGTTACCTACTATACAATGTAGTAGATACATGATATCATTCAAACATTCATTTGAATGTATTAATGTATGTCATCAACAATCAAAACACATTATCCTTTATCAGAGGAGATTACACAAAAAGCTAAGGTGCTTTCAGTGGCTGGAGATGCCACGCGGATGCGTATTCTTTGTTTTATGTTTGACAATGAAGAGGCTTGTGTGTCTGAAATTGCTGAGGCATTAGATATGTCGGTTGCAGCTATTTCTCATCATTTACTAATAATGCGTGATAGTAATATTCTATCGGCTCAACGCATGGGGAAAAAAGTATGTTATGCATTGGAAGACAATGAAGGTACACAGTTATTAAAAAATTATATTTGTTAACATTATGGATCTCGCATTAGTTATCCCATCATTTATCGCAGGATTACTTACATTTTTTGCACCATGCACATTACCGCTTGTTCCCGGATTTTTAGCCTTTATTAGTGGCGTATCTCCAGAAGAGCTCAGTAAAGATAAAGAGGAGATATCTGAGGAGGCAAGGAAGAGAATATTTTGGAATGGAGTATGGTACGTATTAGGTTTTAGCAGCATCTTTATTACACTAGGAGTACTTTTCGGCCTTACCGGAGCTACGTTAGTAGGATATCAATTATGGTTAACACGTATTGGCGGAGTAGTAGTAATATTTTTTGGATTGTACTTGATGGGGTTATTGAAATTCAAGATGTTTAATTTTATGAACTCAGAGAAACGATTTCATGTGAATAAATTATTGAAGCCAGGGAGGCCGATGAGCTCATTTGTATTTGGATCTACGTTTGCTCTGGGCTGGAGCCCGTGCATTGGCCCTATTCTGGGCTCTATACTGTTACTAACGTGGTCTTCCGGAACTATTGCACAAGGAGCATTTTTATTATTCGTATTTTCATTAGGGTTAGCAATTCCGTTCTTGATATTAGCGGCCACTATCAGTACTGCGAGTAAGAGATTGAAGAAGATTAATAAATATCTTCCTATTATTTCAAAAATTGGAGGCGTATTCTTAGTATTCCTTGGAGCGCTGTTATTGTCGGACAAGTTGAGTGTGTGGACTGGTATCGCCTTCAAATGGTTAAGCTTTGTTAATTACGATAAGATATTAGATTATCTTTAATCGATAGAAATTATGAAAAAAGGTAAAGGCGTTATATTATTTTTAGCCCTCTTTGGCTTCCTCATTAGCGGTATTACATACTATAGTCAGTTCCAGGGCAGATCTGTGCAAGCGTCATCTACTCAGCCTAGTATGAATTCACATAGTGATACATCATCAACTGCAGATACTACTCCCCGAAGGTCCAATACTAATACTACTTCCGTGGAGGCCACGGCTCCTGATTTTACATTACAAACACTTGACGGAGAAACTGTTACGCTATCGGATTACTTTGGTAAGAAGCCGGTGATTCTCGATTTTTGGGCATCGTGGTGCACTAATTGTCAGCGAGCTATGCCAAAGACTAGTGCACTGTATGAACAGTATAAAGATGATATCGAAGTGCTTGGAATAAATTTACAGGAATCCAATAGCGCTATTCAAAGTTTTGTAGACAGTAAAGGTATTGAATTTCCCATTTTGTTAGATACAAATAGTGAAGCCTCACGGTTATATGGTATTCAATATACAAATACGCATGTATTTATAGATATCAATGGAAATGTAACTGGAACGATTCCTGGAGATATTAATGAAGAGCACTTTAAAGCACTTATCAATGCGTAAAATACTATTCATCTACAACGCAGATTCTGACATCTTTTCAGCACTATCCGATTTTGCTCACAAGATGTTTTCACCTAAAACGTATCAATGTAATTTATGTGCACTTACATATGGTAATATTACAATGAGGAGGCAATGGAGGAGTTATTTGAACGAATTAGATATGGAGAAACAATTTTTTCATAAAGATGAGTTCAGTAAACAGCATCCAGATGCATCAGTTAATCTGCCCGCTATTCTTTTAGAAAATGATGGTAAGCTTCATTCACTTGTTGCTATGGAGCAAATCAATCAATTAACTAGCCTTGATGAATTAATCACAGCACTTGAGCAAGGATTGCGTACTTATCAATAATTTTACTAATTTATCATTTTATACAATTATGGCTAACGTAACCATTTACACAACTCCAACTTGCGGATATTGCAAGATGGTAAAACAATTCTTTCAAGAGAATAACGTAGAGTATACCGAGGCGGACATTACTACGGATCCAACATTAGCAATGGAAGCAGTACAAAAATCTGGCCAAAACGGTGTGCCAGTAATTGATATTGATGGAAAAATTATTGTTGGATATCAACCAGAAGTACTATCGGAAGCGCTTGGTTTATAATTATACCGATCGTTTAGGGGCTCCGCGAAAGCGAATTCTTGTGAGTGACCACAACATGCGGATACTTACAGTAACGAATTTCCACGTGGAGCCTAGCATGGCTGAACCGGGTTGATCAATCCAAATAGTTGGCACTTCTTCTATGGTGTAACCCCAACGATACATTACCCAGAGTAATTCAACATCAAATAATAAGTCGGTTTCTCGTAGAGATGGTAGTACATCTTTAATGACTGCGCGTTTAAATAGTTTAGCGCCACATTGCGTATCGTGATAAGGGATGCCAAATAAGGTTTTTATTAATGCGATAGAACTGTGGCTTACCAATGTGCGTAATGGTGATTGACGCTGCTCTACAACAGATTCCGGTAAGAAGCGAGAGGCAATTGCTCCATCGCTTTGTTGAGCGGCGTCTAATAATTTTTTGAATTCTTCGGGAGGGGTAGCACCATCGGCATCAACAAATCCAATGTAGTCGCCATTCACTTCTTGCCAGCCACGTTGTACGGCTCCACCTTTGCCAATTGCAGCCTCTACATTAATAATGCTAATGCGTTCTGGAAATTGTTCTTGCGCTTGTTGTACAACTTCTAGCGTGTTGTCGATACAACCGTTTAGTACAACCGTAAAATGTACATTAGGTTCAAAAAAACGAGCATACGCCTGCAAGGTGCGAGTGATGCGCTTAGCTTCATTATAGGCTGGAATGATGATATCAATTTTTTCCATTGAGGCTGGTTGTGAATAATTCTGCATAGCGATCTTTTAGCCACGGAGTGCGTAAACCAATAAGGATTGCAAGCAAGAGTAACTCACCTAGTGTATTAGGTTTAATCAGCCAGGTATCAATGCCCGGCAGTGATAATAGTTTACCATATTGTGTAAGGGCAAGAATAATTATGGCAGCTATGTACAGCCAGGTGGTTGTTTTTTTAAACGGTAAACGAATGAGTAATAGTAATAGGGGTATAGTCCATAAATGATATTGCAGGTGTACAATTTTCGCGCATAGCAATATAAACAGCATTATTAAGCCATAATCAATTAAATAATGCGTTGGATGCTCTTCGTTGCGATGACGAACAAGAATGTAGCCGATACCAATAGCAAAGAAGAGTACAACAAATGGATAGGCTTTATCAACTGCATTGGTAATTTCTTTCTTTGGAGTTTCGCCAAAGGTGAGTACTTGGTTTTTGATAGCCGATCGAGTAGTGCCATAAAGTGATGAGCTTTTGGCTACACCAGTTACTTCACCACTAGCTAGTTGTGGTAGCCGTTCGGTCATAAATACTTTCATGCCATCAATACCAAAGAATGGAACGGTAGCTAATGTAAGAATAATTACTGTTCCAGCACTAATGGCAAATGCTTTCCAACGTTTCTTTAGTAAGAAGTAGGGAATAAATATTCCTGGAAATACTTTTAGTACACTACTGAGTGCTACACCTATTCCACTAAGCCACATTCCTGTACGTTTATTTTGATGAGCTAATCCAATGAAGGTTAGCATCATTAACCCTAGTAGCAATCCATTTACTTGGCCAGTTGAAGTTAATGATTCGGTTGTTTTAGCAAAGAGTAGCCCTAGCAGTGTAAGAGAGTAGCGAACGTTATACAATTTTTGCTCGTTGAGTAGCCAGCGAATTATTGCATAAAATGTTGTGATAAATATAAGGCTATTCACTGCCGCCCAGATTTTTGCCATGAGGCCCAAGCTGGTAAATCCAAATGGAGCAAATAGTACCGCTGCTTGTGGTAAGTATAAATAATGTGTTCCACCGTTTTGTGATCGGACAGATTCTATAGCGGGACGAATTTTATTTTGCGTGTATAAATCTATTGGTTCTAAATCTATATTATTGGTAATAGTGCTTCCGGCAACATAAAACACAGCGAAATCTACCTTTCCACTACCTTGTTTTTGATGTTGGTTGTTGTAGTAATATCCATGATAGAACATGAAGCCTATCACTACAGCAATCATCAAGAATATTTTTGCATTTCGTACCATAATAACGTGCTTATAGTACTATTCAGGGCTCTTTTATGCAAACGTATTTTATATATAATGATAGATGAAAGATATGTCACAATCCTTGCGTATTAGTAATGTTAGTATAGTTTAGGTGGTGTATAATCTATCTACTACACTTGATAGTATTTTAATGATTTATTATACTGTCATGAGGATAAAAAATTAAAATAGGTAAGTGTAATAAGTAATAATATGAGTAAAGGATTAAATTTTGTAACAACTATTATTGGGGGATTTATTGCCGGTGGGTTATCAGCACTGGCAGTTAGTGCAATTATTATTGGGGTAGTAGTATGGAAGCCTGATCTAATAGATCAGTGGATAGGCGCTGCGGATGAGACCGAACAAGTAACCAGTTCAGTTACTGAGGCGATTACAGAGATTACTGCTGGTAGTAATTTTATAGATCAAGATGAAGTTGTTATTGAAACGGTAAAACAGGCTAAACCAGCAGTAGTATCTATTGTTATTACTAAAGAGATTCCTATTATCGAGGAATATTATAATAGCTTTGGCGGAGATCCATTTATTGATCCATTTTTTTTCCCGCAGCCACAGTATCGGGAGAACGGCACAGAGCTACAAGAAGTTGGTGGTGGTTCAGGGTTTATTGTAAGCGCGGATGGTTACATTGTTACTAATCGTCATGTGGTAGCAGATGATGCTGCCTCGTACAGTGTATTCACGAATAGTGGTGATCAATATGAGGCTGAGGTTATAGCGATTGATACATTAAATGATGTTGCCGTATTAAAAATTGAGGCTCAAGATTTACCGTATTTAGAATTTGGCGATTCTAATGCTCTACAAGTTGGGCAGAGTGTATTGGCAATTGGTAATGCGCTGAGTGAATTTAATAATTCCGTATCGTTAGGTATTGTATCTGGCTTGGCGCGTAGCATAGAAGCTGGTGACGGCTATGGGCGATTCGAACAATTGGAAGATGTTATTCAAACGGATGCGGCGTTGAATCCAGGAAATTCTGGTGGACCACTGTTAAATTTACGTGGTGAAGTAGTTGGTATCAATGTGGCGGTGGCGTATGATTCTGAAAATATTAGCTTTGCGTTGCCGGCGAATCTTGTAAAAAATGCTGTGCAATCGGCACAAGAAAATGGCAAAATTGTTCGGCCGTATTTAGGAGTGCGTTACATTGATATTACGGAATCGTTGCAGGAGCGTAATAGCTTACCAGCCGATCATGGCGTGTTAATTGCTCGTGGTGAAACCTTTGAGGATTTAGCAGTGCTTCCAGGGTCACCAGCCGATAAAGCGGGTTTACGAGAGAATGATATTATTTTGGAAGTTGATAAAGAAGTGTTAGATGAAAATACATCGCTGGCGAATGTTATTGGAAATAAAAATATTGGTGACACTGTGCAATTGAAGGTATTGCAAAAAGGTGAAGAAAAAACTATTAAACTAACGCTAGAAGAGCGTCCTAGTGAAGAATAAGTAATACCTATATGTGGGTAATTGAAAGAGTCGTCTTAATAGACGGCTCTTTTATATTTCTTTTACTACTGCTACACTGCTGTAACCCTACAACAATGAGGTGAGAGATGAGTGAGTTTAAGGATGCGATTCAGGCTGCCAACACGGCCTTTGGCAATCGCAAGCACACCAAGGCCATCGTGCTGGGTAGTGGGCTCGGCAAGATGTTCGATGGAGTAACTAGTGTAATTGTGCTGCCCTACGCTCAGGTGCCTGGGATGCCTACGCCTGGTGTATCTGGACACGGTGGCCGGCTGCTCTCGGTGCCAGTGGACGACGAGTTCCTGCTGGCCTTCGATGGCCGCATTCATGGCTACGAGGGTCACGGTGTGGACACGACGGTGTACAACGTGCGGTTCGCCCGTGCCATGGGAGTGTGCAAGATCGTCTTCACCAACGCGGCTGGCAGCGTCAACACCAGCTACAAGGTTGGGGATCTGGTTGTGATGACCGATCACATCAACTTCACTGGTGTGAACCCGCTGATGGGCTCGAACGATGCCTCGATGGGTCCGCGCTTCCCGGATCAGTCCAAGATGTATAGTCCGCGCTTGCGCAGTCTCGCGCTGGAACTGGCCGCGCGCAAGGACATTGCCCTTAAGCAGGGCGTGTATTTCGGCATGATGGGTCCATCCTACGAGACGGCCGCCGAGGTGCGGATGATCCGCGTGCTCAGTGGAGATCAGGTAGGTATGTCCACGGTGTGGGAGGCGATGATCGCCAATTACATGGCCATGGAGATCTTCGGACTCTCCATCATCGCCAACCTCGGCACCGGCATCTCGGACAAGCCGCACGACCATGAGGCTGTGACGTCACCGTTCCATATCTGGCGCGTTTTTTAATAGATTAAATCTAATACCTCAGACCATGTAGCCTGTTTTTTCATACTCAGTTCCATGGAACATTTTCCATTCAGATGCCTGAATGGATCACTGCAATCGGTAAAAGGT
>JAJRVJ010000019.1 GCA_024277435.1 Patescibacteria group bacterium | reverse complement strand
TGATGGGTGAACCAGCAGCCTACCTCAACTTGCTCTTTGAACAAGGCGTCCGAGGTCTTGTGGTCAAGATGCACTTCGGTGGATCGCGAACATAGGACTGCCCCACATCTCTCTTCGGAGGGTGTGGGGTTGCTTTGTTTTATGGGGGTATCATCAACGGTGCTTGGCCTCCGTAGTCGCGCTGAGCGGGACGTAGGCGGTTGGGGCTGCTTCTGTTTTTGGCTATTAATTGTTTAATGGAACTTTTCCAAAAATCCGTTTGCGCCGTCGGACACTAAATGTATACACTAATCTTAGTCAATGAAATCAAGATAAAATGAGTTATCCACATAGCGACGGCGCAAACATTCCTTGTCATCTGGCGGTATGTGCGATAATACGTGTGTACGATTTTTCAAAATATTTTTATGGATATCATAGGTATTATCTTTCTCAGCATTTCAACAGCATTCATTACTGGATTGATTATTTTCTTATTAATGAAAACACCAAAGACTAAATTGCTCTGGCTATTAATCATTCATTTATTATGTACAGAGATGTGGTTAATAGGTACGTTGCAGATGTTTTTGCATGCAGATGATATTGCTGCAGTGATATTTTGGGATAGATTTGTCTATATTGGAGTAACAATGTTGCCGGCGATCCTATTTCATTTTACGGTTACATTTGTAAAACAGGTTCAGAAGTATAAAAAAATTCTTTATGGATTTTATGGATTCTCCTTTATATTTTTAGCATTGAGCTGGCTTCCTATTTTTATTGATGGCGTATTTATATATGGGTGGGGAGTACATACCAAGGCACAAATTGCGCATCACTTTTTTCTCGCATTTTTCTTTATCGCCGTTATCTGGGCATTTTATTTACTGTTTCAATATTATAAGAACCTCACCGATCCTTTAGAGAAGGAGCGCACGAAATATATTTTTCTCTCATTTGTGAGTTTGTACGGAATAAGTTCATTCGCATTTTTACCAGCGTATAATATTTCAATATATCCAATACCATTTATATCCGTGGTATTTATGTTTGGATTTCTTGCTTACGCAATTACAAGGTACAAGTTGTTGAGTTTGCATATTGTTATTAAGCGCGGGCTGATTTTCTTAGTAGGATATTTTATTGCACTAGTACTATTGTTCGCAGCGTTATTTATTGGAATTCAATTAGATATCAGTACATTACTTGCGATGGTTGTGCTAACTGCTTTGGTGGTTGTGTTGCTTATTCAGCCAGTACATACTGTAATCCGTAATCGTTTTTGGAAGGAAGAATATGATCTGGCATTTAAAGTGAATCAGAATGAAGCTCTTAATGTATTTTTGGCAGAATATGTGTTACCGGCGTTACGATCTTTCGAGCAAGAGGTAAAGATTAACTCGTACGCGTTGTATGTAGTGGATCCTGATACGTTTACATCGGAAGTGGTTGAATATATCAAAGAGTTGCCAATTAATGACATGAATGATCGCATGAATTTAAAAGCAGAGGCAGTGGTATATTTACGTAATTGCACAGGAATAATTGAGCAAGGGGAATTGAGTCAATTTATAGAACTGCGTAACGTTCTTAAAAAGAAGAAAATGAATTCGTTTGTGGTGTTTAGCAATACCGAACACCTCTATGGTGTATTATTGTTAGATATACCGCAGCGCAGTGCAGCCGTTGACGCATTAATTCTCAAGCATCAGGATAATATTAATAGTATTCTATACATGGCGCTTAATTTATATTACGTTCAACGACGAACGGGATAATTATGAATGAACTTATATTTTCAATATATCAATACATTTTTGCACTAACTGTTCTTTTTGATTTAATTGTATTTATTATGGCCTTTGTGAATCGCAAAAATATTTTGCTTCATAAATTATTTCTTACCACTGTGGCCTTAATGGTTATTTGGGAGTCCGCATTGTTCCTTACATTTTTTACAATCTCTCCTGATATTATCGACGATCATTTGAATCGAGTAGCCTTTGGTTTGGGCCCACTTATAGTGTTATTTATATTCTTATTTCTGGAAGAATTTTTAGGCGCCAAAGTTGTAAAAGGTTTTATGAGATTTGGATTTATAATTTTAGCAGCGATAAGTAGCTTGGTAACTTTTGCTGGATTTGTAGTTGGTGAGCCAATATATTCTGGAACAGAAAGCTATCAATATATACTGCCGGTAACACCACTTCTTACAGCGTATTATTTATCATATTTTCCAGTAACAATAGGAATTTCATATGCGATGTGGAGAATATTTCGTGATGTAACCGATTACAGAAAACGGCAGGCACGTTATGTGATATTTGCACTGCTAGTAAGTTTTGCACTGGCCACAGGTACCAATATCTGGTTTCCATTATTTTACAGAACTGGTCCTGGTGCATCGCTTGATTATAATAATTATATTTTAATCTTATTTCAGGTAACTGGAACTATTAGTGTAACAATTTGGACATCTGTTACGGCTTACGCAATTGCTCGTCATCGTTTATTGAGTTTACATATTGTTGTGAAGCGTAGCTTAATCTTTTTGACCACGTATTTAGTAACTATTGCCGCAGTGCTCGCAGTTTTTCATACTGTTTCTCAAGGTTATGGTGGATACAATTATTTTACTACCTCATTAATAGTAATTATTTCGCTTTTGCTTATCCAGCCGGTGCATTCAATTATTCGCAATCACTTTTGGAAAGAGGAGTATGACCTCGCGCTTAAGGTAAATCAAGATGATGGATTAAATGTAATGCTGGCCGAGTATGTATTACCAGCCCTTCGATCGCTTATAGAGGATGTGCAACCTAATACGTATTACTTATATACATTGAATCCAGATACGATGCATAAAGATATCATCGAGTTTGGATTGCAACTTCCATCAAGTAATCCAAATGATATCATTCAATTGAAGCGCAATACAGAAATGTATTTACGAAATTGTGATGGCATAGTTACGCAACGCGAGCTAAATCAATTTAAAGAAATACATGCAATTCTAAAAAAGAGAAAAGCTACAGTAATTATTCCATTTGCTAACTCCGATACATTGTATGGAATGTTGTTACTAGATCTGAAAGATGTAGAAGCTTCTCAAGAATTATTAACCAAGTATCAAGCTACCATAAAACATAGTTTATACATGGCGCTTAATTTGTATTACGTTCAACGACGTAGGGGATAGTTGCCCTTGATTTAATATAATTATATCTATATAATGGCCTTGCTTTGATATGTTCGAAGTAGGGGTCATTGGGACCTCTGTTCGACTATCGAGTCTCTCGAAGGGAGTATTCATGTCAGTCCTGGCTTTCCTCGGTGGCGCAGTGGTCTCGGCCGGCATCGCCATGTTCATCACTAAGTCCACCTCAGCTGTCGGTTTCACTCGTCGCCTGGGCACCCCCATGGGGGGTCTGGTCTATGAGAGTCCGTTGTTGGACCAGCTTCAGCAGATGGGCTGGATCATCTTCATCTTCACTGGGGGGCTTCACAAGAGCCTGCGTGAAGCGAACAGTGGTTGTGTGTTCGCTCGTCGGCGGTATGTGTCGATCATGGCTGCGTTGTGGCCTATCGTGGTGGCGTGGTTGAGTCACCGTTCCATATCTGGCGCGTTTTTTAATAGATTAAATCTAATACCTCAGACCATGTAGCCTGTTTTTTCATACTCAGTTCCATGGAACATTTTCCATTCAGATGCCTGAATGGATCACTGCAATCGGTAAAAGGT
>JAJRVJ010000018.1 GCA_024277435.1 Patescibacteria group bacterium | reverse complement strand
GTGGATTAGCGCACTTTGGACAATAAGGATTGTTTCGTTTTTTTTATCATAATTAGCTTCTTAACAGGTTAAACAATGTATTTGAAGCTAATCATAGCAGAGAAAACGACTTTTTACGCGCCCAAAATGAAACGGTCTCGGCTGTGACCACTGCAGTGGCCGTCGCTGTGGAGCGGGCTCGTGAGTTCCTGCTGGAGCTGCTGGAATTGTTCTGATCCCTGTGGGGTGAGGAGGAAGGGGTGATGGCTTGCGATTGACACTCGTGAGTTATCGTCCCGGTTCCTATAGAGATATGGAATCATGTATATATAGGAACGTATTATATTCATTGACCAGAGATGGATCTCTTGGTGCACCGGAAACGGTTTTTCCAGTACTTCTCACGTTCGTGAGAGGTTCGGACAGGGGAGTGGGGCGAGCAATCTGGCATCCGCCGATCGCAACGCCCCGCTTCCCATTCCTGTGAGCATAACATATATAGTTGTACTCAAAGGAATGGATGTGATATTCTACATACAGTATAAATATTGACTATGCGCCTTCATGAAAAAACTAGTCTTATCTTTTGTTGTGCTTTTTGCAGGTTTACTGCTCTTCACACAAGCCAGTACAGTAATGGCCATCCCAGAAGATTCAGCTAGTACGGTTGCTGTTCAATACTAATTTCAATTACGCCATCCTGTGTAACTCATATAAGTAAGGCATAGTATCTCAAACAGGAAAAAGAGATACTTTTAAATCACTAAGAAAAATAAGTATGGGATTTTTCGACAAAGTTAAAAGTTCACTTAATATTGGGGGAGCCAAAGTAGTACTTGATGTACCAAATGTCGTTAACAATGGCGATACGATGGACGTAAAGGTAACTATTACTGGAGGGAAAATGGATCAGAAGATCACTGGTGTTACTGCTAAGCTATCACAAAAGGATAGTTGGACAGAGCGTAAGATGGATGGCACTAGAACTACTAAGTCTAAAGTTACAGTATTATCCGACGCATCAGAAGGTGGGTTTGATCTTAAAGCTGGTGAAGTAAAAGAACTTACCTTTCAATTGCAAGTTACCGCTATTACAGACGGGTCTCAGCAAGAAGGAATGATGGGAACGCTTTCTAAGATGAATAATTTTGCTCAACAGCGTAAGCATGGCTGGCACGTAGAAGCATCCGCTGATATTGAAGGGTCTGTAGACCCCAAAGCCACACAGGATGTTACAGTGAATATGTAATTTAATCCTAGGATTCAGATCATGATTCAGAACTGGCCGCCAATTCAGGCGGTCGGTTTTTTTTGCGGATATTTTCCAAAGATCACAGCAATCATGGAGGAGAGTAGTACGGTACCTAGTAATACTAAATAGAGTTGATGATCAATTATCCCGCGTTCTAAGCCAATAGTTGCAGTTACGATACCAATGCTCATTGGCGCGTTAAAGAGAATGCCCATAATGTGCGCTCGTTTCGGAAAATATTTTTTGCTGAAAATATATGTGGCCAAGTATGTGGCCAAGAAGGAGAGTGTAAGGAATATCATTATAGTGCCAAATGATTGCCCAAATTCCACAATAGAAATTTCATAACCAATTACAAAAAAGAATATCGGTGTAAGAAAGCCAAAGCCAATTGCCTCAATTTCTTCTTTAAGCGTTTTGTGTTCATCAACATATTTTGCGAGTAATACACCCATTACAAATACAATTAATATTACATCCAGCCCGCTACTTGAAGCTAAGAATTCTGAAACTAGAAGAACAGCCAAAATAACTTTAATGGCCACGTTTTCTGTGGTGCTGTCACTAAGAAATTTATAGCGTTTATGCATGTAACCCCAGCCAAGCCATACCATTACAACAAATAACAGCACTACAATTACGGTCACGCTGATAGTTGAAAAGAATATACCTAATAGCGTTAGCGAGAGAAATTCTGTAATCATTACTGCCGACAAGATTAATTTGCGACGTGGCCCAAGGATTCCAGCTTTGCGTAGTACAGGATATACGATACCTACCGATGAGGCAGATAATCCGATAGCAAATAATAAGGATTGCATAGTAGTGAGTTCAAGGACAATATCGGCAACTCCACCAATTACAAGGAAGGGGATAATATATGCTATTACACCTACTTTAACACTATCCTTTCCTTTGTGGCGCAAGAATGATAAGTCAATCTCTAATCCGGCCATAAACATCAATGTAATTAGGCCAAATTACGATAATGTTTCGATGGCTATAGGTAATTCAACTGGTAATAGGTTACCAATAATAATGCCCGCAAATATCTCTAGGAGGGCCGTGGTTATTCCGCTTTTGGCACCAATCACCGCTGCGAGCACGATGCTGATGCCAATCATCATAAATACGGCATCTTCCATAGGCTATATTCACTATAACAAAAAAAGGGAGTTTTCCACAATGTTTATGGGCATTGTTTCAAAAAACCCAGTAATAGTGTATAGTTTAAGACGAATTAATTATTGAGGCATATTATATATATGGCTAAACCACTTACAAAAAGCCAATTCATGGCGATGTTAGCTGAAGAGGCTGGCATGAGCAAAAAGGAAATGGTTGCTCTCTGGGAAATGATCGTAGAGAAAATCTACTCACACACCAAAGAAGACGGTGAAGTTACTTTACCTGGGCTTGGTAAGATTCAGAAAAAGGATCGTAAAGCTCGAATGGGTCGTAATCCTGCAACTGGTGAGCAGATTCATATTCCTGCTAAAACCGTTCTTAAATTCCGTGTAGCTAAAGCTGCTAAGGATAACATTTTATAAGAGTTCTTCTAGAATACAGTAGATAAAAAACGCCCCATACGGGGCGTTTTTTCTTACCAATCATTTGCTTACAATACAATTCTTACGTATAGTTTATCTATGAATATACTATATCGTTTTACAGCACTAAGCATAGCCGTAGCTAGTATTACAGTAGTTACTGGTTGTATTTCCTCAGATTCTGGATCGCAAGGGAGTATCCGTTATCAAAATCCACCCATTCGTGAAATTGAGACAGCTGAAGTTGAGCCTGTAGTGGCTGAACCAACGGTATATCAGTTAAACGAGGTAGCTAGCGCTGGCGATATTGATCATGTTGTTACGAGCTTAGAATTTTTAGAAACAATTCCAGCTGAAAATACAATTTCTAGTTATAGCGCTATAGCGGAAGACGCGCCGGCGGCCGATGGGTTTCAGTGGGTGCATCTAACTGGAACGGTAACGAATAATACTAATTCTACTCAATCGGTGAATTCTCTTACATTTTCAATACTTGATGAAGTAGAACGAAAATACGAAGCTATGACTACCGACACAGTGTTGTATGTAGATAATAATAAGGCGCCAGTGTCTATTACTGTACAGCCTACGCAAACAGTGGAGTGGGAAGCATATTTTTTAGTGCCGTCTGACGCTAATACACTTACTCTTGTAGCTTCGGATTTGAATTATGTACCTGAGGACACGGTTAGTATCGCGCTACGAGAGGTTGAAATAGAGGTGTCGGTTTATGAGGGAGATGATATAGATGCGGTATTGGATGTAGTAGAGGATGACATAGTGGAAGAAGTTGAGGCTCCGCCATTTGTACGGTAAATACACAATTAAAAAAGAGCCACAGGATATGCGGCTCTTTTTATTTTAGCAATACTACTATTCAGAAGAGTTAGTATTTGAGTTGCTATTTGTAGTTACATTTTCTGTACTGTCATCACCTTCGGTTTGAAGATCAAGTTCATCTACTGTGCCAGATCGTACCTCACCGCCACTATTGGCTGGGAGATCGAACATTACATTGGCGGTTTGCAGGAATTGCGTAGTTATTGTTTCCTGCGTACAGCTATCAAGGTCATCAAATGCCTCGGTAACGAGTACTAATGGGCCATCGGCAGTGTATTGGACACGGCGTAAGCCAACGGTTGATGGAATGCCATCTTCACCTTTTTCATCACCTTCCGGACCGCGCATCATTGTGAGAATGGTTTCTCCATATACATCGTCGCCTAATTCTACTGTACGGGTTACCTTTACGGTATCACCACAACTGCCACTTGGGTCGCTGAAATATAGAGTAATTTTTTCACCATCTTCACCATCGCTAGCTGAGTCTTCATCGTCCTCATCTGTTGTGTCCTCATTATCTGGTTCTACTAAACCATCTTTGTCATCTTCCTCATCGTCTTTATCTTCATCGTCCTCTAAATTTTCATCGTCCTCATCGTCAGCACTATTTGTGTTGTCGTTGTTGTTTACGTTTGTATTATCGTTCTTGTTGGTGTTCGTAGTAGCTGAATTTGTATTGGCGTTTGAATTATTAGCATTGGTTACTACGGAGCTATTTGCATTGACGTTGTTATTAGAATCTTCTTCAGCAGGGTTCATTAAGATGTATCCGAACCATACAATAAGTATTACTAAACCTACTACGAGTACGCCAAAAATTACGTAGAGGGTTTTGATGTTGTTCGCATCTGGTGCAACAGATTGTTTTGTTGCGCGTTCCGAGCTTAGAGGGGCTCGTGTATTGGGTTTGGTTGATCGCGATGTTGATCGCTTTTTTTGTGTAGCCATGCATTTAGTATATATGATAGTATGTACTATATGCAACGTAACTTATTAGCCTTCATTGTTTGCGGACTGGCTCTCACTACATTTACAGGCTGTATACAGCAAGAAACACCCAAGGAAACGGTAGTAGAAGCAGTATTACCACTAAATACATTAGAAGAAGATTTGGATGCAGCTCTTGTTGCTGGCATTGATGCGTTAGAAGTTGAAGGAGATGCGCTAATTCAGAAAAATGATTTGGAGACCAAGCTTGATGCAGTAGTGAATTCCAATATATATTATCCAATGGTTCATTATACAGATTTACGGACTAAAAAAGTGTTTGCTCAGTTGATTTCGCCAGATAGTGAGGATCGCTTTAGTGGTTACCATACTGGTGATGACATAGAAGTTACCGATGTTACTAATGATGCAGTTCCAGTATATGCTATGGCCTCAGGGGAGATTGTTCGTAAACAGTGGGTAGCAGGTTATGGTGGAGTGGTGGTTATTGAATTTGAAGAGCGTGATAACAATAATAATATATCAACGTATCACGCATTATATGGGCACCTAAATTTAGAATCTATAAAATACTCTGAAGGTGATACGGTGTTAGCTGGTAATCAGCTAGGGGTATTAGGTGCTCATGAATCGGAGGAAACAGATGGAGAGCGTGAGCATTTACATTTTGGTGTGTATGAATATACGGGAACAATTCGTTTTGCTGGATATGTGGATAATGAGGCTGATTTGATTTATTGGGAAAATCCAAGTGAATTTATGCGTCAGCGGTTTGTAAATGAGTTGCCGCAAGAAGCTATAATAGATGACCTAAATGCGGCTGTGGAAAACATCGTCAATGAAACACCATAATACGTACGTTTTGGCTTGACAAAGGCATAAAAATTGAATAAAGTCATCGGCGATGTTTGGAGGATAAACATTGTTTTTTTGACAACTGAATAGCAATAAAGCGAGCGGGAAAAGAGTATGTTTTTGAAAGTATATTATTTTCCCGTTCGCTAGTAATTGTACTAGTTGATTTGTAGTCGGTGCTGTGAAACGCACGATCGGGACCTGTTTAAAATGACACCTAACGTCATGGATCCACCTCCGTGGTGGAAGAGGTAAGAGATGGATAAGGTTCTCAAGTTGTGGCTGGGAGAGCGTCAGAAGCGCTACACCCTGGAAGCAGTCCTGCTGGGGCTGTTGGGTGTGGCGATGATCGCCATGCGGCACGTGCAGCATGACTTCACGGTGGTGCAAGAAACCATCGTGCTCGTCGTGTTCCTGGGCGGCCTCATGGGCATCACCAGGATCCCGTTCCCCCGGCAGATGTTCGGGAAGGATATCCCGACCTGGGCTTTCCCGGTGATCGCCGGGATCATTTCGGGGTTCATGGATTCCTTCCTGGTGCTGCTGCTGCTCGGTGGCGCTGCTCTTTCTGGCCTGGCGCAGGCCCAGTTCGAGTTCAAGGCTAAGTGCATGCTGGCCGCCCTCATCGGCGGCCTCACCCTGTACTTTGGCGAGGTATACATGCTGCCTCTGGCGCTGAAGTACGGCATGCACTACTGGCACTCGATGTTGCCGGTCATGCCGCCAGTCCTCGTGTTCATCGGCCTCCTTGGTTGGTCCATGCGAAAGATGGAACTGAAGGTCACGGGCATGAAGCCGCCCGAGCACGGGCACGGTGGGTACGAAAAGAAGGTTGCGGCCGATGTGGGCGACTACCTCGAGTTCGTCGTCTTCATCGGCATTCTGCTGGTCATGCACAACGGCCTGTTGTGTCTGGGCTTCCTCTTCCTGTACGCGTCGATGACCGGGCAGGGCGAAGATCTCATCGACACGATGAAGAGTCACCGTTCCATATCTGGCGCGTTTTTTAATAGATTAAATCTAATACCTCAGACCATGTAGCCTGTTTTTTCATACTCAGTTCCATGGAACATTTTCCATTCAGATGCCTGAATGGATCACTGCAATCGGTAAAAGGT
>JAJRVJ010000017.1 GCA_024277435.1 Patescibacteria group bacterium | reverse complement strand
GCCGATCTTTCCATAATGACTGATGAAGATATTTATGCTATACAAGAAAGGTTAAACAACCGACCTCGCAAAGGTCTTAATTATCTAACTCCTAATGAGGTTATTGCTAGAGAGGTGGGGCATTAGATTCTAGAATTCAGGCGTAATGTGACATTAATTACATAATACAAACATTAACCACAGGGGATAATGATAGTAAGCCCTTATTATTAGGCTTTTCTTTATATACTAGTGTCGGACAATATATCTTATACGACACTAGTATAGTGAGATACTACTTATAATAGACTCTGTCTGGAAATCGCAAATCTATGTATTCAATCTCCGATAGATCCCTATCATTTAATTGTTGTCGTAAAACAGTTTGTAAATTTTCCAACTGCACTTCTAAATTAAGTTCTGTATCAAAATATACCTTTGGACCATCCTGAGTAACAACGGTGATGTCTCTAATTGTCTCCACATAATTACAATCACCATCTATATACTCAGTCTCAATTTGTAAGTACGCTTGATTTCCTTCCAGTAACGCATCTTCGGCATCATCTCCTAACTCCGTGCGCTTAGTTTCTTCTAATAGTGATAAACTCTGATCAATAGATATGTCACCTTCTTCAAGTCTTGCTAAAATATCTTTTTTCTCATTTCGAATCACTTCATTAGATGAACTTTCAATCTCATCCGCAAAGATCTTTTCTTCAACATACTCCTTCTGGTAGCACGTGATTTCCTCAACAGCATATTCAGCTATATCTATATCCACGGTATTCGTAAAATTTTTATCTAGCATGGTAATCGTATCTACGAGCGACTGACGAAACACCGTTTGATTAACATCACTAGACCGCACATTATAATCTCGCACCCTTGGGAAAAATGGATTTACATTGTTACTAGATTGCAAGCGCTCAGTAACAACTCCAGATAAATCAAGATAATGATATTGGTCGTTTGTATTAATATATACAAGCCCTGGTAAGCGCTCTCGTACAGACACGACAATAGTGTCTGGAAAGTCCTTAGTTACCATCACATCTTCAAGCGCCACCGTTTCTGCTAGTGCTGTACGAATATACTCCTCAATATACTCCGTATCAGTAAATGGATACCATCGTTGTGATAATACTAACCATTTACGATCAGATAACGCCTCTCTAGCTGGATTAACTAGTTCATCTGCCGTTAAATGCTTGTATCCAACAAGCGTAATATAATCCACTTGCATCCAATGTTGTTTATTAAACACATAGCCAGTACCCACTAGAAGCAGAATAATTAATACACTATACACCCAGACATCGCTACGTATAAGCCACTTCCATATATTTGCTAAATTCATTTTAGGGTTGTTCTGAAAATAAGGATTCTCAAATCGTTTTTGTGATGATTTCATACTATACTGTAGTATACAAAATCTTATGGCCTAAGGCTAGACCAAATAACTAAAATTAGGCATAATATACCTCTATGCAACCCCTTCGCATTGCCTTAGTTGCAACAAAAACTAAATCCACTCAACAAGTACAGGATATATTAAATCTAAACCATAAAACAATGGTTTATGATCATTCCATTGCCGTAGATAATCTTATCAATGATATTTTACATGGTGTCATTGATGTAATCTTTCCATTAACCCATAACTCCGCTATCGAGGAAGGAGCTATCCAAGGTATTTGCTCAGCTTTAAATATTCCCTACATCGGATCAAATATCCATGCAACGATATTAAGCAACCATAAAGCTACTACAAAGCGCATTATGATGGCTCACGGAACACTTACACCTGAATTCGATATCATCGATAAAGCTGACGACATTGATTTGCGAAACATTGAACTGCCATGTGTTATTAAGCCAGGAGCGATCGGTATGCGTTCAGGAATTACCATTCCGCAAACATATAATGAATTGCGACACGCCCTACAAAGGGCTTTTAATAATAGCGATACCTTGCTCGTTGAAAAACTCATTCATGGACGTGAATTTATAGTACACGTATTAGGGGTGAATGGAGATACTGCCAAAGTACTATCTCCTACCGAACTCATTCGAACACCTGATCAGCAATTAGTAAAAAAACTCTATCCTACCGATCTGGGCGAAGAAACGATAGAAACATTAAAAAATCTTGGACGCCGCACATTTAATGCTATTGGTGCATACGGAATTTTAGCTATTCGCTTTATGTACAATGAAAATGCTAAATTATTTTATTTCATCGAAGCAAATACAATGCCACGAATTTCAGAGCATAGCATATTGGTAAGTGCTGCTAAAAAAGATAATATATCATTCGGAAAATTGCTTGATGAATTAATCCAGCAAGCAATTCAAAGAAATATTGTAAAAGAATAACCAATATGTCCATCAAGCATACAATTGTATTTCCAATTAAATATCGTTTAAACAAAAAACGCTTTAGTAAACAACGCACATACTCCGTACAACATATTGTTGAGTACGATGGAAACGCTATCGTGTATATCCCCTATCCTCAAACAACTAATTATCAGGAACTTGTATCTGAAGTCATTATACAATCTACGCCACACTCCCCTACGCAATCTATCGATATAGATGAAAACAAGCTATTTGCAATTGATTTGCAAAATAATAATAGTACGAAAATATCCATCACTTATACAATCACTGTCCAGCCACGGTCACTAGTTAAAACTACAGCTTCTCTAAGCGATTACGCCAAGATACAAGTAGATGACACTCTACTTAATGCCACACCGTGTATTGATATCAATAGCCCGCAATTGAAAGACTTCATAGATAATCTTGCGATACATGAATCAACGCCGGTACTAGAAGCCTCAAAAACACTCTATACAGCCGTTATAGGTAAATTAACCTACGGACACGCCATAGAGGGTCTCTACACCAGCCAGGAGGCAATGAGTAGCACTACTGTGGATTGTGGTGGATTCTCTACGTTATTGATTGCAGCATATAGAAAGCTAGGTATTCCTGCTCGCCTCGTTGCAGGCTATTGGGCCGGATACAGTGCGAATGACATGCATGCCTGGATTGAATTTATGCTTCCATCAGGCGAGTGGATACCCGCCGACCCTTCAGCTGGTCAACTATCTACACAATCCCGTTCATATAAGTCTGGTGAATTTGGCTGGGTTGGAAGTGACCGTATTGCAATTTCTACAAACTCTGATTTCACTACAACCCTAAACGACACTGTACTATCTATCCCCCTATTGCAAACTCCTTTTATTGTAAAAAATTCTACTGTTACATTTATCAACAATCACACGATAACTACCAGCACTGTATGAACAAATATATTACAACAGCCCTATCACCAAATACAGAAGCTGATGATATTCGATTAGCTAAGAAATTATGGCTCAAAAAAAAGGAGTACATTAATGGCCCGTCCATCGATAAGCTCACTAGCGCAATAGCTAACTACTTTGGAACTCAAAACGTATTACTGTACAATAGCGGACGCTCGGCTCTGTATAACCTACTGGAATCTCTAGAGCTCAATAGCGATGACGAGGTACTTGTACAGGCCTTTACATGCAATGCGGTTCCTAATCCCATATTATGGGCAGGAGCCACACCACGGTATGTTGATATCAATTCAGAAACGTATTGCATGTCGCCAGAATCTTTAAGAGCAGCTATAACCCCGAAAAGCAAGGTGCTTATCATTCAGCATAGCTTTGGCTTTCCCGCCCCACTTGATGAACTATTAACCGTAGCGCGTAAACACAATCTATTTGTTATAGAAGATTGCGCTTTAGCGCTTGGAGCATATTATAAAGACACACTAGTTGGTACGCTTGGTGACGCGAGTATATTTAGTTTTGGTAGAGATAAAATTATTTCATCTGTATATGGTGGAGCTACCTTAGTGAAGGATGCTACTCTCTACACTACATTACAAAAATCCCATCAAACACTACCCATGCCATCCATTAAGTGGGTTAAACAACAAATACAGCATCCAATAATTTTTTCTTTAGCCAAACCACTCTACAACATATTCCATATCGGAAAAGCTATACTAGAAACAAGTAAACGCCTAAATATGATTTCTGTTGCAGTTACTCAGGGTGAGAGGGCCGGTAAAAAACCACAAGCATTCCCCGCCCAATTACCTAATGCGCTAGCTAGTCTTGCGCTAAATCAGTTCAACAAATTAGATAGATACAATACTCATCGAAAAACCATAGCTAATCTCTATCGAGAAGGCTTACAAGCCAATGGTATTATCCATCCTAAAAAGGAAGTACCAGGCATTGAACAACCCGTCTATTTACGATATACTATTCAAGTTAAAAATCCTCAAGAACTATATAATTACTGTAAGAACAAAGGAATTCAGCTAGGCACATGGTACTCTGCAACTATCGATCCAGTGGGAACAGAATTTGATACAATGTGCTATACAAAATCTAGTTGTCCTTCATCAGAATATGTCGCAAAACACGTAATAAATTTACCAACCCATATCAATATTTCAACAACAGATGCCAAGTACATAATTGAGGTCATAAACACCTATTTTACACAATGAATAATTACACCATACAAACAATAACTAATCAGCAAGAATGGTCTGATTTTTTTAACGCTCAACAGGCTGATACATTTTTACATACCTGGGAATGGGGGAAATTCAACAGTGCACGCGGCATCATCCGCTTAGGAGCATATTCAGCATCCAATGAACTCGTTGGGGTATGTTTACTATTAAAAATTAATGCTCGACGTGGCTCGTATCTTTTTTG
This sequence comes from Patescibacteria group bacterium, assembly GCA_024277435.1. Lineage (GTDB taxonomy): Bacteria > Patescibacteriota > Patescibacteriia > UBA9570 > UBA9570 > JAJRVJ01. The sequence goes on along the minus strand of JAJRVJ010000017.1, from coordinate 43,009 downwards.
CCCACATGGCCCAATTATAAAAAATGATAACCCAGCTATAGTTACAGCATTTATACAACAGGTTGAAAAAATCGGACGTGATGAGAAATTCGATTTCATTCGCTTCTCCCCCACCCTTCCAGATACAGCAGAAAATGTACAGATCTTTAAGGATAACGGCTTCCGTCCAGCACCAATCCATGAACACCCAGAATTAGCCTGGACACTTGATATCACACCAAGTTAAGATGAGTTAATGAAAAACATGCGTAAAACCAGTCGCCACTCTATTCGCAAAGCTGAGCGCGAAGGCGTAATAATACGTGTTTCTACCTCCGAATCAGATGTAGAGATATTTAACGACCTCTACCAAGCAACAGTAGAGCGTCAAAAATTTACACCGTTCTCTCTTGAATATCTCAAAACAGAATTGCGCACATTTATGGAAACAGATTCCATGCGTATATTTGTAGCAGAATATAATAACGAGCCAGTTGCAGCAGCTATGATGGTGTATACCAAATACTCAGGCTTTTACCACCAAGGCGCATCGATACGTAAATATCCAAAAATTCCTGCACCTCACTTACTACAATGGACAGCCATACAAGAAGCCAAGCGTCGTGGTTGTCAGCGTTATAATTTTTGGGGAATCATCGATATTGAATCTCAACCAAATCATCCATGGAAAGGCCTTAGTTTATTCAAAAAAGGCTTTGGCGGATATAGCCAAGCGTACGTTCACGCGCAAGATAAGCCACTTACCGCTAAGTACTGGCTTAGCTATACAGTTGAAACAGTTCGCCGCAAACGCCGCGGCTACTAATTATTCTGTAGGAGGTATAATTTTAGCCAAACCACTCATGTACTTATGGAGTACCTGTGGTAGTACAACGCTACCATCAGCTTGTTGATGTACTTCTAATAGCGAAATAAGTACACGTGGAGATGCAACTAATGTATTGTTTAATGTATGACAATATTGGGCTTTCTTACCACCTGATTTTACTTTAATGTTCAAACGACGAGCTTGAAAATCTCCCATCCATGAACATGAGTGTGTTTCACCATAACCCTCTCGCGATGGCATCCACGTTTCAATATCACGTTTATATTTTTGTGGCGCACCCATTTCTCCAGTGCATAATTCCATCACTCGATACGGTAATTCCAAAGAGCTTAAAAAATCCTTAGAATTATTCATTATTTCTTCAAATAATTCCATAGCAACCTCTTCATTTGGCTCACAAAATAATACTTGCTCCACTTTATTAAACTGACGCACACGATACAACCCACGTGTATCTTTACCATAACTACCAACTTCAGTTCTAAAACACGGTGTCCAGGCTGTATACCGCTTTGGTAGATCTTTCTCTGTAAATGTTTCCTCGGCATGATAGGCACATAAGGTAATTTCAGAAGAACCGATTAAATGTTGTTCTTTATCTTTATCAACAGCCTTAAATGTTTCTTCACGAGCCCATGGAAAATACCCCGTTCCGATAAAATAATCTTCGTAGGTCATGAGTGGTGTGCTCATTTGTGTAAAGCCACGCTCGCGTAAAAAATCTAACGCATACTGCATTAATGCCGTTTCTAATTGTGCGCCAACACCCGTAAGATAATACCCCCGATTTCCTGTAACTTTTACACCGCGCTCTACATCAATTAAACCCAATTCCTTACCAAGCGCTAAATGATCCTTTGGCTCAAAATCAAACTGTGGAATCTCACCAACTTTTTCTAACTCAATATTATCGTCTTCCGTTTTTCCTACCGGCACGCGCTCGTGTGGAATATTTGGAATGGTTAACAATAATTGCTTGAACTCCTTCTCTATTTTGGAATGAATTTTGTCTAAATCCTTAACCTCAAGAGCGATCTTTCGCATCAATTTTATTTTATCCTGTTTTACCGCATCGTCAGCAACGGCAATTTCATCATTGGCTTTGTGTTGCTCTGACTTCAAATCATCAATCCGTTTCTGTAATTTACGACGCTCTTCATCAATATCAAGTAATTTAGAGAGCTCAATCTCAATACCTTTATTATCAGCTGCCTCTTTAACTTCTTCTTGGTACTCTCTAATAAAACGGATGTCTAACATAGTATTGATTATTACTTAATTTGCCATTCTCCCATCAAGCTCAAGGTCTTCCGCCATGGCTTGCATACCTTCTAAACAAAGTTGAATGGATTCATCTACTGTTAAGCCTAGTAATTTATCACAACGAGTGATATTATCTCGATTCACACCCTTAGCAAAAGATTTATCTTTAAACTTTTTTCGAACGCTTTTCAACTTTACTTGCCGCACATCTTTATCTGGCCGTACCAGAGTTGCAGCGATTATCAATCCCGTTAACTGTTCTAAACATTGTAACGATTTAGACATAATTGTTTTTGGCTCTAATCCATGTAGTGCATTATGCTCACGCACGGCATTTACCACCTCAGCATGCACGCCCTCTGCTTCTAACATATCAGCACCAACCATACTGTGCTGCTCTGGTTCAGTCTCTTCCCAATCTACATCATGAAGTAATCCTGTAATACCCCATGTCTCAGCTGATTTCGCCTCAAAATGCTCTGCTAATTTTTTCATTAATGCTTCTGTTGCAATCATATGCCGTCGTAAATTTTCATCCTTCACATGCTTCTGTATAAACGCCAATGCATCAGCGCGCGAGATATTAGCTGAAAATTCTTGAAGCGTTATATCCTCAGATAAAATAGTATTTACTGATTCAGATTGAGATTCACTACCGGATACATGCTTAGGACGCAATAATGGAAACATTACACACTCGCGCACGGGCTTATCCATCATGAATGAGAATAATCGCTCACTCAAACCAAAGCCGCACGTTGGAGGCATGCCATGCTCAAGGGCTTCTACAAATTCTTGATCATGCATTTGCGCCTCAGCATCCCCTGCTTCACGCAATTCAGATTGTGTCTCAAAACGTTGCTTTTGATCGAATGGATTATTTAATTCCGAATACCCGTTACCTAATTCACTTCCAGCTATGATAATTTGAAAACGCTCTACTAAATGTGGTGCATCAGCCTTGCGTTTTGCTAATGGCGATACCTCTACTGGATGATTCACTAAAAATACTGGACCGCCAACACTTTTGCGACAATACTTCCACAATGTATCCATTAAGCGCCCCTTACTCAACACGTCTGGTATTGATATACCTAATTCTTTACACTTATCACGCATTTCTTCAACTGAAGCTGTACCAATATCTACACCCGTGCCATCTTTTACCGCTGTAGTAAAATCTAAATGCTCCCATTTTTTATCTAAATCGATATCAAACCCACGCACAGAAAATTGTAACGTACCAAATGTTTCCTTAAGACAATGTTTATATAAACGCTCAGTCAAATCCATACCATCATCATAATTTGCGTACGCCCAATAAAATTCCATTTGCGTATAATCCTGCAGATGCTCTGGACTCATTCCTTCATTTCTAAATTGTCTACCAATTTCAAATGTTTTTTCATAGCCAGCAACCATTAAACGCTTCTGCCATAACTCACCCATTGAAATACGCAAATACACATCAATGTCTAACGCATTATGATGCGTAGCGAATGGTTCAGCATCGGCTCCACCAGGAGTTGATTCCAACACAGGTGTTTCCACTTCTAAGAAACCATCTTGTAATAAAAATGTTCTAATGGAGTTCCAAAAAATACTTTTCTTCACAAACATCTCACGTAATTCTGGATTCATGAGCATGTCAACATACCGCTTACGATAACGCATCTCTTCATCCTGAATTCCATGCCACTTATCAGGTAACGGCTGAATTGCTTTTGAAAGCAATCGCACACTACTTACTAATAGTGATTGTTCGCCCTTGTGAGTAACAAATGGTGTACCTGATACTTCAAGAATATCACCAACGTCGTATAACTTTCTGCGCTCATACTCCGCAGCATCCATATCCTGAGCAGATAACGCCACTTGTATCTTTCCCGTTACATCCTCAATATGTGCAAATGTCAACTTACCATGATCGCGCCAGTAACGTACGCGGCCATCGATAACTACTTTCGTATCAGCGAGATCATCAAAGTTATCAAATATATTTTGTACAGTATGCGTACGATTACTTTTCGAAGGAAAACTCTCACCCACTTCACTTTCGTAGGCATTAAATTTTTTTATACGCAGATCTTGTTCAGTTTGCTGACTTCCCATAACTTATTATTAATTTATGTTGGATGGAAGTTAAGAAATTTTCTTAACAGTGTACTTCACTACTCCTTTAGGAATAGTTACTTCTACTGTTTCACCCACCTTATTACCTAGTAGAGCGCTACCAATTGGGGACTCATTAGAAATCTTCCCATTGGATGGATCAGCTTCATTTGATCCAACAATTTCGAAATTATGCGCATTGCCTGAGTCATCTACAACATCAACTGTTGTACCAATAACTACAGTTGATGACTGCTTAGGCTTCTTTACTAACTCTACGTTACGAAGAATATCTTCTAATTCAAGAATTCTACCCTCTACCAAGCCTTGCTCTTCTTTAGCTTCGCTATATTCAGCATTCTCAGATAGATCGCCCAATTCCTTGGCTGATGCGATACGATTCGCAATATCTTTACGTTTGGTTGTTTTTAGATACTCAAGTTCTCGCTGTAATTTTTCGAGTCCTTCTGCACTAACATAAGCGGTTTTTTGATTCATGATATATATGTGGAACTGATTTTTATAACGCCAGTTATTCTACTAAAGCGCCGCTTAACTGTCAATGAAATATGTCTTGAGCGCTTCTTCAGTAATTGGTAAGGCAGCCTCCGTTCCATCACCGCCAAACTCAACAAGTACAGTAATAACAAGCTCTGGATTATCATATGGTGCGTATGAGGTAAACCAAGAATGGGTTTCTTCTGTGCCGCCTACCTGAGCTGTGCCAGTTTTGCCAGCTACTGCAAACGGTAAGCTATTTAGACGCTTCGCACTACCCGATGTAACAGCCTGACGCATACCCTGCTGCACAAGATTCATATAATACGGATCGATAAAGCCACTAGATAATTCAGTGGGTTCTGGGGCATAGCTTTCGTCCGTCGTCTGATTACTAAACTGCTCAATTAATGTAGGTTGATATACTGTACCGCCATTTGCTACAGCGCTAGTAAATAGAGCTACTTGCAAGGGTGTGGCCAGCAAATACCCTTGACCGATACCAAAATGATACGCATCACCAATATACCATTGCTCACCAATCGTGGATTCCTTCCACTCTGGATCCGGCAAAAACCCGTCGGACTCACCTGGTATGTCGATACCCGTCAGTGCACCCATACCAAATAGTTCGGCGTATTCTTTCATACGTACAGCTCCTAAGCCACCTTCAATTTCCAGTGTCTCCTCATTATATATACCACCACTCGCTATATAAAAATATGTATTTACAGATTCTGCTAATGCTTTACGTACATCTGTTACTCCATGGCCGCCAGATTTCCAATCTGGGAAATACCATTGATTAATCTGAATGCCACCTGTACTATTTATTGTTTGCTCCGGCGTCATCACACCCTCCTGTAATCCAGCGGCGGCAATAACTAACTTAAAGGTTGAGCCAGTAGGATATTCTCCAGAAATTGCCTTATTAAAAAGTGGTTTACGTTCATCATTTAATAATTCCTGATACGCCTCACTCTTGATTCCTTGCGTAAATACATTTGTATCAAAGCCAGGGTAGCTTACCAGTGCGCGAATATGGCCGTTACGCGGATCTATTGCAACCGCAGCACCACCAGGTGAGCCAGTGCGATCGCTATAGTTACCAAGCTCCTCATATAACGTGCGTTGCAAATCGCCATCAATCGCCAACTCAACGTTAGTACCAGGTTGAGGATCGCTATGTGCAATCACTTCAATATCATTACCCGCCGCGTTCACCTCTACTTGTTTACGACCCTTCTCGCCACGCAATTCCTCCTCATACTGCCATTCAATACCTGCCTTACCTAAAGAATCGGTTAGAAGATATGCATCGGCATCAAATTCCTCTAAATCATCAGCGGTTATCTTTCCTAGATATCCAAGCACATGTGAAAAAACTTCTGCATCAGCATACTCACGCGATGCCTGCACGTCTACAGTAACGCCTGGCAAACTCGATAACTCCGTTGTTAATTTTAGTGCCTTTTCGTAAGGAACAAATTCCTCCAATACTAAAGGCAAGTAATATAACTCATCTGGCTGATCTTCTAATTGTGTCTCTAATTCAGAAGGAGGCAGCTCCAAAATATTAGCTGTCTTAGCAATTACCGAATCACGTTCGGCTGCATCACGTGGTAATTCACTTGGCGTAATGGTTACAGCAAAATTTGGTATATTCTTTACCAATGGATTGCTATTATAATCATAAATAATGCCACGAGGAGCAGCTAAGCGCTCTAAACGAGTACGATTACCCTCTGCAACCTCACGATACGACACGCCATTCCACAGCTGCAAGTACGCCAAACGTGCAAGCAATCCAGTTACCCCTACAAACATTAATAATAATAGCAATAAAAACTTTCGCGATGAAATAGGAGCTATTAAATACTCGGGTCGATCAGTACTATGTGGCACATCAATCCTATCAACCACCCTACGAGCATACGCCTTAGAAATACCACTATCTTTTATCGATGGATCAACAAATGGATCAAATAATGCGCTCATAAATATATATTATTGAGATGTATATCGTTGCACAACGGCAAACATTCTTACTAAGAAACTTACAATGAAGCACTGTATAACTATTCCAACTACTAAACTCTGCCAGGTAATTACAGTAAGTGGATTGATATCTAGTAACCCAATAGATGTTACCAGTAGGTGACTAAAAATCATAAATCCGTATGCCATAATAACACTTATACTACTAATAACAAACACGGATAATCCCGAGATCTGTTTAAGCCACGTATATTTAAGTAGATTAGCAATAATTACTAATAACACTACGGACAACGTAAATATACCAAATGGACCAATTCTAAATAAATCAATAACAAGAGCAGTAATTGTTGCCCAAAGAATAGCGTGCTGAAAAGGCCACAATAAACCAATAACAAGTGCTCCTATATACATTAGGCTAAACGTATACGACAAATGCTGAGCTGGTAATAACACGCCATTTTCAAGGACAACAATGAGCAGGCCAATTAGTACAACGATGATCACATCTCTTCGTCGCATAGAATTAGTTAGGAATAATTACCGATACAATGGAATGGGATCCATACATGCGCAGTGGTCGCACCGTTGCTGATTTAAATAACTCACTTGGTTCGTCACGAATTTGATCTACCGTTCCAATAAGTAAGCCAGCCGGGATATCTTCATCCTCACCACTAGTTACTACAACATCACCCTCAGATAATAACTGTTCTTTTAAGATAAAATCCATAGTTAACGCTTCACCTACATCACCACTAATAATACCAAATGCAGGATTATCGGTTTGGATAGTAGCTTGTAGCGAAGTAAGTTGGCTACTCACTATTGCAACCTCCGCATATGTATCAAATACATCATATACTACCCCTATATATACGCCGTTATCATACATTACTGGATACCCCTCTTTCAATCCATCCAGTGAACCTCTATTAACAGTAAGGATATCCGTTGCGACACCTTGTCCTACGCGAGATATAATTTCAACTGGCACTATCTCATATTCACTCTCCTGAGCAAACGCTAATTGCTCGCTATATTCCTGATACTGGTCTAGCTGGGTTAACAAATCATTATATCGCGTAACTGTATCTGCTAACTGATTTTTAAGCTCTATATTCTCTTCTTGTAATTGGGCATCACTCGCTGTATACAATGGATTAATGCGATCAATTACACGATACGCGCCAACTTGCATTGGTTCGATTGTATAATCACCCAACCATAATAGCGGACGCAATGCTCCCATGAGATACAATATAAAAGCGCCAAATATAATGGCTGCGATAATGAATAAAATTCGGGCATGTTCCCGAAAAAATTGCATACGTCTAGTTAGCTTCAGCTTCGCTATTTAACACGATGGCCCTCTTCAACGTATCAAGGTCTTCCAAAATTAAACCGGTACCACGCGCTACAGTAGTAAGAGGATCATCAACAACCTGCACTGGCATTTGTATCTCTTCGGCAATCCGCTCATCAAGTCGCTGCAATAAAGCACCACCACCGGTTAAAAGTATTCCTCTATCAAATATATCTGCCAATAATTCTGGAGGGGTATTTTCAATTGTACTTTTTATATTCTCTAAAAAAATATTAATCGTCTTTTCAATTGCCTCTCGTACCTGCTGACTATTAATTTCCACCTCTTTAGGTAGGCCGGTTACCAAATCTCTACCACGAACCTGCGTACTCAACTCTTCTTCTAAAGGCATGGCCGAGCCAATAGCAATCTTTACACCTTCGGCTGTACGCTCACCTATTAATAAACTAAATTCATCGCGACAATAATTAATAATGTCTTGACTGAGGTCATCACCAGCTGTTCGCAATGAACGCCATGTAACAACTCCACCTAAAGAAATAACAGCCATTTCTGTGGTTCCACCACCAATGTCAATAACCATACTACCAGTAGATTCTTGTACTGGTAAACGCGCTCCAATAGCCGCCGCCATAGATTCCTCTACTAATACAACCTCTCGAGCACCAGCGTTCTTGGCTGCATCTTCAACCGCCTTACGCTCTACTTCCGTAACACCTAAGGGAATAGCAATTACTACACGAGGTCGTGGTAATATCGAAAACGTTTCACGATGCACTTTATCAATAAAATGTTTAAGCATTTTTTCAGTTACTTCAAAATCCGAAACAACACCATTCGCCAATGGCCGTATCGCCACAATATGCGCTGGTGTTTTTCCAACCATCTCTTTAGCCTCCTGACCCACAGCTAAAATTTGTCCGCTGCGCTCATTGATTGCTACAACAGATGGCTCATCAATAACAATGCCGCGATCATTTACATACACTAATGTATTAGCTGTACCTAGATCGATGCCAATGTCTTTTGATACACGTCCAAATAGTCTATTAAGCATGTTGAGAAATTAATTCATCTACGCTATATAAATCAGATTTACCCGTTTTACGAACTGTGTGCTCTACCTTATCACCAGTACGTGAACCTATCACTAAGCGATATGGCATTCCTAACAAATCAGCCTCTGCTAATTTAGCTCCAGCCGATGCAGAACGGTCGTCATACAGTACATCAAAACCAGCTCTCTGTAAAGAGTCGTATACAGAGTCCGCTTGAACACTATCTTTGTTCAAATTTACTAGATGAAATCTAAATGGTGCAATAGCATCTGGCCAAACGATACCTTTATCATCATGTAGCAACTCAACGATCGCCCCCATCACTCTACCTGGACCAATACCGTAACTTCCCATAAATACAGGATTCACTGAACCGTCCTCATCAGTATATGATAGATTCAATGCTTCTGCATATTTAGTGCCTAATGTAAAAATGTTACCAACTTCAACAGCAGCCTTCTCTACTAGCGTATCTTTCTTCACTCCTAGCATTTCCATCACTTCATCGGTATACACTTCTTTGTTAAGAGCAATCCCCTTTTCTTCATCAATATAAATAGTATCTTCACCAACCTCACTTACCGTTTGAAATTCATGAGAAAATTGCGAGAATGATCCACCAGACGCAAATGTAAAATATGTTACATTACCAATCCCTAATCGTTCGAATACATTAATATATGCTTGCTGGGCTTTTTCATAAAATGCATCATGCTCCTCTTTATTTCGAGAAAATGAATACATATCCTTCATAATAAATTCACGAGACCGCATTATTCCACTCTTAGCACGTAATTCATTCCGAAACTTTGTTTGAAATTGATACGCCACTACCGGTAAATCCTTATATGAATGAATGTGATTAATCATGACTTGTGCGATCGCCTCTTCATGAGTATTCGCTAAGCCAACTTCTGTACCATTAGCCATAGTGGTCCGGAACCACACATCAATCACTTCATCACTCCAGCGACCAGTATCCTTCCACTTCTTTGAATCTTGCAATGATGTAAGAAACAATTCCTGTCCACCTACCACATTCATTTCTTCACGAATAACCTGCATCACCTTATTCATTACACGCCAACCTAATGGCAGATACGCATATACACCAGCCATTTCTTTATGGATGTAACCAGCCCGCAATAATAATTGTGCATTAATCGATACTTCATCAGCCGGTAACTCCTTGCGCACTTTTGTAAATAAATGTGATTGTTTCATAACAAATTAGAAAAAACTAAATACATCTTTAATAGTAACAGCCAATATTAATAGTAACAACAGTAAAAATCCAATATTGTGGACAATGGCTTCAACTTTCTGATTAATAGGCTTACGGAAAATCAATTCGTATCCAACAAATGCAATTCTTCCACCATCAAGCGCGGGTATAGGTAATAAATTAAATATCGCCAGATTTACCGATAATAGGGCAGCAAATTGTAGTACATAGACAACACCTAATTGAGTTGCTTGATGAGTTAACGAGGCGATACCTACAGGGCCCGCAACACTGGATTCCTGAGCATTACCATTAAATACATCCATCATTGTATCAGCTAGACCTAGTAAAACAGCCTCGGTGAGATTTAGGGCTAATCGTGGACCTTCATATATAGCTCGATACCATGGAAGCTTCGCAATTCCGGATTCCGCATAATACACACCGATACCATATTGACCTTCTCCAAGATTTTGAACTGGCACTTGAATTTCTATTAATTCATCTACCGAACGCTCCAGCGTTACTGTAACAACATCCTCATCAGAAACATCATGAAATACTCCTTGCAAATCATCACCCGACTTAATAGTGCGGCCATCAATCACCCTTAGTATATCTCCTACCAGTAAGCCTTCTTGCTGTGCTGTGGAGTTATCACTAAAATCAATTGCTATCACTTCTTCATTGCTCACACTTGCTCCAACCGGTAACGACTCAAGTGACGACGGTAGACCAATCATAAAGCCAACGCTCAAGAGCACTCCTGCCAAACCAATATTCATGGCAATGCCAGCAAATAAAATTAAAAAACGCTGCCAAATTGGTTTCTGAGAAAAATTATCATCCTCTTGCGCATCACCTAATGCTTTACCTGAATCATCGTTCATTTGATCACCTCCAACAACACCCTTAATTTTCACAAACCCGCCAATCGGTATCCAGTTCACAGAATACAAGGTTTTACCAAATCGTATACCACCTATACGGGGTGGGAAGCCAATGCCAAATTCATCAACTCCTACACGAAAAAACTTTGCTACCAAAAAATGACCCAACTCATGAACTACAACAAGTAAACCCAATACCAGCAGGAAAACAATTACAGATGTGATCATATTGTCATAAGCTCGGTTTCCTTAGCCTGAGCTATATCCTTAATTTTTTTATTATACTCATCCACTATTGACTGAGCATCTTTTTGTTCAGAAAAAAACTCATCTTCAGATACCTCGCCATTTTTTTTCTTATCCTTGAGATCATTCATTATATCTTCACGAATGCGCTTAATGGAAACATGCGCCTCTTCACAGCGCTGCTGCATACGCTTCACTAACTCCTTACGCTTCTCCTCGGTAAGTGATGGAAACACAAGACGAATAGTAGTACCATCAACAACAGGATTGTAATCTCTACCAGCATCCCGTAACGCTGTTTCAATATCTTTAAGAATAGATGCGTCCCACGGCTGCACAAGTAGTGTTTGAGCATCCTGTGAAGTGATAGAAGCCAGCTGATTCAATTCTGTTTCTGTATCATAAGCCTTCACTTTTATATCATCAAGCACGGCAGGAGTTACTCTACCTGGATGTAAACCTAATAGTTCTTTTTCTAAATGCTCTATGGTTGAATTAAACACGTCACTCATAAATACCTTATATATTAATCTTTATTATTGGTCACTACTTTTCTTAATTAAGCCTTTTTGCTGTTCAACCTCCTCTGTTCCCGCATATACCACATTATTTACTTCAGGATCAATTCGTAATAATGTAATTCTTCGGCTCGATGGAAACGACGTAAGAGTTGTCCAAGTAATACCAGCGTCAGTAGATTTATATAATGTATTCCCTACATTATAATACAATATATTTGAATCCCCTGGTGTTATCGTAAGATTACGAATACTATTATTTTGATCGTCATCGAATCCAAATAGCGTTGGCACGTCAGACCATGCTGTACCCTCAAGCTCACCGCGCATGATACCACGCCGCGTTACCGCATAGATGACAGATTGCTCATTAGGATCCATCGCAATATCTTTTATTTCACCAAAGCCTTCAAATTCAGTTTGCACTTCTTCGGTAAGTAAATTATCCCATCCAGTATTGATCAAGTCAGCAACCTCAGGATCATCTGGCTCAGCACTATTATGAGTAACGTATAATTTTCCATCGCCTAATAGGGCGTAAATAATTCGAGTATTATATGATGGAATTAATAATTCATTTACCGGCTCTTCATATTGTAATCGTAAATCCCAATTCTCACCAAAATCATATGATTTATATATACCACCCACTGAAGTTGCAGCATATACAATCCGATGATCAAAACTATCAATAACGATATCGTTAATCTTTGCTCCTTTCGGGTCTGTATACACAGTCTCCCAAGTCTGTCCTGAATCAAGTGTTTTAAGAATTGAGGTATCCTTTCCTGCGTACGCAATCTCAGGCTCTACAGGATCAAATGTAACGGCATATACATTACCAGATGGAATTTGCCCCTGTGACCAATGTTCACCTGCATCAACAGAAACATACAGTCCATTCCCTTTTGTTCCTAAAAAGATTACATTAGAATCTTCAGGATGAAATGCCATATCAGCTACACTCACATTGCCGATAGTAAGTGTCTTGCGGCCATCTTCACCAATATAATTTCTCGACTCCCATGTTTCTGCGTAATCTATACTGCGATACACACCTCCATCAAGAGTTGTTCCGCAACTAGCTCCAGTTAACACCAACGCTGCAACGAATAATCCAATTGTATAGCGACTTTGTTTCATAGGGATTCTCTATAGAGAGTTAATAAAATATGATCAAACGATAATTTCACAGATCCAGTAGACTGGAGATCTTTTCGTATTCTGTTAAGTAGATACACTGCTTGTATACTCGATTTCTGCGACGACTGTTTAGCAATTTCTTCTAACTCAGATGCAACGAATGGATAGCGTAAATTTGAACGCATACCCTGCTGCAATAATAACACATCGTGCGCAACACCTTCTAGTACATTAAGTTCTCGGATGGCCTTAGATCGATCTAGCTTATCTAACTTCATGGCAGATGATAAATTTTTACGCTCACTAAATAAGGCTGAACGCATAATTGCAGTCCATTGCGTTACACGACCACGCAATGCTTCTATAACACTCTCTTTTGAGAGTTGCCTGGCAATTCCTGGACGCCCCTGAGCAATAGCCAATATATCTGTATTATGTGTAATGCGACTCATTAACTCGCTCTTTACCGAATAAAACTCAATCACCGCGCAGCGAGAACGAATTGTCTCGAGCAACATATCAGGTTGATCACTAACAATCACAAAATGAATGCTATCATTCGGCTCCTCAAGTGCCTTAAGTAAAGCATTGGCTGCACCCAGCGTAAGTTGGTGCGCATTCAAAATCACAACAAAGCGCCGTCCCTTCGTTAAACTGGATTGCCGCAAGCTTGAAAGTACTGGCTTAATAGCGTCAATTTTAATTGTGCCATAAGCGCCATCTAAAATAGTAATATTTGGATGTGTACCAGACTGAGCCATTAAACAATTTCTGCAATCTAGGCAAGCTGATAAATGATCACTAGCATCGCAAATCTGCCAATAAATATAGTTAGCAAGGAGCGTATTCTTACCTATGTGGTTAGGTCCAGACCATAACTGAGCATGTGGTACCGTACCATTTTTTACCTGATTTTGCAAGTACACCACCTGCTCCTCATGACCAATAATTTCTTTTGTATACTGCATTATATTTATTCTAGTACCGCTTGCATTAATTGCCAAGTTTCCGATGCACAACGCTGCCATGAAAATAACTGTACTTGATCCATCCCTAACGAACGCCTTCGCCCTCGCTCAGATTCAGTGCTTGTAATAGCCTTCTGTATCACTGTGGAAATAGACTGAGGATCACGCTGATCAAAATACCAACAGGCATCGCCGCCTACTTCGTGTAGCGGTGGAATATCAGAACATGCCACGAGAGTGTTCGTAGATAAAGCCTCCAATACAGGAATTCCAAAACCCTCGTACTGTGAAGGAAATACAAATACGTCAGCATTATTCATGAGTGCGTTCATGTCCTCCTGAGGTACATAGCCAGTAATCTCTACAACATCTTCTAATCCTAGATTATGAACCTCCTTATCGATGTCTTCATAACCATACCCTGGAGATCCTGCTAACACCAAACGATGCGCACTGCTATATTTCTCTCGCAATATTGAAAAGGCTTTTACCAAATTCAATATATTTTTTTTGTGTTCAATTCTACCAACAAATAATACATACGGATCTTGCGTATCGTTTTTTGGCAATGGCATATAATCATCACTCGAAAACCCGTTATAGACAACTGTCACTTGATCATCTTGTACATCGTAAAATTCACCTAACTCTTGTTTAGTGAATTGTGAAATAGCAATAATGGACTGAGCGTGTCGTGCGGCAAACGCCATAGACCAACGATGATAATCCAACTCATTGGTACTATATCTACCGAATGAGAATATGCGAATTAACGCATTCATACCCTTTCCGCCAATATACTTTTTAGAATACAATTCGCTAATCCGCTCAAACCCTAAATCATGTGCTACGTAGACAGTTTTTTTCGGATGAATTATTGGAATCGTATGAGCGGGAATAAATAAAATATCTGGACGCTTACGTGGATTAAGCATCGTGAAGGACATTCTTAGTTGAGTCCACATTAATTGAGGAGGCCACCGTAATACTTGATTCTTCCAATTCTTCGGTAGTACACCAAAATCACCCCGTAGCGGCTCTTTCGTATAGAGTACTACCGTATGTTTTTCAGGTATGATATCACGCAATTGCTTGAGTAAGTTATAAATATACCACTCTGTTCCAGTACGTTTTTCTACGTTTGCACGCGATGCATCGATCCCGATAACAGCCATGCTATTTTGCAGATAAAATAGATCGTTTGTAGGAATCTAGATTCTCAAGTGCAACACCAGTTCCCTTTACTACATTTTGTAGAGGATCATCAGCTACGTATGCTGGAACATCAATTGATCGAGCTAGTAATTCATCAAGATTGCGTAATTGACCAGTTCCACCAGAAATAACCATGCCCTTATCAATAACATCGGCAGACAATTCAGGTGGTGTTTCTTGCAATACCGATTTTACTGCTTGCACAATTCCTTGTAATTCATCTTCTATAGCTTCAGTAATATCATCTGAAGTCACTTCCGTTGTACGAGGTAGACCAGAAAGCATGTCTCGACCACGCACCTCCATCGACATTTTTTCACTTAATGGCAATGCAGAACCTATCTTAATTTTTAATTCTTCGGCCGACCGTTCACCAATTGCTAAATTATATTTTTTTCGCACATACTCCTGAATAGCATAATCCAACTTTGTTCCACCAATTCGAACCGACGTACTCGCTACAATTCCACCGAGAGAGATAACCGCAATCTCACTTGTTCCACCACCAATTTCAATAATCATGTGCCCAGACGCCGAACCAATTGGAATGCCCGCACCAATAGCCGCTGCAATCGGCTGCTTGATAATAAATGCCGCTTTCGCACCAGCCTGTAATGTTGCATCAATAACCGCCCGGCGCTCGGTAGAGGTGATACCAGCCGGAACAGCAATCATCACTTCAGGGCTCACAAACCGCACGCCACCAAGTGCCTTATTAATAAAAAAGCGCAACATACTTTCCGTAGTTTTATAGTCTGCGATAACACCATCTTTTAGTGGCCTTTTGGCAATAATGCTATCTGGTGTGCGGCCAAGCATCTCACGAGCCTCACTACCCACAGCTAACACTCGGCGATCAGACTCGCCTACTGCCACAACCGATGGCTCATTAATAGCAATGCCCTTTTTTGGTACATATACAAGTGTATTAACTGTGCCAAGGTCAATACCAATCTTTTTTACAAACATTGAGCTAATTTGAACTTAACGTAATTCAATAATTACTTCTTTATCCACATCTAATTGATTGGATAAATGCACCTTATTATTACTCATTTCTTCCACCTCGTCAACCGCCGTGGTTTGATCAATTTTACTACCGATATCAAAGGTGAAATCGTACCATACATTGTCCGTACCGGACTGTTTCTGCAGGTATAGCTCATATGTTCCATCTTCTATCTGTTGAATCACTGTATCTGGTAAGTAGTATTCTAAAGTGATAATTTCCTCAGTCTTAGGTTCGACAGAAATAAAGCCTTCAAAGATACTACGATTTATCTTATCGTCCTGAGCCACCTTGGCAGAAACTGGATCTCCTCCCAAGTAACGATCATTTGTTAAAAATCCACTAGTCTGTACAAGCTCACTACCTAGAGGAACATAGATACGAGTATATGTTCGGTATCGAGTTGTGAACGTGCCAATAGTTCCATCGTTATAATACTTTAATGTGAGATTCGCTTTATAGCGATCACCATCTTTCGTAATTGCATACTCAACATCCTTTGTCATAACACGATCTGTTTTTAACGCTGCCAAATTCGCATCTACAACCATTAAATAATCTCCATCGGTTTGCACCATTGCTCCATCCCAACCAAGCTCACCAACTAACTCCTGGGTCTGCTCATCCTTTGAATAAATTAATAAGTGTTTTTGATCTAAATTCTCAACCGCCATTGTCCATAAGTCACCCCACTGGTTTTTTGGAAGATTTAACATGCGATCCATAATTTGACCAGCTAAATCACCAATCACCTCTTTTCGATCAGCGTCACTAGTTCCTTCTAAGCGATATCCTACCTCTACTTTATATTGAAGCTTCTCGGTTAAATTATCGGAAGTGTATTCCTCGCCATCAACGGTAATTGAACCGGTTAATTCAAGTAAGTCATGAATCACCTCAGGTGTCATTGCTATTACACCATCAATGTTATCAATGGGCCCATCCTCTAAATGGTAGAACTCTTCAACTTTTTCAGCGGTGATAGGAAAGTCTGGATGCCAATTTGCATCACGCATAAACCACTGCGTTGAGCCAATGTACTTGCTAAACGCCTCTGGCGGATCAATAAATAATTCCTGTTTTTTAGGACTATCAAGATTATAAATGTTATCTGTATTAAACTCTTTAATATCACCATTTTTAAGAATCAGAATCCCGTATGTTCCAATAAATCCACCCGTCGGTCGCAATTCTGTATTATTTTGTAATAGGAATAAGTAGGTCTTCTCGTCTGGATACCCAACTAACCCAGGGACGATTTCTAAGAAAGGAATTGCCTTTTCAACAATTTGATCCAATGTAGGCAGTTGTTCTTTAATAGGAATTGTAGCAACAGCTAATGGTGAAAGTAGTCCTTCATCCGGAATCTCATTTAGTGCATCCACTGCTATCGCTAATTCACTTTGTACAGTCCGTAATGTTTCTGGTGATTTACTAATTTCTTCAAGAATAGCTTTGCGCTGCTTTGGTGTAATATTCGATATAGTAACATCGTCAGATTCAATTGCGCTAAATATACTATCACCCACATAACTTAAACCAACCAACGCACTTGCAATTTTTTCACCACCAAGTAGTAAATTATCTACCGCCTTGAACTGCGTTGATACCCATGGCACCCATTTTATCCAGCCAAGATTATCAGAAGCATCACCAGCATTAGCTAAATGTTGTTCCGCGCTAGTTAAATTATCTGCCGCGTCAGTAAAACGCTGCTCTGTAAGAGCGGCCTGAGCAAAAACAAAATCATCCTTGGCAGCCAATGATTCGTCATATAATTTCATGCCATTGGTATAGAGAGACCAACTACCTAGACCACCAAATACTACAATTACCCCTAAGATAATAAGTGCTTTTTTCTTTCGACTCATTCTGCGAGTTTTTGCTGGTACAGATTTAGTAACCTTTTTCTTACGCACTACCTTCTTAACAGCTACTTCCTTTTTTGGAGGTGTAACATCCATAACAGGCTTTGCTGCTGGCTTTACCTTTTTACGCGATGAAGACTTACTAGTTGTAGTGGACTTACTTTTAACTGATTTCTTCTTTGGTGATTTTTTATGAATCTCTGGAACCAACGCCATAGCCTTGTTTTACTATTTTTTTATATTGCATCCAATCTTTAACATGGATACGCGTTACATAGTTTAGCAGACTACCCAATCCTCCCCAAATCGACCGCTGTGCAGACTCACGACGATGATAGTGGACAATAGACGTATGGGGATAATATATAACCATATATCCATTAGCCTTCAACCGATCACATAATTCATAATCGGCAAAGTATAGAAAAAATGACTCGTTAAACGGACCAATTGCATCAATAATATCTTTACGCACAATAAAGCATGCCCCCAATATCCAATCTACTTCTCGAATTTCTAAATGATCAAAATCTACCATCAGGTGATTCTGTAAATCTCTTTGTGCGGAGGGTAATTTTCCAAGAGGCGTTCTACGATATAAGGGTGTAAACTGACTATATGGCCTAAAGCATGATCGCTGAATTGAACCATCACCATTTTTTAGCTGCGGGCCAATCAAGCCAACTTCCTCATGCTCTTCAAGATACTCCAACATCTTTGTTACGTCAGAGGGTTCAGTAATAATAATATCAGTATTCATTACTAACAGATATTTACCCTGCGCAGCTGAGATACCAATATTATTACCTTTAGCGTGACCAACATTCTCATCATTAGCAATCAACGTTACATCTGGATATAGTGTTTGCACCATCTCCACACTACCATCATCTGATGCATTATCAACTACAATAATTTCATATGAACATGATAACTCCAATGTCTGTAAATTACGAATCGCCAACCGCAATAAATGATTGGTTTTATAATTGAATATAATAATTGATAATGTTACTTGATCCATTTCCAGATAGACATATTATTAATAACGGATCGCTTACGACGCATAATTACCAATCCCTTAAGCAACTGCGGTACATATCGTAGCGTGGGCCACTCTATTATACAAATGTACGCAAATTTTACCAGCTCGTATGGCAAAAACCGCCAAGCTGAACGCACAAAATCACCTGCCGTCATATTCTTTATAAGCATCCACCAATGATTGCGATATGAATACCCACGAATAATCGGCGACTGTGTACTGCGTTGCTGTAAATCTGTTTTCTGAATTGTCCGAGCATGGTATGCAACCGCGTCTGGATAATACCGTACGCGATACCCAGATTGATGCATGCGCCAGCTTAAATCCACATCTTCTTTATAGGCAACAAAATCTTCATCAAAAAACTCATCATTATATCGAGTTTTATCAAGAGCTTCCCGTGATACCATCATTAATGCACCCGTAATACCAAATACATCTTCCGCTGTATCATATTGCTGAATATCTTCTTCATTCTCTCCCCTATTCACTGCTTGAAAATTCTTGTGCAATTCAATTCCAGCGCTATCAAATTTAAAATGGTCTTGTAATTTTAATAACTTTACTCCTACCATCCCAATACTTCTATCAGAAATACATTCTTCCACTAATTTTTCAATGCAATCATCGGTTAATACAATATCATCGTTACAAAATAGTATGTACTCACCCTTGGCTTTACGTACCGCAATATTATTACCCTTACTGAACCATTCATTCTTGGGATTTTCTATGAGCAAATCGTATTGGGCATTATTCTTTACCCAATCCACCGTATCATCTACCGAAGCATTATCTACAACAATAATTTCCAAAGCAGAATACGTTTGCTGCTGCAGCGACGCAAACAATCCAGGGAGATGCTCCCGGCTATTATACGCTAAAATAATAATACTAACGAGTGGTTTTTGATCTTCCATAAATATCGAATACCACGGTGGCCACTACAATCCAGCCAATGCCAAGTGGATGATTTAAATACGGGGTTAAGGCATGAATTAATCCAAGCGCTACAACTCCAAACATAATTCCCATTACTATATAACGATCTGTACTCACTGTAAGTGCAGAGCTAATACGCATTCCATTAGTAAATAAGAGCCAGAGAATGACAATATACACCGCAGTACCTGCGATACCAAGCTTCAACCATAAATCTAAATACCCCCACTCAAAAGCAAATGTTGTATATAAGCCATCTGCATTATTTTCTAAAGCTCGCTGATCTTGCGTGGCATACGTTACAGTAGTTCCAAAGCCAGATCCTAGTAGTGGATGCTCTAAATTTTTATCTACCAACGGACGTAGTAGTGCCATACGCGAACCGCCACCAGCGTCTTCTGTGGGGTCCTGAGTGCGTTCCGTAAGTAAACTACCAGCAGATACTCCCGACCCAGCATCACTAGAAAGTGGAATATTTATAACTCCCAACACAAATACATATCCAGCAATAAATAATACAACTATCGATAAATATAACTTCAGTACTTTGGAAAATTTAATGCGTTCTTTCCATAATAAATATATCGCAACAAATCCAAGAGTTACTATAATGGCAACCCAAAAACTTCTTGAATAGCTCAAAAATACCAGTGTAGTTGATACACCAAGCACCAATACATATTCCCAAGCCCAGTGTTTTACCAAGAGCGCTAAACTAAGCAGCAGCGCAAATACAACATAGATATGACTCTGAAAGAAGACGCGATAAAATCCACTCTCCTGTAATGTAATTTCACCAATCCGGAAATCTCGAACCCACTTATATATATCCGACAAATAATATCTAAAAAATTCACCGTGAGAAAATAGGAACAATATCGTTAGCGTTTGAATAGCTAGTACCGTTACCCCAGCAAATAACACCGTAATAAGCTTGCGCACTTGTGCCTCATTTCGAATGGCTTGTGTAAGCGGTAGCACCATTCCAAAGAACAAGTATCCATTCCAATCAAAGAATATATTCGATACACTATTTCCATTCACATATCCAATAAATACACCGATTGCCAAAAATGTTATGAGTGCAACATACCATTTCCATAAACTTGATTGAAAGAAATAGATACGCTTCTCACGAGCTACCGCAATACCCCACGCAATCATAACAACCAAGAAAATACCCAAACGAATAGATACATTAAAACCGCCAATTGTAGTGCTGAGAATATATCCCTGCGAACCAATAGCTAACTCTGCTATAATTGCATACACTCCGTATTCTAGCTTATAGAGACTAGCTATTAAGACCCCTACTACCACTACCCAGAAAGCTAACTGCTTTAAACTTGCAGAATCGTATGAAAGCCATGAAATGCATTCGATGACTAGTAATAATAGTACGGACTTACCGAATAATTTGTGCCACATAGGATAGAGTAATACTTATTGGTTGAATAAAGGACACCCATAAATAACTAAAAAACATGTGGCGCTTTCGAAAATAGGTGCGCATACTGTGATTAAATATTTTCTGCGCCTTCGGTTTTCGCCACTGTCCAAAACTTGCGCCCTTTACATGAGTGCACTGAACATCAGGTGTAAACAACACTGTATATCCAGCCAGCCGCATGCGCTTTTGCAAATCCACTTCTTCAAACCAGGTAAAAAATTCCTCATCAAATACACCAACTTCATCAAGAACAGATCGTGGAGAAATCATAAATGCACCCATCACCTGATCTACAGACTGCTCTTTAGTGTAATCAAAATGGATTTGCATGTAACCCCTTATTAACCAAGGAAAGAGAATGTGTAGCTTTAATAGAATAATAGTTTGATCAAAAATTGTTGGATACGCCCTAACCGATTCTTGAATAGATCCATCAACATTACGTAATTGGCAACCAATCATTCCTACTAAACTATCCTGTTCGTCATATTTTTGTACGAGGGTTTTAAAAATATTCCCGTCGATTTTCGTATCATCATTAAGAAATAAAATATAACGCCCCTTCGCTTTGGCATATGCTTGATTATTGGCAGCCCCAAATCCACGATTTTTCTTATTCCGAATCAAGTGTACCTGAGAAAAATTCTCAGCTACCATATCCGCTGATCCATCGTGTGAATCATTATCTACAACAAACACCTCAAATGTAACTCCATCGGTATGGTCATAAATAGACTGCAAGCAGGCGCGTAAATGATCGCGCACATTCCATGAAACTATGATGATCGATAAATCCATAACTCGAAGAACTATACCATTTCTTTGTAATTATTTCAATGCCACGATAGTTACAACTTTCGATGAATGTGCTTTATCTGTGATAGCTCTTGAAATCCAAAATGACCATGCTCACGACCTAGGCCACTTTTTTTATATCCACCAAATGGACACTCGGCCTTATGATAGTTAGTTGTATTAATAGATACTGTGCCAGCCTGCAAACGTTGGGCTATTCTAGCAGCTCGATCACTATCAGCTGTATAGATCATTGCCGATAAGCCATACTCGGTATCATTAGCTAATGTAATAGCTTCCTCCTCTGTGCTAAAAGACATAATCGGCAATAACGGCCCAAATACTTCCTCATTGTACACACGCATCTCATTCGTTACATTAGTAAGTATGGTTGGAGCAAAATAAGCACCAGCAAGCTGCTCAAGATCTCCTCCACCAACTTCAACCTTTGCGCCTTTTGCAATAGCGTCAGCCAATTGTGCTTCTAATAATATTTGTTGCCGTTCTGCAACTAAGCTACCAATATCCGTTTTGTCATCGAGCGGATCTCCTACAACTGCTACAGCTAACTTCAGACGCAATGCTTCTACAACATCGGCAAATATATCCTTATGCACAAATAACCTCTTTAACGCACTACATGATTGGCCGCAATTATAAAATCGCGTACCGTACACTTGATCCGCAATATACTGCACATCAACATCAGGAAATATCAAGCCTGGACTACTACCACCCAGTTCAAATACCACTTTAATAAATTTCTTCGCCGCTACAGTATACAACTCTTGTCCAACTGCTGAGCTACCAGTAAACCACAATAAATCTATATTAGCCTCCGCCAATTGCCTGCCTACATCACCAGCCCCATGCACTATGGTGAACACACCGGATGGAAGATTCAACTTCTTAATCGCATCAGCTAATAACTGACCAACTAATGGAGTTTCTTCTGATGGTTTAAATACCACACGATTACCAGTAATTAAGTTTGGAATGATTCCTCATAATGGCATTTCTAATGGATAGTTCCAAGGTGTAATAACCGCTGCAACACCGAAGGGTTCAAATACCGCTTTGCCCGTAGTAGCGCCATCATTAAATAATTCCTGATCTTGCAAACTTATTGGTCCATTCTGAATGCAATAATCAATATATCCTTGACCCGATTCAAATTCATCATGAGCCTCACGCAATGGCTTACCGGTTTCTGCAGTAATCATATTAGCCAGCTCATCAGATTGCTCAGCCAGAAGCTGACTAAGTGGCGCTAACTGTTCTGCTCGCTCATTAACAGATAATTCAGCCCATCTATCCTTAGTAACATGAGCCGCCTGTATCGCATCAGCAATGTCTTTAGCGCTCGCCACAGCAACGCTATTAATTGGCGTGTAATTTTGCGCTGGATTGGTAGATGTAATGCGCATAGATGTGAATTAATCACTAATTAATTCACGCAGAGCCTTACCCTTAGCTAACCATATGTGTTCGGCTTCAACAAATTGTTTAGCGGCTCCACCCAGTTGCGCTGCGTAATTAGAATCCGCTAATAAGTGCTGAAGCGCCATAGAAATTTCGCTAATGCTAGCGCCATCTACTAATAATCCTGTTTCTTTATCAATTATTGAACTTGTCATTCCACTATCTAACCCACCAATTGTTGGCTTACCAAATAATCCAGCCTCCAATACAGTGATTCCAAAACCTTCAAAATCTACGCCACCAATAGTTCGCGCTGGCATAACATGAAATTCGCAATTACTATACGCATCCGCTAATTCCGCGTCAGCCATACTCTCAACTATATGAACTCTCTGCTGTAAATGGTATTCAATAATAATTTTTTCTAACTCAGATTTATACGCGCCTTTACCAGTAATAATATATTGTAAATCAGGATAACTATCCGCGATTTCTGCAAACGCCTTAATTGAATTATCAAACCCCTTGCGCTTTACCAATCTCCCAACAGATAAAATGTATGGTTTTTTATCTGTTAATTGAGAATGAGTCTCTTGTGGTAACATTTCCGGTGTAACATGTGCGCCTGGTGGAATTTGTGTGATCTGCAAAGATGCATCAGGAACCAGTTCACGAATTTTCTTTTCTGTGTAATCAGAAATGGTAATAACTGCTTCAGCATTACGTAAAATCCAGCGCAACAGTACACGCTTACGCCAATATTTCTGTGGCACAGTAATATCCATACCATGCACAAATACTGTATAAGGCATGTCTTTCATTTTTGAAATAATAGCCGCCGCTGTACCAAGCGGAAGTATTTGCCCAACAAGTACGTGCTCAATATTTTTTTGCTTCAATATACGCATCAATCTTTTTATAGAGCGCCACCACGGGACAAATAACCCCGAAGCATTATCAATAACAATAAGATCTTCACCTACTGCTGAAACGATATTTGCATAATAATTAGCCACACCCCCAACAATTGGTGGGTATTCTAATGTTATTAAAGCCGTTCGCTTCATAAAAAAATATATTTATGCTTTCCGTTTAGACAATACTGATTGAAATAACAATCTACATTCAGCTATGGTAATGCCTCGCACCAAAAATAATACAACGGAGTAACTAGTTATCCCAATCGCCATTAACGTTAATACACCGCTATATGGTGCAAATGCATATAATGCCACTGCCATGGCAGTGGCTGCTAACACTGCTTTAGCAAGACGCTCTAATAGATCAAGAACATTAAACTGAATTATCTGATACGCTCGAGGAAGCCCTAATCCCACCAATACAACTACACTTACTACAGCTGCAATAGAAGCGCCTAAATATGTATGCTGTGGAATTAATATGATATTCAGAACAATATTCACTATCAATGCTATTCCCATGTTTATAGTATTCATCTTCTGCTTGTTGGCGGCATTTAATAAATTTCCGATTGGATAGTTAATAAATAAAAACAACAAGCCTGCCATAAATATTTGCAGCGCTGGTATGGCAGCAGGAAAATCTGGAAAAGCAATATTGATTATCTGTGGCGCTAATAAGTAAGCACCAAATGAAATCGGAATAGCAACAATAATTAAATACTGAGTTGTCTGCTCAAAAATTTGCTTTAGCACATCCTTGGATTCAACAAATGCCTTACTCATAGCTGGGAAAAAGGCTGTAGCAAAAGCACCGGGAATAATGGTAAGTGTTATCGTTAATTTAGAAGCAATATTATACCAAGCAATATATCGATCCCCTGCTAGATATTCCAGCATAACCGTATCAATAGAACCATTTAATTTAAAAAATATATCCGCTAATGCGAACGGAGCCGCTACCTTTAATAGTGGTATTAATTGCCCTGCTGTCCAGCGTAGATGTGGACGAATTTTGGCCTTAGCCACAACAACGTACACTGAATAACAAAAATACACTAAACTTGCCGCCATGATAACCAGTACCATTGCCCGCGTTTTAAATCCACTCATAAGCACAGCTGCCCCCCCAGCAACTACAACAACTTGATATAGCGCTTGACCAATAGCTTCATAATGCATTTCCTGTTTAGCCCGCAATACTGCTAAAAATACAGATCTAAATGTATCCAATAACACAACGATACCAGCTAAGTATACAAGCTGAATTGTTTCTATTGGCATTTCCTTTGATAAATTCAAAGCATGAAAAATACCAAACATTAATGGTAGTGTAATAACCGCTAAAATCAATTTAACAGAAAGAATAAAACCGAACAGTTCTTCTATTTTTTCTTTAAACTTAGCTCCCTCCCGCGTAAGCACAGGGACTAAGCCGAAATTCATGACAATAACAAAAATAGTTGTATAGTTGAGAGCAAAGTTATAACGCCCTAACAACACTTCACCTAACTGATTTGCTAAATAAATATAAAATCCAAAAGAGAGAATTTTTTGAAATAACGACGACAACGACAGGTATGTCGTATTTTTAGCAATCTTCGAAGTGAGAGACATGTAGCCTCTCTATTAACGTTTAGACCATTGTGGTGCACGACGCGCACGCTTTAAACCAGGCTTCTTCCTCTCCTTCTTACGTGAATCACGAGTCAAATATCCAGATTCTTTAAACGTCTGTCGTAAGTCTTCATTCAATTTTAGTAACGCTCTAGCAATACCCAGGCGTACACTTTCTGATTGAGATTTCTTTCCACCGCCAACGACTCGAATAGTAATTTTTCCTTCCTCTAACATATTCGCTAACTTTAATGGACTCTTCACAATTGAGTGCATTTCTTTTGTATCAAAATATTGATCGAATGGTTGACCATTTACTTCAATTTCGCCTTCGCCTTTTTTATAATAGCGCACACGGGCAACAGCCGTCTTGCGACGTCCTACTGCATAGATGTATGGTAGTTTTTTAGTATCAGCCATTAGTTAGAGAACTTTAGTCGTTTAAGCATGCGAGCACGTAATTTATTCTTGGGTAACATATTATAAATAGTATTGCGAAACATATCTTCACGAGTTACTTCTTTCGCTCTCTTTTCTTTTAATCCGCCTGGATATCCGGAATGAGAATAATATATTATATCATCAAGCTTCTTGATAGTTACCTTCATGTAATCAACATTTTCAATGATAACAATATCTCCAGCATCAATATGTGGTTCATAGCTAGTTTTGTGCTTACCCATAAGTAATTTTACTACCTCAGTAGAAAGCCGTCCTGGCACTTTACCGGTAGCGTCTATTACATGTGTTTCGCGTTGTGTCTGTGTCATACTATCGATGATATTAGATAAATTCAATCAATGCAACTACCGCTCCATCGCCAGTACGCTCTCCTAGTCGTGTAATACGCGTATAACCGCCTGGTCGATCTTTATATTCAGGAGCAAGTTCAATAATCTGCTTAACAGCATTTTCGTTATTTAGTACCTTCATCAATTGGCGTCTCGCTGCTAAATCACCAACTCGAGCTTTTGTAACAAGAGGTTCAATATAGGTACGTAAATACTTTGCCTTAGCCTCTGTAGTAGTAATGCGTTTTTTATCAATAAGACTAATAGCTAAACTTCGCATCATAGCAACGCGCGCAGCCTTCTTTCGATCAAATACTTTTGTGTTCTTACTATGACGCATAATTCCTTTTAATCAATCTATCTTAATGAATATATTACTCTGCGGATTCTTCAGTAATCTCTTCTTCAACTACCTCTTCTGTATCCTTACTTTCATCAGCAGAACCCTCAGCAGTTACAGCATTACCAATTAATGCAAAATGCTCTACTAATAATTGACTAGCTTGCTCAACCGCTTCATCTGGAGACATAGAACCATCGGTGGTAATATCAAGCATCAATTTATCGTAGTTAGTCATCTGTTCTACACGTACATGCTCAGTCTTGAAATTTACATTACGTACTGGTGTATACACTGCATCAATAGCCATGTAACCAATTTCCATTTTTTCATGCTCTCGCGCTTCTACCGGAACGTAACCACGACCAGTTTCCACCACAACAGTCATTTCAAAATCCTTTTTATCATCGGTAACTGTTGCAATATGTGAATCTAGACTAACAATTTCAACATCACTATTTTTTTCAAAATCCTTTGCGGTGATCTTTTTCTTTCCTGATACTTTTAACGTTAATTCAACTTGTTCATCAGTATGCATTTTAATACGCACCTGTTTTAAGTTAAGTAAAATTTCTACAACATCTTCCTTTACATGTTCTATAGTTGAAAATTCATGGTCAGCGCCTTTAATACGAACAGCTGTGATCGCTGCCCCAGGCAATGATGAAAGCAATACGCGTCGTAATGCATTTCCAAGTGTAGTACCGTACCCTGGATAGCATGGAGAAATCGTAAATACAGCGCGATTATCGCCCTCTGGGTTTGATTGAATTTGGCTTGGTAAATGAATCTCCATATTTCTAGGATATTGGTTAATTAGTTAACGTGAATAGAATTCAACGATTAAGTTAACTGTAATTGCTTGTTCTGCATCAGTTGATTTTGGTAAAGCCTGTATCTTAATAGATAATTGTTCAGTGCTCATATCAAGCCACTCTGGAACTTCACGCAGCTTCATGTCATTCGGTAATTCCTTAAAGTATTCTGTTTTTAAGCTTTTCTCACGCACTGTAACAATATCTCCTATTTTCATTTGACGAGATGGAATATCACAGCGAGTACCATTCACCATAAGATGCCCATGACTTACAAGTTGTCGTGCCTGACTACGCGTTGCCGCAAATCCAGCCCGATAAACAACATTATCTAATCGACGTTCTAGTAAGCCCAATAGCAAATCTCCTGTATTACCCTCTTGACTACTTGCTTTCAAATAGTAATTACTAAATTGTTTTTCCATTACTCCATAAAACAACTTGGCCTTCTGCTTTTCACGTAACTGTAATCCGTATTCAGTCAATCGTGGACGACGTTTATTACCATGCTGTCCTGGAGCATAATTACGATTCGACTTTCCGCCCGGCACTGGTAATCCAAGCCGACGATAACGTTTCCATTTTGGTTGCAAATTTCTTCCCATAATATATTATACTCGACGAGGTTTCTTAGCCCGACATCCGTTATGTGGAATCGGTGTTAGATCTACAATTTTAGTAATATTATATCCAGCCCCATTAATTGCTCGAAGCGCACCATCACGACCACTACCAATTCCCTTAATGTGTACATCAACATCTTTCATTCCAAGATCCTTGATAAGCTCAGATGTTTCACGAACAACAACTCCAGCTGCATACGGAGTAGCTTTTTTAGGACCCTTAAATCCATAACGACCAGCGCTTCCTTGTGCAAGTGCGTTACCTTTTTCATCAGTAAACGTAATAATCGTATTATTATACGTTGCGTGCACGTGAATAATACCTTTACTTACGTGCGGTCGCTTCTTTCGTTTTTTCTTTACTTCAGCCATGAATATAAATCGAATCTTTTTTTAATTATGTCTTTTGAGCTGCGCCAGTTCGTCCTGATCCCATTGTGCGACGTACATTTCCGCGAACTGTGCGGCCATTTGTTTTTGTACTTTGCCCACGAGACGGTAAATGCTTCTGATGACGCGTACCTCTGTAACTACTAATTTCTTTCAAACGTTTAATATTTGAAAGCACTTCACGACGTAAATCACCTTCAATAGGATAATCACCTTTATCAATTTCCTTACGGATAAGACTTGCATCCTCCTCGGTAAGATCATTAGCCCGAATATTTACATCTACACCAGTTGCTTTCAAAATTGCTTTTGAACGAGACAAACCAATTCCATAAATATAGGTAAGAGCGATTTCTAATCGTTTATTTGGTAGTGAAACTCCTGAAATGCGTGTAGCCATATATTATCCTTGTCGTTGTTTATGTTTAGCTGTTTTACAAATAACATGAACGCGTCGTTTTCGACGTATCACTCGACAGTTTTTGCATCGTGCTTTTGCTGAAGATTGAACTTTCATTTACGTTTCGTGTTATTTAGCTTCTAAAAATTATTCGACCCTTTGTAAGATCGTACGGGGTCATTTCCAGTGTAACGGTGTCCCCTGGCATCACTTTGATCTTAAACATCTTCATTTTGCCAGATAAAATACCTAATACCTCATGGCCATTTTCCAACGTTACCCGACACATTGCGTTTGGCAACAATTCCGTAACTTCACCCTTCACCTCAACAAAACCCTTCTTACTAGAGCGAGGTTGAGATCGTTTCTTCTTTTGTTGTTGTGGTTTAGCCATCAAAAAAGCCTAAATCGTAAGCGGAAACGCTCAGATTTGGCGAATGTTAGGTAATTTGTCAACTTGTCTATGTCTAGTTCTAGTAATTCAGACAGCAAGCGATATTATACGAGCAATAACAATTCGTGTCAATTCACCACCCTAAAAAACTGTGGATAAGTAATGCTATTTCTTACTATCTTCCCTACCCCATTTAATATAGCCGCGAATATAGAGGATTATTAATATACAATTCAAGAGTGTTCCGGCCCAGAGGTGAGCGATTGAATTGGCGAATATCCAAGCCACTGCCGCAACCAAACCAAATAAGAATGCAAACCGTTTTTTATTGCCGATGTAATAGATAAACAACAATGACGTAATCATTGCAACCCAATCTAATCCATAATATGTTCCAAATATCTCTTCCATGAACTACTAGCGCTTTTTGAGAAACTCGGTCTTTAGAATCATAGTTTTTTTACCTTCTCTACACTCAACTAATCCAGAGTCATCGGTAAGCTTAATATTTTTGAGCACTTGCCCACGCTTAAGATTAATAGAAGAGCCCTTTACTTTAAGATCTTTAATTACTTGCACAGAATCACCGCTAGTAAGTACGTTTCCGTTGCTGTCTTTCGTTTCCATTATGCTTCTTCTACTACTGCTTTGATACGACGCACTCCAGATGAGGACGCTTTTTCTTTTACGATGCGAAATTTACCAACCTCTTTAGTGTTATTTACATGAGGTCCGCCACAAAATTCTTTTGAAAACTCACCCATAATATATACCTTCACTTTTTCTGCATATTTATCATCAAATAAACCAATAGCACCCATATCTAATGCATCTTGTATACTCATGATTTCATAATGCACATCAATACCTTCTTGGATTTTTTCATTTACCAAATCCTCAGTGGCCTTAATTTGCTCTTCTGTCATTTTGTCTGGATGCGAAAAATCAAACCGTAAGCGCTCTGGAGTAATATTTGAACCTTTCTGTAACACATGCTCACCAAGCACTACGCGTAATGCAGATTGCAAGAGATGCGTAGCGGTATGTCCACGAATCGTTTCCCAAGAGGCATCGGCTAAACCACCTTTAAAGCGTTTTTTCGCACCAGCCCGTGATAATTCCTGATGTTGCTTGTAGAATTCATCAAATCCATCTTCATCAACAACAATCCCCTTCTCAGAAGCTAATTCTTTAGTAATTTCTAAAGGAAAGCCATAGGTATCAAATAAATGAAAGGCTTGCTCGCCTGGCATCGTATCGTTTGCTTTTAAATGTTTGGTAATTTTTGCAAATTGTTTCTCACCATCACGTAGTGTTTTGGCAAATTTCTCCTCTTCACCCACAATTTCAACATAAATCTCAGACTTATTCTTTTCTAATTCTGGATAAAATTCTGAATACTGATCCACTACGATCTTTGCCAAATCCTCTAGAAAGAAATCTCCGATGCCAAGTTTACGTCCATGACGCATAGCTCGACGCAGTAACCGCCGCAATACATATCCTTGATCCATATTAGATGGAGAAACTCCATCAGCAATAATGAAGGTTGCAGCTCGAATATGATCTGCAATAATTTCCTTTGAAGTATCCTCGTGATTTACAGTTAACGCACTAATTTTATCCATCAATGGCTTAAATAAATCGGTTGTGTACACCTCTTTTTTACCATTTAACACAGCCACAATACGCTCTAATCCCATTCCCGTATCCACATTTTTCTGTTCAAGTGGAGGATACGTGCCATCGCTTTGCTTATTGTATTGCATGAATACATCATTCCAGATCTCTACATATTTACCACATGAACAGCTAGGATCGCACCCCGGACTGCAATCTGCTAAACCGGTATCGTAAAACATCTCTGTATCCGGACCACACGGACCCGTTTCACCTGCCGGACCCCACCAGTTTTCAGATTTAGGAAAATAATAAATCTGCTCTGCTGGCATGCCTAAATCCTTCCATAAGCTAGCCGCCTCTTCATCGCGCGGTGCATCATCATCACCCTCAAACACACTAACACGCAAACGATCAATAGGAATATTTAGCCATTTTTCTGAAGTAAGAAACTCCCAACTCATTGAAATTGCTTCCTCTTTAAAATAATCACCTAATGACCAATTGCCAAGCATCTCAAAAAATGTAAGATGCCACCGATCACCTACTTCTTCGATATCACCTGTTCGAATACATTTTTGATAGTTTGCAATGCGCACTCCAGCTGGGTGCGTCTCACCCAAAAGATAAGGAACTAAAGGATGCATTCCAGCTGTGGTAAACAATACAGTTGGATCGTTGTCTGGAACTAGTGGAGCTGAGCCAATAATGGAATGGCCCTGTTCGGAAAAAAAATCTAAGTACTTTTGTCGGATTTCCTTGGATGTAATACTCATAATGTGGAAATAGTAACAGGTATTTACAGTCTAGTCTAGCACCTTTATTGATTGCGCAGCGACATTTAATGCGCTATGATTCACCTATCCCTCCTAACTTATCAAAGTTAGCATTATTAATATTAATACAAACAAATACTATGAACCTAACACGTTCCCTATTTTTAGGATTAGCGGCCAGCACTTTATTACTGGCCGGTTGCACGCAAGCCACAAACACCACAAATACTGAAGTCACTACGGATCCAGTAGCTGAAGTAACCGCTACAGTAAAAGATGTGCCGGAAGGCTGTCCAGTTAACAATAGCCTTACTGTAAAATCTGATGAGGCAGGAACAGTAGAGGTATCACACGAACAATCATATTTTGTAGATTGGGGAACAACTGGAGCTAACCTCGTATTTGCTAACTATGAAGTTGATCCACAGAGTATTTATGGACACACCTACGAAGAAACAGATGTACTTACTGTTATTAAGTTAGATGCTATTGGTGAAGACGGATTTACTACGGGCGTATACACAAAGGCTGATGAAGCCGAGCTGCAAGTTTCAGAATTTAATATCTCAACAATTGACTTAGCAGGAGCTGTATTCAATGAAGAGGATGAAGTTGAATTAACTTACGTAGGAGAAGATTACGTATGCGGTGAAGTACGATCTGAAGATACATATGGATCATCAATTCAAGGAGAATTTATCGCTCAGTATCAGCTACAAAGCTAATACAACAGTATCTAAAAAGACACTCTTTCGTTGGGTGTCTTTTTTATTTACTAGAAACAAGATCTATATGTTTAATTCTCTAGAATTAATAATTGCGCCACCTAATATCACGTCACCGTCATAAAATACTGCAAACTGACCAGGTGTTACGGAGCGCTCAGGGTTATGCAAAGTAACTGTATCACCTTCAACAGTGCAGGGTACATCTGGCGAGCGATACCGCACTTTTACAGTGCATTCAAATTTCTCTGCTGGTTGCTCTCCTGAAATCCAATGAGAAGTTTCTATAGTAAACCATTTCGATAATAAACTAGGATGGTCAGCGCCTTGGCAAATAATGAGAGTGTTGTCCTCCAAACGCTTATCAACTACAAAATACGGCCCCGTACCACCAATATTCAAGCCATAGCGCTGTCCCATCGTATAGTACTCCAAGCCCTTATGCTCACCCATATTTTCACCCTCAACGGTAATCATTGGACCTGGCTTATGCGGAATATAATGCTCAAGAAATGTAGGAAAATCTATTTCTCCAACAAAACATAATCCTTGGCTATCTTTTTTTGTAGCAACTGGCAGTTTGAATTTTTCTGCCAGCTCACGTACTTGTGGTTTTTGTAGATGGCCAATAGGAAAGAGTGACTTCGATAACTGATCTTGATTAAGGTGGTAAATAAAATAGGATTGATCTTTGTTTGGATCAGCTCCGCGTTCTAACGTATATCTCCCGTCGGATTGTTCATGTACCTGAGAGTAATGACCTGTAGCCACCTTATCAAAGCCCATTTTCATGGTGCGCTTAAGAAAGGATTTAAATTTTATCTCTGTATTACACAAAATATCTGGATTAGGAGTACGCCCCTGCTGATATTCAGCTAAAAAATATTGGAATACTTTTTCTCTGTATTCTTTTTCAAAATTAAAACTCTGAAATGGAATATCCAACGCTGCACAAATCTTCTCTACATCTTGTAAATCTTCAATCCACGGACATTCCGATTGCCCAGGTAACTTTCCATCGTGAGTTTTACGGTAGGCTGCCTCCGCCTCATCAGACCAGTTCTTCATAAAAAAACCCTCCACTTCGTGGCCTTGTTTTTTTAAGATGGCGGCAGAAACAGCGGAATCCACTCCCCCGCTCATAGCAACTGCGATTTTCATATATATTGTATGTTGTTCTTCAAAAAATAATATGCTATAGTCATAGCCGTATTCGTAATATCATATTATGGCAAAACAACGCAAACGCACAAGTAAAAAAACAACTACAAAAAAGAACACTTTCCGCCTTAAGGCTGGGCTAGCCCAGATGCTTAAGGGTGGCGTTATTATGGATGTTGTTACTCCAGAGCAGGCTAAAATAGCTGAAAATGCAGGAGCAGTGGCTGTTATGGCACTTGAACGTGTACCAGCAGACATTCGTAAAACTGGCGGCGTAGCTCGCATGAGTGACCCACAAATGATCAAGAGCATTATGAAGGCCGTAAGCATTCCAGTGATGGCAAAAGTACGCATCGGCCATTTTGTAGAAGCGCAAATTCTTGAAGCCATTGGCGTTGACTATATTGATGAATCAGAGGTACTTACTCCAGCTGACCCAGTGCTCCATGTTGATAAAAATGAATTTATGATTCCTTATGTGTGCGGCTGTCGTAATTTAGGGGAAGCACTACGTCGTATTGATGAGGGCGCCGCTATGATTCGCACAAAAGGTGAGGCAGGAACTGGAAACATCGTTGAAGCTGTCCGTCACATCACTACCCTAAAAACAGATATTGAAAACCTCAAGAAAATGAATGAGGCGCAACTCAAAAAGGCCGCCAAGGAAATGCGTGTACCAGTAGCACTTGTTAAAGAAGTAAAAAAACTTGGTCGCTTACCAGTAGTAAACTTTGCAGCTGGCGGCATTGCTACTCCGGCTGATGCGGCATTATGCATGCAACTTGGTGTAGATGGTGTATTTGTAGGTAGCGGTATCTTTAAATCAAAGAATCCAACAAAGCGAGCTAAAGCCATTGTACAAGCTACTACACATTATAACGATGCTGAGGTATTAGCTAAGGTATCAGAAAACTTGGGTGCACCAATGACGGGTATCGATATGGATGAAGTTAACGTTATGATGTCCGAACGCGGTGTCTAAGGTTGTAAAACCTACCATTGGAGTACTTGCTCTACAAGGCGATTTTAGAGAACATATTACATCACTCGAAGCAGCTGGTTACCCCGCTATTCCTGTGCGTACAATCAGCGAGGCTGAACAAACAGCTGGTTTAATTATACCTGGTGGTGAAAGTACAGCTATTGGTAAACTATTGCGATCCACAAAACTAGATGCATGGATAATAAAGCGTGTTAAACAAGGCTATCCTGTATATGGCACCTGTGCAGGCTGCGTATTATTAGCTAAAACAGTCGATTCAGAATATTCACTACAGCTTATTGATATTACAGCGCAGCGCAATGCCTTTGGTAGACAAGTAGATTCATTTGAAACTCCCCTCACCTTTCAAGGTAACACTATAACTGGCATGTTTATTCGGGCGCCACGAATTCTCAAAACGCACGATACAACAGAAACCCTCATAGCGTATGATAAAGAGCCTGTGTTAGTTAGGCAAAAAACTATTTTAGCTGGCACTTTTCATCCAGAGCTATCCGACTCTATAATTATTCACAAATATTTTGGAGCGATGGTTGAACAGGCTACTGCCAAGAGTAATTCGTAAACGCCCAGCGCATTAACCTCTCAGACTCTGTAAATCGAGCCCAACCGGATGACGCCCCAAGCACAACAGTAATCACCTCATCATCCCCTTCTTTAGCTTTAAACGCCAAGCAATACCCCGCTTCATCTAGGTATCCTGTTTTACTGCCAGTGATATATAAATCACTGGTTTTCATTAATGCATTAGTATTGTCAAAATCATGATACTCACCAGTATTGCGCGTAGTAAATGCATACGCCTTTGTAGTTGAATAATGTAACATCTTAGGATCACTCATAATCGAACGCATAAATTTAGCATAGTCCGCTGCAGTAGATTGATTGTTTGCATCCAAGCCCGAAGGGTCGGCAAATGTGGTATTTGAGAGGCCTAAATTTTTTGCAGCTTTATTCATCTTCTTCACAAACTGCTCTTTACTATATCCTCCTTCATACATTAACGCGTACGCTGCATTATTAGCTGAGCCAACCACCATGGCGTACATTAAATCATCCATTGATACAATATCTCCACTATTTAAACGTAGCCGCGCACCTATTTGATCATATGAAGATGAATAGATAATTTCCTTTTCTAAATTTACATCATTCTGAAGTAATACATAGGCTGTCATTAACTTTGTAAGAGAAGCAATGGAGCGCTTTGTATTAGCATCTTTTTCATACAGCACAACACCAGTAGCGTTATCAATGGCAATTGCTGACGTAGATGCAATGCCTCCAAAATCACTGTAAGAATCCTTTTTAATTGGGCCAACATCATATCGCGTATCATCAAATACGCCGATAATTGAATACGAAAAATGCCAAGCCGCACGTACACGATTATTTACCGTATCAAGATTTGTAGGTAATTTTACCCATTCTGAAGTACCGTCATAATAATAAAAATTTCGCTGATATTTCGGATCCTCTTCATACTCATACGATAACCAAATTGGACTTGCCGTATAACCAGGATTAGCGATATCAATACTGTACACATACGCACTAGAAACTGGTTCTAAGTATTTTGGCAAATTGGGATAGTTCTTTTTTTCGCGTAATAAAAAATCTGCGGCACTCGAAAATGTTCCAGCTGGAACACCAACGCGTAGATCATTTAATTCATTTGTATACCCCCGCTCCATCGTTACCTTATCAAGGTTAATGAAGCTATTTGGCTGCTTTGCCTGAACCGAGGAATTAGCTAAAAAAATAACACCCAACGATAGTACTAGCGCTATACAGAAGGACTGATAATTATTCTTCAAGCTTCCCCGGACCATTTGGATCATATCCATTATCTATTTCACTGCCATCCGCATAACCATCTCCATCGGTATCAGTAATGAGCGGTTTAGTAGCATATATTTCTATCTCCTCATAATCGGTTAAACCATCTCCATCGGTATCTGGATTATTAGGATCGGTACCACGCTTCTTTTCATCAACGTCTTTCAAGCCATCTCCATCAGCATCTCCGCTATCTACCGGCTGATTAATATTTTCATTTGATTCCAATGTATTCACATTTTCAACGGCATTGGTATTTTCTACCGGCTGATTAGAGAATGGGTCCAACAAGAAAAATAACCATACACCTCCACCAATCAATGCCCCTACAACAATAACGGTAATAATAATAAGGACAATTTTTTGCGTGGAGCTCAAGCTCTCTCGCTTAAACATATCAACCATCTCTTGATCTGCTGCATATGTCTTTGGTAGAACTCCCGCTGACTGCTGTTGAACTGAAGCTTGCTGAGTAGTGGATTCACTACCAACTGGTTCAGTACGAGGTTGATACGGAGGACCACTAGGCGTTGACTGTCCTGGCTGTGGTGGTGTGATACTAGGTATTACCGGTGATGGCGGACCATCATTCGGCGGCGATACTGGAGGTTGATTAGTTGCAGATGACTGCGGAACATCGTCAAACATATGCGCAGTATAGCATAGCAGGCGCTTTTCGTATATACTTAAAATCAATGGCAAATAGAAAAAAACAGTCATTTAATATCCTACGAGATTTAAAGTTAACGCAAAAAATATTTGTTATTTTTTTGGTAATGATATTCCTTGTTATTAATTCTTGGGGATTCACATTCACAACAATTATTGACTTTCAACAAAGCTTCGAATCTGTAGAAAGCTACGCCTTTCCAAGTGTTATAGCCACATCTGAACTCAAAGATCATGTCCACATCTCAATGCTTGCTGTCTATGATTACGTAAATACTGGCAATACAGCAAGTAAGGAACTATATCAGCAACAATTTCAAGAAGCCTTTGGAGCAGAATACGAATTATTTCTCTTATCTCAGTCGGCGAAAGATTTTATTTTTACCCAAAATTTTAATGATCGTTTATTAGCTGTATATAATGCCACAGACGAACTAGTAAAAATATATGAAGCTAATCCTGATAGTCCTGAATTACACAATAAACTTGAAAACCTTAATATATTACGTGATGAATTTAATATTTTTCTAGAAAATGAAGTTACTAATCAGATTGGCCAACAAATAGCATCTACGAATGAAGAAATTAATAGTACTGCTAGCACAATCCGTTACTTTCTAATTGGCGTTGCTTTAATTGTTATTCTCGTTATTGCCTTTGTGTTATCATTCATTTCTAATGATATTCGTAAGCCCTTAAAAACGTTAACTAAAGCTGCGGAACAATTTGGTAAGGGTAATTTCGTAAAAATCCATCTTAAACGCAACGATGAACTTGGACTGTTCGCCAAAACATTTAATAAAATGGGAACAGATATTGCTGCCAGCCAAGCAGCGCTGGAAGAAGAATTGGAAAAAACCAAAAAGTTAGATGCTCAAAAATCTGAATTCCTATCTATCGCTGCGCATCAACTTCGTACACCAATGTCCGGCATTCGTTGGGTTGCCAACATGTTATTTGAAGGTGATATGGGCGAACTTACTAAAGAACAGAAACATCACTTAGGTAATGCTCTAGAAAACATCAATCGAATGGTAACGTTGATTAACGACTTACTTGATGTAACAAAAATAGAAGAGCAACGTTTTAATTATGATTTTGTACAACATGATATCGTTGATATAACGAATAATGTTATTAAGAGATTTGAAAATGCACTCACTGAAAAGCATCTGAGTATTAAAGTTATTCATGATACAAAAAAGATGCAAGCCGAAGTGGATGAAGATAAGCTCGGCATTGCACTAGAAAATCTTATTGATAATGCTATAAAATATTCACATGATAAGGGAAAAATTGAAATTACTATAAAAAAAGAAAAGCAACATATCATATGCTCTGTACAAGATCATGGCCTTGGCATTGCTAAAGAATCATTCGATCAAGTATTTACCAAATTCTTCCGCGGTCAGAATATTTTAAAAGTAATTACTGAAGGTAGCGGATTAGGCCTATTTGTTGTTAAGGACATTATTATAAAACACCAAGGTACTGTTGAGTTCTCCTCAGAAGAAGATAAAGGATCTATCTTCACATTTAAAATTCCAATAAAACAAAAACACACAGACGCAGAGAAAATGGCTGACAAAGTGCGATCAGATAGAACTAGCGACGCCGATCCATCAACTGCGTAACTAGCTTAGCGAAATAATCAAATTCAATATTAATTGAATCACCTACCGAAGCTTGCGCTAGTGTTGTATATTCCCACGTATGAGGAATAATATGCACTGTACACATCTTCTCAACGACATCTACTATCGTGAGGTTTATACCATCTAACGTGACACTACCCTTTGGTACAACATACTGTGCATACTCTATTGGATATTTCACAGTAATAATGTACTGAGAAGCAACGTGTTTAACAGCATGAATCTCACCAACAACATCCACGTGTCCACTTACTAAGCCGCCTGATAATTTTGCTTGAAGTGTAAGTGGTGATTCTACATTCACTGCATTACCAACTTTCCAATCCATAACAGTCGTTATATCTTGAGTTTCCTTCATGTACTCCACAGTGAGTATATGAGATGCCTTAGCCGTAACTGTGGAACAAATTCCATTAAGCGAAATACTATCACCAACTTCATACTCCTCTGCACCATCAAGATCTATTTCAATTACAAGAAGGGTATCGCGTATTTCTCGTTTAGAGATAGTTGCTATTGATTGGATAATTCCTGTAAACATTTTCTGATAACTATAATATCTTTATTAATCTGCTGAACCAATTCTTCGGCGGAAGAAAATTTTTCATTATTTCGAATTTTTTTTACAAGCTCTATTACTATTTCTTGACCATAAATGTCTTCATTAAAGTCTAATACATGCACCTCGCACTGACTTTCTGTTTCACCAAATGTAATAGCTGGTCCAACAAAAATTGCTGCCCAATATTTCTCGCCAGCAATCCACGTATATCCAGCATAAATGCCTTCGTCAACTGATTTATTAACACGAACATTAGCAGTTGGATACCCTAGCTGAGTCCCTCTACCCTTATGAGGTTGAACAATGCCTTGTAAACAAATAACTATGAGCGCCTCTTAGTTGATTTCTTTGTAGTTTTTTTGACTGCTGGCTTCTTTACTACTTTTTTCTTAGCTGTTGATTTTTTAGCAGTAGCTTTAGGTTTTACTTTAGATTTCTTTACTTCACGCTGCACATCCTTCCAATGTGCTTTAAGATCATTCTTTAATTCAATAACTTGCTTGGAGGCAATTTTTTTCTTACCGGCATACTCATCAACAATTTCATCTACAATCTCTTCGTACTTTACCTTGGTAAGGGTACGTACCTTTGCAACGCGATGTGAAATCTCCTTTGAAACATGAGTTGCATGCTCTTTGATAGTCTGAACTGTTTTTTTTCCTGCTTTAGTTTGTGTAAAAAAATACGCAGCCGCACTAGCTGCCAATACAGCCCCAAGAGTTGTACCAAGGGCAACGCGCTTAGCTTTTTTTAGTGGTGATCGACGATGTTTATGACGCATACAATATGTATATATTAATAGTTGTGTAGAATTATATAATAACTAAAGGTCTACTACTTGTCCATATGTTGCAACCGATGCTGTAATAGAGTAATCATCTTGTAATGACTTGGAAAATGGAACGGATTGATCCACTTCTCCATGCGTTAACCAAACATGCTTTAAATTGGATGGAGACGATGTAAGCCAATTCACTAATTTAGTTTTATCGGCATGGGCGGAATATGCACCTATAGCGCGTACCTTAGCCTTTACCGCAATCATTTTCTTATCAATCTCTATCTCCTCAGCTCCCTCAAGTAATTGCCGGCCCAGAGAATGCTCAACTTGATATCCCACGATTAATAATTGATTCTTTTCATTACTGAGGTAGCGTTTTAAGTGATGGCGAATTCTACCACCCTGCATCATCCCAGATCCTGCCAAAATAATTTTTGGACCAGTAACATTATTAATAGCCTTAGATTGATTACGAGTTTCCGTCAGCCTCAGCCCTTTGAATTTGAATAGATCATGACCAGACTTAATCATATCAGTGGCCTGAGTGTCAAATAAGCCCTCATATTTCTTATATAATCGCGTTGCTTTAATGGCTAATGGACTATCAATGTATATAGGCACCTTTGGAATATCTCTATTATCAACCAATTGATGTAATTCAAATAGGATCTCCTGAGTACGTTCGAGCGCAAACGCAGGAATCATTAACACTCCGCCCATTGTAATGGTTTCATAAATAGCGGAACACAGTAACAATTGACGATCCCTACCAGATTCATGAATACGATTTCCATACGTAGATTCCATCACTACATAATCCGTTTCTGGCAAGCCTTCTAAATCACGTAATAATGGTACTGGGGAATTACCTAAATCTCCTGAAAATACAATGCTCTTACCATCGGCTTCAATGCGTATAAACGATGACCCTAAGATGTGTCCGGCATCAAAAAACTCTACCATGATATCACCCAATGTAATAGATTGATGATAATCAGTTGGTTGAAATTGCTCACGAGCTTTCTCAACATCAGCCTCGGTATACAACGGCGGATAATTATTTTTTTCCGCATCATAGGCTATCACATGCGCGCTATCGGATAACATTAAGTGTGCAAAATCAAGCGTTGCATGAGTAGAAACAATCTTACCACTAAACCCCTTGCGCACTAAACGTGGAATTCTTCCACAATGATCAATGTGCGCATGTGTAAGAACAACATAATCAATACTTACTGGATCAAATGGGAATGGATCATAATTTTTATTATCAGTAAATTGAGCACCCTGCACCATGCCGCAATCTATTAATATCCTTGTGCTACCGT
This sequence comes from Patescibacteria group bacterium, assembly GCA_024277435.1. Taxonomy (GTDB): domain Bacteria; phylum Patescibacteriota; class Patescibacteriia; order UBA9570; family UBA9570; genus JAJRVJ01. The sequence goes on along the minus strand of JAJRVJ010000017.1, from coordinate 779 downwards.
GCTCTAATAAGTAACACGATCCTGTAACCATTTCGGCTGCGCCGTAGAATGTTAACTTCATTGTGACTGCTCTGATAAAAATTTAGCGAACTCAGCTACCGCCTTTGAGCGATGATCATATTGCTGCTTTTCCTGAACTGTCATCTCAGCAAATGTTCGACTTTCACCGTCAGGGATAAAAAAATTATCGTATGGCATACCAAATTTCTCCTTACCACGAACTTCATTCACTAGCGTGCCATGACATTCTCCTCGGAATAGATGTACTCTACCCTCATCTTTCTCCTTATACGCTATATAACTCGTAAAGTGCGCTTTCTGACCTGGTTGAATAAGCTTAAATAAGCCTTCAAAGCCAAGTGCCATAAACATAAATTTTGAATACACGCCCGGAAAGTGCCGATAGCCATCAAAAAACATTCCCGCATCATCTACAATTACGGCTCTATGCACAGCATTGTATGCCTGAGTAACTTTATCGGTTGCAACAGATTCAATTCGATCGGATTGAATTTCTGGCAAATCAATATTAGCTCGAATAATCGAGATATCATATGATTGCAATACTTCCGCTACCTCTTTGGCTTTTTGATCATTGCCGGTTACGAAAGCAATTTCCCTCATGCGATTGGCGTTGAACAAATCTGACAAAATCCTAACTGGATACGCTCCTCGCCAATACCAATGTTATATTGTCGATAATGCTTTCCCTTAAAATAGACAATGTGTGTTGAGCGATGAGATTTTCGTATCATTACTTTTTGCCCTTTATCAATAGG
>JAJRVJ010000016.1 GCA_024277435.1 Patescibacteria group bacterium | reverse complement strand
GCCGATCTTTCCATAATGACTGATGAAGATATTTATGCTATACAAGAAAGGTTAAACAACCGACCTCGCAAAGGTCTTAATTATCTAACTCCTAATGAGGTTATTGCTAGAGAGGTGGGGCATTAGATTCTAGAATTCAGGTATATGAAACTAATTAACCCTAGGTATAAAACCTGGGGTTAATTTGCCTAAAACTAGCTGTTTTTAATAAATATAGCTACAAACATAGGGTCAAGGTTGGTTGTAGCACTAGGATATACTCTCCAACCAAATTCACCTTGTTTTCCGGGAATATCTTGAATATCCATAGAAATAAGAGAGATCGCGTCTTTTTTCTTTTTAAGCAATTTCTTTACTACCTCTTCGTCTTCTTCAGGAGTAAGCGCACACGTGGAATATACCATCCTACCTCCAGGTTTCAACGCAAGAAATAATCCACTCAGCAAAGCAATCTGCCGTTGCTTTAATGATTTGATTCGTGAATAACTCCATTGTTCAATATGTTTAGGAGAATTCAGTACATGTTTTTCTGAGCTACATGGAGCGTCAACCAATATTTTATCGTACGTATCAGGTTGGGTTTTAAATAACGTTTCAGATTTTTTACCGGTTACTTGCACCTCATCATGTCCGTAATTGCGCAGGTTATCTTGTAATCTGCGTCGGCGCTTTGGAGAGGTATCGTTGGCAATGAGTTCGCTAGCATCTCCTAGTGTATCTGCTATCGCTAGGGTTTTTCCGCCGGGAGCCGCGCAGGCATCCAAGATGCGTTCATTAGATCGAGGATCTAGTGCTAATATTGGCAACAAAGAACTTGCATTCATCACATAAAATAGATTATCAGCGTATCCCGGGAGTTCTTCGCCCAACAGTATTTCCGCTGGCCATTCAATAGCATGCGGGTACCAGGATAGTGTCTGCCATGTAAGATTATTTTTCTGCCAAAGACGTTCAAGTGTTTCTTTATTTTTAACAGAGAAACGTAAAATAGGCTTTGTCTCTTTTAGTAAGCCGGCTTTTAGTTCCTGCCAATTATCAGGAAACTGTGTTGCGTAATATTCCTCAAATCCCTCTGGTCCCTGTGGTTTTTTCATATACTTGAGTGTAGCATATCATGTGATATACTTACTAAGTAATTAATCCTGAGAGGCGTGCCCAAATTGCGGCGGTACCACCGGTGAAGGCGGTTCTTGCACTTGCGGTTAGGTCATACACAAAAACAGCCCCCAAAATAAAAATAGTGGAGGCTGTTTTTATTGGAATGATTAGGTGCATAAATGATTCTAGAGAATAGTTACATTCTTGACAGATTACTATACGCATATATAATAAGCGCAATGGAAAATGTAGTTTTCACAACATATAAGGCGAAGGCCAAGAAGACCCATTCGTAGTGGGCTGTTGTGGTAATTACCATTCCAGTACAGACCCACATACAACGTGGGTCATTTATTTTAAAAAATTATTTATAAATAAATATTATGCAAAAATCTGTTTCATGCACAGAATGCGATGCTAGCCTCGCGTTATCAATACAGCCAGAAATAGGCGAAGTATTTACATGCAGTGAATGCTCAGCTGAATTAGAGCTCATCAGTGTAGATCCACCTAAGGTTGAATTGGCTCCAGAAATTCAAGAGGATTGGGGAGAGTAATTATCATTTATAAATGAAATCCTTAGCAATAATATATTCACGGGTTCGCCCAGAAGAAAAACTTCTATTTGCAGCCTGCGAAGAGTTGGGTGTGCAATTAGAAAAAGTTCGAGACAACGATCTTATTCTTGATATTGTAGCCAACACTCCACAATTGGAGTCGCAAGTGCTATTGCAACGTAGTATGAATCACGGACGTATTCCAACAACGCTCCGTTTTTTTGAATCCCAAGGTGTACATACGATAAATTCTGTACTCTCTACAGAGATGTGTGACGATAAATTTACAGCGTCACTAGTATTGCAGAAAGCTGGCGTTGCCACTATTCCAACAAAATTGGCTTACACTGAAGAAGCGGCTATTCAGGCGATGTAAGAATTTGGTTACCCTGTAGTAATGAAGCCTACACAGGGTTCGTGGGGGAGATTGCTAAGTAAAATTAATGATCGTGATGCAGCGGAAACAGTATTGGAGCACAAACAATTATTGGGAAATTATCAACATAGTAATTTTTATATTCAACCGCTTATCGAAAAACAACAGGGTCGTGACATTCGGGCATTTGTTGTTGGTGATCGTTGTATTGCCGCAATTTATCGCAAGTCAGACCATTGGGTTACAAATACAGCTCGTGGCGCTGAGGCAAGTAATTGCCCGGTAACAGATGACATTGCAGATGTATCGCTTCGAGCTGCGAAAGCTGTTGGTGGGGAAATAGTAGCAATTGATCTTATTGAAGCAATGTCCGGAGAATTACTAGTAACAGAGATAAATTCTTCGATGGAATTTCGAAACAGCATCAAGACAACCGGAGTGAATATCCCGCAAGAAATTATTAGTTATATTAAAGAAACATATTTATGAGTATACGATGTAGTGTAGTAGGTGGATCGGGGTATATTGGAGGTGAAGTTGTTCGGTTGATTCTTGGACATCCCGAGTTAGAATTAGTGCAAGTAACATCCGAGCGGTATGCAAAGAAGCCGCTGCATTTGGCGCATCCAAATTTTCGAGGACAAACTGACATGCGATTTTCTTCAGCTGAAGAACTTGAAGAGTGTGATGTCATATTTACAGCACTACCTCATGGAATGCTGATTGACCGTTTTGATAAGGTGGATGCTGCATGTGATGTGTTAGTGGATCTCAGTGAAGATTTTCGAGCTCGCACAGAAGAGATATATAATGCTTGGCATGAAACACCACATCCACGACCAGAATTACTCTCACAATTTGTGTATGCTATTCCCGAGATTCATCGTGAAGAGTTGAAATCTACCAATTACATTGCATCCCCAGGTTGTAATCCTACTGCCATCATTCTTGGGCTCTATCCACTCTATCAGGCTGGTATTGTAGATGAGACACGCACGGTAGTAGAAACAAAAATCTCTTCCACGGCCGCTGGTAATAAAGCTAGTTTAGCTACGCATCATCCAGAGCGCAGCCGAGCTGTACGTTCATACAAACCGTCTGGTCATCGGCATACGGGTGAAATTCTGCAAGAGCTTGGCACAGCAGAAATTTCACTTTCTGTAACGGCTATAGAAATGGTGCGGGGAATTCTTGCTACAGCACATGTATTTCTTACTGAAGAGATGAATGATAAACAGCTACGAAAATTATACCGTAAGTATTACGGTGAAGAACACTTTATTCGTATCGTAAAAGAGCGGCAAGGAATTTATCGTTATCCAGAACCAAAGATTGTACAAGGAACAAATTTTTGCGACATTGGATTTGAACGAGACCTTAGCAGTAATCGTGTAATCGTACTATCAGCCATTGATAATTTAACTCGTGGTTCGGCAGGGCAGGCGATTCAGGCTGTGAATATCCGTTATGGAATGCCAGAAACCGCAGGTCTGGAATTCTTTGGCTTACACCCTGTATAGATGATAAATCTTGACATCCCACCTTGCCCTTCCATTCACTTTGACGGAAGCCTAGTCGCTCATGGAAGACAAGGTAAGATATCAAGAGAATTAAGTAGCGGAGCAAGAATGTCTTAAATAAATATGATATTAATAAAAATAGGCGGGGGAGCGGAAATTAATCTAGAGGGGGTTGTAAATGATTTGGCTGAATTATCAGAGCCGTATATTATTATTCATGGTGCCAATGCTGTGCGTGATGCACTAGCGGAGGAGCGCGGAACACCGAAGCAGGTGGTTACGTCTGTTTCTGGTTATCAGAGCGTGCTATCAGATAAAGATGCGATAGATAATTTAATGATGGCGTATGCTGGTGTGCAAAATAAACGTTTGGTTGAAATGCTGCAAGTTGCTGGAGTAAATGCTGTTGGATTATCTGGTATTGATGGCCGAATGATTCAAGGTATGCGTAATCGAGGTATCAAAGCTAAGGTGGGCGAGAAGGTGAAGATCTTAAGAGACTTCTCTGGTAAACCTAAATCTATTAATGCAGATCTTCTTTCATTACTTACAGACAATGGTTACTCGCCGGTATTGTGCGTTCCAATTATTGATGAGAATGGCTATGCCATTAATTCAGAGAATGACGATATTATTAATGTATTACAGCAAGCTATTCAAGCAGATACTATCGTACAGCTTATCGAAGCGCCTGGGTTTATGGATGATATTCAAGATGCAAATTCACTTGTAAAAACACTAACGCAAGATGAGCTTGAGCAGCGCGAGCAACAAGTAGAGGGGCGTATGAAGCGTAAAATGCTAGCATTACGCCGTTTATTTGAAAATGGTCAACCAACGGTGTATATTAGTGATGGACGAGTAGAGCATCCAGTAAGTGATGCCTTATCGGGTAAAGGAACAACTATTAAATAGTAGTATATGATGAACATACAAGAAATCGAAGATAAACATTTAGCAGGATTATATCCCAAGCGTGACGTAGCACTAACGCGCGGTAAGGGTTTAGTTGCGATTGATGAACAGGGAGAAGAATACATTGATTGTATGATGGGGTACGGAACAGTGATTCTTGGTCATAGCCATAATGAATTTACAGTGGCTCTGTCACTACAGTTGAATAATATAATAGGTGTACATAGTAGCTTTTATAGTGATGCTCGCGCTAACTTACTAGAAACATTACACAGCATACTTCCTGAGGAGCTTACTCGAACATATTTATGTAATTCAGGAACGGAAGCCATTGAGGCGGCTTTGAAATTTGCGCGACTATCTACAAATAAGCCGGGTGTAATATCCACTAAGCGAGCATATCATGGTCGTACCATGGGAGCCTTATCGGTAAACGGTACTCCAAAATATCGCAAACCATTTGAGCCATTGCTGGAGCCCAATGCACAAGTTATTTTCAATGATATTGAAGATTTAAAGAATGCGTACACAGAAGAAATGGGAGCAGTAATTCTGGAGCCAATTCAAGGTGAGGGTGGAGTAGTACCAGCGACAAAGGAATACTTACAATCCGTTCGTAATTTCTGTAATGAAACAGGTATGGTATTAATTTTTGATGAAGTGCAAACTGGTTTTCGTACTGGAGATTGGTTGGCGAGTACAGTGTATGATGTAGTGCCAGATATTTTATGCCTAGCAAAGGCACTAGGTAACGGCTTCCCGATTGGTGCAACAGTTATTCAAGAACAATACGCGGAGCACATTCCTAAGGGATCACATGGAACAACCTTTGGCTCAAATCCATTGGCTTGTGTGGCGGCAAATGCAACATTGCTACATATTAAAGAAAATAATTTGCATGACAATGCATTGGCAATGGGAAGTTATTTATATGACGGCCTTAGTGCAATAGATAGCTCAATTATTCGTGAAGTGCGCGGCGTGGGCTTGATGCTGGCTATTGAATTAAAGAAGAAATCTGGATTATATGCACAGCGTTTACAACGAGAACAACATTTAATCGCAATGCCTACCGGTACGGTGCTGCGGTTGCTTCCACCATTAACTATCACGCAAGACGAAGCTGATGAAATTATTCGTCGCGTTGAAGTGGTTTTGACTTCATAAGTACACTCATAATATGGATAACGCATCAGAATTTCTTAAACGCAGCTTGCAGGTATATAGCCCAACTTACAATGAACAGCCAGCGGCGGAGTTTTTTGTTGCAGAGATGAGTGAGAGAAATTTTAAAAAGTCCTATAGCGATAACGCTGGTAATGCCATCGGGATATGGGGTTCTGGTCCAATTCAAATATTATTCCTTGGTCACATCGATACTGTGCCTGGTAAAATTGATGTATATATTGATGATAAGCAACAATTATGGGGTAGAGGATCGTGCGATGCTAAAGGGGGTATGTGCGCAATTATTAGCGCACTTACGGAATTACCGGGCGAATTAAAAGAGTTGGTTACGGTTACCGTTGCTGGTTGTGTTGAAGAGGAGTGCGCTACATCAAAGGGGGCACATCAGATACTAGAGGATTTTGAAGAGCCACACTACGTTATTAATGGTGAGCCATCTGGCTGGAACGTAGTAACCATTGGGTACAAGGGCGGCGTTCGCTTTGCGCTTACGCATTCTCAACCAATGACACATTTTGCCAGTAAGGATGCCGCCGTGAATGAAATTGCATTTAGTACGATTCGTAGCATTCATGAATATATTGAGAATTTGGATTTTAATCGAGAATCTGCGTTTGCTTCGCCACGCTTAGAGATTCGCAATTGGAATAGCTCTAATGATGGCTTGCAAGAAGATGTAAAGGTATTTTGTAATTTACGTATCCCACCTAATTTTGATAATGCAGCCTTTGAAGAATTTGTGAAAAATATTGATACACCAATGAATATCGAATATTCTGAATCGCTAGCTGGTTATGAATCAGATTCACGTAGTAAGCTTGTACGAGCGTTTACAAAAGCTATTCGCCAACAAGACGAAAAACCAGTACTAAAGAAAAAAACTGGCAGCTCGGATTTGGGTGTAGTATCAACCAGGTGGAAGCAGGCTGAAATGGTAGCATACAGTCCGGGTGATTCTACATTAGATCATACGCCTGAAGAACGAATTGATCTGAATGAATACAGGAAGAGCATAGCAATTTTAAAAGCCGTAGTTGAAGATTTATCAAATAATGCGTAAACTATATATATGAATATACTTAACCATCGCATAGGAATATTAACCACTGAAATTAATCCTGATATTATTGAGCTAATGCTTGCTGCCGCGCGTGAAGAGGCGACTGAGCGTAATGTTGATATTGCACGTATCGTTATGACTACCGGTACATTCGATATGCCGGTAATAGCCAAGAAAATGATGGAAGATGTGCGTCTTGATGGAATCGTATTATTAGGAGCGGTTGCAAAAGGGGAGACACAGCATGACGAGTTGGTTGTAAATGCCATGACAAGCGCAATTATTCAATTATCAGTTGAATATATGAAGCCGGTTGGATTTGGAGTAATTGGCCCAGGTGCTAAACCAGAATATTTTATGGGGCGAGTAGATGAGTATGCTAAACGGGCTGTAGAGGCTGTGGTAACGAATATTGATATTCTTCGGAATTATAATCAGCCATCTGAATAAGAATTATATCAAAAGCAAACAAAAAAGCGCGATATACGCGCTTTTTGATTTACTGCTATTTACCGGAGTTTAATCTCGTAGAAATTCTCGAAGATCGTAATTCTTTCCTTCGTTATCCCATTTAGTAAGAGTTCGAAGGCCTTGAGCTGAAATCACTACGGAAATCTGCCGACCTGTAGCAGGATTTATTAACTTACGTTTTTGTAAGTTTGGGTAAATACGTCGCTTGGTCCTACGTTTAGAGTGACTAACGTTATTACCAACAGACGATTTACGTTTTGTTATTACACAATGTTTAGCCATACCGGAGTAGTATAGCGGAAATTCAAAATAATGCAAGAGTTGGGCAATATATTGGTATTTTGATAGTATTATTAGTATCTTTATTATTTATCACTAAATATCAATGAATTCAAAGCGAAAATTAGCAGCTATTATAAATCGGCGTAAAAGTGGTCGAGCCTATGCTAAAAAATCTCTATCCAAAGCCACTGTACTAAACTGCTTAGAAGCAGCTCGATGGGCGCCTTCTAGTAGCAATAGTCAGCCCTGGCGTTTTATTATTCTTGATAAGAAATCTCCAAAGCGTAAATTGCTTGAAGCCACATTGTCACGTGGTAATGCTTGGGCAAAAGCAGCTCCTGTACTTGTTGTGGTGTGTGCAAATAAAAAAGATGATCCATCGTACGAAAATACAGATTATTTCGAATATGATACTGGGATGGCTATGATGAGCTTTGTGTTACAGGCACAGTATGAAGGGTTGCGCTGCCATCAGATGGGTGGGTTCGACCATAAGGCGGTAAAAAAAGCCTTGAAAGTACCCGTATCTTCAAGTGTATTTGCCGTTATGGCTATGGGGTATCCAGGAAAGTTATCCGATCTTGATGATCGTACTCGTGCTAAGGAGCGTAAACCACGAACTCGGCAAGCCTTAAAGGATATGGCATTTAAGGATATGTATGGTAAAGCCTACAAGTAAGGTGCGGCGTGATATAGTCGTTGTACTATCGAATATTCGTTCACTCTATAATGTTGGTGCGTTTTTCCGTACAGCCGATGCGGCGGGGATAACCAAAATCGTGTGTTGTGGAATTACCGGTACGCCAGATAACAAGCGATTATGGAAAGTTTCATTAGGTGCAGAAAAAACTGTGCCGTGGGAACAATATGAATCTTCACTTGAAGCTATTGCTGCTCTTAAAAAAGAGGGCTATCAAATAGTTGCCGCTGAATTAACTGATGATAGTACATTGTACACAGAAGCTAGTTATACGGATAAAATCGCGGTAGTATTTGGAGCTGAAGTTGAAGGGTTGCAAGAAGATGAGTTGAAAGTGTGTGATGAGATAGTGCATCTTCCAATGCGAGGGCATAAAGAATCACTGAATGTTTCGGTAGTTGGTGGAGTGTTATTATATTACCTCACTACGGATCTTTAGCCATTGAATTGACATTTTATTTAACTCCTACTATATTAGTAGTAGTTATGTTTACAGTAACTACTAAAGTAGATTACGGATTACTTATCATGGTTGAGCTGGCAAAGCAATCAGCCGGTAATTTTGTGTCACTTCAAGAGATTGCTGATGCGCATAACATTTCATCGAAATACTTATCTAAGCTCGTAACACCCCTTAAACAGGCTGGGCTAGTAAAGAGTAAAGAGGGTAAAACAGGTGGTTATCAACTCGCTAAATCTGCCGAGCAGATTACATTACGAGAGATAATTGAAGCAATTGAGGGTAACTTACAAATGGTGCGATGCATGCATGAAGATGCGTCGTGTCCAGTTCAAGAAACTTGCCTAACTAAACCGGTTTGGAACACATTAAAGGCGGACCTTTATACATTATTAGAGCATAAAACGTTACAAGAAATTATATAACATAATATGAGTGATACTACACTAACTATCAAAGATCTCGTTGTTTCTATAGAAGACACAACTGTACTTAAAGGTATTTCGTTAGAAATTAAACCTGGAGAGATTCATGCAATTATGGGCCCTAATGGATCTGGCGAAACCACATTGTCTCAGGTCATCGCTGGGCATCCAGCGTACACTGTAGAATCGGGAGAGATTTGGTTTAAAGGTGAGAATATTGTTGAGCTCTCGGCTGATAAGCGAGCTAATCTTGGATTATTTTTAGCTTTTCAATACCCAAAGGAAATTCCTGGCGTAAAGTTACTTACATTTTTGCGCTCTATATATAATGCTAAGCAAAAGGCTAAAAATCCAGACCACAAAAAGCTATCTGTATTTAAGTTCAAAAAAATGCTGGAAGAATACATGCAGGAATTGAAAATCAATCCAGATTTCTCTGAACGCTATTTAAACGCTGGTTTTTCTGGCGGTGAAAAGAAGAAATCCGAGATGCTGCAAATGGCTCTGCTACAACCAGCTGTTGCCGTGCTAGATGAAACAGATTCTGGATTAGATGTGGATGCACTACGTATTGTGTGCGATGGCGTAAATACATTAAAAGCTAAAACCGATATGAGCGTATTAATGATTACACATTATAATCGCATTCTAGAATACATTACGCCAGATTATGTACATGTATTAATTGATGGAAAGATCGCCCGGTCTGGTGGTAAAGAGTTTGCTGCAGAAGTGGAAGATAAGGGTTATGATTGGTTACGATAATTTATAGAGATATGGCTGTCCCACAAAAAACCTTAGATACAACCGATAAAATATTTTCCGATTTAAAGCGTGAAACGTTTGATCATCGTAATTCTTCAGAGTACACCAAGTATGCTACACGTGGTTTAAGTGAAGAGCTAGTGCGTAAAATATCTTCAGAAAAAAATGAACCAGAGTGGATGCTTGATATCCGCTTGGAAGGATTACGTGTATTTAATGAAAAGGCATTGCCAGCATGGGGGCCAGATTTATCAAAGCTAGATTTTGATGAAATTATTTATTATGCAGCACCGGGAGAAATTAATGAAGACATGACAAAATCATGGGATGATGTATCGCCAGAGATTAAAGAAACATTTGAGAAGTTAGGCATTCCTGAAGCCGAGCGTCAGGTACTCGCTGGCGTAGGAGCGCAGTATGAATCTTCGGTGGTGTATCATAAATTGAAAGAAAAATGGGAAAAGCTTGGTGTAATTTTTGAAGATATGGATGTGGCGGTGCAAAAGTATCCGGATATTGTACAAGAGTACTTCATGAAGCGCTGCGTGCCAATTAATGATCATAAATTTGCAGCCTTACATGCAGCAGTATGGAGTGGTGGTACATTTCTATATGTTCCGAAAGGCGTGCATGTAAGCGCACCCATGCAAGCGTACTTCCGAATGAATGCGCAAAATATGGGGCAGTTCGAGCATACACTTATTATTATTGAGGAGGGTGCTGATGCGCATTATATTGAAGGGTGCTCAGCTCCAAAATATGATTCAAATTCCTTGCATGCTGGATGTGTAGAGGTATTCATTAAAAAGAAGGCCCGTCTACGGTATTCTAGTGTAGAAAATTGGAGTAAAGACACCTATAATTTAAATACCAAACGAGCCTTAGTGGGTGAAGATGGTAGAATTGAATGGGTTGGTGGAAATATGGGAAGCCAAGTAACGATGCTGTATCCATGTAGTATCTTGCAGGGGCGGGGCGCTCATGCTGAGCATTTAGGAATCGCGTTTGCTGGTAAGGATCAGATTCAAGATACAGGCGCGAAGGTAATTCATGTCGCTCCAGATACAACCTCAAGCGTTATTATGAAATCGATGAGTAAAGATAATGGACACTCTATTTATCGTGGACAATTAACCATTGGGCCGAAAGCTAAAGGCGCGGTAGCGCGCGTTATTTGTGATGCATTAATTCTTGATGATCACTCAACGTCTGACACGATTCCTGATATGAACGTACATAATAATGATGTAACAATTGGTCATGAGGCTACAGTAGGAAAAATTGGAGAAGAAGAGGTATTTTATTTAATGTCCCGTGGTATGACGGAAGCGGAGGCACACGCAATGGTAGTGAATGGATTTATTGAACCTATTGTGAAAACACTACCACTTGAATACGCCGTTGAAATGAATCGTTTAATTGAATTAGAAATGGAAGGATCCGTAGGATAATAATAGCATGGCGCAAGATATTCATATTTCAAACCAGCAAGAAATAGTAGAGTTACCAAGTAATGGAGAAGACTTGCGTATTATTATTAATGCTGGAATTACTGCTACGGTAATTGATACGAGTCATCGTGCAGTTACGTATATTGAAGTAAAGGAAAATGCCTCGGTAGAATATATTTCTGTATTCTCTGGAGAAGGCAAGGTATTTAAAGAAGCCACTCTACAAAAAGATGCATCAATTCAATGGCGCTCTGCAATTATGAGCGGCTCTACTGAACACGAAATTGTTACACAGCACGTTGGTGATGGATCTTCTAGCGACCATAAAGGAATTTTTCTAGGCAAGGAGCAAGATAAATTTGCCATGAATTATTGGAGTAATCATTTAGGAAAGCATACGTCAGGACATATTTATGTACACGGTGTATTATTCGATAGGGCGTACGCAGATTTTAAGGGCAATATTAAAATTGCACAATCTGGCAAAGATACCGATGCAACACTCACGGAAGATACGTTACTATTAGGTGAACGATCGCGCAGCGATGCAATTCCACAATTAGAAATTGATACCAACGATGTGCAGGTGGCGCACAGTTCGGCTATCACACGCATTGATGATGAAAAGTTATTCTATTTGCAGAGTAGAGGCATAGAGTTTGAAGATGGTAAGCGTATGATTGTGCAAGGTTTTCTAGAGGGTATTATTGATGAATTTACTAATGAAACCATTCGAAAACAATTATACGCAATTATTGAGAAACGTTTAGAATATGTTTAATGGGGCACCTCAAAAAGATTTTCCACTACTAGCCAACAGCGATGTTGCATTTTTGGATAACGCTGCATCTACGCAGAAGCCTCGAGTAGTAATTGATGCCATTACGAATTTTTATAGTACAAGTAATGCTAATGTGCACCGAGGGCTATATGATTTAAGCGAGAAGGCAACAGCAATGTATGAAGCTGTGCGTGATTCTACACAAGCATTTATTAATGCAAAGCAGCGTGAAGAAATTATTTTCACAAGTGGTACAACAGCTAGCCTAAATTTAGTAGCAAACTCGTTGGGTGAATTAGTACTGAAGAAGGGGAGTGTTATTTTACTAAGCCCCACGGAGCATCATAGTAATTTGGTTCCATGGCAGATTATTGCAGAGCGTTACGATGCAGAATTGCGTTGGTTTGACCTTAATGATGATGGTAGTCTTAATCTAGATGCACTCGCAGACAAATTTGATGATAGCGTAGCTATTGTATCAATTGGTCACATATCCAATGCGTCGGGTATCGTACACCCTATTGAAACAATAATTGAATTAGCGCACCAGTATGATATTCCAGTAATTGTGGACGCTGCGCAAAGTGCGCCGCATCAAGTGATTGATGTACAAAAACTTGATTGTGATTTTTTAGCGTTTTCAGCCCATAAAATGATGGGGCCAACCGGTGTCGGTATATTATACGGAAAACGTGAGTGGTTAGACAAAATGCCTCCATGGCAAGGTGGTGGCGATATGATACGTGAAGTGACGTGCCAGCAATCCACCTGGGCAGAACTACCAAGTAAGTTTGAAGCGGGAACACCTAATATTGCGGGTGTTGTTGGATTTGGCGCCGCATTAGAATATCTCCAAGGTATCGGTATAGATACTCTTAATATCTATGTTGAAGAATTATACGAATATCTACTAAAGCAATTACAGAGTGTTGGTGGACTATCAGTATTAGGACCAAGCGATATGCAACAACGCAGTAGTATCGCATCATTTACATTGCAGGGTATTCATCCGCATGATATAGCACATATTCTTAATGACAATAACGTGGCTATTCGAGCTGGTCATCATTGCGCACAACCGTTGATGCAGCATTGGAATGTTTCCGCTACAGCGCGGGCTAGCATATACGTGTATAATACACAGGAAGATGTTGATCGATTAGTTATTGGTTTAGAGAAGGTAAAAGAAACGTTTAAATAATATGGATCCATATCAAGAGCAAATTTTAGAACATTATAAAGATCCACAGAATTTTGGCCTACTTAAAGATGCTACGTTTGTTCGCAAAGAATTAAACCCAACTTGTGGCGATACCTTTACATTCTCCATTCATCTCGATGAGGCTGGTAGAGTTGATGCAGTTGGTTTTGACGGGGAGGGCTGTGCGGTGAGTACAGCATCGGCATCATTACTCTCGGAAGAGTTAAAAGGGAAGACTATGGAAGATATTAAGGGGCTGGAAAAAGACTTTGTATTAGAGCTGTTAGGTATTGAACTTAGTCCCACGCGCTTAAAGTGCGCTTTGCTCCCGTTACAGGCTGTTACGCGTATAAGTTCGGAAGCCGAGTAGCTTGATTCGACCCTATATATACGCTATGGTATTAGCGTGATCTCTATGAAATATCGTCTACATTTATTTACTATCGCCATTGCGTTTATAGCATCTATTTTGCCGTTAGCTAGTCAGGCGGCTACGAGTGTTAGCGCAACCGATTGTTTTGTTCGCACAACGGTAGATTCAACGCATACGGTACGTATGCAAACGCCGAGTTGTACGTTGGTGGCAAATAATCCAGATACTGAAGCGGAAATAATCACTATTCATATCGAGAATATTGATCCTGATTTTGTAACGGTAGATAATTATGATGCAGAAGCTGGATTAACAAAAACTGATACCACGCTTGAATTTCAAATTACGGTTGCAGCCGGTGATAGCGAGACTATCGTTATTGAGCCGTGGCATGAGTATGGAGATGAATTCTATTTTGTGGCCCTGTCTGATAATCAGGCAAAGGGTACCATTGATGTAAACCCTGTATTCGAAACACTTATTTCGCAGATTAACGTTATTAATCCTGTCTTTTACACAAACTCCGGAGACTTGGTTCAGGGAAGTAGCAATACAGATACGATGGAGCAGATGTACGATGCTGTTCTGGAGGCCTTGGATGAATCTATAGCTCCAATGTATCCAATTGCTGGTAATCATGATTATGGGCCCGGTTTAAATGTATTTGAGGACTATTTTGGAGTTGATGATTATAGTTTTGATTTTGCAAATACGCATTTTACAGGAATTTCCACAGCCGGATCGGATTCGAAGGGAAGCGTTGATCAGGCCACATTTGATTGGCTTGATGAGAATTTATCAAGCGATGAGCAGGAGTATAGTATAGCTTTTTTTCATCACCCTTTATTAAGACCAGATTGGGCGAATAATAGCGCCTGTTGTTATGTAGATACCGATAATCGTGATCAGTTGGCTCGGGTAATAGATGAAAGTGCTGTGGACATGGCCATAGTAGGGCACTCACAAGGGTATGATTTTCGATATTTAACAAATGATGATATTAACACAATTACGAGGGGGTTCTATCAGCTTATCACTGGTGGTGCTGGTGGTAATTTAGCGCAACCTGATGGAAAATATCATTTTACAATACTTCGTGTAAGTCCTGATGGAATAGAGCATACGGTAGTGAATAAAAACTCATTTGATACAGCTGTTGAATATACAGATAATACTGGGTCTAGCACTACAGCAACAGCTGAGGTAACCAATAGTGATACACAAGATATGCCATATGTGCGCTTAAAATTTAAACTAGATAGTGATTACGATTCATATATTGTATATGATCAAAATGGAAATTATTATGATAATCTCTACTATCATACTTTTGATGATTATACAGTAGTGTATCTTGAGGTTGATGCGCCAGCAAACTCCACAATGACATATACCGCTGCGCCAACTACGCAATTACATAGTGGTAGGGTGAATACTATAAAATATACAGGGCAAGTAACATATGATGACCAGCCATCTTCGAATGATACAGCATTAAATATTACAGCTGTACCTGGCAAGAAATCCTCAGTGATATCAAATATCGATTGGGGAGGTGCGCAGGATAATTATCGTATGCAGTGGGTGGAAACTCCTAATAACAAAAAAGCCAATACTACATACACAATAGGTGATTTACCGGCTAATCGTTTATTTTCTGTATCAGTAAATGACGAGCTATACGAACGCGTTGGAACAAATGGAAATGGAAGTCTCTCATTTGTATATAAGAAAAATAAGGCCGTACGCAATTTTGATGTACAAATGCTTACCGATCGCAGAAATGAAACTGTAGCCACCGTTCCATACTCAGATGGAAATCCTCAGGTGCGTATTTTTAACGATTCGGGAAATAATCTTTCAAATTGGTTTGCATTAACGCAAGTGACTGGCGCGTATTCCATAACTCAGGCCGATCTTGACGGTGACGCTGATAATGAAATCATCGTTGCAAGTGGAGAGGGTAATGGTGGTCTACTAGCTGTTTATGATCAAGACGGTAATGAGCTGGTGAGCAAGAGCCCATATGGTGAAGACTATACCGGTGGGATTAGTGTATATCACGCTGATGTGACAGGTAATGGAAAGGAGAATCTCATTACAGTATCGTTGGAGGGTGTTCCGCAAATGAAATTATATAAGTATACAAACGCAGGTAAGTTAAAAAAATTACATGCAATTACACCGTATAAGAATTATACGGGAGGTATTGATGTTGCGGTTGGTGATATCACAGGTGATAGCAAGGCAGACATCGCAGTAACTACAAAGGAATATTCAGGAAAGAAAGTGAAGCTCTATAAGATTACTCAATCTAAACGATTCCACAAGGTTGCTACGAAGTTCTTACCAGCATCGTATAGTGCCAGTGCAGTTGGAATTGGTGAATTCGGTAGCGCAAATCGATTGCGCTTAATAGTGCTAGTCACAGATGTTCGTGGGATGGAGGATGCGTTATTTGTATATAAACTTTCAACTAAGAACAAGCTTAAGCAGCAGCGCCGAACATGGATATCAGAAGGATTTTCTGATACAGTAGATATACACGTTGCTGACGTTGATAATTCCTATTCCGATGAACTTGTGTTATTTTCTAGCACTAATTCATGGATAAGCCTATATAATATTACTAAATCCGGTAAGGCTAAGTTGTGGTTACAAGAATATCCATTTGGTAAATCATATAGCAGTGGTATTGGTGTAGGTGAGATTGATTCTAATAATGATTGGGATAGTGAGTTGGTAACTAGTCAGCTTAGTGATGAGTCACGGGTGCGGGTATGGAATTATCGTAGTAAGAAGAAAGAACTTAAACAACTATTTAGCTGGAAGGGATATGGCTTTGGTTTTTCCGGCGGAACACAACTAGCTAATTAATCATAAGGCCAATTCAAGATTGATTCCATAAATATATGACAGATATAAAAAAAATTGAACAGGAAAAACGCAAAATGTTTTGGGCGCTCGTAATGGTTTCTATAACTGTAATTGTACTTGCTTCTGTATTTTTTACGCTAAAATATTTAAATCAAACGGCTCGTACTATCAATGCTAAAGATAATGAGGTTAGTGAAGATGCTACTGTGCAGAATCTAGAAACGCACAATAATGAACTTGTTATTGTGCATCAGGGGCAAACTGCTGCAATGAAAAATCTTGCAGCCACCATTACATTAATGGAGTTAACCACAGTGGAGGGTGTACTTGAATCTGCTAGTGTACGTATTGAATTTGAGGACGATACAATAAATAGTCAAACGGTATCATTTACACATCCGGGTGAGGTAGTGAAATTACCCAATTACACAGTTCGTCTTGTGAATGTATCGGATATTGCTGCGCAAATAGTTGTAGCGGAAATTTTAACCAATTAAAGATACTCTTCAATTATTTCGAGAAGTTGGTTTTGAGTATTTTGCCCCACAAAGGTAGTGAGTACCTCGCCGTTGGGTGCTAATAATACAAATGAGTGTTGCAATGTAATGCTATATTGTTTCTTTAATTCTTTTTCCGTATCATAGTCGGTACGAAATGCCACAACGTTTGAATCTTCGGGTAAACTATTGAATAGATCTGTCATGATAGGATCTTGCACTTTACAGGTTGGGCACCAGTCTGCGTAAAAAAATAGTAGCACATATTTACCATTGGATTGAGCTTCTGTAACTGCTGCAGCGGAATAATCAGTATATAATCCAGTAGAGGTAGTCTCTAAGCTAATAGTATCTGCGGTACTTGAGTTAGTATTTTCTGCATCGGTGGTTGTGCAAGCCGCTCCTACGAGGATAATGCTAAGACATAGGCTAAGAGTACGTATACGTAGTACGTTCATATATAGAGTGGGTTATAGTTTTGTATTCTAAAATGTAGTATACTACACATAGTAGTAAGTATACTAATATTATGTACGGCGGTAGATTACTGCACAAATTATTACCAAATAGATGGCCCGGTACACATTGTGGTGTAAATGCGCTGGCTTTTGAGTTACTTGAAGTTAGGGCAGAAAGTAAATTTCCGGATATTAATTCTATAAACACATACGAAGGTATGAATGGAATTGATGGTTTATGGTTGCAGAATAAACACCTTCCTTCACGATCAACATACAATCCTCAAACATGTCAGGGGTACGGCTTGGAAGAGCTAGAGTATCAATACCAGCAATTAGTGGAAGTATGGGAGCGGAATCCTGAAAAAAATGACCTAGCTAAACAGATGGCATATTTGTCACATATTGTTGCCGATGTATGTACGCCACCGCATCAGCATGGTCGCTTAATTAAAGTGCGTAAACGTCGTTGGCTTGGCTTTTGGCAGGCAGATTCAGATTGGATTGAAGATCACGATAGACATGGTTGGGGTCATGCATTTTTTGAGTTAAATGCCATGTGGCGCGCCTCTATGAAGGAGCGTGTAAAATCAAAATTAAACGGTGAACTTATTCGTCGTGCGCGTAATCGCAAGCAGCGTTCCAACTCTATAATTAAAGATCATATGATGGGTGTAAGTAGAAAAATTCACAAACTCAAACTGCATCAAGAATATATGAAATCAGGATGGACGCATCGAGTTGATCGCGCGATGAACAAAGTGGTATTACCGAATATAGTTTCCGCAGTTGCTACATATTGGTATCTGGCATCCGAGCAGCGATAATAGAAGCATTAACTTATGAATCGCGAGTTGCTCCGGCGCTAGTAACCATCCATTTGTAGGTTGTAAGAGCAGTAAGCCCCATTGGTCCACGGGCGTGCATTTTTTGCGTAGAAATGCCAATTTCGGCTCCTAGGCCGTACTCAAATCCATCAGTAAAGGCGGTAGATGTATTAGTATATACAGCGGCAGCATCTATTTGCTGCATAAACTGTTTGGCACGTTTAGTATTTTTAGTAATAATCGCTTCAGAATGTCCAGAGGTATGTTCTTGTACAAATCGTAATCCAGCATCAAATTGTTTTACAGTTTTGATAGACATGGTATACGATAAAAATTCTTTTCCATAGTGGCGCGTAGTTGCTTTTTTGAGCAAGCGTTCAGGATAGATTTTTTTAAGCGCAGCATAACTTTTAGTATCGGCATAAATAGTAACATTATGTTTCGCTAAGTTGCTAGCCATAGCTTTAGCTAGTTGTCGCACAATAACTTCATCAACCACAAGCGTATCAAGTGTATTGCATACAGTTGGTCGACGAGTTTTTGCATTTACAATAATAGCCGCAGCTTTGGTAATATCCGCGCTGCGTTCAACGTAGGTATGGCATACTCCGGCGCCAGTTTCAATTGTTGGAATGCTGGCATGTTTTCGTACAAATTGAATGAGCCTATCGCTACCACGGGGAATAAGGATATCTACATATTCTTCAGCCTGCATGAGTTGTTCAGTAAGCTTGCGATTAAACGGATCAATTAATTGAACACACCGTGGGTCGATAGAGTGCTTCTTTAGCGCTTGTCGAATAAGCTTAACCAATACAAGATTTGTATGATGTGCGCTCCGGCTTCCCTTTAATACAACGGCATTCCCTGTTTTAATACATAAACTCACTATTTCAACCGTTACATTAGGGCGGGCTTCATAAATCACTCCAAGTACACCAATAGGAACTCGTACTTGCTGTACAGTTATTCCATGCGCTTGTTTATGAGTTGAAAGAACTTCACCAATAGGATCTTTGAGTTTTATTACAGCTAATAGACTCTTCGCCATATATTCTACGCGTTCCGAAGTGAGTAATAAACGATCCTTCATTGCATACCCATCAGGTAGGTTTGCAAAATCTTTTTTGTTAGCCCGTAAAATTAATGAGCTATTTTTGCGTAATAATTCGGCTAAGGTTTTAAGTATCGCATTTTTTTCTTTTACAGAAAGAGTAAGAACTTCATAGGAGGCTTTACGAACGGCGATAAGTTGTTTTTTGAGTTGTGCATTCATAGGCTTAGTCGTTCAATTCTTTGGCGCGAGCATAGGCGGCTTGCAAGGCTTGCGTCCAGGCGGCTTGTAAGTCTTCTTGGGGTAGAGATGTGATGGCTGCTTCTGTTGTCCCGCCCTTGGAAGTTACCAGTGAACGAAGTTCATTAGCTGGTTCCTTACTTAGGCTGAGTAATTCTCCGGCACCACGCAATGTTTGTTCAACTAACAATTGAGCGGTCATTTCATCAAGGCCAAGTTCCTTAGCTGCTGTGATTAAGTGTTCAGCAAATAGGAATACATATGCCGGTCCAGAACCATTTACCGCTGTAGCCTTATCGATATCATCATCCGTATCTACATAAAGGGTTTTGCCAAATTGTTCAAGTACGGCAGTAACGAACTCGCGTTCCTCATCACTTACATCAACAGTGTCTGTCCATACGGTCATACCCAAACCTATTTTTGCAAGAGTGTTTGGCATTGTGCGTATTACGCGCTTACTCTTGAAGAGTGTAGATAGTCGATTGGTAGATACTCCTGCCATTACCGAAATAATCAATTGCTTGTTGAGGCCTGCGTTTATTATTTCCGCTACTTCGGTAACATTTTGTGGTTTAACAGCCAATATAATTGTTCCAGCTTTTTTCGCATGTTCAGAAGTGGTAGGAAGTGCGGTTATGGAGTATTCTTCTTCAAGGTACTGAGCGCGATCAGTATTCATTTCTCCAATAGTAATTGTATCTGGTGATACATTCTTTAATAATCCTTGCAGAACAATTTCACCCATCGTTCCTCCGCCAATAAGTAGAATAGAATCTTTAAACATATAATAATTTTAGCTTATTAGCGTGTACCACGGGTTTCCCTAGTGGCTCGGTAGTACTTTGATGCTTACGTAATTCGTTGGCACTGTACGCTACCCAGCCACAGGCGATGATTTGTCCCTGCGTATTTTCAATGCTGATGATATCGCCAGATGAAAATTCACCTTTTACTTCAGTAATGCCAACAAATAATAAACTCTTACGATCTTTCAAGGCGGCCTCAGCCCCATCGTCAATAATTACGGAACCAAAGTTATTGCGGGCTGATAAAAACCAACGAATTTTAGCTTGCTCAGAATGTGATGGTACAGCTGGTGGGATAAAATGTGTTCCAGGAGGTTCATTATCCATTATATGTGGATAGGCATCTAAGTTCATTCCATTAGCTATAACCGTTTGAATTCCAGCGTACCAGGCGAGGCGAGCGGCTTCAATTTTTGCATACATTCCACCAACACCCGTTTCACTTATTTGATTATCAATCATTCGTAGTAATACATCCGGATCTTTCACGGTATGAAATTTTTTAGCATCAGGTTCTTTGAATGGATTTTTATCATATACACCATCGGTATCGGTCATTAGAATAAGCCGATCAGCATCTAGGGCAATAGCAACGATGGCCGCTAATCCATCATTTCCGCCAGCCGAAAGTTCCATAGTAGTAATAACATCATTACCATTAATAAATGGCAAAATATTTTCTTCCAACATATGATTCAATACCGCCGTAGTATTATGATAGCGATTCAATTCCGAGAATGTATTTCTGGTAAGTAAGGCTTGCCCGATAGTAATCCCAAGAGGAGCGAAGGCATTTATAAAGTTATGAATAATCGCTGGTTGACCAACTGCAGCATAGAGTTGTCTACGGGCAATAGTTGTATATTTACTTTTCCCCTCAGGAGTAAGTTGCACGTGATTCTTTCCCTCACTAGCAGCTCCTGAACACACAATAATAAGTTCATGGTCGTCATGAATTTTTTTAAATTGCTGCGCTAGCTTTTTTACCCACTCCCGATCTAACCTCGGTTTATTATTGAGCAAAACGCTACTACCGATTTTGAGAACAACTCGTTGCTTACGATGCATATGACACAATCATAGTGATTTTATCGCTCATTGTCAATATGGTTTTAGCGTGGTATACTGCCGCCGATATGATTATTGGGCACGGTCCTTTTGGCTATCTTGCAGCTCGCGTTACACAACGATGGTGGAATGGAGAAGGTTTTTCATCTAAGCAACGTTGTTACGTGTATCTTGCCACTATTGTTGGTGCGATGATACCGGATATCGATTTGCTCTATATTTATTTTATTGATGCCGGTGCATCTCATCGGCAGCTGTACACTCACAGCATTGTTATTTATCTATCACTGGTTGTAATTTTATTTATTGCTGCTTGGCTAACGAAGAAGCGTTTTTTTGTAATTCTTATACTACTCTTTTTTGCTGGTACGATTACTCATGTACTAGCCGATATGATTATTGGCCTCACCGTTCTATTTGCTCCATTTAGCGATAATTTATACGGTTTCTCTAGTATTTCTTGGTATAGAAATAGCGTATTCATGCAGTATAGTCAGGTTACAGGATTAGGAGGAGAGTTGTTTGTAATATTGTTAGCGATATATACGTATTGACGAGACGCACATCGCAAATTCATAAAACCATTTATTGTTATGGGGGGAATTGTATTTATTCTGGGTATTGCTGCGCTGTTCTATGTGAACAATCATGTGTATAAAGCAAATGGTTTTTTCTACTACGGTGATATAGATAATGATGGAATATTAAATCGAGAAGATTTAGATATTGATGGTGATGCAATTAATAATATTGAAGATACAGATATTGATAATGACGGAGAGGATAATAGTTTAGATTTTTATAAAGAAACCTTTTCCATGAAGGGTTCGTTATATGATTATACTAATGGCGTGTCTGTTGAGGTACCATTACGTATTGGCTTTGTTACTTCAGAGCATTTGGTAGAGCGCGCCTATGCAAATGTAGGAATATTCTTTGGCCAAGAAATGCTAGTTGATTTTGAAAGTAATCCAACTGGATATCAAGGCAAGCCAAGTAATAATGAATTTTCAAGTAATACCCAAAATTGGTTGACGTGGTTTGATCATATGAATGCCAAGCTTGACCCAGAAGAGCATCGTAATGAATTCGACATTCTGTTTTTTGAATCGGGTCACGTTGGTTTGCTTACTCGCATTGAGGGCGAAGATTATGTGCTAGAGGCCGATGCTTCACATCTACACACTACAGAAGTACTTCTTACAACCGTTATTGAGCGAGAGGGAAATTTAACAGCGATTGGCCGCATTCTTCCAAAGCCCCCAGAAAAACAATATTAATAGATTATATTAATTGAGCCACCAGTAGAGTAGTGCAGCAATAATGGTGCCGCATACGGTACCAACGAAGGCTTGGGCTGGCGTATGGCCAAGCCTCGTAACAATTTTATTATGAGCAATGGTATCGTGATCTTTAACATGCTCAAAAATAAGTTGCTTCAAAATACTACCGTGTTCACCAAGATGCCAACGAATGCCAACGGCGTCACGCACAACAACAAGATATAATATAACGCTTACGGCAAACTCAAACGATTGCCAGCCAAAGTGTAGCCAACTTGTTGTGATAAGGGCAGCGAACAGGGCTGAATGCGCCGATGGCATGCCACCATAGTAATTCAAGTAACGCAGGCGAAAATGAAGATTTCGTTTTTTTATGCGATCAATTGCTACCTTAACAAGCTGTGTTATAATCAATCCAGCTAATGGAATAAATAACAATTGAATTTGTTGAAGAAATTGATACATGGAATATATATATACAATTATACTAGCAGTTGTTCAAGGTATTGCGGAGTTTGCGCCAATATCGTCCTCTGGTCATCTAGTACTACTTCATGAGGTAGTCAATTTAGAACTTACTTCAGAATTAGCCTTCGACGTAGCCTTGCACGCAGGAACGTTGCTAGCAATAATCATTTTCTTTAGTAAAGATATTATACACTATCTGCGAACAGCACCAAGAGTATTCGGTTTATTGCTTATTAGTAGTATTCCAGCCGCTCTAGTTGGTTTGCTCTTTGAAGATGTTATTGATGCATATTTGCGAGCACCTATTGTAGTGGTAGTAATGCTTGTATTAATCGCACTGGTATTCTTATGGGTAGAGCGTAAGGCAAAGCAAAGTATGCAGTTAACAGAATTGTCGTATAAGCAGGCCTTGCTGATTGGTGTATCACAAATAGTGGCGTTGATTCCAGGTACATCTCGATCTGGAGTTACTATCTCTACAGGATTGTTATTAGGACTAACCCGTTCGGATGCAGCGCGATTTTCATTTCTTATGGCCGTTCCTGTAATAGGCGGTGCTACGCTAAAGAAGGTGTACGACGTGTGGCAGGTAGGTATCCCGAGTTCGGAGCTGCAACTTACGATAATAGGAGTAATTATTTCGTGTATTACAGGGATAGTGGTTATTAAGTTCTTGCTTGAATTTTTTAAACGATATAGTTTGCGACCATTTGCCTGGTATCGGATAGTTTTGGCTGCGGTTGTAATTATTACCATAATATTGTAGAATTGCCTCTATGTACATTGTTATTCGCGCCGGTGGTGTAGGTACTAGATTATGGCCTGTATCACGTGTTAGTAAACCTAAACAACTTCATGCTCTTGTGAGCCAGCATACATTGCTGCAAGAGTCTGTAAATCGTGTAAAAGACATTACAGATGATAGTCATGTGTATGTTTCTTGCAATGCGGATGCCAAGGAGAGTATTCTTGAAAACGTTCCAGATATACCCAAGGAAAATTTAATTATCGAGCCATCATTGCGTGATACCGCTGCAGCTGTTGGATTAGAAACAATTACCATTGCTCGTGAAAATCCTCAGGCTATTATTGCCAGTCTTGGCTCCGACCACGTTATTAACGATTCCAAAGAGTTTCAACGGGTATTAAAGCTTGCCGAGGAAGCAATTAAAAAGAATCCTGATCATATTTTATGTATTGGAATTAATCCAACCACTCCTGATACAGGTTACGGCTACATCGAGTTGGATGAAGAAATGCAAGCCGAGGTATTTAAAGTAAAATCGTTTAAAGAGAAGCCAAACGCAGATCTTGCTGAACAATTTATACAGGCTGGAAATTATTTGTGGAATGCAAATATGTTCGTATGGCGAGCCGATACTGTTTTGAAGCTATTCGAAAAGCATCAACCAGAAATGTATAAGAAACTGATTGAAATTCAGGAGCATCCAGAACGATTAAATGAGATATATTCATCGATAGAAAAAGTTGCTGTCGATTACGCAATTATCGAAAAAACCGATAAGATATTGGCGATTTCCGGTAGCTTTGGCTGGAATGATATTGGTGATTGGTCGCGTTTAAAAACTGAATTAGCAAACGCAGAACATGAAAATTACAGTAAAGCCGATCACATTGATATTAATAGCAGTGATACATTAGTTTTTTCTGATACGGAAAAGTTTATAGCTACCATTGGGTTACACAATATCGTTATTGTTGATACGGGTGATGCGTTATTGGTTTGCGATAAATCACGCAGTCAAGATGTAAAAAAACTTGTGAGCGAATTAAAAAAGCAAGGTCGTTCAGAATTGCTATGAGGTATATAGTTGGCCTGGTTATAGGCCTATTTGTTATGCTCGCTATTGTGTTTAGCGTGTATTTGTTTCAAGTTGGGAAGGTAATCTCTTTAGATGATACGATATCAGTTACTATAGAGGATAATATTGGAACTGAAGGAGCGGTTGATGTGCTCTTTACGGCTGGTGTGATTAATTCTCGTTCCGCATTTTTAGCGCACGCAGTTCTCACCGGAGAGCGCACGAACATTAAGTCGGGTACTTATCAGTTTTCTGGTGAGATTTCTATGTCTGATGTACTAGATGAAATTACCGAGAAACGTCAACAGCAAGATGAGGTGGAGATTACTCTGCTTGAGGGCTGGACAATTGATGATATTGCAGAATATTTAGCTAATGCTGAATTGGTAAATTACGACACATTTATTGCTGTTGCAAACACGAAAAACGTTGAGGATATTATTCCTGGTACAGAATATCCATTTTTGCAAGCTAAGCCAAATAGCGCCGGATTGATTGGGTATTTATTTCCAGATACGTATCGCATTTTTGATGGCGAAACGGAAATTGGTATTATTGAGCGTCTATTAAATAATTTTGGCACTCAATACACCGAGCAAATGGCTAATGATGTTATTGCGAGCGGTAGAACAAATTACGATACACTCATTCTTGCGAGTATTGTTGAAAAAGAGGTGCAGACTCCCAAGGATAAAGCAATTGTGGCTGGGATTTTTTGGAAGCGGTTAGATCAGGGAATGCGCATACAATCTGATGCAACAATTAATTATGTTACCCATAAGGGTACTACTACTCCTAGCAGTACCGATTTACAGGTAGAATCGGCGTATAATACATATCGTAATGATGGTTTACCGCCAACGCCAATTGCTAATCCAGGGCTGGATTCTTTAACAGCAGCCGTGTATCCTGAAGAGAGTTCGTATTATTACTTTCTTACAACCCCTGAGGGCGAGGTATTGTATTCACAAACATACGATCAACATCTAACTAAACGGGCACAATATTACGATTAATCTATTATGGCAAAACGTCCAACTGTAATTTTATCACTCGGCGGATCAATTATTGTTCCAGATGCCGTTGATACAACATATTTACGAAAATTTACAAAGCTTATTAATCAACTCTCAAGTCGATATCGATTCGTGATTTTTACTGGTGGAGGCTCTGTGGCTCGTGATTATCAGGATGCAGGAAGGAAGGTAAACTCTACAATATCAAATGATTCGTTAGATTGGATTGGTATTCAAGCATCATTATTAAATGCACAATTAGTAAAACAATTATTCGGCACTAAAGTGAATGCGGAAATTATTACTGATCCTCGTATTAAATTACGGTGGAAGTATCCAATATTTGTTGGCGCTGGTTGGAAGCCAGGTAGGTCTACCGATTATGATGCGGTACGCTTAGCTGTAGAAAATGATATTCATACTGTAATTAATCTATCAAATATTGATTACGTATATACTAAAGATCCTCAAAAGTTTAAAACAGCTGAAAAAATAGTTGATATCAACTGGAAAGAGTTTCGTAAGATTATTGGATCAACTTGGGATCCAGGACTAAACGTGCCGTTCGATCCGATTGCTGCAAAAATCGCTCAGAAACATGATGTTACTGTACGTATATTAAATGGAAATAAATTAGATAACGTTCGTAACGCTATTACAAATAAGTCGTTCCGCGGAACAACCGTGACAAATTAAGTTTATCTATTAATCGATAAACAGGAATGGAACAGAGAGTTCTTTAATATCTTTAGATCGTATATCAAGCATGCGTTTTCCTGCAAAGATGATAGAAATATTTTCGTGTGTATCAATATAACGCTGAATATTATCTTGTAAATATCCTTGGCTAGAAATGTATTCAAACCGAATCTCTTTTTCTTGTTTATTGGCGCGGTCTTTATTTATTTTAAGGAAGAGCGCGTCAGCAATCTCTTGTTTTTCTTGAACATATTCATCGCTATATTTTTCTTCAGGGCTATGCAAAATAGCAACCGAAAATATATTATGTTTTACAGCCCAGTCTACTACATTTGGTAAGCGGCGAGCAAACGAAGCTCCGCGCGATACTAGTACGGCAGTGGGTTGTGTTCCGCCACCAAGTTGAGTAATTGGTTCTGGATCAATCCTGTCAGCAACTTTCAAGCGTTTTGCTAGCCATGGCGTGAGAGGCGGTTCAATGAGTAGTGTTAATAGAATAACCCACATACCAATAGGTAGAATGACCTCAGCGCTAGCAATTCCAGACCCCGCTAACGTAATTAATAACACTGCCGGAATAACGCCAGTTTCACGTACAAACGATAGAAATATTAATTCACGTATTGATAATTTCTCACCTTTTCCAACGAACGGCCCAAGTGTACTAAATACGACAATTGGTCGTAGTACGAACATGAAAATAATGGCAACAATGATACCAATTGGGGCGAATTCAATGAGTTTTGGTAAATCAATCAATGATCCTAGAATGATGAAAATCATCGGTTTCATGAATGATTTTACCGTACTATTGAAATAGTGCTCTACATGCTTAATATGGTCGCTCAGGCTGAATAAGAGAGCGCTGAGGAACGCTGCGAGGAAGCCACTGCCTGGACCACCAAACAATTCACCAATAGCAAATGTGAGAATTGGAATTGCCAAGAAAAATGCATTATCCGTTTCTTCTTCCGCTTGTGAGCGTTGTTTAAATTTATTCCAAAATTCTAAAATGTAGTAGCCTAATACACCAACAATAATTCCTACAACTACGCTCTTAGCCAGAAGAAAGAATGTATCAGCTGTTAATAAGAATCCATATGCTTCACCAATAGAACTTACATCCAGGCCATTTTGAAAGAGTGTTAAAAAAGCAATCGTGAGAATTGCGCCAATAACATCATTAAGGGCGCTTTCACTTATGGCAATATATTTAACCCTATGTTTTTTGAATACAAGATTTTCAAAACAGGGGATAATCGCAGCGGGATCAGTTGAAGCCAGCGCAGTACCTAATACAATAATAGCTGGTAATGATATTTCAAAACCAGCCAGCTTAGCCACAACAACGATAATCCAGGATAGTGAAATTGAAGTAATAAACGTTCCAACAAATGCTAGTGAAAATATGTAACGGAATAACTTCTTGAAATTTTTGAATGGAGTTTCCAAACCGCCGCCAAACAAAATGTACACAGCACCGAGCGTTGTAATTACATTAATAGTGAATTGATCGTAGAAAATAGGTTGAAAGAGGTCCTTCGCAGCAAATCCAAATAGAATCACCAGTACAAAAGAAGGTATAAAGGTTGATTTCGCTAAGTAGTACACTATAAAACCTACGGAGAATACCAAAATGATGGTCACAAGTACCATCAATTTATGACCATCATCACTTTGCCCTTCAATGAATCCGGTAAGAAATTTAGAAAAATTCGGGGCCATCAATAATACCGCAGTAAATGCAGATAATATTAATAGATATGGCTTTATAGATGAATAAAACTTCATAACTGAAGGTACAATAGCGCATGCCGTACTTTTCCACAAGAGTGCTTGACCAATTTTATGTGATTGGGTATTATTACCTGGCTATCGTAGACCATAGGAGCAAGATTAATTGCGTAATACCTATGTAGAGGCACACAAATTAATGTGTACATCCAATAGTTGGATGCTTATTGTCTGCGGTAGAATTAACCGCATTTTTATTTTTTTATGGCTAAAACTCTACAACAGAAGAAAGAGGAGTTAGCATTGCTTGAAGAAACACTTGATAATAAGGGTGTTGTATTCTTCAACTACGCTAATCTTACTGTGCACCAGTTTGAGGAGCTTCGCAGTAAATTACGCGAAGAAGATACTAAGGTGCGAGTAATTAAGCGCAAATTATTGCAATTAGCGTTTAAAAACAAAAAGATAGAGGTGGCTGACGATGCTGTATCCGCACAAGTAGCAATTGCTACTGGTAGCGATGAAGTTCTGCCAGCTAAAGTAATCGCAGATTTCAAGAAGGACCATAAAGACATTGAGTTTTATGGTGGACTACTAGAGTCTAACTTCATTGACGCTGCGCAAGTTCAACAAATGTCTACTCTACCTACGAAGCAAGAATTGCTTGCTAAGGTGGTTGGATCACTAAATGCACCGATGTCTGGCTTTGTAAATGTAATGTCCGGTAATCTACGCGGATTAGTGACTGCATTAAATGCCATTAAGGAGCAGAAAGAAAGTTAGGAGACTTAATTATAGATAATTAATACTAATATAATCATATGTCAGAAGAAGAAAAAAAAGACGATGCAGCAGTAGAAGAAGATAAGGCAGTTGAGGTTCCTGAAAAGTTCAAAAAACTTGTAGAGGAAATCGAAAAAATGTCTGTTCTAGATCTTGCAGAACTAGTAAAGATTCTTGAAGATAAGTTCGGTGTTTCATCTGCTGCACCAATGGCTATGGCTATGGCTCCAGGGGCTAGCGGAGAAGAAGTTGAAGAAAAGGATAGTTTCGACGTTGAATTAGCTGAAGTTGGCGCAAACAAAATTGCGGTAATTAAAGCAGTTCGTGCAATTACAGATCTTGGGCTTAAAGAAGCTAAGGATGTAGTAGACGGGGCTCCTGCAGTAGTTAAAGAAGGTTTGAAGAAGGAAGAAGCTGAGGCAATTAAAGGCCAGCTTGAAGAAGCTGGTGCTTCTGTAAACTTGAAATAGTTAAAACCCAGGGTTTTTATACCCTGGGTTCATGGCTAATCTAAAACCCCAGGTATAAAACCTGGGGTTTTTTGTTAACGATAATGCACGCAACCCCCTGGTTTAAACTTGGGGTTATACTTGCAATTTATTCACTCAAGCTAACTTCGAACACATTTGTTCCAGCTAGTACAAAAGCTCTGTTATTTGCCTCATCAATAACCATATCGCGTGCGTCACTAAATTGATCGCTTGTAATTTGCTTGTTCAAAGTTCCGTCAGCGTTAAGAACCACAATACGTTGAGTGGTAGGATTAAATACGTAAAAGTTTCCATCTGGTGTTTCTTTAACAAGCTCAGTAGATCCTGCAAGGTTAGGAGAGAATTAATCAATGCTGATAGCTGTTTCGCTACCACCATCATATTGCTTAATGCTACCATCGGCGAATAGTACATAAATTGATGAATCAATATCGAAGGCAACGGCAGAGCTTAAGTTCGCTTCTTCCGTTAACCACTCAGTAGCAGATCCATAATTTTCACCAGATTGTTGCTGACGATAAATCATATCATTACCAGAGTCCAGGGTATATAAACGACTTCCAAATATATCAATATCTTTAATATCAGAACCCTCTGGTAGTGAGGCCACGGTAACAGATGATGTTTTTTCTAGAATTGGATTAAATTGTACATATTCGCCAGATTCAGTAAGGGCCAAACTTGTACCTACAGAATCATTTTCTACACTGCTATAACGCTCACCAGTGCCTGTTACCACTTCACTCACAGTATTTGTACCTAAGTTAATGCGGTATACACTATTGTTATCGCTATCGAATCCAAATATGTTATCACCAATTTGCACTAAATCCACAACCGACGCTTGGTTGTTAGCATCCGAAAAATTACCAATGAATGTAGGTTCATTTACTACAGTAACTTTATTAAAGCGATTATCATACTCTTGAATCCGACCACGTAAATTTGCAATGCGTTCTATATAGCGGTCATCGTCAGCTGGAACTGTATTCAGTAAATCTGTTGCGTCTATTACTAAGCTACGCGCCCCTGATTCATCGTTCATGATGCTACGTGATTCTACCTCACCAAGTTGATTTTCTACATCGATTAAGGTGTCTTCATAATTTTCAGCTATCTGCTCCTTTTCAACTGTGCGATTTTTTGCAAATACACTCACCATAAAGATGGAGAAAAGAGCGATGCATGCAAATAGCAGTATTTTTCGTGGCTTAGATAAGCGACCAAACCATCCAGTTGCACCATTTACCGATCCACCAACTCGATGGGAGATAGCATCTCTATTATTAAATAATCTAGCTATTTGTTTTCCTATAAAACTTAAGCCCACGAGAATTTGAATGCCTACATTCTTCAAGAAGTTACCTATCATTAACAAGACTCCTAAGAATTTGTTTTGAGCCCTACCATAATTTAATGAATCATTGCTACTTGTGCTACTAGCTCCCTTATTTGTAGTTGACCCCATAGCTGTTTGTACACGCTTGCGCAATGTTGGCCAAATGGATGGAGCGAGTAAGTCATCAGTTTGTTGTTCCTGAGTGCTCAATTTCGACATTGAATCTTCCAAGTTGCCAAATTCACTATGTTTGAGTTCTTCAGTTTGGTCAGACATGGGTGAGGCTGGCTTCGAAGATTTTTCTGAAGCCACAATAATACCGGCGATATTTGATAAAGCCGTTTGCTCAGTTAATACACCCTCAAAATAGGTAACAGCGCTCAGTGGATCGTGCTCTTGAACAACTCTACGGATCTTTTCAAGTGAAAGATAATCTAGTAAATTCGACGTAGAAAATAACATTTTACAATCCTCAGCACATTGACCACTAATAATGTTGCTGAACAACTTAAGAGGTTTTACATCGGTATCCTTTGGGGATTGAATAACATCTATAATTTCATTACCCTGCACCATAAACGCCTCCATGGAGCGTACATAGCTAAAATGCAGTTCAGTACCATGCATCACACCAATCACGCCATTAAGTGCGTATACCCAGTTTTCACCGTAATTGCTAATTAAATCTTTTACAGTAGCATTTACTTTTTGTAGCGCTCGTTCAAAGGCGGCTTCTATTTCAAAATCAGCTGAATGATAAAAGGATTGCGTAAATGTTTCGTCAATTCGTTGAACAATATCTTCAGAAAATTTATCCGCACTATCAAATTCAAGTATAATGAATACCTTACCCAAGTTCTTTTCTTCCAGAGGTGTGGGATCAGATATATAGAGGTGAATCGCATTGCGATCGCCCTCTGCATTATCTAGAAATAGTTCGGCAATAACCAGCTTATACATACCACCAATTATACTGAAAAACCAATAAATGGGCAAGGACTCGTTGAACAATTTTTGATTTCAAGGAAAATAGGTTATAATCTGCATCAGATATGCTTGATCACTTATTTGGTTCACGAACTCGAGTTAAACTGTTGCGGTTATTACTTACCCATCCGCACGATGAGTTTTTTGTTAGAGAGCTCACTCGCCGCGTGAATGAGCATATCAATTCGGTTCGTCGAGAACTATCTCATTTAGAGAAGCTTGGTTTGCTTAAATCTGAAACCAAGCAGCGAAAAAAGTATTACAGAGTTGATATAGATTTTAGCTTATATCCAGAATTAAAAGCGCTGATTCTTAAATCGCGTTTAACCTTAGAAAAACAGTTTATCGGTCGTTTACAAGATATGGGGCATATCCAGCATCTTACGTTAATGGGATACTTCGTTGATGATATGTCTAGTGCTGTTGATATATTTATCGTTGGTTCACTACCCAAAAAACACCTAAAAAATCTTCTGGAAGAATTTAACACACAATTTGGCAGAGAGTTGCGCTACACATTAATGAGCTCAACCGAGTTTAATTATCGTAAAGATGTTACCGATAAATTCCTATTTACATTATTAAATAGCCCACAAGTAGTTGTGGTAGATAAACTAAATCTAAAATCATAATGATGTTTCGCTGGCTTACGGCCATCGCAATACTATTTGCCAGTATTCTGCCGAGTGTAGCTCAAGCACAGGATTACAAATCGTTTTATTTTACAGAATGGAATAGTGATATCAATATCACAAGCGATGGAGATGCAGTGATTGATGAATATTTTGGCATTTCATTTACAGGCTCTTTTAGTTGGTTTACACGTGATATTGCTACACCGGGTGGCATGACTATTAGTGATATCACTGTATATGATCACTTAAACAATGTTGATGTAACAGATCTATCAGAGATAGTAGATAGCGGTTATGCAACCTCAGTTACTGTTAATCATAACAGTACAGATATTGAGCGATATTGGACAATTTCGTATACAGCTCACAATGTGATAAATAATTATTCAACGTGGGATGAATTATATTGGAACGCAGTACCTGATGCGCGAGGGGTGGCAATGTATAATGTAAGCGCCGATGTACATCTACCACAACCAGTGAATACCAATGAATTGCAACAACGTTTGTTTAGCGGCGCGTATGGCACACTTGATGAAGTGCAGAGCTATTGGATCGAGGATCAAGATACATTACATTATGAGGGTTACGCGTTAGGTGATTATGATAATTTTACAATCGTAGCCGGATTTCCTAAGGGGTCAGTACCAGATCCTCCGCGCGTACATATTAGTAGCGATCCAGATTATGCGGATGTAATAATTAAGCAAGGATCTAAGGAAGTGTATACAGGAGTAACGCCTCTCACATTATATGTAGGTGATTCAGAGGATGTTCCGGAAGGGGAGCTTACCGTTATTGTTTCAAACGTTGGATATTCTCCCTATGAACAAACATTTACAACTCCGGAACAGGGTGATATGTACATTGATACAAAATTACAAATAACCTGGTGGTATGGCTTACTCGCAGTGTTATTATTATTGCTAGTTATTGGATACTTTTTATCACCGGTGCTTTATTTTGGAGTACTATTTTTACGGTGGCGCCGTAAAGGTCGTGATCCATTAGGTAGAAAAACCATTATTCCACAATATGAACCATATCGAGAAATGAAACCTGGTATTGTAGGTACGGTGATAGATGAAACTGTAGATTTAGAGGACATTTCTTCAACGGTGGTTGATTTGGCCATAAAGGGTGTAATGAAAATTATAGAGAAGAGGAAAGGGAGTTATGAATTTGAGTTATTGCATAAGAAATATAGTAATGATAAAACGTTGGTTGAGTACGAGCGCGAGCTGTTGGATATATTTTTTTCGAAAGGAAAGAAAACTAACGTGAAATTAAGTAGCTTACGCTACAAATTTGCCAATCATTTACCTGATCTACGTGAAATGATGTATACACAAGCAGTGGATGATGGTTGGTTTGTAAGTAGCCCTGATAAGGTACGCAAAAAATATCGTCGGATTGGCTGGATTCTTACAGTAGTTGGATTGGCTGGAACGTTCCTCTACTTTTTAGGATTACCAATTTTGGCGTATGGCATCATTACATTGCTATTTAGCAAAACTATGCCTAAGCGAACTCAAGAGGGTGTTCATGCCACCGAGTGGAGTAAGGGGCTTAAGATGTACTTACATCATGCTGAACGTTATCGTTTGCAAAATCTTACTCCAGAAATATTCGAGCGGATGCTACCGTATGCCATGGTGTTTGGAGTGGAAAAGGATTGGGCAAAGAATTTTGAAGAACTTTATCTTCATGAGCCAGATTGGTATAGTGGATACTCTGGAGCGGATATGTTTGCAATTGGTATGTTTACCGATAACTTATCCGGAGCCATGGTAAAAACTATGACAACCACAATGACAGCTGTACGATCCAGCTCTACAAGCGGTAGTTATAGTGGTGCGGCTGGTGGTTCATCAGGTTTTTCTAGCGGTGGTGGTTTTTATGGCGGCGGCTACGGCGGCGGTGGTTTTAGCGCTGGCTAATTGCAGTTCTGTATAAACGCGTTATAATAAAGTTATTAATGATTAAAAAAAAGCTATGGAAATTGTTGGTGTACTCTTATTCTTAGCTGCCACAGTATTTTTTAGTGGCATCATTGCTTTTGCAGCCTTCATTCGTCAGGTGGATCAATATGAGCGGGGATTATTATTTACAATGGGTAAATTTTCATCTATTAAAGATCCAGGTTGGCGGATTGTTATTCCTGTATTGCAACGAATACGCAAGGTAGATATTCGTATTAAAGCTGTAGATGTACCAGATCAGGATGCGATTACACAGGATAATGTTTCTGTGCGCGTGAACGCAGTAATTTATTATAAAGTAGTGAATCCAGAAAAAGCTATTTTGGAAGTGCAAGATTTTTATTACGCTACATCGCAGTTGGCACAAACCACAATGCGTAATGTAGTAGGTGAAGTAAGTTTGGATGAGTTATTAACCAATCGTGATGATATCGCAAAAAAAATTCGTCACATCGTGGATGAAGCTACCTACCCATGGGGGATTGAGGTAGTAAGTGTAGAATTAAAACACATTGAATTGCCTGAAAATTTAAAACGTACCATGGCTAAGCAAGCCGAAGCTGAACGTGAAAAGCGCGCTACAATTATTAATTCAGAAGGTGAAGTAGTAGCTGCCGACAATCTAGCCAAAGCTGCTGCCACGATTGCTAAATCTCCTGGCGCCTTACATTTACGTACACTTAACAGCATTAATGATATTTCTTCCGATCAATCCAATACAGTTATATTTGCTGTACCATTAGAGGTATTACGAGCCGTTGAAGGAATGCAGAGGTGCATGGATGGTAGTAATAAGAATTAGTAATTTTATAGCTATGAAGAACGAATCACATCATATCCCTACTAAGTTAGAGCGGTACGCAAAGCATGTATCGAAGGCAATGGTTATTTTATCGGTGCTTGTGCTGTTTATGTCGGCAACGTTGGCCTTTATTTATCTTCGATATTCCATAGCATGATTCCACGTTGGATAACGGTAGGTGCATGTATGATAGCGGTAGCATTCAGTACCGGCTGTATTTCTAGTACAGAAGTTGTCAACGTAGATTCCTGGGAATTACCAAGTCATCCGATAGCGTATATTCAGGACGGAGCTTTATATGTAAGTGATTCGTTTGGTGAGAATCGTAAAAATATTAGTTCCAGTGATACCGAGCATTTTGCTCCTGTGTGGTTACCTGGCGCTGAGGAGATTATGTATGGAACGATCACTGATGACTATTATGAGCTTTGGAAATACTCATTCGTAAGTGACGAGCGAACATTCGTGATTGGTACCCGCAATAAACCTAGTCATCTTCAAATTGCAAATTCCGGTAAATTTTTATTGTACCAAGAAGTAGATAATTTATTTTTGATAGATTTGGAAACGCTAGAACGCACTCGTTTACATGAAGGTATTCAAGAGGCAGCGTGGTCCCCAGATAGTAAAGCTATAGCATTTCTTACATCTGATAATAGGGTGTTACTGCAAGATTTTACCATCAATGCAGAGCTGGATGATCCGTCCGAATTATTTACTGATGACATATTATCACTCACGTTTCTCGATGAAAGAACACTGTTATTTGAAGGAGAATATGAGGGTGAATATACACTGCTCGCATATAATCTTGCAACGCAATTAGTTGAGCCATTTACATCGCTGCGCTTTACGCAACCCGCTAATGACGTAGTGATGCAATTAGAGCCAAATAATGGCGATCGCATCATATACGTGCGCCCCAATGATACAACGTTACTACCGCAGGTATGGATGTTACACATCGATAAGGATGTTCCAAAACTTGCTCTTACGAATGTATATGGTGTGAGCTGGTCATCGCATCTTGATATGGTGTATTATATTGAGTCTTCCGTGGATGATGATGGAAATATCCTTCCAACAATAATGTCCGCCACCGCTGCCGGACTAAATAAAACGATTGTTATTGAAAATGGACATTCAATTGCAAGTCCTGTACAGTACGTCAGTAATGAATTTACCCTTTGATGTATGATCATCCTAAAGCGGATAATCCCTTATATTAGCAGCATAATTATACTACTCACCTTGTGGGTAGGCGTAGAATATCCTGATAACTGGATGCAAGTTATTATTGCGCTGGTTACTACTTCTATAGTGGCAACGGTTATTATGCGTAAGCCCGAATGGCGCTTGGAATACATTGGTTTTTCTATAGTACCTCTCGTACTTACACTATCCGGGTATAGCTTTATATTAATACATGAGTCACCTTTGTTTATATGGATGGTAATAGCTATTATATTGGTTCTCTATTTCTTATTCATGAAAAATATAGCTGTATTTTTGTATCAGCCAGCTAAATACATTACCTATTCGTTGGAGCATATATCCATCTACAGTAATCTTATGGCCTCATTCTTTTTGTATGTAAGTGCGGCGATGTTTTTCATTCTTGGAGTGGGTCGTTTGCGCTACATATTGTTATATGTAGCAATAAGTACCGTGGTATTGATTTGGCAAACCTTCTGGATTCAGAAAATTCCACAACGTCGCGCATGGTTGTTCGTTATTGTGATTAGCGCTGTAATGGTACAGGCATTTTGGGCCTTACACTTCTGGCCGGTAGCATATTATGTAAGTGGAGGAGTGTTAACATTATCATTATATTGTCTGTTACATTTGTCTCGTATGTATGTAACGGATATGTTAAATCGCGCAACAATAATACGTTACGTTACTGTTACAGGATTAGCATTCGTTATTGTATTAGCAACTTCACGTTGGTTATAAATTTAAGACTATGAAAAAAGAAATTATCCCAACCGCGCCAAGCGAACGTGCTAAACGCACTGAGCAACGTGCCGCACGTAACCATAATGCTTTTTGGATAATGGTAATTGCTATAGTAGTGAGCTCGTTTATTGGGTTTATCTCTGCTATTGTTGGCCGTAATTATCCGCCAGATTGGCCATTTGCAGAGCAGTTATTAATTACAAGTGTGGATAGTCCGGAAATTGTGTTTGTTGATTCTCAGGATAATTCAGATTCGGCAAAATTAATTGAAGTAATCCAGGCTAAGCAAAGTAAAACTATTGTAAGTATTTTTGCAAGTTCAACAGTACAGTACAAAGAGGCGAATGAGCTGGCGAAGGGTATTATTCTTAGTACCGATGGTTGGATAGCTGTACCTGCGGAAGCGATTGGTAATGTATTGAGTGTAAGCGTGGTAACGCATGATGCTCGCGTATTTGTTTCTGATCAAATTGAAATTGATCCATATAGTGGTGTGGCATTTATAAAAATTGATGCAACCCAATTACCGGTTGCCGATTTTAAAACAGCGCCCGTAACATTGGCGGAGCCGATATTGCTCTATACTACATCGGTAACTAGTGGGGATAGGGTAGCGAAGGGCATTATTGAAAATACGGCGTTTAGTTCTGATAATGAGTTTTCAGCTTCTGCAAATAATCTTGTCTATTTAACAGATAACGTTAGTCGTGAAGCATATTACGGCTCACCTGTTTTTGATAGCACAGGCTTGCTTGTAGGTATGAATTTGCTCGATCATCAGATACTACCAATTAGTGTGCTCGCAACGAAGTTATTTGATATATTTTCAGAAGAGCAGATTGAGCATCATAGTTGGGATTTTTCATACCAACCACTATATCGCACTATCGATCCAGATATCGGAGTGCGTAAGCGTGGGGTGAAGGTAATAAGTATTTCTACTGGAACTACCGGATTATTACCAGGTGATATTATATTAGAAATGAATGGTAAGTCGTTAAATGCGGATAGTGATGACCTGGCAACTATATTGGCAAACACCCCGTTGGGCTCTACGATAGAATTTGCGCTTACGCGTAATGGTAAACGCAAAAAAATTGAGGCGATATTAGAATAGGTACTAGGTAGAGACGTCCCGTCGGAGCGTCTCTACCTACAAACCGCCTTGATTTATAGCTATTTTTTTGCTATACTAAGGCAATCATGAAATATTTACAACTCGTGCGCCAACACTGGCTAGTACTGTTAATAGCTACCGTTATTTCCGGAGTAGTTGTTACGGGTTTATCATTTTTACCAGATCAACTGTATCGTTCAGAGGTGCAGTTATTAATTGTGCAGGAACAGCAGGAAACGGCTGATTCATACACATCACAAAAGGCCGCTGAAAAATTAGGTAATAACTTAGTGAATGTTATTGAAACATTTAATTTTTTAGATAAGGTTATCGCGACAGGATATCTTACGGAAGAAGAGTTTTCTGTAGATGCTAAGGATCGAAAAGATCAGTGGGAGGAAAAGGTTGATGCAAGGATGATTCCTGAAACGGGAATATTAATTATTGAAGGGTATTCAACAAATCCAGGAAAAGCCGAAGATATTGCCCTGGGCGTTGCTCAAGTATTTACAACCAGCGCTTCCGATTATCATGGAGGAGGGGAATCGGTTGATATTACATTAATTGATGGCCCTATTACATCAACAAAACCAGTAAAACCAAATATCCCATTAAATGGGGTGGCGGCAGCCGCCTTAGGCTTGATGGTGGCATATAGTTTCTTTCTATTGCGAATGGAATCGAAAGAGATTGTTTCCGATCGACAGCAAATACAGTATGAATCCCTACCTGGTTCTGGTCCGGTATTTCCACTAGAATCACCTAAATACAAGGTGTTAGACGAGTACCCAAATGAAGAGATGAATTTCGGGGCTGTTACTGAAGACCCTGGTGATAGTGACGTAATTTCTATGAATAATCACATAAAAGGCGACGAGTAGATATATAAAAACGCTAATGTTAGCGCAATAACCCCGGGTTTTATACCCGGGGTTATTTTATTGATATCACTAGTGTATGTATGTGTTTATTGGTCCTGAATTCTAGAATCTAATGCCCCACCTCTCTAGCAATAACCTCATTAGGAGTTAGATAATTAAGACCTTTGCGAGGTCGGTTGTTTAACCTTTCTTGTATAGCATAAATATCTTCATCAGTCATTATGGAAAGATC
>JAJRVJ010000015.1 GCA_024277435.1 Patescibacteria group bacterium | reverse complement strand
CTTTTACCGATTGCAGTGATCCATTCAGGCATCTGAATGGAAAATGTTCCATGGAACTGAGTATGAAAAAACAGGCTACATGGTCTGAGGTATTAGATTTAATCTATTAAAAAACGCGCCAGATATGGAACGGTGACGCTGCGGCTGAGCGCTCGCTGGGAGGAATTGTAGGAAGGTCAATATATATTCACCGTTTCCTCGATTCCTACCAGTGGGTGGTTCCTAATCCACGCCCGCTACTAGCTACGCGAGCAGACCTCTATTTATTTTTCGTCTGAACTCCGTAGCTGATAGTGAGCGTGGACTTAGCCACGCTCCATTGGAGAGACCCTCTTATGGCAGCAAGAACCCTCACCCCTTCCCGTCCGGATCGCTCCGGCTGGGCCATCATCGGCCTATTCACCCTGGCGATGCTCGCCAGTGGCGTTGACGCCTGCGCTGACTGGGCCGCCGGATCGGCGCCCTGCTGCAACAGCGGCCTGGCGGCGATCTTCTTCTTCGGCGCCACCGTCGCAGTCCCGGCCCTCTCGGCCTGGTTCTGGTTCGGTCCGACGCTCAGGAAGAAGCGGGAGTATACTCTGCTCCCCGCGGAAGGTGGCAACGAGTGCGGTATAACGACCTAGTCGTTCATCGCCTCGCCTCCTTCCGCTCCTGCCCACTATTTATCAATTACGTAATAGATTGGTAAATAGTGAAGTAGGTAACTAATTATATTAATAAGATATCACTATGATTATCGATCTGATATATTTAAGTTAACGAGCTTTCTTAATGAGATGCAACCATCTCAATAGTTTTCACATTCATAGATAATGGATGCGCATATTTTTGTAAAAAATGTTTAGGAGGAACATTATCTTTGGATGTGAAATACAAAACATTCAACGTTCTTTTTAGAGTAAGTGTACGCTCGCGTGGAGGGATTTACAGAAGGCCATTATATATTTGCCATTCTGAATCTCTCGCCGCGGGCGTGCACTTCAACCAACGCACTGATATCCCGCTTCCCTCTGAGGAGGAATTCATGAAGACCTTGACTACCGGCCGATTCGCGGCCATCCTCGCCACCATCATCCTCATCGCCTTCTGGTGGCGGCCCTCGGCCTGGCAGGTCCAGGTGAACCTGGACAACCGGCTGTTCGAGGGGCTGATGCCGAGCGACAACGACGAGCTGGGCGGCTACAACGAGTACGGCAACTACTGGAAGCCGATGCCAAACTCCCTGGACTTTGGCAACACCACAGACTGCGTCACCTGCCACGCCAGCCACGGCCTGCCCGCCCCCGACCAGATGATCCCGCTCGACGAGCTGGGCGGTTGGCGCGGAACCCTCTAAGGGAAGCGTCTCTCACGACGCACCCTTACTATGGGTAATTCAGTGCAGAACCATCCCTCGGAGCAACGACTATACATCGTTGTTTCCGAGGGAGCCTGCTCAATACAGTTCTTTATGAGTAATTAGTAAATAAAGGAAGATATTGAACAAGAATCTAAAAATATCAACCAATTGTTGACAGCATAGCATTTCCTTGCTATACTCCTTTTTAATATATGCAAAAAGGATTGATTGAAGAAGCTCTAACATTTGACGACGTTCTGCTCATACCGCAGAAGTCTGAAGTGTTGCCTCGCGACGTTGAATTACGCACACGCCTCACAAAAACTATCACTCTAGATATTCCTCTATTATCATCCCCAATGGATACTGTTACCGAGGCAAGTATGGCTATTGCTATGGGAAAAGAAGGCGGAATGGGAATTGTACATAAAAATCTTGATGAAGCTGAACAAGTAGCAGCTGTGAAAGAAGTAAAACAAGCCGGCGTACTAGCTGGTGCAGCCGTGAGTGTTGGTGACAAAGCTAAACTGCGTGCCAAAGCATTGGTAAAGGCACGAGTTGATGTACTGATAGTTGATAGCGCCCATGGTCATTCTCAGGGTGTACTTGATATGGTGAGCTTTCTTAAAAAGGAATACCCAAACGTACAAATAGTTGGAGGAAATGTTGCAACAGCCGAAGCTACGAAAGATCTCATCAAAGCTGGTGCTGATGCTGTAAAAGTTGGTATTGGGCCTGGATCCATTTGTACAACCCGTATTGTAGCTGGAGTAGGCGTACCGCAACTCACCGCAGTTATGAACTGTGCTGAAGTGGCTCACAAAGCTGGCATCCCAATTATTGCTGATGGTGGCATTCGATATTCTGGTGACATTGTTAAAGCATTAGCCGCAGGAGCAGATGTAGTAATGATGGGTGGAGTTCTGGCTGGTACCGATGAAGCACCAGGTGAAGTAACTGAAGAGAATGGCGTAAAATATAAAACTTACCGCGGAATGGGATCGATGGAAGCTATGCAACGCGGCAGTAAAGATCGTTATCTTCAAGAATCTGTAACTGAAGCAAAAAAACTCGTTCCAGAAGGTATTGTTGGTCGCATTAAATATAAAGGGTCTGTTGATGATGTTGTATACCAACTCCTTGGTGGATTGCGAGCTGGTATGGGATATTCTGGCGCACCAACGATTGAAGAACTACATAAACGCGGTAAATTTGTTCGCATTACCAACGCCGGATTTAATGAAAGTCACCCTCATAGCCTCGCGCAAATTGCTGATGCACCAAACTATGCATTAAAAAAATAATACTAGATGCAAAACATACTAATAGTATACGGAGTTGGCACAATCGCCAGCTTTTTTGGTATCATCGCCGGTGGAGCAGGGCTCATTACAATTCCTTTACTGTTACTATTTGGTCTACCTCCACAAATAGCCATAGCTACAAATCGCCTTGGTTCATTTGGCCTTATTACCGGAGGCCTCATGCGCTACCTAGGTAAAGGGCACATCGTATGGAAGTACGCTATACCATTTTCTATACTACAAATTATAGGCGGGGCAATTGGCGCAAGCTTGTTAGTGGAAATTAATGAAGATCTCATTAAGAATATCATCGCAATAATGATCCTTATTATTTTACCTCTCATGCATATAAAAAAGGATCTTGGGGTAAAAGAAAAATCTACTTCCAAGCCACGTGACATTCTAGGCTTTATCATTTATTTTGCAAACACAATTTATACAGGATTTCTTGGAGCCGGAGCGGGCACAATTGCCATGCTTACTAAGCTAGGAATATTTCGTATGACTTTTACTCAAGCAATTGCAACTGGTTTAATTCCATTTTCATTAGGAATAATTAGTGCCTTAGTAGTATTTATTTGGCACGGATTAGTGGATTGGCCTCTAGGCATCTCTCTGTTAGTGGGTATGACAACCGGATCGTATATTGGTGCTCATCTTACAATTACAAAAGGTACTGCTTGGGCAAAAACAGTATTTACAATATTTGTGTCCGGCATAGCCATTAAGCTATTATTCTTCTAACACCTACGCCACTCTATCACGTAATTCAATATGACGTTGTTGCAAATCTGCTAGCAACTTACTTTCATTTACTAATACATGTTTACGATGAGAAATAACAAACGTACCACCAATCATTAAATCACGTATTGCTGTAGCCCCATGAGTAATCATATTACCAATTAAAGTATTTGGATTTTCAGAATCATATGGAATAAACCCACGATCTTTTAATTTCCAAAATGCAATATCCGCCTTATAGCCTGGCCATATTTTTCCAACCGTATCACCCATACCTAATACCCGTGCGCCATTAATAGTCATCATCTTAAATAATTCTTCATAGCTTACCGGATTATCACTATCTTGATGCATTACCTTACTTTGAAATGCTTCCGAAATAATATCAAGCTTACTTTTTGAAATTACACTATCAGTTCCCAGGGCTACCCGTTGCGCTTCGTTTTCTTGGTAGAACATTCCGTAATTGAATTGACCAGATTTATGAATACGGTTTGATGTTGGTAAATGCACCACTCCAACATTATTTTTTACCAGTAAAGAAATTTCATCATCGGTAAAATGTACAGCATGCGATAATACTAAACGCTCACTTAATAATCCGGCTTCATGTAAAACAGCAATTGGTCGCTTACCATGTTTTTTAAGTGACCCCTCAACTTCGGTAACCGTTTCTCCGCAATGAATGGTAAGCAGTACTTCAGGATATGCGTCCATCACCTGCTTAACAGCCTTAAGTTCTTCTACAGAAACTCGCTCCATAGTATGGATGGTTATACCAGCAGAGATCAATTCATCAACATCACTAAATGTAGCCTGGGCTTTTTCTAAACTTGCTGATGGATCCGTTTTACTAGCCATACTAATGGCGTCAACTAAGCGTACGTGAGCTTTACGAGCCGCCCAGCGAGTAGCTTCCGGTGTATGATAATGAGATAATACTGTAGTGGTACCTAATTTTTGTTGCTCGGTAAAATCACCCAATGCCGCAT
The DNA here is from genome assembly GCA_024277435.1 of Patescibacteria group bacterium. Lineage (GTDB taxonomy): Bacteria > Patescibacteriota > Patescibacteriia > UBA9570 > UBA9570 > JAJRVJ01. The sequence continues at coordinate 54,031 of JAJRVJ010000015.1, read as the reverse complement.
ACTTTTGATCATCCAGTGTCATAGTTTGCTCAATGGTACGCGCTACAGCTAATGATTCCTCAGTAGTGGCTGTATCGTTACTTAACAATGTAGTTGAACGTAAAAGATACATTGGCGGATGCGAATGTGCATTAACAAAACCTGGAGTAAGCACAGTGCCTCCACGTAAACCAGCATTATATACCATGTCAACAGACTGTAATAAATTCCCCTCTGCGCCGGCATCAATAATCTCTTCAACAACACCATTCTTAATATAAATAGATTTCCCTCTCAATACAACAACCTCATCTTTATCGTTTGTAGTAATAATATATGAACCGTCTTTGATTAAGATGGTATTCGGTTGATCTGTAATACTTCTTGAGTATCGATTTTTATGTGTATTCATAACAATAGTATAGCACGAGATGCTAACAGTAGAGCCACCCCGTTAGGGCGGCTCTACTGGAACATACACTTGTTAACCTGCGTAATCTATTGTTCTTCTGCAAGTTCACGACGAGCGCGAGCCTCTGCTTTACGCAATTCGTACCTCTTCTTTTCTTCGGCTTCAATTTCAGCCGCTAATGCTTCATGGTCTACGCCGTATCCAGTTCCTACTGGAATAAGCTTACCAATGATTACATTTTCCTTAAGGCCACGGAGGTAATCTACTTTACCAGTTACCGCTGCATCAATTAATACGCGAGCTGTTTCTTGGAATGAAGCTGCTGATAAGAAACTTTCGGTTGATAAAGAAGCTTTAGTGATACCAAGTAAGATATTTTCAACCTCTGGTGCTTCACCGCCAGATGCTTCAATAGCCTCTCTTAGCTGATCACTTGTTACTACATCGCCTGTTACCAAATCAGTATCGCCTGGCTCAACGATGCGGAAACGTGAGAACATTTGGCGCACAATCACTTCAACGTGTTTATCATTTAACTTCTGACCCTGTGATGAATAGATATATTGAATTTCTTTCAAGATATATCGCTGTACATCATCTCGTCCACGCAGAGCATAAAGATCATGAAGATCTAAGCTACCCTCACTTAGTTGTTGCCCTGAAGTAACTAACTCACCCTTCTCAACAAGTACATTAAATCCTACTGGTACTGGATATTCTTCCACATGATCTTCTTCACCAAATATTTGAATTTCTTTGTCGGTAAGTGTAATGGTGCCTGCACTCTTCGCTAGGATAGGTTTCTTCGCACGTTCAGCAATAGGATCATCAATTTTTACTTTATCACCATCCTTCGCTGTAACAGTCATGGTTTTGGTAATCTTCTGAACAGTCTTAATGTTACGTGTAGTAGAAATCTTTAACACTTTCTGAGTGCCAGACGTATCAATATCTATCAATTTACCTTCAATGGCTGAAAGAATAGCTCCACGCTTTAATGGACGCGCTTCAAATAATTCTTCAACACGCGGTAAACCTTGAGTAATGTCAGCTCCAGCAACACCGCCAGTATGGAATGTACGCATTGTAAGCTGAGTACCAGGCTCACCAATTGATTGAGCAGCAATAATACCAACGGCTGTACCAATTGTTACCATCTTGTTGTGTCCAAGATCATAACCATAACATTTTTGACAAGTCCCTCGTAACGTATCACATGTAAGTACGGAACGTAACTTGGCTTCAGTGATCTTTAATTTCTCTAAATCTTGTACAAGATCCTCGGTAATTAATGTATTGCGTTTGATAACTGTTTTGCTACCATCTTTAATTCCCTCAGCTAACACACGACCAAGCATGCGTTCAATTAAGGTTTGGCTCATTTCTTCACTTTCTTCAACAGTAATTACCTTACCATCTTTAGTGCCACAATCCTCTTCATGTACAATCACTTCCTGCGCAACATCAATTAAACGACGAGTAAGGTAACCAGCATTCGCAGTACGCAACGCTGTATCAGTTAAACCTTTACGAGCACCATGCGTAGAAATAAAGTATTCTAGCACATCAAATCCTTCTTTAAATGAGGCTTTAACAGGCAACTCAATTGTTTCGCCAGAAGAACTAATTACCATACCTTTCATACCCATCATCTGAGTTAACTGACCCCAAGAACCACGAGCCCCAGAATCAATCATCGCAAATGCAGAACTATCTTCGTCCAACGCATTTTGCACATGTCCTGTAATAAGACTCTTCGTACGCGTCCAAATCTCAATGATACGAGCACGACGCTCATCATCGGTAAGCAGACCCATTTCATATTGTTTATATACTTCTTCAACTTCTTTATCTGCTTCAGCTACAAGAGGCTTCTTTTGTTCAACAAGTGGTGTATCTTCAATACCCCAACTTAATCCAGATTTTGTTACATACTCAATAGCAGTATCTTTCACTGCATCAATCAATATTACCGTACGCTCATCACCATGAATTTGGAATGTTTTAGCAATCATTCCCTTAAGTTCTTTTTTATCAACTAATACATTAGCAAATTGTTGATCTTCTGGTAGTAGCTCATTAAAGATGATGCGTCCTACAGAAGTTTCAATCAACTCATCTTTAATCTTTACGTGTACTTTTTCTTGCAACGTAATGCGGCCTAATTGATATGCCATTGTTGCTTCCTCTTTATCAGCAAAGTACATTTTTCTATCATCAACTGGATCATGCACGGTAGTCATGAAATATACACCGAGTACAATGTCCTGAGATGGAGTAATCACCGGCTCACCAGTAGCAGGCTTAAGTAAATTCTTGGATGAAAGCATGATATTACCAGCCTCCTCTTTTGCTTCCTCAGTTAATGGTACGTGTACAGCCATTTGATCGCCATCGAAATCCGCGTTAAACGCAGTACATACTAATGGGTGAATCTGAATAGCTTTACCTTCAATAAGGATTGGTCGAAATGCTTGAATACCAAGACGATGGAGGGTAGGGGCGCGGTTAAGCATTACATACGCCTCTTTCGTTACTTCTTCAAGAATATCCCACACTTCCGATCGACCAGATTCAATAAATCGATTCGCACTACGTACATTATATACGTATTCTCGTTCAATCAATTTAGAAATCACAAACGGACGGAACAATTCTAGAGCCATTTTCTTTGGAATACCACATTGATGCAATTTTAAATGCGGACCAACCACAATTACAGAACGACCAGAATAATCCACACGTTTACCAAGTAGATTCTGACGGAATCGACCTTGCTTACCTTTAAGCATGTCGGCTAATGATTTCAACTGACGTTTTTGACCAGTAGAAGCAGTAACGGTTTTACCATGACGCGCACCATTATCAATAAGTGCATCAACAGCTTCTTGCAACATGCGTTTTTCATTACGTTGAATTACTTCAGGAGCGTTCAATTCTTTTAAACGCTTTAAACGATTATTACGGTTAATAACACGACGATATAAATCATTTAAGTCAGAAGCAGCAAATCGTCCGCCATCAAGCTGCACCATAGGACGAAGATCTGGTGGAATTACAGGAACTGCTGTCATGATCATCCATTCAGGACGAATCTTATTTTTCTTCAAGTTCTTTACTAACTTCAAACGACGCACTAATCGTGTGCGCTTATTTTTACTAGCATCTACAATTTCTTCTTCAAGTTCTGTAATCATCTTCTCTACATCAACTTCAAGTAGAAGCTCCTTAATAGCTTCAGCTCCAATACTCGCATCGAAGAGATGGCCATATTTAAGTGAAAGATCTTGATACTTTGTTTCAGAAATAATTTCCATTGGCTTTAAGGCCTTCAACTCTTTTTTAGCCATATCTACAGCATCATCAACATCCTTCAGTTTTTCATCACGAATAATTGCAGCATTGATTAATTCTTGCTCATACTTCGCAGCAACCTTTTCTTTTTGCTTATCAGTATTCACAGCTTCAATAGCTTTATCACGCTCAGTTTCAATATCTTTTAATGCTTTACTACTTTCGCCCTTAATAGATTTAATCTTCTGAGTAGCTTCAGATTCAATTTGCTCAAGAGTTTGTTCCTTTAACTCCATATCAACATCGTTGATGATAAAGTTAGCAAAGTAAATTACCTTTTCTAAGGATTGAACAGATAAATCAAGAATCAGACCAATCTTAGATGGCACGCCACGTAGAAACCAAATATGTGTAACCGGTGCAGCTAAATCGATGTGTCCCATTCGCTCACGTCGAACGATTGAACGAGTAACTTCTACTCCACACTTATCACAAATAATTCCTTTATAACGAATTTTTTTATACTTACCACAATAACATTCCCAATCCTTAGACGGACCAAAAATCTTTTCACAAAATAAACCATCCTTTTCAGGTTTTTGTGTACGATAGTTAATTGTTTCCGGCCGGGTGATTTCACCATGTGACCATTCATGAATCTCATCAGATGAAGCAATACGTAAACGAATTGCGTCGAAATCATGAGTTCGTGTTACTTGTCCTTCTTGCATAATATATTCTAGTTACGATTGCTTGATTAATTAGTTGTCTCTTCAGCTTTCTCAACTTCTTCTTTTTCAGCTTTCTTAGAATCATCAGCATCCTCGGACAATTCTTTCTTTTTATCTTTATCCTTGGTTTTGAATAATTCTACTGAGAGACCCAAACCTTTCAATTCACGAACTAATACATTAAACGATTCCGGAACATTTACTTTACGAATTTTTTCACCCTTAATTACAGCTTCATACGCCTTTGAACGACCAGGCACATCATCCGATTTAATCGTTAATATTTCCTGCAGAGTATGAGCGGCACCATAAGCCTCTAGTGCCCATACTTCCATCTCACCAAAACGCTGACCACCAAATTGAGCTTTACCACCAAGCGGCTGCTGCGTTACTAATGAGTATGGACCAATTGAACGTTGGTGAATCTTGTCATCAACCATATGATTCAATTTCAGCATGTACGCTACACCACACGTAATTTTATGAACAAACTCTTCACCAGTACGTCCGTCGATCAATGTAATTTTACCTTCACGTGGATAACCAGCTTTTTCAAGCTCATCTTTTACAGTTAATTCAGGTACACCGCGGAATGGCATAGTAGCAACTTGATAGCCGAGTGCGCGAGCTGCTAAACCAAGATGCGTTTCTAATACTTGTCCAAGGTTCATACGAGATACGATACCAAGTGGATTTAATAGAATATCCACTGGGGTACCATCTTCCATGTATGGCATATCTTCAACTGGAATGATACGAGAAATCACACCTTTATTACCATGACGTCCAGCCATTTTATCACCAACAGAAATCTTACGTAGTTGCGCAATAGATACCTGAATAGACATTAATACACCTGATGCTAATTTATCTCCATTCTCTTTTGAAAAGATCTTTACATCCACAACTTTACCGTGATCACCATGCTCTAAATAAAGAGATGAATCTTTAACATCTTTAGCTTTTTCTCCAAAAATTGCACGTAATAATTTTTCTTCAGCAGATAATTCCGTTTCACCTTTAGGAGTAATCTTACCAACTAAGATATCGCCAGATGAAACCTGAGCTCCAACTCGGATAATACCTTCTTCATCAAGATCCTTAAGTTTTTCTTCAGAAACATTTGGAATGTCACGAGTGATTACTTCAGGCCCAAGTTTTGTATCACGCACATCCATTGTGTATTCCTCGATATGAATGGAGCTATATTTATCACTTTGCACTAAACGGTCTGAAACAAGAATCGCATCCTCATAGTTACCACCCTCCCAAGGCATGTATGCTACTAGTACATTTTGCCCCAGAGCTAATTCACCTTGATCTGTTGAAGCACCATCAGCTAACACATCACCCTTCTTCACTTTTTGATCGATATCTACAATAGGCTTCTGATTAATGCTAGTTGAAGCATTAGATCGAATGAAGTTACGTAGCTCATGTCTTTGCACTCCAGACTTACCAGTCACCTCCACTAAATGTCCACTTACATGTGTTACAACACCATCTTCTTCAGCTAACGCCACCTGACCGGAATCAGACGCTGCACGGAATTCCATACCAGTTCCAATAATTGGAGAATCTGGACGAACACAGGACACAGCCTGCCGTTGCATGTTTGTTCCCATCAGCGCACGTACCGCATCATTATGTTCTACAAACGGAATTAATGAAGTAGCCACAGAAATAATCTGCCGAGTCGCTACATCCATGTAATCAACGTTATAACGATAATCTAGAATAGGTGATCCATACTTACGTACTTCAATTTTTTCACTCACAATATATCCATCATCATCTAGCTCAGTTGTTGCAGCGGTAGTAATAGAACGCTCTTCTTCAAACGCATCAAGATACACAATTTCGTCTGTAATGCGAGCGGTTTTATTTTCTGCATCTTTTTCTACCTTCCAATATGGAGTTTCAATAAATCCATAAGAATTAATACGAGCATAACAAGCCAAGTGACCTACTAAACCAATATTTGGTCCTTCCGGAGTAGCAATCGGACAAATACGACCATAATGAGTACGATGTACATCACGCACTTCAAATCCAGCACGTTCACGCGAAAGACCACCTGGTCCCATCGCTGATAATCGACGTTTGTGTTCTAACTCAGCCAATGGATTCGTTTGGTCCATGAACTGTGATAATTGTGAACTCATGAAGAACTCACGAATAGAACCAATTACTGGACGCGCATTAATAAGTGGTCCAGGAGTTAGCGTGGCAACGTCACGTGTACTCATTCGATCACGAACGATACGTTCCATTCGAGCTAAACCAATGCGGAATTTATTTTGTACAAGTTCACCAACAGCACGAACACGACGATTACCTAAATGATCAATATCATCTGCCTCTTCTTGAGAATTATTTAAACGAATGATTTCACGAAGTACAGCAATTACATCCTCACGTAACAATACGCGATGTTCTTGATCGATTGGTAAATCAAATCCAAATCGTTTATTAATTTTATATCGACCAACGCGACCAAAATCATAACGACTGAAATTAAAGAACATTGAATGAATCAATCCACGAGCATTATCAACAGTTGCAAGATCACCTGGACGGATACGTTTATATACCTCTTTCAAACCTTCGCCTTCTGAAGTAGAAGTATCTTTTTCTAATGTTGCCTCAATATATTTATGTTCTGGATTAGTATCTATATCTGTAAATAAGTTGATAATTTCTTCATCAGAAGAAAAACCAAACGCACGTAATAATGCGGTTGCCGTTACCTTGCGTTTGCGATCGATCTTTACATAAATAACTCCGTTGCCGTCTGTTTAAAACTCAAGCCAAGCACCACGGTTAGGAATAATCTTGGCTCCATAATACATGCGACCCTTCACATTGTTCGATGTAAAAAATACACCAGCTGAACGAATCAACTGGGATACAACTACACGCTCAATACCATTAACCACAAATGTACCACGCTTGGTCATTAGTGGGAGGTCACCTAAATATACTTCTTGTTCTTTAATTTCACCAGTACGATTATTTTTTAATCGAGCATTTACACGAATAGCTGCTTCAAAGGTAATGTTCTTATCTTTTGCAGTTTTTTCATCAAATCGCGGTTCATCAAGATAGTAATCATCTAAATATAATTCTAAATCACGTCCTGCAAAATCCTCAATTGGAGAAATCTCTTCAAGTAACTCTTTTAATCCTTCATCAAGGAACCACTTGTAAGATTGATGCTGCACCTCAATAAGGTTTGGAAGTGCAATTGTAGGGTTAAACTTCGCAAACGTTTCACGATGGTCTGGGATGTCTGGGATGGATTGTTTTTTCGGCATAAAAAATAGCCCAACCCCGGCGGGGTGAGGGAAAACAACTTATGAATTAGTTAGTTCGCATTGCGAACTTTGAGGCGCGTAGTCACGTATTTTGACAAGTACGTAAATGTATTGAGTTAGCTACAATGGTATCAACTTCCCGACTCGTTCCTGTAAACCATGAGTAAAACTACTGGAATAGTCAAGCCTTGTCAAGTATATCTAATAATATTTGTCAAATTTTTATCTACATGCGGGTATAAAAATATTTTTTTGCTAATATTAGCTAAGAATATACCTAAACCATCCCCAGGTTGTCCCCATGATATACATTAGCCTATTTTCCGTACCCCAATTGCTTTAAAGCCTCTTTGGCTGCGGCGCGATCATCCCAATCAATCTTTTTACCCTTGGCTAGGCACATTTTCTGCTCAGAACCCTTGGCTGTTAAAAATACAACATCTCCAGGTTGCGCTAGTTTCATGGCTTGTTGTATTGCATGGAATCTCTGAGGCACTCTCCACATATTCTCACCTTCAACTGCGCCAGCCTCTAATGCTCCCCTGGCTACTTCATTAATAATTTCCATCGGATCCTCATCATAGGGATCTTCGTCAGTCACAATTACGTAATTACAATGTTCAACAGCCACTTTACCATTAGCTGCCCTCCGCCAAACATCACGTCCACCGCCAGTAGAACTTATCAATGTTATTAAATTATGGTCATCACCAACCTGTTTGCGCGCAAACTCATATAATAACGCAAGACTTTTCGGCTCATACGCATAATCTACAATCACTTTAAAGGGTTGGCCAACATTTATTGTTTCCATACGCCCTGGTACCGGTGGAATAGTTGCAACTGGCTGAATTAACTCTGGATACGATGCGCCCTGCGAAACCGCAACAGAGAGCGCGGCCATTATATTATCAATATTCCAATCACCAAGCAGTGGGCTAGTATAGTTATATTCGCCAATACTAAAAGCCACCCCATCCTTTGTTTCACGTGGATCTGTAATACGAATATTAATTGGTAACACATCAGCCTCCTCAGCTGTTGAATCTGATTGACGCGTCCATACAACATGCGTACCTACCTTAGCTGTTTGAAAAAATTCAGTAGCGTATTTTGAATTACCGTTAATAATTGCCATTTTTTGAATGGATCTTCCATTATCCTGTTTTAACTCCGATTGACTAATGTGTGTAAAAAAATCTAATTTCGCTTGCTTATAATTCTCAAAGCCTCCGTGCGCATCAAGATGCTCAGGAAACAAATTAGTAAATACTCCGATATCATAATTTATGCCGATATGCCGAGATTGTTTTACCCCCTCAGAAGAAGTTTCCACTATCGCATACTGACAACCAGCCTCAACCATGTCCGATAATAATTTCTGTAACTGCGTACGGCCGAGCATTGTCATCTTCGTATCGTTTAACCAGTGTTTATCACCAATGCGAAAATTAGCTGTTGTCGCCATACCAACTTTATACCCTAACTGCGTTAGAATATGCCAAATAATATTACAGGTTGTAGATTTACCCTTTGTACCAGTAACACCAATAACAATTAACTTGTTTGAGGGATGCTTAAACTTACGCGCCGCGTACTTAGCCATCCAAAAATGGTAACTAAGTATTAGCCTCTCGGGAATAATTTTCTTAAGTAGAGCTTTCATTGTTTATGATGAGGAACTATTTTACGAAGAATAAATAAAATAAGGAATATAAATACCGCTGTAAAAATCGCAATGTTATACCAGCCCACTCCAACCGCCATGGCAATTGCCGCAACCGCCCATACCGCCGCTGCCGTGGTAAGATTCTGGATTTTTTCATGATGGAAAATAATTAAGCCAGCACCCAAAAAACCAATACCGGTAACAACCTGCCCTGCAATACGCGTTGGATCAACCGCTGTTTCCGCACCAGTAAAACCATATTGAGAAAGCAATGTAAATAATGTAACGCCAATAGCTACCAAGCTTAGTGTACGGTATCCAGCTGCCTTATGTAATTTTTCGCGCTCTAGACCAATGAGGGCACCAAGTAATCCGCTTAATGTTAGTTGAAATACTGCTGTTAAGAAATCCATAGAATAATATAGTTAATTAGATATACAATAACAAGAATTATTAAACTTAACCACGCTACCCACAAAAAAATACTTCCTTGATCGGTAGTACTAAATTTAAATAGTTTACTCTTTTGTAAATCCCGCAAATTATTGAAGAATGCAGCCACTCCGGTAAGCCCTAGTATTGTAATTATTAATCCCCAAAGCATGTTTTGAAACGCCCATGCGATATTACTAAGAAGTGCAGCAATAACAACAGCTAATAAAGCGCGCTTAAAAATACGTAACTTTTCAAGCGCATGATCACCAAGTGCATGTCGCTTTAACTTGCTATATATAAACAAGCTGATAAGTGAACTACTCACTAATAATCCAACGGTAACTGGCAAAATAATCATAGGGCCTCTTGTTTGCTATTAGATAGTTTACTTTCATTATCCAAATCATCTACCGCTTTCACTTTATATCTATATGTATGACCAGCAACCACATTGGTATCAATAAATTCTCGATCCGAAAGCAGGGAAGTATATTTACTAAATGATGATTCACCATCCACTGCTCGATACACATACCAGCCAGCAACATGTTCACCACTTAATTTTTTCCATAACACTTCAATATTTTCACCAGACGCATCAACTGATTTCATTACCGGTGTTGAAATTTTAGTGTCAGAAATATATTTAAATGTTCCAACATCAGATTGATTACCATCAACATCCTCAGCAACAATTCGTAAACGATAATCTTTTTCATTCCCGCGCACTCCGGTTGGTGCAAAATTTTTCTTGGTTTGAAAATTTCCCTTCGTTACAGGATTCTTCTTTTCATTTCCCCAATATACATAATAGCCAGCAATACCGTTTAATGAACTAGGTTTGCTCCAGGTAAAATATGGACTCGTATCAGGTGTGCGCGTTTTTTTGGCAATGGTCTTTTTCTTTTTTGAATTATGATAGGCCGTAATACTTGGCGCATCAGGACTCGATGCAACCTGAGCGTCCACCACGCTTTGATACGCATTCAATCTACCGCTACCTAATGTATCGTCACTTAAATTATCTGTGGCGCCAATCAAAATATCCTGCATATCATCCGGTGAAAGTGATGGCTGTACAGATAATACTAATGCCGCCACTCCAGCCGCAATTGGGCTAGCCATCGATGTTCCGCTTAAGTAGCCATACTCACTAGTAAAGTCATGTACCGGATCATCGGCATAGTAGGCACTCAAAATAGTGTCTCCTGGCGCGGCCAAATCTGCACAATCAGTTCCATAATTCGTAAATGACGCCGTCTCATCAAATGCATCGGTTGCTGTAACGCCCAATACATAAGGATGACACACAGGGTATAGTGGGATGTCATCTAAATTCGTTGATTCATTACCGGCAGCCGCCACGCTCAGCACCCCCTTATCACGAGCATACTCAATAGCCTCCTGCTCGAATGTGCTAAAACTCGTTCCACCGTAACTCATGTTAATTACATCAGCTCCGTTATTAGCTGCATACAGAACGGCATTATAAATATCATCAACATTACTTAAGCCCGTATCAGTAAATACACGAATTGGCATAATAGTTACATTCCAATTTACACCAGAAATACCAGTCCCGTTATTACCGGTAGCACCAATCAATCCCGCCACATGCGTACCATGCACCACAACCGACGTAGACCAACTTAGTCCGGTTGGCGTTGGATTTGGATCGTTATCGTTACCAACAAAATCCCATCCATTCACATCGTCTATGTATCCATTACCATCATCATCAATTCCGTTACCGGCTATCTCATCAGAATTCTGCCAAATAGCATCTACTAAGTCAGGATGATCAAGATCAATACCTGTATCAATTACCGCTACAACGATATCGCTGCTACCAGTCGTAATATCCCAAGCCTTACCCGCATCGATATCTGCGTCATTATCTTGCTTCAAATGATACTGATCACCTGCAAATGGATCATCTGAAAAAACACTTAAACGGCGCTCAACATTTTTTTCAACCCGATCAATAAACGGATTGGCTTGCAATTCACGCACCATGGCATCGGGGTCATCTACCTCCATCACTGCAATACTTGTATCAGTTTGCCCCTTCCAGCGCACAAGCACTTCATTATCGCTAGCGAATACAGGAGTAGCTAAAATTAGCTGTATTCCGATAACAATGGCCGCTACCAAATATAATGATTTTTTCATATGGTAATTTAACCATACACGCTCACTTTATGCTATACTAAGGGCATGAAAAAGATCTGCATCTTACACACAGGTGGTTGTGTGGTGATGAAAAAAAATGCCAAGGGGGTATTGGAGCCAGCCTTAGATTTACAACAGCAATTGCTGGATTATGTTCCACAGCTAAACACAATTGCGGAAATCGAATCAAAATATCTATTCCAATTAGATAGCTCTGATTTTAGTCCCCGCTATTGGAAAATGCTCGCAGAAACCATTGCGCAAGAATATGATAATTATGATGGCTTCGTTGTATTGCATGGCGCTGATACATTGGCGTACACTGCAACTATATTATCATTCATGCTTGGAAATTTAGGAAAACCAGTTATTCTTACTGATACACTATCACCAGTAAATGAACCAAATCCTGATAATCATCGTAATGTTATTAATGCAATACGCTTTGCAACTGAAAATATAGCTGAAGTGGCCATCATGTTTGGTAACCTCCTATTGCGTGGTAATCGTTCAAAAAAAACTCATGAGATGTCAATTAACTCATTTACATCACCAAATTTTCCAGCCATTGGTATAGTAGAGGCGGAATTGGAATTATCCGACCAACGCTTTATTGCGCACAACAAACCATTAGAATTGAGAACGAATATTATTACCGACGTTACCGTAATTAAATTATTTCCAGGAATTTCAAATGAGCATGTATTAGGAATGGTTCCACCACGCACAAAAGGATTGGTAATAGAAGCATATGGGTCTGGCAATATTCCACTTGGGCAAGAAGGTATTCAAGATTCTCTAGAACAAATAGCTGATCAAGATATTATGATTGCCATTGATACACAATGCATATATGGCGGAGTACAATACAATAAGTTTGCGGGAGGACACTTTGCAAAAAGCCGTGGAGCGCTATCAACGCACGATCTCACTGCCGAGGCATCAATTATGAAACTCATGTGGGTACTCGGGCAAACTGAAGAGCACTCAGAAATTCAACGGATATATGAAGATAATTTAGTAGGGGAGCTCACAGAACACTTCGATGGACTTTAAAAAAATTCAAAGCACAACATTTTTTATTGCCCTTATTGGCATTACGCTCATTTTTCTATGGATGCTACGACCATATATGTATCCCTTATTTTGGGCAGCAGTAATAGCAACGCTCTTTTATCCAATCCACACACGCATTGAAAGGCGAGTAAAGCATAAAAGCATTGCGGCATCCATAACACTCATAATTGTTATTCTGGTATTCCTTATTCCTATAGCTGGAATCATATCGCTTATTATTCAACAAGCTATCAGCGTATATAGTACATTTGGCAATCAAGATACATTTAATGCCATAAGCCAAACCCTGCAGAGTTATTTAGAAATACCCTGGATTCAAAATGTTATTGGTGAAATAGATATAAAGGCAAAGCTTACGGAATGGGCTTCTTCGCTATCTGGATCCGCGTATCAATTTGCTGCTAGTAGCGGACAAAATACTGCTCGCGCCTTCATTCAGTTCTTTATAATGCTATACACATTGTATTACTTCTTAAAAGATGGTCCGGCTATTCTAAAAAAATTCATGCACTTGTTACCACTAGGTGATAAATTTGAAAAAGAACTCTACACACGATTTGTTTCAACAACGCGCGCCACATTAAAAGGAACGCTACTCATCGGATTAATTCAAGGTGTAATTGGTGGAATTGCATTTATGATTACCGGGGTACCGGCCGCAGCCTTTTGGGGAGTGATTATGATTGTACTTTCTATCATTCCAGGTATTGGAGCTATTGTTATATTACTACCAGCTACGATAATTTTATTTATGACAGGTAGCACTTGGCAAGCGGTAGTAGTGCTAATAGCACTTATTATTTCCAACATGATAGATAATTTCCTACGAGGTCCACTTGTAGGAAAAGATGTACAAATGCATCCCCTACTCATTTTCTTCGCAACGCTTGGTGGCTTATTATCTTTTGGATTATCTGGAATTGTGATTGGCCCAGTTGTAACCGCCTTCCTCCTAAGCATTTGGAAAATTTACGAACAAAAATATAAAACCGAACTCGATCGGGAAGATTAACTCATCCCTAGTATATACTCATTAAAATAAGGGGGAAATCCTAGAGAGACCGAACAAAAACCGAAGTTATCCACAAGACCAATTTGACGTTCGGTTTTTATTCGGTTTATAATTCTATTACAACTTATAGCGGGGCAGGTTTTCTAAAATGCTACACGAGGCGCGTAGTCGAAAACCTCTCCTGACTGCTTGGCCAATAGGAGAATCCTAGGAAGGAGTATTGACCAAACGGTCCGGACCGGTCACTGCAACAACGACGGTTACCAGTGGCCGGGACCCACCAAAAACAAAATAATTAGCAAGAGCGAGCCACGGCACGTTCTAACAAGAAAACTATGAGCCCAGCACTCACTAAACGTAAACGTGAAATCCTTGATTTCATCAACCTATTTCAAACTGACAATGGTTACTTCCCTACCCTTGAGGAAATTGCCACGAAATTTAAGTTGAAATCTGTTAGCACTGTACATCAACATCTTAGTGAATTAGAAGGTATGGGCCTCCTAGAGCGCGCTTACAACAAAGCTCGCGATATGCAACTTGTAACACCTCCCGATAAATTAGCACAAGAATTAGATCAAGAAACATACGTAACTGGCGCAATGCTAGAGCTACCAATTGTTGGACTTATTACTGCCGGTGAACCCATTGAGGCAATTGAAGATACCTCGGAAACCATGACCGTTCCAAAACATATGATTCGAAATGATAATTCATACGTTCTAAAAGTAAAGGGAGACTCCATGATAGAAAGTTTAATTTCCGACGGTGATTACGTGATTGTTCAAAAACAAGATTATGCAAATAATGGTGACATTGTAGTAGCTCTTCTAGATAACGGAACTGCAACGTTAAAAGAGTATCACAAAGAAAAAAATTATATCCGATTACAGCCACGTAACAAAAACTACAAACCTATTAAGGTACGAAGTGTAATTATTCAAGGAACCGTTCAAGGAATTATTCGCAAATTTGCCAACTAATATTTATATATGTCATTTTCTAATAACAGTACAGTACCAATTCATATGCTTCCAGGCATTGGTTCACGTACAGCTAAAGTATTACAATCCTTAGAAATATCTACCGTTGGTCAATTTAAACAATTGCCGGAAAGTGTTTTGATAGAGTTATTCGGACCAAGCATTCGTTCTGTACATAAACATGTTAATGGTAAAAAAAATACTACTCGCACAAAAAAGAAAATGATAAAACGAGTGCGTTCACGTAAAAAATTATCCGTTGGTAAGAAATTTCAAGTAGTGGCTCAGTTTGTATCGATGCTATAAAAACGTATCTTGATACGCGTATTGCTCTCCCGTATATTTAAGTTTCAAAATGCGCCTTACGTCATATACTTTTGTTGCATTAGATCGATGACAAAACACTTCAAGTTGAAACCCCGATACAGAAATAATATCTAAATTTGTTATAAACCGTTCCGGCTCCGCTCCTTCAATCATTTGTAAATAATTCACTTCTACTTGTTTATGCTCTGTATGTGCTTGTTTTAATTTATCGGTGATAGTTTGCTCATCAGCCCAAGACACGTTCATTGTATGAACATCACCTCCCGATGTATATAATATATAACCATGCCGTTTACCATAATCATAAAGATCTTTCGTAATACGCACATCATCTAAACAATACCTAGCTAGAGCTTCGTTATTTCCTTCACGGTAATAACGAATCGCATCAAGACCAGATCCAGATTTACCCTCGCCTAACGTTGCCTGCGCCACGCTTTCTAGCTTCATACGAAATCCCAATTGTTCGAATATTTCTGCAAGAATATCAATTTGTGGTAACTCACCAATCTTCAGCTGCTTAAAATATGGCTGCACTACATTATTATCAAAACTTATTGAGTTAAACCCAATAATAGTTGGCTTTTCAGTAAGTAAAATGCGCTCCAATTTCTGCATATCATCTTCAAAGAAACCAAAATATTTATCTTGCGTGTATGAATACAAACCTAGGTATGAAACCTTAAGAGCTGCTTGATTATTAAAACCACCAACCTCTGCGAATGTTTTTTGGGTTTCTACATCATAGACAATAAATTTTTGTTCGCTCATATATTTGGTAGTGTCTTCTTTTCAATAAGCTGCTTAACCTCCTCTGATTTGGGACATATATCAATAAAATCGCAATTCTTACAATACTTATTAATACGCGGATTAAGCTCTTTATCTTGCTTAATTATTTCAACTCGCTCGATAAGCTGCTCTGCAACAGCTTCATACATATCAGAACTGATATCCAAACTATACCACTGATTAGTGGTTAAATATAAATACGAAGCCTTATGCACTCGTTGCTTAGAATTAGCCTCAACAATCATTGCATAAATAATTAATTGCAAGTCCGACACATCCTCTTTATTGTACTTGCCAGTTTTGTAATCAATTACATGCAGCCCTTCATCTTCTTCATCAACCCTATCAATCCGTCCAACAACACGAATATCCTCAGCTAGATCCATATCATAAAAATCCTCCAGCATTACTGGGGTTTTAGTAATATCATTTTTAAAATAAAATGCTTTAAGCATCTGCAAAGCGCGCATGCCCCAATTTTTTTCATCCTCTCTATCTGCAAAGCCAGATCTGTTTTCACGCCACCTTCTCCGCAAGATACCCTCTAATACATCCCAACTTCGCTCTGTGGGTTCAATATTATCGTAAAAATCTTTTAGTGAATTATGCACATGCGCTCCCATTGTTAAATAGGGCTTTGGTTGCTTGTACTCATCAGCAATATGATCAATGTATGTGAACTTGTATTGCTGCGGACATGTTTCATACATATTTAACTTATACGCAGAAGCTCTAAACATACTAGCGTAAGTATTCCTCAACCAATTCAATCAACTCATCCTCATCAACTACTTGATAAGATAATTCCTTTCCAGCTGATGCTGTATATATGCGCTGACCACTCACAGGAAGTACAACTTCCTCTACTTCTCCAATTGATGTATCTCCACGATGTCCAATAATATACGCCGCACCAAATACCATCGCGCTCGTACGATTTATATTTAAGCGCGCTCTATCCGTGTTCTTAAAATATTCATACATCTGCTGAGCTGCAACTGGATCTTTCATCCTACTCATCAAATTACGTAGCACCTCCCGTTGAGCTGCGGCTCTTCCAAAATCTCCCTCGGCTTTATTGAAGCGATTATGAACTAACTCCTTCGCTGCAGCGCCATCTAAATGACCTTCGCTTTCTGTATCCACACCACCTACCATATCAACAATTTCTATAAAACTATCAAAGGTCACCTCAATTGTTCCATCAAGTTTAACATCTAGTAAATCCTCAATAACTTCTCGCGTAAAATCTATGTTTCCTAAATATTCATCCTCATCTTCCCACATCGCATAGAAGTGCGTAAGTTTTTGCAAACCTTTTTCCTCATGCTCAATTTTTGTATCACGCGGAATCATGATAATTGAAAAAGGATCATCCCGTTTCTTCGGAACTGAAAGAATCATAATGGCGTCAGACCTAGCGCGTTCTGTTCCGCGTTGATCTGAACCAATAATAAGTATTTTATAATAATCCGGCTGAGCTGCATAAATAATAGCTGGAACAATAATGAGTACGCCCACAATGCATACCATAAATATTACAAACCACTTAACTAAAAAGCGCTTGCAACCCATCCTCTTTCTTGACATTGGCTGTTCAACTGCAGGACCATCGGCAACTGACTGCCGTTTCTTAATCTTCTTTTTCTTGTGTAAGCTCATCGTATTTTCCCTTGATTGTTGATATACGATTTTCAACCTCTTCTAAGTGCTCTTTTAGCATTTGCGCTAATCGTAATCCCTCCTCAAATTTCTTGAGGCCGGTTTCCAAATCATACTCACCAGATTCAAACTCGTCAGTAATTTTTTCTAACTTAGTAAATTCCTTTTGAAAATCCAAGGCACTACTAGTTGATTTTGCGAATTTAGTCGTTTTTTTCTTTGCCATAGTTTACAAATTATAACACTTTAGAGCGTATTTCACCATCAGCAATAATTGTGGAAATAGTATCTCCCTTTTTAGTGTGTTCTTTTTTAGATACAACTGTACCATCCGCTAACCGAGTAATTGAATACCCTCGCTGTAAGATACCCTTCGGGTTATATGAAGATAATAATTTCTGCTGATGATGAACAGATTCAAGCGCTGTATGCACTTGCGTTTCCCATGTGTTAGCCTGCAATAAAAACCTCTGTTGCAAATCACGAACCGAGCTAACGTATCGAGCAGCTTGATCGTCTAATATATCAATGGCGCTACGAACCCTACTTCCCATCGCGTTAACCTGTTCTTGAAGCGCCTGCTCTTGTTGCCGTACTAATGTTTGTAGTTGATACAACACATCACGCTTATCTGGAACAATTAACTCAGCAGCATTTGATGGTGTTGACGCCCGTTTATCCGCCGCATACTCAGCTAGAGTTTCATCACGTTCATGACCAATTCCTACTACCGTTGGTATCTTCATCGCAAATACACCCCGCACAACATCTTCATCATTAAATGCCTGCAAATCCTCCATCGATCCTCCGCCGCGCGTAAGAATAGCAACATCAAAATCATCGGCATACTCTTCATTTATTGTATGTAAAGCTGCAGCAATAGAATTCACCGCCTTTGCGCCCTGCACTTGAACATGAAAAAGCGTAATGTCTAAACCGCCCCAACGATTATTAAGTATTCGCTGCACATCTGTGTATGCTGCTGCATCACGCGACGTGACTAGTGCAATTCGCTTGGGAAAGCGCGGTAGCTGTCGCTTACGACCTTCATCAAATAACCCCTCTTTAGTAAGCTTGGCTTTTAATTTTTCGTACTCCTTCTTCAATCCGCCAGCACCTACCATTTGTACTTTTTTTACACGAATATGAAACTTTCCAGATTTCTTGAATAAGCCAGGATTTCCAAATACTTGAATCTCCATCCCGTCTTCCAACTCATCCTTCATTTGAAAGGTAAGCGCAAAACAACTTACGTAACTATTTTCATCTTTCAAGTCGAACCACACGAACCGATTTTGTGAAACTCGATAATTACTCACTTCACCTTGCACAACCGAAGGAATGCCAACAAGAAGTTGGTTGATGCCTTTTACAAATTCACTTACCGAATATATCTGCATGCTAGGCTAAAATCCACAAGTCACCATCTCGATATTTTACGGTAACAAATACTCCATATCCTGGAATCTTATGACGATCCTTTGATGCAAGAATTTTCTTTAACTTTTCTAACTCTCCACCAGCATCATTATCAAGTGTTTGCGCCATTGCTTCAGCTCGTTTATCAGATACCGCTTTATCGTCATTACCATCTCGTTGATCGAGTTCATTACTATAATAATAAAAAACACCTACCCCTAAATTATCTACCCCTTTTATACCTTTGCCTTTTGTACTTTCCCGTGATGAATACGCCATATAGTTACAAAATAATACTTAAATCTGTAACCATTGTATCATATCGCTTGGGTTCCGTATCACGATGCGCGCCAGTAGCTCGTTTCATCCAATATAATGATACTGCTGGAAACTGCTCAGCTATTAAATCTAGCTCTGCAGGCTTATCATCAATAATGACCGTTGTGTCACTTATATATTCACTCAGTACATTTACTTTTCGTACATCTACCACTCTTCGCTCAACAGCCTCTGGCCAATCAACGGCATCTAGCTTAGCAGTTTGTAATCGAACATCACCGTAGGTTAAAATAACCACTCGCCACCCAGATTCCAAGCATTGATTTATAAATTGCCTGCTATCTGGATACATGAACGTTTGTGTACGTTGTAATACCTGTTCAAATTTTTTACGCTTTGCGGCATCTACTCCCTGTAAAAAACCAGCGGCATCAAATGTATTATTATCTTCAACGTAACGCCTATACGCATCACTCCATTGTTCCTCACTTAATCCCAAACTTTGTGCTAATGCCTTCTTAAGCGCAGTAGTATTTAATAATGTATCATCAAAATCAATAATTACTGTTTTCATAATTCAGCTACAATCTTAGCGAGCTTTTCTCCACTTACAATATTTCCATCAGCTACATCTCCTAACACAACTTGAATACCATGCTGCTCAAGTGTAGATACGTCACAGCGCACAATCGAAGCATCGTCTTCCGAAACTTCAGCATTATCTTTGTTTACAACAATAGTATCAAGTTTCCTGCCAGACAAATAACGTTCCAACGTTGTTACATAATCGTAAGCAGTAAACCCATCGGTTTCTCCTACTTTAATTGTTTGATTACAGGTGTATATCAACGTACCCTTAGCTTTCATTAGTGCGTCAGCCACACCAGTAACTAATAAGTTTGGAATTACACTTGTATATACATCCCCAATAGTAAGAATAATCATGTCCGCCTTAGCAATGGCATTAAGCACTGCTGGATTTACTTGTGGATCACCTTTTAAAAATACATCTTTAATACGCAGCGCAGTATCATGTTGAGGAATATCAATATTAGTCTCTCCTTCAACCACCGAGCCATCCTCTAATGTAGCGCACAATGTTGCTTGATCGAATGTTACTGGCAATACTTCACCTTTAATATTAAGTACACGAGCTAATTCGGCCACAGCCTTGCCAAAATCTCCATACTGCTGCTCTAATGCTGAAATCATAATATTACCCACCGTATGCCCTTCTAGATCTCCAGCGGAAAATCTATGCTCTAATAAATCTGGTAGTCCAGAATCCGTTTGTGCAAGAGCTCGTAGGCAACGACGCACATCCCCGGGCGGCAATACACCTAGTTGCTCGCGCAGTTTACCAGTAGATCCGCCGTCATCCATCATGGTAACCACGGCGCTTATTTCTACATCATACTCTTTGAGGTGATGAAGTAATTCAAATTGACCAGATCCACCACCGATGGTAACAATTTTCTTCATACCTGCGCCGTCTTCAAGAACTGTTCTAACGACGAAATATCTTCTGGCCGACCCAAATCTAACCAGTAACCTTCTAGCGACAATACTCTCACAGGATATTGCTTCGCCTCCTGATTTAAAGCATCCGTAATTTCATATTCATTTCGTTCGGAACTCTTTAAAGAATGGAGGGCAGGGAAAATATGCTTCGATAGTGTATACAATCCAACATTCACGCGATTACTAGTTGGATTACTCGGCTTCTCAACAATACGTATCAATTGATGATCTGCATTTTCTTCAACGACACCAAAACGTTCCGGCTGAGAATGTTCGTACGTTGCTAATAGCATTTCTCGAGTAGACATTTGCATGCGCACTAAATCGGTTGCTGAAAGTAAATGATCGCCCATAGTATATACAAATCTATCCCCCCGGATCAAATTTTCTACTGCCAACACCGGACAGGCTGTACCATACTTATCAGGACCAATCATTTCAGACTGATTTACAGTAATAATTTCAACCCCTTCATGCGCAGGATACCGATTTACTGCATGAACTAATTTGTCATAATGGTGACCACCTACAATAATAATACGATTAAACTTGGCAGCGACAGCTGAATCAAGTAGATAATATAAAAAAGGCTTACCAGCTATTTCAATAATATGTTTAGGCAAGTGTTTTGTGTATTCCTTCAAGCGCGTACCTTTACCGGCAGCTGCGATAACAATATCCATATTTGGTACTAGTGTTCACTACGTATTTTCTTAGCCAAGCTGTATGCATTATACCACATTTTATTCAGTGGAACTTCATATGTTCCAGAATATTCACGCAACTCTCCACCAAAACCTTGTTTGAATCTGGTAATTCCTGCCCAAGGGTGATCTAGCTGATCAGGGGGTGCGATTCCAAAAAAATCATATTGCGTATATCCCGCTTCATAGGCATCCATCATGGCCTTCCATTGCAATGCGTGAGGTGCCATTAACGATCGATACTCATGATTAGATCCGCCATGTACATATGTCATGGTGCTACCAAACCCAATCATTAAATTGGCGGCAACCACATTACCATCATGCTCCGCCAAATACAACTTTGCCATTCCATCTGGCCCAAGCTCATCAAGCATTAACTGATAATACATTTGCAGATGAATAGAAATACCCTGACGCTGCGCCGTGTTCGATAATAACTCATGTACTATACGTACATCTTTTACATCACTCGATACTCGTACGGTCACTCCCTTTCGCTCTGCTAATCGAATATTATAACGCCACTTTGATTTCATGTTGGCCAACATAGTTTCAGAATCAACCAATGGTGTTACCCACGTATAGTGTGGATGAATATCATGAGCCTTATTTCCACCAATTGCCTCATGTAAATTTTCATAACGCCAAAATACCGCCTTATGTTTAGTGGCCTCGGCAGTAATAAGATCTAACAGTCCGCTCATAAAATTAGCATGACCAACCGGACCATATGGTGAGAATAAATATGTTCGGCCAGCTGGCAGCGTATGTACAATTAATTGAATAGCCAGCTGATCTTTTTGCAGACGAATTACTGTATGTCCATAGCGCTCTTGAAATCTACCCCACTGCCAAGATTGCAAAAACGATCCGTCATGCTCTTGAATAAATGTATTCCACTGCACTGCATCCATGAATTTAACTACCTAGCACGCCAAGCGCATGCTTAATTTGTTCTTCAACTGTAGATTCAGAATCAACATCTTTCAATGCCTCCAATACCTCTTGTGCCGAATACCCTAATTGCTCTAATGCTGATGCAGCTATGCCAACTTCTCCACTCGCTGATCCTTTAGCTGAAATCATGACATCGCCCAAACTACCCTTCAGTTCCAAAATCAACCGCTCGGCAGTTTTTTTACCAATACCAGATACTTTGGTAAGTAATGAGGTATCACCAGTGATAATTGATTGCTGCAATTGCGCTGCGCTAAACTGAGATAATAATGCCAGTCCAGCTTTTGGCCCTACACCGGAAACGCTAATTAATTGCTCAAATAATTCAAGTTCAGCCAATGAAATAAATCCATATAGATCCAACATGTCTTCACGTACATGCTGGTGAGTAAACAATACTACTTCATCTCCAACCCGTAACGATTCTGATACTGTTTCTGGAATAGTCACTTTATAACCAACCCCGCTAACCTCCACAATGATAAATTTTTGAATGACACTAACCGTGCCCTTGAGTGATGCAATCATAAAAGCAGTATAGCACGTTTTTTTGGCTTGATTAAGGGAAAAATTTATGCTATACTTGTGTCCAAATGGAAGGAATATTTTTCGAAATTAGTGCGGTAATCGTAGTTAGCACCGCATTAGCACTTATAGCCAAGTGGCTTAAGCAACCAATTATACTTGCATTCATGTTGGCAGGTATAATCTTAGGTCCGCTTGGGCTTGATATGATCCAATCACATGAGCTTATTGATGTAATGGCAACCTTTGGCATTGCTTTTTTATTATTTCTCATTGGCATTGAATTAGATATCAGTAAATTCAAAGAGCTAAACAAAGTTGCGCTATTTTCTGGTTTCGGCCAAGTACTCTTCACTGGGTTTTTTAGCTGGATCATTGCATTAGGTTTAGGTTTCTCATTAATAGAATCATGGTTTATTTCAATTGCTCTCACGTTATCTAGTACGATTATTATAGTAAAAATACTTAGTGAAAAGCGGCAAATGCAAAGCCTGTATGGTCGTATTACAATAGCCATATTAATTATTCAAGATTTCTTAGCTGTATTTGCATTATTACTTCTAGAAAGCTTTGGAACCAATCTTTCTCTCACAGGAATTCCATGGCCAGACATGCTTTTATTATTCGTAAAAACCATTTTTATTGCTGGCCTCGCTTTCTTTTTGGCAAAATTTGTTTTCCGCCGCATATTTAAATTCATTGGTCACTCACCAGAACTACTATTCCTTTGGAGTATTGCCTGGTGCCTTCTATTTGGCGCAATTGCGTTATCTATTAACTTTTCAATTGCCATTGCGGTATTCTTTGCAGGAATTGCGTTGGCCACATTAGAATACAATTTTGAGATTGCCGCGCGCATTCGTCCACTGCGCGACTTCTTCATTGTATTTTTCTTTGCGTATGTTGGAAGTCAGCTGATTTTAAGCTTCAATGCACAGCTTATTATAGCAACGCTCATTCTTACACTATTTGTATTGATTGGTAATCCGCTGATTGTGTATACCATTCTACGTTTTGGTAAACACAAACAACGCACCGCTCTATTTACAGGATTAGCCATTGGTCAAATTAGTGAATTCTCTTTTATACTAGCCAACGTAGGATTAGAACAAGGCCTTATTGATCATAATGTCGTATCAATGATTGCAATTATTGGCCTCGTGACAATGACGGTATCTACATATGCAATTACCTATAATGAAAAAATCTATGCATTTGCAAAACCTATGCTCCAAAAACTCCGTATTCATGATAAAGATGAACAGGGAAGTCATCTACCTAAAGAGCTACATAAACACATCGTTGTATTTGGGTATCATGCTCCCGTAAATAAAATTCTCAAAGCACTTAAGCATCTGAAGAAAGATATTATCGTTGTAGATTACAACCCGCTAAGTTCTGAGGCGATAAAAAACCAAGATGTGTATTATTTATATGGAGATATGCGCGATGAAGATATTTTAGAGCGCGCCAATGTGCAAGATGCGGATATGATTATCTCAATCGTGCCGTATACAGAAACAACTCTAAGCTTACTACAATATATTAAACACTTTAAAGTTAAGGCCGATGTTATTGTTTCAGCTGACCAACTAGTTGACGCCGAACGCTTCTATAAAGAAGGAGCTACATTTGTATTGCATCCAGAATCAATTAGCTTAGATTACTTAAAATCTATTCTAAAAAAAGAGAAGCTAGCCAACGCTAGTCACTCTCATCAAGAAGAAATTGTTCATCTTCTAAAGGACCTTGGAAGCCCCCTATAATATTTAAGCCCCTTGTCGCATTTTAATGACGGCTGAAAATAACTTCAACATTAATGCTGCCATTTGTGGTTCATAATTTTGATCGAACGAATCAAAGTCGCCCGTAGCCTGAAATTCTACAAATGGCATAATCCCCTCAAACTCCGGATGATATTGTGTGGTAAGCGCAACGTGCCTTCCATCCTCAATATGGGCCTTTAACATTCCCGCATCAAGTTTAGCGTCACCAGTAAAAGCAAAATTCGCTGCATGAATCATTCCATATACTGTACCAGGATCCTGATCAGTAGAACGCAACACCACAGCCGAACGATGGCTAGGGCGAGTAACCGCTTCATCATGATATGCTGGCACAACACCCTCCATTTTCTCGGTAAAACCTAGTCCAGCAAACAATTCACCTGCGTAAGCTGTTTGCTCAACATTGCGCATGCCTAAACCTGCGGTGGATCCGTCCGGGGCACGACCAACTTCACCACCATGTTCCCTTCCAATTAATTGATGTCCAAAGCACATTGCCTGTACTGGAATGCCTAATTCTGAGATTTGTTCATACAACAGTGCTGTTCGCCTATATACATCAGCATGATTTAATACTTTATAGCCATCAGTCTCAGATCCTCTTACGCGCAAACGGCTTAACTGCTCATTAAACGCATAACTCACATTAGCAGCAGAACCACTAAAAAATGCGGCGGAGAATTCTTGCGTTTCCATCGAATTCAATCCCGTTGAATTACGCACATCATGTTTTACTAATTGAATATCCGGACCAACATAATGTTGAAAAATTTTCAATGTAGAATCTGGGAATTCACCGCAAAATAATTTTTGCAAATATAATGCAAGTAATTCACTCCAGCCGTTATTCATAGCAACTAACTCTTTACTACCTTTTCGTAACCATTTAGCAGCCCGATCAAAAGTTGCGTCTACCAATAAAAATGGCTTATCATCAGCTGCCTCACGTAAATACTCCTGAGCTTCTCTCAAAGATTCTGTGTGTCGCTCCAATCGAGCAGAAGTCTCATCCATGATGCGATCATAATCTCTACCCTGTAGGTGATGTTCATGTTTTTTCATAAATATAACGCAATATACTATAAATACTGCCTTTTGTCAATGTATGCTGCACGTATATGGTATACTCTTTTCACCATGAAATTTAAGTTAGAGTCAAAATTTAAACCAACAGGCGATCAGCCCCAGGCTATCAAAAAGCTTGTTGCCGGCATTAAAAAAAATCATCGCGAACAAACCCTACTAGGCGTTACTGGATCAGGCAAAACCTTCACAATGGCAAATATTGTTAATGAGTTGCAGAGGCCTACATTAGTTGTTTCTCACAATAAAACGCTCGCTGCTCAGCTCGCTGCCGAGTTTCGTGAATTCTTCCCCAATAACGCTATTCATTATTTCGTATCATTTTATGATTATTATCAACCAGAAAGTTACCTACCACGGTCCGATACCTACATAGAAAAAAGCACTGAACTTAATAAAGAAATCGAACGACTACGCCATGCTGCCACCACCGCGCTATTATCGCGGCGCGACGTTCTAATAGTTGCATCAGTATCTTGCATCTATGGCTTAGGGTCACCAGAAAAATATAAAAGTGCCAGCCTTACTATTCAGCGTGGAAAAGAAATGTCACGCCGCGATATTTTTGAAAGACTCCTTGCCATGCGCTATGAACGCAACGATGTAGAATTCACCCGCGGATTATTTCGTGTAAAAGGTGAGGTATTAGAAATTTTCCCCGCAACATCCGAACACACTGCTATACGTATTCGTTTTTTTGGTGATGAGATTGAGCTCATCCAGGAATTTCATGCTCTTACAAACACGTCAGGTGACATATTAGAAGAAATTGATATTTATCCAGCCACGCATTACGTTACCCCAACCGAAAATGTAAAAGAAGTTCTTGATCAAATTAAAGGTGATATGAAAAAAGAGGTTGCTGCACTAGAAAAACGCGGCAATGAACTAGAGGCCCACCGTTTAAAGCAACGTACAACCTACGATACTGAAATGATTTGGGAAACCGGGTATGTTAATGGCATAGAAAACTATTCTCGCTATTTCGATCGACGTAAAACAGGAGAGCCACCATATACATTACTTGATTACTTTCCTGATGATTTCTTAATGTTCATTGATGAATCACACATGACGCTTCCACAAATACGCGGTATGTACAAAGGAGATAGGGCTCGTAAACAAAACCTGGTGGATTATGGCTTCCGTTTAAAAGCGGCGCTAGACAATCGGCCATTACAATACGATGAATTCGATGAGCATATTAACCAGGTGATATATGTGTCAGCGACTCCAAAAGAGTATGAGCTAGAGCGCTCCACGGTTGTAGCCGAACAAATCATTCGTCCAACTGGCCTCCTAGATCCGCCTATTGATGTGCGGCCTACACGCAATCAAATCGAAAACCTCATTGAGGAAATTAATGATCGTGTGGATAGAGCTGAGCGGACACTGATCACCACACTCACAAAACGAATGGCTGAAGAACTTACCGAATTCCTTCAAGAGCAAAAAATTTCAGTGCAGTATCTCCATTCAGAAATTGATACCTTCGAGCGATTAGAAATTCTACATGACTTACGATCTGGAGTATGTGATGTTGTAGTTGGTATTAATTTGTTGCGTGAAGGATTAGATCTTCCTGAAGTATCACTTGTAGCTATCCTTGATGCAGACAAACAGGGATTTTTGCGCAGCGCCTCCGCATTAATTCAAACCATCGGTCGAGCCGCCCGTCATAAAAATGGAAAAGTAATCATGTACGCCAATCAACTTACCGATGCAATGAATGCTGCGATTTCAGAAACTGAGCGGCGTCGAAAAATTCAACAAGCGTACAATAAGGAACACAACATAACACCACAGAGCATCACAAAAGCCATTCGCGATAATCGCTTATCGGGACAGCGTGATATAGAACTAGAAAGCACTAATGTTGATCCTAGGCGACTATCAAAGCAGGAGCGTGCTTGGCTAATTTCCGACTTAGAGCACCAAATGAAAATTGCATCTGAAAGTTTACAATTTGAACAAGCCGCTGCAATACGAGATGAGATCAAACGATTAAAAATCATCAAATAATATGAAAACTGTTTTAGCGTTTGGCACCTACGATAAATTTCATCCCGGACATGAATATTTTCTCACTCGAGCAAAGAAATTAGGAGATACATTAATTGTAGTAATTGCTCGCGATAATAATGTAGAAGTAATTAAAGGTAAGCGACCAGTCCATAACGAAGAGGAGCGCAGGAAAATGGTTGAAGAATTTTCAACTGTTGATACAGCTATTCTGGGATTTGAAGATTTTTCACGAAAAAAAGAAGTGATTACGCAGGTAAATCCAGATATCATCTGCCTGGGCTACGATCAAGCGCCGGACTTTCAATCACCCTCACCAAATATTACCGTTGTTCGTATTGATGCATTCCGTCCAGATAAATATAAGTCTAGTTTATTATAGGCTTGCCAAAACTACATAATATGGTATTATCCGTCATACGTATAAATACCATGCTCACTAGATATTTTATAACTAATATAAAGACGCATTGCAATGCGTCTATAGAAAAACTATGCCTGTTAAACAATCTGCTATTAAAGCTCTCCGTCAATCTGAGAAACGTGCTAAACGCAATCGAACTCGTAAACGTACGGTAAAGAAGCTTACTAAAGAAAGCCTAGTTGCTATCGAGAAGAAAGAAGCCAACGCTATTAAAAAAGTAGAAGCTGCTTGTAAAGCAATCGACAAAGCTGTTGAAAAAGGAACGCTCCATAAAAATACAGGAGCTCGCAAGAAATCTCGATTAATGAAAAAAATCAATACTACCCTCAAAGGATAGGTATTGAAAATAAAAAAGGCGCCGATTGGCGTCTTTTTTTGTTTATACTACTTTGTTGCTTCAATCACAAATTGATCAAGCAATAATTTTGGATTAACTACTGAGGATTTAAGATCCCTATCGATATTTACAAGCTTGGTATGTAATTTATGTAAATCTTCAAGCGCAAAGCGCTGTGCATGTACTTTAGCTTTTTTAACTACATAAGGATGCACGCCATTTGGCTTGTCAGTTTCTTTCACTTGAATGAGAATCCGTATCTGCCGAGCAATCATAGACATCACATAGAATGCATTAGCGCCACTAGAAAATTGATCATGTAATAATGTAAGCGCTCGTTGCGTTTGTCGTTCAGATAACGCATCCGTAAAATGAAAAATATTATCGTCAATCGCTGATGGTACAAATAACTCAGTAGCTTCTAATGAAATGCCATCATCGTGTGACTGAGTATAATAGATAAGCTGATCTATAGCATGATGCATTGTCCATAAATCATTACCTACGGCCTGCATAAGATAGGCTAGAGCCTCTTTAGATATGGTAGCCTTACCATCCGTTACGCGCTGCGTAATCCAATTACGTAGCTGGCCATCCTGCAGCAACCCATACTCCTCCACCCGATCGGCTTCTAATAAACGTTTTTGAAGATCGCTAGATTTTTTTGGTAATGCGCCAGCTGTACATACCAGCACTGTATCTTCATCAATAGCATCTAATGTTTTAAGTAATACATCAACTTGAGCTGCTTTCATATCCAGCGCATCATGAATAACTACAAAGCGCTTCTCGGTAAATGAACCAACGGTTAATAAGCTAGAACGAATTTCATCAACTGTTAGACTGCTGCCATATAATTCTTTAATACTTAAGCCTGTAGAGTCATATTTAGTAACAAAGCCATTGCGTAAAATACCAACGCGTTCGTGAATTCGAAAATTGTCCTCACCGTGTAAAAATATAATCATAGGTATCTAACAGTATAGGGAAAGATGCCTAGAAATGGAAGCGCTGGCGAACATCAGCCAAACACCACCGCTCGCCTCCAGAACAGTTACAGTCCAACCATCCTCAAGCAGGCGCCAAGCCAACATGAGGCCAACCACGCCTGCGCCGATCACCACTGCATGGCGACCAACACCAGCCTTGGGAGTGGTGCCACGGAACTGATCAGCATTGATGGACATAGCCACCTCGAGTAAGAGTTGAGTTGATTTTTGGAAGGTTCACTTCCTCCTGGAGGACATCTTATTATTCTCTAAAATATGTCAACTCAATAGATAATCTAACTTATAATGACGTGCGACAATAATTACATTCGCCAATATGAATAACAATGAAGACCAATCAGCTAAGGAATTAATAGAACTCTCCCAAATATAATAGTTAAATAAAGCGTAGCTAGCTATTCCAATAATAACACCAATAAATCCATAAATAAGCAACATTAATATTGTTTTGATTATCTTATCTGATACTCTATTAGTCTTTGTGGTTTTAGAAAAGAATTGTCCAAATACTAGAAAAATCGTAAACGCTAGGGGAATTATTAACAACTGCGCTCCTAATACAGCTAACTGATCCCCCAAAGAAATTACTCTTTCGCCAGAACTCACTAGCAATACAAATGGAGATAATGCGATAACAGCAAACTCATTCCACTCATCCGGTAAATACTTCCATTGAAAAACATATAGATATATAGAAAAAAGCGCAGCTAGAAAATAAAACTCTAAACCAACAGATTCGATTCTAGATAATTGATCACTGGCGGTAAAGAATACTCTATACGCTGCAAATGTAGATAATCCAATGGCAATCACTATATAGATAACTCGCAAAATAAATACTGTCTTGTGACGCATAGCCATCCCTACTCGATCTCAACGTCTTCTAAATTCATCCAATCGGTACCAATGCCTACGTCTACTAAAAATGGTACCTTTAATGTATATACAGCCTCCATAATTGCCTTAATCTTTTTAGCCTCTTCCTTAACTATCTTCGCATCAACTTCAAATACTAATTCATCATGTACCTGCAATAGCATCTCTGCATCAATCTTACCCTCTGTAATAGCCTGCGCCACATCTAACATAGCCATCTTCATTAAATCGGCTGCCGTACCTTGTACTGGCATGTTTATTGCCGCCCGCTCGGCACCAGCCCGCACCATTGCCATTCCAGAATTAATATCTGGCAAGAAGCGCTTGCGCCCAAATATAGTTTCCGCATAACCCGTTTCACGTGTTGAGGCCTTTGTATCTTCAATGTACTTTTCAATAGCGGGGTGATTTTGAAAGTATCTATCCAAATATTCTTTGGCATCATGTGTAGACATACCCGAATCACGAGCTAAGCCATACGCACCCATGCCATATAAAATTCCAAAATTAACAGCCTTTGCATCACGTCGCATATCCTTTGTTACATCCTCTTCCGGAACATCGTTAATTTCTGCAGCAGTACGAGTATGAATATCAGCGCCTGCCTTGAACGCATCAATAAAACTTTTATCATTCACCATGTGCGCCACAATACGCAGCTCTACTTGAGAATAGTCCAACGATAGAAGTACCCTACCTTTTGACGCTACAAATGCCTTACGAATCTGACGCCCAAGCTCTGTGCGAATAGGAATGTTTTGCAAATTTGGCTCCGTTGAAGATAGGCGCCCAGTTGCCGCAATCGTTTGATTGTAGCTTGTATGAATACGTTTTGTTTTTGGATTCACTAATTTTGGTAAAGCATCAACATATGTAGACTTTAATTTAGAATACTCTCTAAATTCCGTAATTAAATCAATAATATCATGTTGCGATCGTAATTTTTCAAGTTCCGATGCGGCAGTTGATACTCCCGTTTTAGTTTTTTTCAAGCCCTCCGTATCAAGTTTTAACTCCTCAAATAATATTTCTTTTAATTGCTTAGGAGATGCGATGTTAAATTCCTTCCCAGCATATTTATATATCTTTTTTTCAATTGCAGTAATTTCCTTGGCTAAGCTAGTACCCATTTTTTTTAAATATGCTGTATCAATGGATATTCCTGCCATTTCCATATTTGCCAGCACTGGAGTCAAATTAATTTCCATCTGCATAACCTTTTCTAGCTTCGCCTTCTTTACGCGTGGCTTAAATATTTCATATAGCCGCCAAGTATAATCAGCATCTTCCGCCGCATAAAAAGCTAACTTATTAAGGGGCACATCAGTAATAAGAATAGCTTTCTTACCCTTACCCACTAATGATGTAAATGGCATCATTTCATAAGCAAATTCTGTGAGAGCCAATGAATCCAATCCGTGCCCACGGGTTCCAGGATTCATTACATATGATGCCAGCATAGAATCATATTCAATACCCTGAACCTCAATACCCGAGGTAGCCTTCAATACTTTAATATCGAACTTTATATTGTGACCCGTTTTACCAATAGCTGGATTAGTAAATACTTTTACGAATTCTTGCACATGTTTAGCGGGGATATAATAACCCGTACCTTCTTTCCAGCTCACACTAAATCCAACCAACTCGCATTGTAATGGATCAAGGCTAGTTGTCTCCGTATCAAATGCAAACAACTCTAGAGCAGTTAACTCTTTAACTAATTTCTTAGCAGCTGCTGCTGTATCAATTAACGTATATCCGCTACCAGCTAAAAAATCTATTTCCTCACCCTCTTCCTGCGGAGAATCAAATAAACTAGGTTGCGGACCGCTACTGGTAGCCTTTTCTAAATCTGGTAATTGTTTAAGAAGTGATTTAAATTCATATTTTTGAATGACCTTTAGTACAGCGTTGCGATCATATCCGTTCACCTCAACATCCTGCATTGAAAAATCAACTGGCACGTCCCGCTTAATAGTAGCTAATTTTTTTGAAAGCAATGCATCATCTTTGCCCTCTGTTATTTTGTTCTGAACTGCGCCCTTTAATTTATCAACATTCTTAATTACATTTTCTACTGTTGTGTATTCTGTGAGTAAATTAATGGCGCCCTTTTCACCAATTCCTCGAACGCCCGGAATATTATCAGATGGATCACCGCGCAGCGCTTTATAATCAATCATCTGATCCACTGTTAAGCCACCGTACTTTTCTTCAACCGCCTTCTTATCGTATATAACTGTATCGCTCACTCCTTTGCGCATAGTAAATACAAATGTATGGTCATCCACCAGCTGCAATGCATCCATGTCACCGGTAACAATATAGCTATCAACTGCTTTTGGTACTTGAGCAGTAATAGTACCAATGACATCATCCGCCTCAAAACCCTTCTTTTCATAAACCGTAAAGCCAAATGCTTCAATAGCCTCCCGCGCCATCGGAATCTGCGCGTATAATTCATCAGGTTGCTTTTTGCGCGTAACTTTATATGCTTTGTACATTTCGTGTCGAAACGTAGGTCCTTTTACATCAAACGTTACCGCTACATATTCTGGCTTAAGATCTTTAATAACTTTAAACACAATATTTAAAAACCCGTAGAGAGCATTTACTACGGTTCCATCCTTAGTGGTAAGCGGTGGTAGAGCGTGAAACGCCCTATGAATTACTGCATTACCATCGATTATGATTAATTTCTTTCTACGCTTCGTCATTGCTGCTCTAGTATAACAAAAAAAAGACGGCCAAGATAGCTATTCTTCGTAAAACAAAAACAACGTTATTAGCGTTGTTTTAGATATTGCATCACCCGATAAAACAAGTTGCGGCGTGCAACGCCCATGTAGATTGGGTCACCTCCGATTCGGAGATGCACTACGGCGTATTGAATTGACATATTTTTTTATTTTTATTTTTTTATTGCAAATAATTCTGCAATTGATAATACAAGTGTAGCAAAAAAACGGCCGTTTGTCAATTACTACTATCGCTCGACTTCCCCTCAAATCGTCCGTACATACGATTTTTTTCTACATTCTCCCAATGAAAATATTTTCCATTCATGGCTATATACACCCCTGGCTCCAAAATCTGCACAAATGCCAGAGCGGACCCCATATTAAACAACCCATCAGAAGAGCCAAATTTAAACGGCATCATCGCTCCAGTGAGAACGATAGTTTTATCCTTAACAACTTCCGCAATACGTTTAGCTGTTATTGTCATTGTATCAGTACCGTGGGTAATAACTATCTTATCTTGTTCAGCTTTTGCGCACTCAGAAACAATTAATGCCCGTTGCACCTCTGTTATTTCTAAGCTATCCACCATCATTAACGTTTTAACTTCAACGTCCAGCTGGCTACGGGCCATGGTGAGCATTTCAGGCACGTGTGTATTTTTAAAATACAACAACCCATTTAGCTCATTATACTCCTTATCAAAGGTTCCTCCTGTAATCAATAGTTTAATAGACATAATACATATAGTATATCAGATTGCAAAAGAGCTGCACACTGAGTATACTTACGGTATGTTTGATAAAGGAAAAAGTAAGTTACAGCAAACTAAACGCTTTGGAAAAGTGGATGTTCCTGCTGCATCAGAATTAACCTTAGAAAAATTCAACCAGCTATATAGTCGAATGATTGAGGGTGCCGAAAGTATTCATGCGCTCGTATTAGGCGCCACCCCAGAGCTACGAGATATTGTTTTGGAAAATGATCATATACTTACAACTGTTGACCATAATGAAGATGCCATGCATGAAAAATCTGAAATGATGCATTTCAAATATCATCCCAATGAAACTATCGTTATTAACGACTGGATGAAATTAGATTTTCCAGATAATACATTTGATGCCATTCTAGGAGATGGTGTACTTACTGCGCTGAGTAAGGATGATCAAAAAACACTACTGGATAATTTACATCGCATGCTTAAGCCAACTGGCCACCTCTTATTGCGTGAGGCAGCCGTAATTCATAACCGGCCACGCTATGATCCGTCGGTGCACGTGCATGAATATCGTGCTGGTCAATATAATGTGTTTGATCTCTTTTTCGGATTACGCCTCTACAATCATGCCTTTGCTTCAATCGATGTAACAACACGTAAAACGTATCTAAATGAGTTCAAGCAGAAACTTGATGAATATGTAGAGAGTGGTTTATTGTCTGTACGAGAACGCGATCAATTACGAGTAGTTGGTGAAGAATTAGAGCACACTATTTTACATAAAGAAGATTTAGAATCACTTATCCGAAATACGTTTCATTCTCGTGATATTGTACATGACGTGGGATCGGGATTTTTGAGTCCTTGGTATTTTTTCCTAAATCAGCCGGCTGGTCAAATCGAGCTGCCAGACCACGTACCCACCGAGCGACAAAATTACGTACATGACTACTTAGCTTCTCAGACCGACTCAGAAGAATAAGGCCAACCAACGCTCCACCGCCTATTAATAACCACATCCAACTTGGGATGCCGGCTACTACATTATCAGTCACATCAATAGTAGCGTCCGATTGAGCGTTCGCGGCCTTTACTATTCCGCTGCGCTCAATAGCGCTTTGCGCTGAATTCGCTTCAGAAACCTCTGCTGTGATAGATGTGATATCACCTTCCGATCGTGGGAATATTCGTATACCATCATTGGTAGCAGTTAATATCCCTTGCACCTGCAAATGATCCCCCTCCGAAAATTCCTTCATACTCATCTCTGTACCACGCTTAATATACACCACCCATTCTGTATCGAATATTAACGAGCTACCAGATTTCTCCTCAACTTCTCCGCTGGTCGTTATCATACTACCTAATAAGACCTCATCGTACTCTTTTAATTCTTGAATAACAACCTCCTGTTCAACTTCTTGAACGACAATATCACTACTCACGCTGATATTAATTTTCTTTTCACCATTTGCTTCAGATACTTTTCCCGTTACCTGTACATAATCACCAACTACCAAATCTGGAAAATCTTTTTTGGATGAGTATATTTGTACGCCAGATGTATCATCTTGTATATAAAAGTATTGTGAACCAAATACGCCTGGTAATACATTTACGATACCGGCAGCAATAACCTCTTCGCCCTTTGGTAATTGTTTAGCAGCGGCAATCGATATCACGCCGCTTATCTCTTCATCACTATCTCCTACTTCACTAGCATCCTGAACAGTTCGTGATGAAGTAGAGCTATCGCTAACTTCCGGGGTAGACTCCATTCCAGAAAATGTATTGCTCTCATCTGGAGTAGGCTCACTTGTCCAATCCCAAACCGATCCACTCCACGCATACGAAGCGCCAGTTTCGCCATCCTCATACGTCACATCATCCATTACGTCGCCGGCTGGATCATACAACCATATAGTATCGCCACTATTATTCAACGAAACGCTAGTTTCTGTAACCATGAATGTGCGATACTCTCCGCCAGCTAATATAGTGGATTCTTGAATGGTATATGTTTTAGAAGGGTCACCAATTTGCCAACCATACAAATCAATGGAAGAACTGCCTGTATTCGTAAGTTCGATCCATTCATCAGTAGCGTCAGACCCTTCTGGGTCGGGCAATAATTCTGAAAGAATAATATCTGTAGAATATTCATAACCCAACATTTCATCTTCTGTTTCCTCAGAAGATTCTTCATCACTATCACTAACCTCTTCGTCTTCACTATTTTCTTCATCACCTAAATCACTCTCTTCACCATCCTCTTGATCATCATTTATAATATTATTACTGCGACCAGGAGTAGCATCCATAGTCCAATACCACTCATCATTCTCTAAAGAATATGATTCATCATCTGCTACACTACTAATATATTCTATTTCATCAACAAGCTCTTCATTTGGATTATACAACTCAACAATATCACCACTATTATTTAACGCAATACTTGATACCTCACGATACACAACCATATACTGACCAGCTCCAATGCTTCCATCCAATGTATGCATCTTCGTTGTAGCATCCGATAATAGCCATCCAGCTAAATCAACCGTCTCTCCTGAATCGTTATAGAGCTCAATAAATTCGTCGGTAGATTCTGTGCCACTTGGATTAGGTAGTAACTCTGTAATAATAATATCGTTAGAATACTCAATATCCTCCTCTGGTTCTTCAGTAGGAGCATCGGTATCATCTTCCGTTTCACATGCATATGTAGGTGAAGAAAATGACACCACAGAAAACCATAGCACTAAGACGCCTATAACAAGAATAAATTTGTGTTTCATAATTTTGATACCACATGAACGGCATAAAACAAAAAGTGCCCTTATGGACACTCAATCTAGAGATAGAGTATCACGAAAAATTCCTTTCGTCAAATCCTTAATCACTATCCACAAATTACTTTACGAACAATGGTTAGGACAGGAGGGGTAAATGGCGATCATCAGGCAAGCGCTGCCTAGATCTGCGACATTATGACACCCCTCCCGTTTCCTACCCTAAAAGAACCTCAGGCTCTACTTGTACCAGCCCTGAACCTCCGACCAAGGTGTACCGTATACAACTACGGTTATAGCCTCATCGTCGTAGCGAACCTCCACGACCCGAGAGTGCCGTACTGCGCTCATGGCCTCGATCTCCTGCGCACACTGCACCCTCTTGGGTCCGGTGATACTAACGATGCAAGGAGCCTGCTCCTGCACGACATCAATCTGAACGCCCTTAGACATATCGCTCTCCACTAGCCTTATGGGGTATGAAATTATCCCTGTCATTGGCTGATGTTGCAGAGTGTGGCCCATCCACACCTGCGAGTAAATCACGAAAGAATTCGTAACTCACACGCAGGTGCGAACATTGAGTAGGATTTGATTGAAAAGAACAAAAAAACAAGAAAGAGCAAGATGTACAAAAGCAAAATTGCTGATGTACACCTCCTTTTTCCTGTTTGGAGATATTACAATAAGGCCTTGCTTATAAGAGTCTACACAGGATGGCCCATATAATGATATTTATTGGACAATCATGTCCACTACCATTGGATGCATAAATTATTTTGGTTAATTATTCACGGCTGCGTTGAGAAATCGTGATGAGCCAACTAAAAATTGGGCCTCAGCAATTTCTCGACGCAATTATGAATGAGTGTTCAACACTCTGAGTGGGCATATAGATAGACCGAATAAATATTATATGGTCTTCGTAAATGCCCGTTCAGAAAATTGAACTTCTTAATTATCTCACCTCATTGGTTGTTCATTTAGATTAATAAAGTATATTACTAATTCTTCAGAACATTTTTCTAAAGAATACATAAGTATATCTCTAGTACAATTGTATTTGTAGACCAAATGTGTTCATAAGTTTGTAAAGCTATGAGTGCACCATATAGGTACAAAATTAATCATCTCTCTTTTAGTGAACTTTGTTCATAAACGAATAGTGGATAAGTATTAGTGTTCTATATATAAAATAGATACCCCTTAAGTATATAACTGAGCCGTGATCCTTTCGATAGATAAAAAGTGTACAACTAAAAAACGTGGCTAATATTAGCCACGTTCTATTATTATTCAATATATCCTTAGGGGTTCAACGTAACTCTCCCTGTAGAGTATGCTACAACAAGATCGTAATACTTAGCTGGTGTAGTACCAATTGGCGTGTACGTAAAACGTTCTAAATCATATACAATCATTTCTAGCTCTTCTAGAGTATCTGGATAACTATGATTCGTTTCATAATATTTTTTAAGCGCAAGTTGCACGTTCGCTGCAATATCTTCAAGAATAATATCATCCTCTATTGCCACTAGTTCTTCTGGTGAATACTCTTCTACTATATCACCCGTCTCTTCAATAACTACGTCCTCATTATTATTATCTATTTCATCATCCTGATCATCACTATTCTTCTCTGTTGCAGGGTTTTTATAATCACCTTCTACACTAAATCCTAAATCCAATAATTTCTTACGATCTTCCAGGCTTACTTGTACTCGTACAACCTCACCCGTTGTACAGCCACACGCCTCGCAAGTTGCCACAAAATCATCACTATCTATCGATACCACATCTTGAATAGCAATGTCGTATTGTCCTTGATAATACTGAATCATTTCTTCATCAGTTTCACCCACCCAAGGCACGCCATTGCATTCTGTCATATAATATTCTGCCCAATACCACTCTGGGATATCGCTTGAGCTATCAATGCTTGTAGCATTACCATTATCAATAACATTAGTACAACCCGCTAAGAGAATAATTCCCGATAGAAATAATAATCGAAATTGCATATAATATATAGTATGCCGGATTGCATAAGAATTGACAACGTTGCGGCTATTTAGTATTTTATAAGTCGCTCTTTAAGTAATACGCCGACGTGGTGGAATTGGTAGACACGCTTGGTTTAGGACCAAGTGGGGCAACCCGTGAGAGTTCGAGTCTCTCCGTCGGCACATTCTATAGATGATCAGTCTGATTCAATTGCACAGGTTCAAATGAGCCTGTGCTTTTGGTTAAAATACTATACGAAGCATTATGCCAATATTTATTTGCCATGGATTCATACGGTTGATTCATAGCATGTGCAACTAATACACGTTTTACAAATCCGTGAGACACAATCAAAATTGTTTCTCCAGACTCATGAGCTGAAATAATATCGTCGAATACATCCTGTACACGGCGTTCAAAATCATTAAACATCTCTCCTTTATGTTCTGTGGCGGCACGAATGTCATCACGCACGCGCTGCCATTGCGGACCAAGTTCTGGATGCGCATCACGCTCTGCTGCCGGCACACCCTTGAATACACCCCAATCAAACTCATTAAGACGAGCATCTTTAATGAGTTGCAAGTCGAGATCTGTGGCAATGCGCTCTGCTGTTTGAATAGCCCGCTGCAGCTTACTTGTATATAACGCATCAATAGACGTGCCACTAAAATAATCCGCGAGTTTTTGTGCCTGCTCTAAACCTTGTGTATTTAGAGGAATATCAATATTGCCTTGCAGTCGCTTATCTGCATTCCAATCTGTTTGTCCGTGCCGCGCTAATATTAATTTCATATAATTACCATAAGTCACCTTCAGGACCTTCCTCCTTAGCAACCCCTACTGCTTCATTAGGCCATTGCAATGGCTCAAGTTCAGGTAATAACATTTCATTCGCACGCTCAACCAGCTCATCTAAAGGCATTGTATCGAAATCTGGAAATCCATTTCTTTTCTGAAAATCTATATGCTGACCAAATGCGCGTTTTCGTTGATCAGGTGCAATTGCTAACGTCGTAATCCTTAAAGGAACAAACACACAACTATCTAATGCAATCTCTGTGGAGTATGGCTTTTCGTGTGCCAAATTTATTCGTTCCTGACTAGTAGCTTCTTTTGGATACTTAACTGCCATTAGTGTTACTGGTGGTAGTAGAAACCTCTCCCAAACTACTTCACGTAATGTGATGCAAGAATACGGGTCCCCCAGACCTTCTTTTTCTAGCAGTATAGGCTCTCCACTAGCATCGGTTATAACATTCATCATTCCAGAATCACCATTTCTCCATTGATATGTACCTGGGCTATTTACAAATTCCAAATAATACAGTTCCGCTGAAGTGCAAGATCCAACCCGCGGCATATCATAACTCGATACACCTGCCTCATTGGGAGTTCTCAGCACAACATCCTCTGGTGTTGGCTCATAAGGTTCAAATTTCTGAACAATTAAATCAGCGACCATCTTACTCTCTGGCCGCCCTAGCATGGCTGCGGCCTGTTTCAATTTATCCACCTCCACATAATCTCGTGCCTCCTTCCTAAGTCCATCTGCTTCTCGTTGATCTAGTAATCGTTCATATACAGCACTATCAAATAGCGTATTTGCGTCCCACCTACCGTGTAATAAATGATATGTTACCTGTGTGTAGCCAGATCCTTTGCGATTATCAAATACCCCATCTTCCTCTAACAACAAACGCTTAATTTCCCAGCCCAGCTCATATCCAACACGATTAAATGCCTGCAACACATCACGATGCCCCAACTCTTTTTCACGTTCACCTTCCTGTGGAATCCTTCTAGATTGTTGACGCTCTGGTGACATAGTAATTATTTATTGTATTCTTGCAATATCTTTAACACAAACTTCATGGAAATACCAATAATCGCATCATACTCCCCGGTAATTTTCTGAATAAACCCTCGCTCCTCAATTTCTTCAATCGCAATAGCGCCACCTTTGTCTATCGGCTTCTTTTCCTGCACATAACGCACTACATCTTGCTCATTTAATTCTGCAAACTGTACACTAGCTTTTGCTACATCTGTATAAAATGTATTAGTACGCGCATTCACCACTGTAGTGCCACACCAAATCAAAACCTCTTTTCCAGAATAGCTCATGATCATTTCTTGCGCCTGCTCTAAGGATTCAGGCTTCCCTAAAAATTTACCGTCTAAATCACCCGCCACATCTGTGGTAATAATAAGTGTTTCTGTATTTTTATGTCCCTCGATAATTGCCTCAGCTTTTTTCTCTGCCAATACACGTACAGTGTGTTCAACTGTGTCTTGATGAAATTGCTTCTCATCAACACCACTATCTTCAACTGTAAATGAAATATTATAGCCTTCTAATAAAGCCCTTTTATACGGGGAAGTTGATCCTAAAATTATTGAATACATTACAACCTGTATTATAACAGGTCAGCTAACACCTCATCAAAGCTATGAACCACCTTTGCCATAGACGTAAATTTAGAACGATCTGCTGTATGGTCCGGTAATGCGTACACAAATGCGCCGGCATCGAAACCAGCCTTAGTGCCATTTAGTGAATCTTCAATAACTACACTTTCCTCGGGCTGCACCCCTAATGCCGCCATGGTCATGGCATATGGCTGAGGGTGTGGCTTAGGATGCACCACATCATTAAATGTTGTAACGTGAGAAAAATATTCCTGCAATCTATGATGCTCTAATACCCGCTCTACCACATTGCGGTGCGAACTCGATGCAACCGCTAATGTATATTTCTTACTTAACTGTTCAATGGCAAATCTTGAACCCTCATATAGTGGCACCCCTTTTTGTATAATGTAATCCACAATCCGATCGGACATATCATTAGCCGTTTCTAGTGGATCGATATCTTTCAAGAGGTTTTTCTGAATATATTCAAATACCACCTTCCAAGTACCCCCACGAACCTCTCTATAAAAATCGAGTGGCACATCTACTTCGTGTTCGCGTAACCAATATCGCAATAACTGATCATAAAGCGGCTCGCTATCTACGATTACGCCATCCATATCAAAAATAATAGCCTTTACATCTGTGTCAGACATCCGTGCTGAAAAATTTGATATCGTTTAAGTTTGCGTCTCCAAAGTTATCAATAACTAAATCGGCCTTTTCGTAATTACTATATCCTTTTGCGTCAGTTCCATAAATTGTAATTACCGCCATGCCAGCATCTTTTCCTGCTTGAATACCAGTATCAGTATTTTCAAACACAAGTACCTGCTCTGGCTCTAAACCTAAATCACGCGCTCCTTGCAAATACCCATCAGGTGCTGGCTTAAAGCGCTGTAAATCTGTTGAGGTAATAAGTGTCTTCATGTAACCGGTAAGATCGTGTGAACTTAGTGCATGCTCTGCATATGGTCGATCGGAATTTGTTA
Source organism: Patescibacteria group bacterium (assembly GCA_024277435.1). Taxonomy (GTDB): domain Bacteria; phylum Patescibacteriota; class Patescibacteriia; order UBA9570; family UBA9570; genus JAJRVJ01. Next base: position 11,551 of record JAJRVJ010000015.1, on the reverse strand, counting down.
CCACACCAAATGGAACATTCATCTCGGTAAGATATTCAAGAAATGCGAGCGCACCATCTACAAAATCAATGGTATGTGCCTCATGAGTAGCGATAGTGATTTCCATCTTTCGAGCATAAATCATTTGATATTTTTCCTCATCAAAATGTTCATTCTGCGCAATTTCTTCAAACATCTTTCGAAAACTGCCCTTGTAGGAAATCTTCTCACTCATTTTTTTAAAATCATAACCAAACTCTTTCATAGCCTCATCAAACGCTGCAAAGTGTAATTCTTCACTATCTAACAATGTGCCGTCTAAATCGAATAGAACGCCATGAAATTCTTGCTGTAGTATTGTAGGTAAAAATGTTTGATTCATTGCGATTATGATAATACATCTAGTAGACGGGTATCGTCAAATCCCTGCACTTCAACGCCAAATAATATGGTCTGAAACCCAGCGCACTTTGCGGATTCTATTGGGCTAATCGAATCATCAATAACAAGTGCTCTTTCTGGCTCTACCTCAAAATACTTCGCTACTTTTATATAACATTCAGAATTAGGCTTAGTTGTTTTTACGTCATCATAGCCAACTATTACCGTAAATCTATCTGCCAAATTATTATTGTACAAAAAATCTTCAATTTCACTATGCCCGCTACTGGAAGCAATGCCATAATGTATATCTCTTGCATCTAATACATCTAAGAACTCAGATAAGCCTGAAATACACTTACCTGTACGTGGATTATATATTACTCCCCAGAAATCAAAAATTACTACTCTAACCATATATATAGTATAACAAAATTCTTCGTAGGGCAGATCACAGATAATGCTATGTAGCATTCCGCGACCCACCCACCCATATCTAGTTGATGTGAGGCCAGTATAGCAGATTATTTATGCGCTAGTTTGCGCGTCGGGAATATCCTCACCTTTTACTTCTGGAGTTACCTCATTTGGTGTGTTTGGAGTATTAGGATTACCTACCTCAACTTTCTTATAAACCATAAGCACCGTGCCATCCTCTAACAATACTGGCGATGGATCACAAATAGCATACCCCCAACTTGTAATAGCTGTTGCAGAATCTTCAAATATAATACCGTCAGTTGATGTTGCTGTACTAATACCCTGTTTACACCCATAAATGTGCACAATATTATCAGCGTCTACATATGCACCAGGTACGCCACCACCATTCCATACCGATTCCGTAAGCTCAAAATTTAAACCATCTGTAGATGTAGCGATTAATGATTTCTGACCTTGCGATAAATACATAATCCACGTGTCATCAAGCTGAATTACCTCCGGATCGGTAATGTCCTCCAGCGCAATGCGCTCACCTTCTTCAACCTCCCAATTCACGCCATCAGAAGAAACTGCAGAGTATATTACATGAGCACCTTCTTGTGCAGCAGGACCCCCTGCGCCAGCGCCTACATTCTCAGAGCCAAAAAAATACATACGTAAGGTGCCGTCGTCTAATTGCACAAGCGATGGATCTACTGGGGCTCCAGCATTTTCCTTTCCTGTCATTGTGATAATTGCGCGAGTGGTCCACGTCTCTCCATTATCAGCAGATCGAGAGTACGCAATATTCTCCGTACCAGCGCCAGAGAATTTTTCAAAACTTGGAAAGTACATTAGCAAATCACCAACATCGCCAGCTTCAGAATCTGTATGAAGTAACACTGCCTCGGGCACAGACGCTTTCTCAAATACAACTTCATCACTATCTTCAAAGCTATCAGGATTATCAGATGACGTTACATACACCTCGTGTTGTAAAATATCACCGCCACCCGTTGGTTGTTCTGAGTCCTTTGTATTTGGCTGTTGAACATTAGTATTACCTGATTGTTGGCCATCGCCTCGTTCTCCACCCGGTCCAAATCTTTGGTTGCGTTGTGGAATGGTACTTGTTATATCCTCCACTGCTTCTACCTTGGCTTCAAGTTCTTCTACTGTATTTGTAAGTGTTGCAATATCAAATCGCAGCCACGTAAAAGCCAGCGCCACAATAACTACTGTAGTAACTAACGCGGTAATAAGAGCAATAGTAAATTGTTTCATAATAGATGTAATCAATGATAGTTATTAATATAGTCTAGCATGAGTTACGCGTATACCATGAACACTAAAGTTAGCTAAACAACTAAAAAATAACTAACATTAGCCAAGTAATTAGTACTTATCTACTATATCTATGCTCCAAATTTTTTGGCTGTAGGATTTATTTCGAATGCCATTTGTTTGATAATAAAACCGTACAGATTTTTGATTCTTCTTTACCAACGCAACAACATCACCCGCCGCCGCAATTCCTTTTGGCTTGAATCCAGCCGTAAATGTTTTAGTAGAATCCTTTTTCAAACCACTTCCAGTCCAACTAAACGCTTGTACTTTTTTCTTACCAACCTGCACCGTATACAAAGTGTTAGTAGAACTATCAATTGCTACATACACGCCCTTCTTCTTAGTATTCACTTTCTTTTTCTTTACCTGTTTGAATTTCGAAGAATTGTTTAATTTATATACAAAGGCTTGTTGCTTACGCGTTAATGATGCTATCACAAACTGCTCTTTATTGGTTTCCGAAAGATTACCAGAAGATATCGATACGCCGCCAGAAAAATCAATTCCGGTTTGTAGGCGGGCTCGTCGTAATTTTTTATACTTACCATTATTCTTGCGCTTCTGAATTTGCACATACGTACCAGTTGCACCATCTGGCATTGCTATAGCAATTTCTGCCTTCCCATTTCCAGAATAATCTCCAGCCGAAATATACGCTCGTGTAGCCTGCTCTTTTGGATGACACACTTTGAAGGACTTTTCTTTTTTGTTCGAACTATAATGTCGCACTTCAATAGTATGACACTTACTCTCTTTTGCTGAAGTAACCAACAACTCTACATCTCCATCACCATCAACGTCTCCCAATGCTGTATGAACGGAATTATTTTGATTAGAAATATTAGCACTAAGGCTCAGTGACACACCTTCAGCTTGCTCTTCCACATTATCCACTTGATACTTACCCTTATTTTTACCGATTGAGAATAAATATTCGTACTCACCATCAGCATCTTCACGATTATAAAATGCGTGCACCTTACCACGATCGTCATCAAAATTTAGTGCCCCAACTAACAAATCAATATCGCCATTTCCATCATAATCACCTAGGCCGTTAAGAATGCCGCCAAACCCATCACCGTCTTGCTGACCCTGCATTTGATACACCGGATCGGTAAACGCCGTATAATTCACTTGATCAGCAGAGCCCATCCAGTTTCCAGAATTTACTACAAATGCTCGCCCAACTGTTTCACTACCTGATTGCGTATTGCCAGGAGCGCCTAAAATAATTTCGTTTACACCATCTTGGTCCAAGTCCTCGGCAAATTCCGCTAAATTCAATCCTAAATGGCTTTCTTCGCCAACGCCATTCATTATAAAATCAGCTTCGGTAAGCGCTCCATGGCTACTTGCGTCGTCATCATCTGCCAATGCATTGAGCGTGCTATTTTCGAACATATATACTTCACCAACATTTGTATGATACCCACGTTCACCAATCGCAAAATAATCTGTTCCTACACCCGTCATTTGAATTCCAAATTGATCATTCTCACCACCAGCCCCCAATAAATCAATAATAGAATCCGTTTCAGCTATTCCGAAGCCACTACCTTCTTCCAGAGTTTCAATTAATGCTGTTGTAAAAATATACACCCTACCATCATTAGTATTTGTAGAATCATAATATGGCGCGCTAAGAGCAAGATATCGTCCACTACCTATACTACCATTACCAGCATCGGCCTTTACCCAACCAAAGTACTGACTTTCAGCTGCACCGGTAATCACAGCATCGGCCAATGAAACCACCGGGAATTCATATACTGGATTAGCTACATAATTCGCAACCGTTGATTCCTTCATGAAATATACTCTACCAGAACCATTATCATAACTCGTTGAAGCCATCACCACGTAACCACCTTCAGTCCAGGCCAAGGTATTTAAACCAAAAAAATCCATCTCCTCTTCACCGGCTACGCTAAAATCTGCGCTACCTTTTGCTAGAGTAATGGTTTCATTATTAATGATGTCGGAAATAGTATCTTTATTAAAAAAGTACACTACACCTTTCTGATCCTCTGCACTAGAAGCTGATACCATTAAATACGCATCGCTCTCTCCTTCATACACTTCAATGTCAATTCCAAACGTATCACCATCTTCATATCCCATGAGGTAACCATCTGATAATGCTGATAATGAAAAAATATTATCTTCTGATGTTTCCTGTAAACTCTCACTGGTGAAAAAATAAACTTTACCACGATTACTTCCATCACCACGACTATCGGCATCAGTGTCGGCATAATACGCCGAAACAATCACCTCTGGTAAACCATCGCCAGATACATCAGGAAATGAATGCACTAAGCTACCAAACACGTCACCACCATTTTCTCCAAGAATAGTTAAATCTGGAGATGCACTTAACTCCTCCCCATCTTGCCCATAGTATACGTGCACTGCGCCGGGACCACCATTTTCATCACCAATCGCATCAAAGGCCGCGGCACCAATCATTAAGTCATCTATCCCATCTCCAGATACATCACCTACATTCATGGTTGGACTACCAAAGTAGCTAGAGTCGTCATACGGCGCATTAAGCTCTAAATCCGTATCTAGAGTAGCTGCTGCTGCCAAACTCGGAAATACCAAACTGATTACTGTAGCGATAATAGATGTAAGAATGATTGTTCGCATATTACAATGTAATATATTAATACTATTAGTATAATCAGTTATAGTGTAATAAACAAATAATGCTATACTAGCGACATGAAAATAGTATCAAAAGAAGATCGTACAACAAAAAATAAAATCATTCTCACTATCCATATTTTTGCTGATATTGCTATTGTATTTTTAATTTTCTTACTACTCGGTGAACACTATCTTGATACTATCTCTAATCGCTTCTTATGGGATGCTAGTAGCATGTTAGGATTTGTGGGAATACTTGGCACATTGGTATTAGCAGTAAATGGGTTCATTCTAGCATATACATTTCCTACTCATACTAAAGATGGCCTTAAACTAGTAGCCGGAAAAATTGCTGCTATAACCCTCTTATTTCTAGGTACTAACGATATTGCATTTGCACTATTCATGTATGCCCTTACAGAGCTAATTGCTCAATCACTTGGTTTAGGTATATCGCTAATTATTGCCAGAGCGATTATTCCTGGAGCGCTTACATTCATGGATACGCTACCCAAGAATCCAACCGTGATTGATAAGGCAAAAGTATTTTTTTTCAATGCAGAATTTATTCCAGCACTACTTTTTGGAATACCTTTAGTTATTTGGAGTGCAGGATTATTTAAAGCAGGGTTTATTTTACTACTAACTGATACTAGTACTACACAATCACTACTTCATATAGCAGTATGGCTATTAGCACTCCTACCCTTAATGCGCGATCGCTATAACTACCCAATGATGTATTTTCGCACCTGGTATAAAAACGCAAATAAGCGGGTGAGATAAAAGAGATAATATTACCTCAATTTATATACAACAATTGGCTCTCCTTGATAAAGATCAAATGTACGAGCTCGTTTTTTTGGATTAAATAACCATCGGTACACCGCTAAATCTGTTTTATTTTTTAAAATAGTTTTTTGTGGCTTTGTTTCTGAGTGTACTTTTTTTCCACGCTCTTCTAGCTCATCAAAGAAGATTAATTCATCGGCATATTTTTCTGGCTCATCTTTTCGTAATACTAGATCTTTCTTTCTTAGCACAATAAAATCCACCCCTTGTTCAATATATTCATCGTACGTAAATTCATGCAACTTGTTTGTGCGCGGCCTATACGTATATGGTTCATATAATACTAAATTCTCTACATCACCTATTACCTGCATAGGTTCTTCCCGTTTATTTATTAACCACTCAGAAGCTCGATCACTGGTAGAGGGTTGAATATCTGAATAACTAAATACAATACTAATTACTAATTGTGGAACAATAATTACTGCACCACTTATACTACCTATTATTACACGTATGCGTTCTTGGGAAATTAAAGTAAGTAATCTCCATATTGCGATTCCTGCCATAATTGCAACTAATGGCAACATTGGCAGCGCCCACCGTGTCCAATGCAAGCCAAGGGTAGATATTCCTAATAAAAATGCAAACCAAAATCCTGGCACTATTATATATTCCCAACTCTTGCTGCGTACAGCATGAACAACACTACCAATACCTCCACCAATCGCCAATACACTTAAAAGCGAACCAATCCATTCTGGTGTGTTTGAAATATAGTAATACAAATTATTAATGAAATGCTTTTGCCCAGCCCAATCTTGGCCTAACCGATTAGGATTAGCCTCCACTACTAACTGCTGAAAAATAAGATCTAAATCAAATAGTGCAAATGGATTTACAATAGAGTGTGCAACAAACGCTGATAACCCAACCCAAAATAATGTGTTCCAGTATTTACGATGTTTAATAATAAATACAATAAGTATCGGCACTATCCCTATGGCGGCCGTGTATTTTGTTGCGATGGCTACGCCCAATATTATGCCCGACCACATGTACCAGCGTAATATTTTTTTAGCATCTTTTTCTTGGTAGGCGCGAATAGCAAAATACACCAGCACTAATAATAGGAGCGTCATCATTGCATCCGGAGTTGCATAATGTGAATGACGAACCAATAACTGACTTGTCGCTACAAATAACGCTGCCCATAAACCAGCCTGTGCTGATTTTACAATCGTCTTTCCAATTAAGAACACCATAATAATACTCGCTACTCCTGCTAATACACTTACTGCACGGGCAATGATGTAATAATTTGGTACTTCGGTAAATAATTCTGCAATCCAAAACAACCCCGCATATAAAAACATGAGGGTTTGTGCTGGCCAGTTATACCATGGTTGATAAATCTCACCGCCTACCATCGCGATAGCTCGCTCTACAATATTTGGTTCATCAATATGATACCCAAAATCAATACCGTATATGCGCAATATACTTCCGGCAATGACTAATATGAATAGTAGTAGAACAGAGCGTTTTGTTTGCATCACTTCTACGAGGTTTCTCATGTAGATAATGTATCAATGAATACTCTTGTCAGCAAGCTAAAAAATTAGGCAACAAAAAAAGAGAGTCTCAATACCCTGGCGACGACCTACTTTCCCGTAAAGTATCATCGGCGCTCCACGGCTTAACTTCTGAGTTCGAGATGGGATCAGGTGTGGCCCGTGTGCAAGGATCACCAGGATATTGGTACTCTCCTTAATTTCAAATTAAAACTCAATTACAAGCATACAATCTATCAATCTTTCTACTTTCAATAAAAAGAACATCTAAAGTAACACCTTGAATGAATGCTACTGCGATACTACATCGAGATGCGATGACATTTAGTACTACTCGGCTCAATCCATTGCTGGACTTACACCTATAGCCTATCAACCTGGTCGTCTACCAGGAGTCTAAGAATACTAATCTTGAAGACGGCTTCGTGCTTAGATGCTTTCAGCGCTTATCCAAACCGAACGTAGCTACCCAGCAATGCCCTTGGCAGGACAACTGGTGCACCAGAGGTTCGTTCTTCCCGGTCCTCTCGTACTAGGGAAGAGCCTTCTCAATATTCAACGCCCACAGCGGATAGGAGACCGAACTGTCTCACGACGTTCTGAACCCAGCTCGCGTGCCGCTTTAATGGGCGAACAGCCCAACCCTTGGGAGCTTCTTCACCCCCAGGATGCGACGAGCCGACATCGAGGTGCCGAACCTGGTCGTCTATGTGAGCTATTGGACCAGACTAGCCTGTTATCCCCGGAGTAACTTTTATCCGATGAGCTTCCGCCGTCCTATTTCGTACGGTCGGATCACTAAATTCTACTTTCGTAACTGCGCGAGATGTACCTCTTGCAGTAAAGCTGACTTATGCTTTTGCACTATCACTCCCATTTCCATCGAGAGCTAGTCAACCTTTGTAAACGCCTCCGTTACATTTTGGGAGGCAACCGCCCCAGTTAAACTACCCACCAGACACTGTTCTTCCACCAGATTCATGGTAAGAAGTTAGCTATAACAAAACACAAAAGTGGTATCTCACTGGTGACTCAGAAGACGCTAACGCGTCAACTTCAAAGTCTCCCACTTATACTGAATAAATGTATCATTATAGCAATGCCAAGCTGTAGTAAAGCTTCACGGGGTCTTTTCGTCCGGCTGCGGGTAACCGGCATCTTTACCGGTCATGTAATTTCGCCGAGTCCCTAGTTGAGACAGTACCCAAATCGTTGTGCCATTCGTGCAGGTCGGAACTTACCCGACAAGGAATTTCGCTACCTTAGGACGGTTATAGTTACCGCCGGCGTTCATCCGCGCTTCAGATCAAGGCTTCCTTCCCGAAGGAATTCACCCATCACCTTAACGTTCAGACACTGGCCAGGCATCAGCCCCTATACATCACCTTACGGTTTAGCAGGGACCTATGTTTTTGGTAAACAGTCGCTTGGGTTCTTTCGCTGCGGCCCCACCGAGGTGGGGCAGGCCTTATTGCAAACTTACGGCCGCTGTTTTGCCGAGTTCCTTAACTAGGGTTCTCTCGTACACCTGAGGATTCTCTCCTCACCTACCTGTGTCGGTTTACGGTACGGATACCATACAACTAACGCATATGAACTTTTCTAGGAACATAGTCACTTTAAATCGAGCTTGTCGAAACGCACTCTCTCGCTAACACTTTAGCTTTCGCGACGGCAATAGCCAAAATACCGCTTAAAGATTCTACATCCGTCAACATATACAATTGTATGGTAGTACTGGAATATTAACCAGTTGTCCATCGACTACGCCTTTCGGCCTCGCCTTAGGCCCGACTAACCCTGGGTCGATTTACGTTGCCCAGGAACCCTTAGGTTTTCGGTGTCAGTGGTTTTCACACTAATTTTTGCTACTTATGCCAACATTCTCACTTCCTATACCTCCACCGGCTCTCACGAGTCCGGCTTCAACAGTTTAAGGAACGCTCCTCTACCAATTGTACGTTACGAATAACGTACAAGTCCGCATCTTCGGTACATAGTTTAGCCCCGTTACATTTTCGGCGCAAAAGAACTTGACCAGTGAGCTATTACGCTTTCTTTAAAGGATGGCTGCTTCTAAGCCAACCTCCTGGTTGTATAAGTCCTAATACTACCTTTCACACTTAACTATGATTTAGGGACCTTAGATGGCGGTCTGGGCTGTTTCCCTTTCGACTAGTGAAGCTTAGCCCCCACAGTCTGACTCCCGTAATAATCTCTCTCGGTATTCGGAGTTTGGTTAGGCAGGATATCCGAAGACTCCAAGCCCATTCAGTGCTCTACCCCCGAGAGGTAGTTTACGAGGCTAGCCCTAAAGCTATTTCGAGGAGAACCAGCTATTGCCGAGTTCGATTGGAATTTCTCCGCTACCCACAGCTCATCCGCTCGTGTTGCACGGCGAGTCGGTTCGGTCCTCCACTCTCCCTTCGGAGAGCTTCAACCTGGCCATGGGTAGATCACTCGGCTTCGGGTCTTATTCATGCTGCTTAACGCCGGTTAAAGCTTGCTTTCACTGTGCCTTCGACCTGTCGGTCTTAGACTAGCAACATAAATAAACTCGTTGGCTCATTCTTCAATAGGCACGCGGTTACTCTGGACGAACCTAGAGCTTCCGCTGCTTGTAGGTAAATGGTTTCAGATACTATTTCATTCCCCTCACCGGGGTGCTTTTCACCTTTCCCTCACGGTACTTGTTCACTATCGATCACAAAATATATTTAGCCTTACCGGATAGTCCCGGTAGATTCAAATGGAATTTCACGTGTTCCATCCTACTCAAGAATATAACGTTCGAGAGGATATACATTTCACATACAGGGCTATCACCTTCTATGGCCAAGCTTTCCAGCTTGTTTTGTTATATACATTCCCATCAAATCCTTTGCGGCAGTTATATCTTACAACCCCTAAAAAGTTTATTTCACAATAAACTCTCTAGGTTTGGGCTGTTCCCCGTTCGTTCGCCACTACTAAGAGAATATGACTACTGTGTAGTCGTTGTTTTCTGTTCCTCTGGGTACTAAGATGTTTCAATTCCCCAGGTTCGCTTTTTCTACCTATGTATTCAGTAAAAAATGCTGCAGGTTTACTGCAGCGGGTTTCCCCATTCGGAAATCTCCGGATCAAAGGTTGCTTACCACCTCACCGAAGCTTATCGCAGGTTGCTACGTCCTTCATAGCTATTTTGTGTCAAGGCATCCACCATTTACCCTTAGTGCATCCCGATGTAATATCGGATTAGCATGATCACCAAGGTGTTACATTACATGTTTTTTTATTGTTGTCGTTGATCTATTGATTGATGTCGTAATTGAGATTTAATTTTCAAAGTTCAGTGCTATTAGCAGCACATTCTATATGGCGATTTACACCTTATATATATGTATTGCTAAATTGTGTGGATGTACGAGGTTGCTCTGTGATTAAAAAAGACCGCGGTAGCGGCCAGTCCAGCATAAATTATTGCGGGAGATCAGCCGATCTGAGTTATATAAGTGGTTAACTGGTTTAACATTATTTTTCAGTAGATAGATTTAGACTTGTTTATATAGAGCTTACTAATACTACAACCATTACTTTACAGTGTCAACATCCTAACAGCGCCGTTTTACACCACTTATACACATGTTAAATCAAGTTGGTCACTTAATACTAAATCACCATTTATTTACCTATTAATAAACATAGATTTAATAGTCCTTTAAAAACAAAAGGAGGATACATTTTGCTAATATTAGCTATTAATTAATACGATGCGTGTATAGTGGGTTGACCAAAACTGAATTTTCAATAAAGATATGCTGGCAAATACTGTTCTTTTATATTATAGGAGGAATTGAGTAAGTTAATAAAGATTGTAGAAACTAATTGTGATCCAACACAGTTGTTTTCTACAATCTTACCCAAGTGCGCTAACGCGCAAAGGAGTGTGGCCATGCCCACAAAGAAACGTACCGAACACCCGGTTGCTCGGTGCTGCAACCAGCGCTGGCAGATACTGACAGGCTCCCGGAGGCATAAGCCCCAGTTCAACCCCCACTCGTCGATCCGCGTCGACAAGTGGACAATCTACCCCATGGGGAGATTCGACATCATCAGCCCCTCTGGGGAGGAACTGATGACCATAATCTCTGCCAACCCGGCAGAGAAGATTACCTGGAAGAGCGGGGTGCGCTCACTACCCCCACAGCCCGATCCGGTGGGCGTGCTGATCAAGACCCCCTCCGGTGAGCCGATCATGCTCATCACGGGCGGCGAATAACGTCACCGTTCCATATCTGGCGCGTTTTTTAATAGATTAAATCTAATACCTCAGACCATGTAGCCTGTTTTTTCATACTCAGTTCCATGGAACATTTTCCATTCAGATGCCTGAATGGATCACTGCAATCGGTAAAAGG
>JAJRVJ010000014.1 GCA_024277435.1 Patescibacteria group bacterium | reverse complement strand
CGACAAATGTGGAGATGGTAAGTAGGGTGAGTATGTGTTTCATAGGTGGTGTGAAATTAAAATAACGTCCGCAAGTTACAACAGCTATTTACGAGAAATATTCTGTGATAACGGTTCGGACGCCGTGTGAGTGATTAAGTTGCTTGTCCTCCGAAGCTTGAATGTATCAAAAGCGTAGGAGGATACTAATAATTTAATATAGGTTTTACTGGATATAGTATAGCAAATTTTTGAGCATAAATCAAGGCCTATGATAATTAATTATAACAATACTGTTGTATACTATATGTAATGAACATACAGTTTCAATCATTACGCGTTAGCGCTACTATACTTGCAGCCTCGTCTGTAGGAAGTTATCTATTCGGTTTATTACGCGATCGCTTACTAGCTAACCGCTTTGGAGCCGGGGCAGACCTCGATGTATTCACCGCCTCATTTATTGTGCCAGATGCCATTATGAATATATTTGCAGCTGCTCTTACCGCTGCATTTATTCCCGTGTTTTCGCAATGGATTCATAAACGCAGCACCAAACAGGCTTGGGAGCTTGTAAATACACTATTACAAACGCTAGTTATTATTATGGTACTAGCTGGCGCATTCGCGTGGCTAACAATGCCATGGCTAGCCCAACTGGTAGCACCAGGCTTTGACACTGAACGCACAGCGCTTTTAATAGAGCTTACCCGCTGGATGTTACTATCGCCAATACTCTTTGGATTAAGCATATTATTTGGCAGTGCGTTACAAGGCATGAATCGATTTGTCAGCTATGCTATATCACCTCTCATATATAATGTAGGCATAGTGTTAGGAATTATCATACTTAGCCCGCAACTTGGAATTAAGGGCGCCACCTACGGTGTGATATTAGGAGCCGCTCTGCATATGGGAGTACGCCTCTTTGAATTATTACGAACCGATTGGAAAAACCATACTTGGAAATGTATATCAAAATGGCCATGGAAAGATGAGGGTGTGCGAAATATTATAAAACTCATGATCCCTCGTTCCATTGGATTACTTTCCTGGCAGGCCAATTTATGGATCTACACCGCGCTAGCCTCCACCTTAATGGTTGGTAGCGTAGGAATATTTAGCTTGGCAAGAAATTTTCAAAGTTTACCGGTAAGTATGTTTGGAATCTCCCTGGCCACAGCGCTATTTCCAAAACTTGCCAGTTTCTTTGCAAAAGATAAAAAGAAAGAATTTTCAGATCATGTATCAGGAAGTATTCAGCGATTACTTGTATTTACTATTCCCTCGGCTATAGGGCTTATGTTATTAAGTAAGCCACTTGTGAGTTTGTTCTTGGGTGGTGGAAAATTTGGAGCCGCGGCAATACTCGCAACCGGCGTCACATTAAGCGTGTTTGCATTAAGTGTGCCTCTAGAAAGTACACAGCATATTCTGGCGCGCAGTTTTTATGCCCGACACGATATGATTACACCCGTAATTGTAACGCTATGCGCAACCGCTGTTAATGTAAGTGTGAGCTGGGTAGCCATACAGTATATTCATGTCGCCGGATTAGCCCTGGGTTTTGTAACATATTCAACAACCCAGGTAGTACTGCTGAGCTTCTTATTGCGCAGGAAAACCGGAGCGCTTAATGGTTACGCTATTATTGTTACTATAAGTAAACTACTCACAGCTAGCTCCATAATGGGAGTGGCTGTGTGGTTGCTCACAAAAAATATCTCCAGCAATATTATTCAACTAGCCGTGGGTGCTGGTAGTGGAGCGATTATATACGCTGCGGTTATCTTTATGATGAATATCCCGCAGGAATTCAACTTGCTGGATCTACGTTTTATAAATCGCCTGAAAGGATCTCGTTAATTTTTCGAACAAGATCTTTTGTTTGTATATTAGCTTTTGTAAGATAAGCCTTAATGCCAAGCGTTTCACCACGAGCAATATCTTCTTCTTGAGAAAGATTAGAAAAAATCATCACTTTTGTATCGGCCAATTCATCGTTATTACGCAGAGCTTCAAGAACATCAAAACCATTAATTTTTGGTAACATAATATCCAGTATCACTAAATCTGGTTTGTACCGTAATAACAATGTATAAGCCTCTTCACCATCTTGCGCGGTAGTAACATCGAACCCTTCACTCAGTAATTTAGTAAGATACATTTTTAGTAAGAATTCATCGTCTTCCACGAGAAGTATAGTATTTGAAGCTTGCTTCGTCTGGCTCATATTGTATATAGTATAATAATAGTAGCTACAATTCACACCAATTGTAGCGGCAACGGGCAGATTAATCAATAAGCAGGATCGCATGATGAAACGTAAGCACCTACTATGGATTATACTAGCCATTGGAATCGTTAGCAGCGTAGCTGTATTTATGATGCGTGAGCGCTTAAACGAAGCCTGGATTGAATGGCAAAAGGCTGATTTACCAGAAACCCAAACCTTCAGTAATATTCGAGTAGATCCAATTCATGAATTGGATAAACCTAAAGAAACGCCAGAAGAAGAATTAGATGAACCAGAACCAATTAAAATCCCAGCACAAATAAATTTAGATATACCATTCACATCACAAGCCCCGCATGCCAATTGGGACCTCCCCTATCAAGAAGCCTGCGAAGAAGCCAGCTTACTTATGGCGGCTCGCTATTTACAGGGTCGCGATATTTCCGGCGCCAATGATGCCGACCAAGCAATTTTACAACTCGTGGATCATGCGAATAACGTACTAGGCTTCCCTATAGATTCAACCGCTGAAGAAACCAAACAGATTGGTGAGAGTTTTTATGGGCTAAATATTGAGGTGCTGTATGAATTTACCTGGGATGATATTAAAGAGGCGCTAGCGCGCGGCTATCCAGTAATTATACCGGCAGCTGGCAGACAATTAGGCAATCCTAACTTTACCGCCCCAGGACCCATTTATCACATGTTGGTTATTAAGGGATATACAGAAACAACGGTGATTACGAACGATCCGGGCACACGTAATGGTGCAGACTATCAATATAGTTATGATACTATATATAATGCAATACATGACTGGAACGATGGCGATGTTCCGAATGGTAAGAAAGCGATATTAATTGTTAAACCAGGATCCAGCGATGAATAAAATACAACGAAATATTAGTGAGAAAACTCAGAAGATTGAAAAATTTATTGTGTACTTTACATTTTTTTATGTAGCAATTTTTTCTGTGAACGCACTGGTGCGTGGAAATGTAGAATTTATTTATTATACCGCCATGATGATACTATCGATTTCTATTATTCTGGTAGTACATCGCCGCTTTCATTTTTATCCCGTAGTATTAATGAGCCTCTCCTTACTTGGTTTAGCACATTTACTTGGAGGAAATATTGAGATTTTTGATGTACGCTTATATGATTATTATTTCACATGGTTCTTCAAATATGACAACCTTGTACACATGTTCGGTAGCGGCATTATGATTATGCTAGCCTACGCTATGCTACACCCTGTGCTAGCTGATGATTTTGAAGGTAAAGAATTTTACTTTGGCCTACTACTAGTACTGCTAGGTTTGGGACTTGGTAGCATTAATGAGTTAGTAGAATTTGTAGCGGTACTAGTATTTGATGTTGGTGAACAAGTTGGTGGTTATACAAATACGTTGCTTGATCTTGTATTTAATACTATTGGCTCTGTTATTATGGCGGTAATTCTTGTTAAGACGGATATTCCATTAGTTGAAATTGAACGACGAGAAAAGGTATAAAAGAAAAAAGCCCCGGTCGATATCATGTATCATCCAGAGCCCGCAAGCGAGCGTTAGTGAAAAAAATCCGGCGACCGACCCTCTTCCATAAGGAAGGGGTCTTATCCAACTCAAAGAGCTCACGCATCTCCGTCACGGAGAGCTCGTCCCTGACGACAACACCACCGACCTTATCCCTCATTTCCGGGGGGATCGTGAAGCCCCCTCGGACGAGATATTCAACGGTTAGCCAAAGCGGTCGGAAGTGCTTCATAGCACCCTCCTTACTTTTCACTAATTTTTCAATGTTCACTTGCGTGGCATCACAATAGTATTGTTATGATGCTTATTCAGCCCATCATCTACTGATAAACTGGATAAGATATTGATTTTTAAACGACCAAAAAACAGATTATGAGAATCTGTTGAATATACTTACGCACGCTGATACAACCAAAGAAAAAGAGATTTCTCATGGATGCAAGCCGCTGTAAGGGGCGTTGCTAAACTCGCGTTGTGATGTATGAATATCACGCGGCGTTATTGTCAAAAACTATCGTCAATATTTATTGACCCAGCGGTATACTCCTGTATTACAGTCCTGTCAATACCCTAAGGATGATGGATTTAGTGAATAATAATAAAAAAAGCCTTAAATAAAGGCTAATCGTTACTTCCGATTATTATTGCAAAGCAGCTAATTCGCTAACTTAGGCTAAAAATGCGAATGTTCCTGCTGTAAGTACTATTCCTAGAGATACGGTAAGTATCGCTGCAAATAGCACTACTTTGAGAGTTGTTTTTTGTACGTCTAACATTTTTATTTTGGATTTAAAACACCCTCCTTTTCAGAGGGCGAGACCATACTAGCAAAAAAATGGGTCTTAGTCAATAGGTGTTATATGATTCTTTCAAATGAATTAATCTGAATCAGTTCCAGATTTGATTTTATCAGACATTTTCTGAAGAAGCTCCTCTTCAATAGCCTTTACATCTTTTTGAAAATTCTGTACGGCTAAATCATTCTGTGTCTTTTTTTGAAGTTTTTTATGTCCTCAGGATATGGGTATGAAACTAGTTCTTTACGTTTTATAAGACGTATGTTTGGTATGACTCGGAAAGATTCAATACCTTTGGTATATACTCTGTTGTGACTCACAAAGGTATATTCTATATATCTACAACATAGTGCATACACCCAAGCTTAGAAATATCATAGTAAACACCAAAATCATAGCTATATATGGTGTTTCCTAGAAGTATGTGACGCTCCGACCGCAAGATGAACATTCTGATAGGCCAGCACATGGCTTTAACCTTGGATCGCTTCATTCCAGCAGGGATTTTACTTTCCAAAATAACTTTCATCAACATCTATAATCGTAGAAAACGGAACACAAAGAATAGCACATCAACTTTTGATAGCTATACTTAGTATTGTGTAAAGAATATTGCGTAGAACATATTACGGAGAAGGGAGGGAAGAAATAAGTAATAAGAGAGTGGAGGATACATTGATCCTGCCGCTTAAAAACACCTTTATAGACACCGAGATAGAATGTAACGATAGACGAAATGAATCTTCTAAGTGGAAGTACAGCTTGTCGAAGCGGACGGTACATCCAGTGCCACATGATAATAAATTAATTTAATCCTTCTTCATTAAGTAGGACAATACTTTTATTGATACATAATATATTTCACGTTAATTCTTAAATTAAGAAATAACCCATATTGGCTAATCTTCATGCTACATTCATGTTTCTAAGATGACATTTTTTCTCTTATACCAAAACCCCGCACCAATTGATGCGGGGTTTTCTCACGTTGTAGAAAAGGATTATTCCGGAACTACTTCTACTGTAGCCTCCGCTTTCTCCTCCTCAGTTGCACCTACCTCAACACTTGCTGTAGATGTACCATCCGATGGAGAGGTTGTTTGAACACCAGTTGTAGATACTGGAACCTCTACTACGGTTGTTTCTGATTGAGCTGGGGGTACGCTCATAATAGATACCACCAGCCAGCCGGTTAAGCCGGCCACTACAACTGCGAGCACGGCTAATACATTTTTATTCATACCACGCAATTATTAGATATTAAGCTGCGACAGCCTCAAAGATAATGTCCACAGAAAAATTAGATAAAGTAATTTCAGACAATAGACCATCATGTTTTGATAATTGATGCACGTATTGCAATTCGGAAACATCAGATACAACTGAAATAGTGTTATAAGAATTCAATCCATACCCGATTCCAATACTATTATCAATTTCTTCACTCTGTGCAATTATAAATCGAACTCTACCCGTGTAAATACCTGGCTTTACTGCCAAAACAGTATAGGTGTATTCATAAGTACTAGCATTTTCTGGAAATATAAACTCGCGTTCACCTTCTAATACTAGAATATCATTGTCTCCTTCAAAATTCACTTGTACAGACGCCTCACTTTCACCACTGGTTCTAGATAAATATACTGTAAACTCTCTTTGAGTTCCTAGTAACATCTCATCCGAATGCTGCGAGGGAGAAATACCGTAACTAGCTGCATGTATTATGAGTGGGAACACAAGAAACATTGATATTATGAAAATGAGTATTTGGAAAGTTATTTTATTCATTACACCATCTTACTTATTTAGCTAATCAGCTATCGTATCCGCTACCGCATCTATATTAAGCGTAGCAGAACAGCTACCTTCAACGAATTCATCGGTAATTTTTAGACCAAGAAAAATATCTTTCGTTGATACGTTACCAGTAGATTTTGCTAGATCAAGATCTATTTCTTGAGATACACTCGGCACGGAAGATTGTCTCTCATTATATGTAAATGGAGTAAGTCCATATTTCAAATTTGTTGAATCGATGTCGCCCGTCGTACAAGTCATTGCCTTACCATCACCTATTGTAGAGCCGTATACTTGCATACTGGCATCCAAGCGAATATTTCCAATATTTGTAACAGTTACCGTTTGATTAGTAGATCCTGTATCCTCGCCCGGAGTCAGGTTACCAAAATTAAATGCCGATGTTACTTCCAGTGCTGCTACTGTGCTCAATTCAACTGTATCGTAATCTGTTATACCTACGCCCTGGCCATCGCTTGGCTTTATTAATAAAGACCAACTGTCTCTTCTATTTGGAGAAGAACTATCTGTTGGATCCGCATAATATGCCACATTAAATGAACATGTATAGTCAGCTTTATTATCATTCTCACTAGTACATGTACCTGAATCAAGGGTGCATGATACTGGATAACGATAGTTCTTATTCGCACCACCTGTAGGGCCCTGGCTAGTTCTATAAAATATACCAGTAACGGCATCAATATCTTGACACGAATCTGTGTCCCGAATTGTAGTTGTGCCGGTCACCAATTTATTCCCACCTGGCGTAATAGTAATACTTGAGGCTCCAGAATCGATATCAACTTTTAACACCTCTGGTGGCTCATTGGTGACAAAGCTAAATGCAGATGACCAAGATGCATGACCTCCTGAGTTCTGATGACGTACACATGCATAATAAATTTGATCTTCTACTAATGCAGTCTTTCCAGATAAATCATTCATAAACGTTCCATCTATGTCATCAACACTTACAGACAGTAAATTTACTGTATCATTTATATTTTCCCACACTGATGTTCCCGTTAAACAGTTATTACTGGTTACCACTTTCCAGTCGGTGCTTTTATGTAAAGCTCCGCCACTGTAGGTAGATGATGTAATATTCAGCTCAGTGCCGCTTATCACCGTAGTTACAGTTGGTTGATCTGGTGGATCCACTTTAAAACTCACAATTTGCCAATACTTATCACTATTGGCTACGCGACCACCTGATGCACCACGCCAAAATGTCGCACGTAATGTAGTAGTATCAAACAATGTATACACCCACCTATTTCGTGGAAATGATGTTCCCGCACCTTGAGTAGTTGATGTGACAAATGGAAATGCCTTTGTAAGACTTGCCACCTCCGCAATAGTAATATCTTGTTCGTGTTTTATATCATCCGCAGTGGCAGTAGAATAGCCCTTGGTACTAGCATGCTCTACAAAAACCGTATCAGCGGGAAACTCAATAGCAGTATAGCGCACCATATTTGTCATCCTTGTATTCCCAGTTGCGTACCTCCAAGCTGTTACTGTAGTGGGATTTTCTAACTCACATCCAATCGAGCCACCTTTTACACTATTGTCATTAGCTGAAAAAGAACAATATACCCAAGTATGATTAGGATCAACAGCTCTAATCGTTGCAGCTTCGCGATTACCATTCACATGTTTTAATGTCCCTTTTTGAAGGGTAACATTTGATTCAGTTGAAAATTCAACAACCTCATACCGCACAAAAGTTGAGGTACTTGAAGATACTTCACGAGATACTTTCACCATAGTAGGATCTATCAATTCCCCAAGTACTAGACCTGAATATTGATCTTTCACTCCAGATTCAACCCTCGATGACACAATAACCATTGCATTTGCCTCGGTTACAGATGTAATAGTATCAGTAGCTGAAAATTTACTTGGCCCAATTTTAATCTCTCCACGCTGAACATAAAATTCGTTTTGAAAACACTCGACAAGGGAAAATGAAACGTGTACAGCTGCGCCTACAGAAGAGCCGCGCTCTAAGCGTATTGTGTCTTTATCAAAGATATATCCACTCACAAGATGATCCTCACCACCATCAACGGTACTTTTACCAGTTGAGTTCACCAATATAAAAGCCTTGTTTACATCAGTAATAGATTGAGTGAGTGTATAATCTTCTGAACTCTGTCCAGATGGAATCGTTGTTTTAATAACTTCAGTTCTACAACCATCCCAATTAATGGTAGCGTAAGCTGGAACAGGAAAAAGAACACAAAGAAATATTCCACTGAACACAAAATAAAAAAAATACTTTACAATTGTCATAGCAAATATATTATGGCACATTTTACAAATAAAAAAAGGGTTCACGACCTAGGTCAAATAACAATATTTTTTCGTACCTGTGTCAGGTTATTATTAGTTAATGGGGGCTGTATGATGGAGTATTGATTTTTATTGAATAACCTTACGATGTATTTGACATTGTCCAATATGAGCGCCCTGAAGATACCCCGAACTTATTAAAAATTCTTTGGTAATCTCCCCGCCCGTAAATGTAAATGTTGCTTTAAAAAGCTTCACCCAATCCTCTAATACCATAGGATGATGTGTATCCAACCAGGATTTAAATGATCCAAATTCCTTTTGAACATCAACAATCTGTTGCGCATTATGAATTGCAGCGTTTACTTTAAGTTTATTTCTAATAATCCCCGCATCACTTAAAAGCCGCTGCCTATCTTCTTCTGTATAGTTTGCTATTTTCTTAATGTTAAAAGCCGAATACGCTTTTCTAAAATTTTCCTGCTTGTTTAAGATGGTTGTCCAAGAAAGCCCCGCTTGATTAATTTCCAATAGCAACCTTCCAAATAGCTCATTATCTGAATCTATCGGAAATCCATATTGCGTATCGTGATACACGCGATGCACATTTGATTCCTCAAGTTGCTCAACAAATTCACAGTATGATGTAGGTTTTTTCTTCGATACCGCCATAAATATGTATAGCTAATTATATATTGTTCGCTTCATCCACAATACCTACTTAGTGTTTACTCTGTGACTTCGATTGAGTGTAGTGATAATGTTATTTTCCACCCCAACGCATTTTCATATACACATTACCTTTTTGTAGTTCGCTGAGCATTTGTTGTAATCGTTTTTGTTTTGTTTCTTCTTGTTTTGCTCGTGTAATCCAGCCAATATAATCATTTTGTTGATATGGTGGCCTGCTTTTGTACGCACTTAAAAGACCTTCTGATTCAAGTGCTGATTTTATGAACGCTGGCATTTTGTATTTTTCTCGTTTAAGCATGCTATTTGTATTATATCAAATATATAAGATTGTGCTACGCACAAGCAATCACATTGCGCTTGCCCCACCCAAATGTGCGCACAAGTGTGGCTTCCTTACTTTTCTACTTCTTGAAATAACAGCCCAACCAACTCTAAAAATTCTTTTCTATATAATTCCTTCCGTTTGTCATCTTTACACATCTTTTTAATTTCTTCACGCTCAATTTTTATTTTTATTTTTCCCAATTTTTCTTTTCGTGCTATTTTTTAACATTGACTCTCGCTTTTTATTATCAGATTTGTTTCACTCATCTTTATTTGTGTCATTTAAAGTTATTTTTAACTTATCCCAATAGTGAGAGAAAATTAAGAATGGTATTAATTGTTTCCTCTTTTTGTGATTCAGCTTTTACATTCATCATTTCAGCAAGCCTCTTATCTCTATCTTCTTTACTCTCTTCAGTAGATCCAGATACATTCAACACAAAACTCATGCACTATCTGCTATGGTACAATACCAAGCGACCACATTACGCATTGCAGATGAAGTCACCACTGCAATGTATCTTAGAAAACAATCTGGAGCCCAAAATGGGGGGTGGACGCATACACAAGGTTAAACTTAAATGGAAAGTAAAATCCAACAGCAGCGTTGCAAAAGTTGACTAAGCTAGTCACTTTACTAACTTCATTTACTCTTTGTTTAAGAAACGGCTCGTGTACACTACGTGGATAAATCCATAAGTTCAACCGCTGTATTAAAGTAGTAACCATTAAACGTCATGGGTTGATCTAACTGTACAACTGTATTGTTACTAAATTCATTACGTAATGCTGCATTTAACGTAGGGCGATTAGTTAACGCACCAACTGTTTCTAATGGTGCTAGTATCTTTGTTGCACCTCGTTGTCGAGCAATGGGCGCAATATACGCCAAGAATTCCTGGACAAAACTACTAGCATCTAAATGAGTAATTATATTTTGAATAGGATTAATACCACGAATAATAAGTACCGGCTCACCCTGGGTAGTACGCTCGAATAATAAACAACTTCCGACAATGCGTTCATTTGCTTCATTGCCCAAGTTTTGTACAAATGCCACTCCCACCATATCTGGATTATCTCGCACTATGTTATCTTGTCTCGTCCAACATGCATCACCGAAGTACCCGCTAAATTCCGCTAACACACCACTAGATGGAATGCACACAATTTCCTGAATACCTTTTTTTGCATACACCTCTAATCGTTGCAACTCATCATTGAACGATCTGAAATTAAATATATCTCGCACTCTGGACTGAGCCTTTTTATCTAGCTCAAGTTGAGGTAGGGTTTCAGCTAACACAAGATCCTCAATATAAGTCATCATTTTTATGGATCCGTCACGTGTAGCTTCTGTTAAACTTAAAAAATGAATGTCTCCAGAATATCCTGGATTGACCTCATGGGCATGTACTAGTAATAATTCACGAATTGCTGGTGTAGTTAAATCATTATCTTTGCGATCAAATTGAAGTAAAGCTGAAAATACCTCGGACACCTTTACCGACTGTTTCAAACTTTCTGCTAATTGTTCATAACGCATGCGGGCTGCTGTTACCCCACGTACGACTATCTCTGGTTTACCTTGTTGATGAAACAGCGTTATTTTTTTTGTGAGTTCTGCAACTTCTTCTTCGGTTCGTGCTATAACTCGCGCTTTGATATCTTCAATCAGTTTCTGTTCCTCTAGTCCCTCACGCACTGGTGCAAATGATTCAATCAATTGTGCATATCGGTGCTTGAATCCATTACTAAATTTGAACTCTTTTATTTTATCCGCATCTAAACGCGCTACGTGCATAGTATGAACATTATCTCCGCTCACTTCGTACTCTGCTGGTAATGCAGCTATGTTACCATCTGCACTATCTCGATTGAGTCGGTTAATAATATTTGCTACCCGTTTACCAGACCTACTCCATTGGCTCGTTTCAAAACGAAGTACAGTGGACGCAACTTCCTGACGCAGTGGGTTATCAATTCCTAGAACTGCATCATTACGAATAACTTCAGCACGAACAGCGCGCACTGCCCGTCGCAATTCATTTACACCAGTTGACCCAGAATGTCTCACACCCAATTCCACAAGCTCCTCAGCTACTGGCTCGTTCTTCATAAGTTGTGAATAATAATTGAATAATGTAACCGAGCCAGCTGTACCAAACTCGCCCATAAATCCTGCCACAACTCGCTGATCTTCTGGTTTGGACACATCTACATACCCTTCTTGTTCGGCTCGAGTAATAAAGCGCTGTACTTCCGACCATGCAAATGATCTATCCATATTCACAATAAATTCAGTATACGATTTAAGGTCAGCCTCGTGCATGCTAAACATCCGCTTCATAGTATAAAACAATCCTAAAGATTTCCGAGCTTCAGCCGACACAACCTGCAGCAGTGTATCAACCTGGCCAATAGTCTCGGCAATAGCTGCGTACTGCTCTGGCTCCATCTGTACAGCAGTAGTAATGCCTTGTGGATTATACACATAATCACGTACCTCAGCGGATATCGATGTATCGGCAGCAAATCGCAAGCATGCATCTGTGCGTTCTTCGGCAATTTCAGGATCCACATCTCCACAATCAATCTGTTGTACTATTGCCTCGGCCAATCCTGGAGGCACTGCATCATGCTGCTCAACGTATCCCAATAAGGCTGTACGTATAGCAGGTTGATATCTATTCTCATACAAGACTACTTGCACGTTCGGGGGTAGCAAATGATTACCAGCGCCATGCCTAAACCACATCATAGGTTGTAATGAAAAATCAGGTAGCCATTCTTTTACTTGTCTCAGTGATTGAAAAAATTCATCGTGATGCTTGGCAAGATGAATAATTACTGATGTATCTGACGGCTGTAAAAAGGGTCGCTCTCTAAAATCTCCTGATCCTGGTTTACCCAATGCTTCATGAATGCGGGGCAATGCTCGAACAGCATCTGGTGGTAAATCTAACAACGTACCAACAACATCATGAATAGTATCATCCACATCTTCAGCAACTACTATTTGTGTGATTAATTCATTCTGACTCCAACTTGCTCTTTTACGTTCAGCTTCAGAAAGAAGATCAAAATGACGGGCTAAAAAATACATGGCCTCTTTATCTTTACGATGAGATGTCCTATCTGTAATCATAGATACTATCTCTGCTCGTAATGCTGTATTGTGAGTTGTCTTCAAAATTGAAGACAACCGCTCATATTGATTGTGTTCTATTGGACGCCTTACAGCTTTTAACAACCCAAGTGCAAAAAACTGATCTGCAGGATCATCGCGACTTAACAACTCTGCTGCTGCACCAAGTAAATTGGTTTGGATGCGTTCATATACAGGGTTACTGATGGTCTTGTACTCACCTGAAATGGCCTCAGGATCATCCAACACATGTCGAGTAAATGTATCTGGATGCGCTCGAATCTCTGTAATTATTTTTCCGAGAGCCGGATTGTTTTCTGCAATTTCTACCAAAGTAGCTTCGCTCTGTTTTTCAATGTAATGAAAAACTTTAGCGTCTCTACCATTTCCATGTAATCCAATAAATGGCATTTCTCCAGACATGCCCGGCTCTCGCCAAGCGTTTAACACAGCATACTCTGCAAATTCTGGACCGTCGCACTCCATCAACCAATATGAAAATTTGTTTGAAGCTTCGGTATGCTCTGGCGTAATACGTAATTGATCGCGAACTGCTATGTGTAGTTCATGTGTGATACGTCCAATGTGCTCGGCACCTAATACTTGCACACTTGCTGGTGCATCTGCTAAGGCATGCCACGTATACCAGGGATATTTTGATAGCGTATTTTTACTCAAAGTCTCTATCGCTATTTTAAGCTGACGACTTAGCCAATCACTTGAATTAATGCTAAAACTCTCTAATGTATGCTGCACCTCTGCTGCCTCATCTGTTAGTTGCATGAATTCTGACCTGCTCGTTAATGCTTCAGACGTATTAAACAAAGAAATAACTTCATCACGTAAATATGGCCCAAATTGCATGTAGTCTAACCCTGCCCAATACGGGAAATCGTTTAACCGATCTCGAAGATCTTGAGCACGCGCTTGTTCCTCTTCGGATGTATTCCAACCATAATCATTAAAACGAACATCTTCGGCATCCATTGCAAATGTGGCCACTTGTTGTTTAAAGTCTGCAATTTTGGTTTCAGATACCTTATAGCTAGCAACTCGACGATCTATAATCGTATTTCGAATATGGGTTTCGATTTCTCTCATCACATTATCTGGTATATCACGCTGTTCTACATTTTTTGGTTTTATTGATCTATCACCTAGTGCAAGCATTGCATCGTACCCCTGTCGTGCTTGACGCAACTTTCCTATGTAATGCTCTGCTACTGCATAGCCTATCTCACTAGCTAAATTCTGTAATTCGTAATCTAGATTGCGATGTACATTTGGACTTTTTACTATTTCAGGATCTAAACGTATATCAGCATAACGATCCTGCATAGTTGCAGCACCAGAGAGTAATCGACCAATATCTTTCTGATGTAAATATTTCCCTAAACCAAGCCATGTACGTTCCAAGCCCCCAGCTTTATCATATGCCTGCATTATAGCCCTATCATATGCATGACTATCTTCAACACCATACTCTTCAAATAGAGCTGCCTCGGCTCTGGTGAACCGTTCATGTGCAGCATGCTGTAGCTGCTGTAAGCGCACTGTAGCCGGTTGATATCTTCGCCCGATGTCTACGATCTTTTCTAAATTAAAAAGTAGACCAGCTAATACAGAAAGGTCGGGCCGTACACTACCACAAGTATCCTTTAATAAAGTATTCAACTCACGATGTAATGATGTTACTACAGTACGCTGAACATCAATACTAGCCACAATATCATCTCGTTCAAGGTCTATACCTTCTTCCAAGGGTTCTTGACGTGTAGATTGCTCTTGGTTTACTAATGTATATATTTCACGTACTTGCCGGCACAATGCTTTAATAGTTGCTATTCTTTGTTGCTGTTGCACTCGGACAGAATCAAAATCCTCCTCGCGCGGAGATTGTTCAACGCGATCACCTTCTAAACGTTCCGGTACTGTGTCTGGGCTAACAAAATTAGATTCGGATTTTAGATCTGGCATTATTATATTTTACAATATCTATTCCATATTGTGCAAAGATATCAACCGGCTACAGTGCGCTTTCACATCCGCCACTGCCCACATAAACTTTTCGTAATTTTGCCCGATGCGTTTTTTGTTGATGGTGTAACCTTCAAGAATATGTTGTTTGAGGGTTTTGGTTGCCCAGATGCGGAATTGCGTAGCCGTTTGGAATTAACGCGATAACCAACTGAAATAATAGCGTCCAGATTGTAGTATTCTATTTCTTAATTTCTGGCAAATATCCCTCCGTATATTTTCCGAAAGATTATCAACATAGTATTTTGATTGTCCATATTGCTTTAAAATTAGTTTTTGGGCAATCAAAGAAAAATACGCTCAACCTTTCGCCAAAGGCGAAAGAAAAAAGATTGGTTTGCAAAATTTCATTTTGCCAGAGATTTGCTCTGTGAACTTCCGCATTGCCGACCGCACGCTTATCTTGGACTTCAAAAAGCTTGGATTATAGCGGAAAAATACCATTCCGAGGCGCAACGCGCCGAGACAACCTCTTATGATTTTACAAAAATTCAAAATTGGAGGAGAGGAAGGGATTCGAACCCTCGATACGATTACTCGCATACAACCTTTCCAAGGTTGCGCCTTCAACCACTCGGCCACCTCTCCAGGTGCTTTTGGGTGCATAAAAGCAGGGCTTAGAGTATCATGATCAACTCTTTTAAGCAATAGTGTATACTGTATATATGCAATGTCCATTTTGTTTCACAACAAACAATCAGCAAGCTACTGTGTGTGCATCATGCAGCCGCTTCATGCAAGGAAAAGATTGTCCGCAATGTACCGAACGTGTACCCGAACAAGCTAGCACCTGCCGCTATTGCCAACATGCATTCATGAATGCTGCTCCAATTTACGAATTTAAACCATTCTTGGTAGAGGCCGATCAATTTGGTACGTTTATTAAGAAAGGTAGATTTCTCACACAAAAAATAAACATGAGCCCAGAAAAAATTGTCATTACCACGCCCGGCTTTATGGGATTAAGCCAAGCTGAAGAAGAAATACCGTGGAAGAAAATTGCAGGATATAATTTTCACTCCGGTATCATGTGGGATAGCATTATTATTGAAACCCGCGGCCAAACCGCCAACGTAATATCTCCCCTATCAAAAGAAAATAGCCAACACTTGCGTGAAATATTAACCAAGATGAAAAACTAGTTTATTCTTTTGAGGGCGCTGGCGGTGGAGTAGAATCAGTTTTTTGCTCTGTAGATTCTGGTGTTACTGCAGCTGATTGTTGTTTAGCAGCTTTGCGCTTTTTCATTTTGCTGCGAATAACAAGTACTACCACTACTACAAATATTACAAATCCGAACAGTAGAATAAGTGTAAGCATAATAATCCAAGACCAGTTTAGATCCTGTGCTTCAACATACAAGCCTTCATCATCTACTAAGTCAAAGATATCTACTTCAAGTTGAGTGCCATTAATATCGCCTACATCAGCTGATGAAATTTCTGCTGGCATAGTAAGGCTGTATGTCATTTTCATACCAATAAGGTCTGCCCCGGCTTTCATTTCTTTAATACCATCTCTATCTAACTGCTCCGCTTGATCCCCTCCAGTTTCCCTTAATAAGGAAAAGGCATTTTTTAAATCATAACGATATGTTGTATAGGGAATAGATTTCTTTACTTCGAACACCTCTTCACTTAACTGAATATTTCCTGACATTGTCACAACGTTATCACGCACTTCACATACTGGGCGCTCTAGTGCTGTTTCAGAATCAAAATCATCACAAGCTGTGCTAATATTTTCTGTAAACTCTGATATTTTGTCGCTAGCTGGCAAACCTTCTGCTGCGCCAAAGCTAGAATCATCTAAATCACCTAAGCTCGCTAGTTGGCTAAGATCGTTCTCGATAGTAACAGCACTACTACCATCCTTTTCAATTGTTTGATCGAGATTAACGTTAATGCATCCAGCAGCTATAAGCGGTAAGCTCGCTAACGTAAACGTAATGATAAATCGTTTCATATATACATTCATACATGTATAGTAATACATTCATATTCTACCGGCAAGCTGTTATACTAGACTCATCAATTATTATCATATTTATATTATGTCCATCAAGCGCACTCTCTCCATTATAGTGCTAGCCGCATCATTTCTGCTGGCTCCACTACTTACAGTTCAAGCTACTGGGTACAATTCCGGCATTACCTATGGCCCATATCTGCAACGTGTAACAAAAAAGGCCGCCACTATTATTATAGTAACCGATGAGTCTGCCGAGCTTACGCTGCACTATAAGCGTGTTGGAAAAAAATGGAAAACAGTAACTGGCGATGCAGGTACTATGCATAACTTTCGAATTAGTAACTTAAAGCGTGGGCAAACCTACGAATATTATTTTAGTAAAGATGATGCTCGTTATACACGAACAAATACGTTTCGTACACAAAAGAAAATTCGTAAAAATGACTCATTACGCTTAGTGGCCGTTGGTGACTCAGGATTACTTAATGAGGAAGCTCTACAAGTAGCTTTACAGATAAAAGCTTGGCGACCAGACATCATTACCCATACCGGAGACATCGCCTATTATAGCGGCACCCAAGCCAATTACGAAGAACGATTTTTCCCTGTCTACGGATCCATTATTGCTGAATCACCCTTCTATGGATCAATTGGTAATCATGATTATACTACCGATGAGGCTGGTCCGTACAAAGATATCTTCGAAACACCTACTAATAGCGGTACCAAAGATTACTATTCATTCAAGTCACCGTTCCATATCTGGCGCGTTTTTTAATAGATTAAATCTAATACCTCAGACCATGTAGCCTGTTTTTTCATACTCAGTTCCATGGAACATTTTCCATTCAGATGCCTGAATGGATCACTGCAATCGGTAAAAGGTT
>JAJRVJ010000001.1 GCA_024277435.1 Patescibacteria group bacterium | reverse complement strand
TGGATTAGCGCACTTTGGACAATAAGGATTGTTTCGTTTTTTTTATCATAATTAGCTTCTTAACAGGTTAAACAATGTATTTGAAGCTAATCATAGCAGAGAAAACGACTTTTTACGCGCCCAAAATGAAACGGTCTCGACAACAACTCATTAAAGCTTTGAATCATTACTCCAAAGCTGTAAATACAATTATTATTGGGCTACCACGGGGCGGAGTGCCGATGGCTAGCGTTATTGCCAAGGCCCTACATTTACCACTAGATATTGTTGTTCCCAGAAAACTAGGAGCGCCGTTTAATGAAGAATACGCTATTGGGGCCATCACTGAAGATGGTGAGCCAATTCTTAATGCCACTGTAACAGGTGCTATTGATCAATCATATATCGATAGTGTTATTGAGGAAGAACGTACCGAGGCTCAACGCCGACTGCAAATATTTCGCGGTGATACACCATCATTAGATCTTACCGATACAACCGCCATTATTGTAGATGACGGTATCGCCACCGGATACACAATGGAGGCCGCTATTGCTTCAGCTCGCCATAAGAATGCTAAACGGATTGTTATAGCAGTTCCAGTTGGTGCCTCTGATACGATAGAACGACTCACTCCGCAAGTGGATGAAATGATATGTCTGCACCAACCCATGAACTTTGCAGCGGTTGGTCAGTTTTATGATACGTTCTTACAAACCTCTGATGAAGAGGTTATTCAAACATTAGCTAATCGTTAAGCAGCTGCTTGTTGCTGCGCTGCTTTAACAGCTGGCAAATAATGTTTACGCTCTCTTTGCGCCAATTGCAATTGTTCACGCCATACCCCTCGAATAATCAATGGACGATTTCGATCTAGCTCCCGCACTTGCTGTAGCCAAAATTGATATACAGCTGTTTCATTTCCAGCGCTCTCACGCCGTAATTGCGCAGCAACTTTTCTAGCTTCTTTCATCCAGTTAGCTCTACCAAATATACTTGGCCGAGTAGCGAAATGCTGCTCTATACTTCGCATCGCTTGCTGTATAGGTTCCGCAGCTTGTTGCCTAGCAACTTGTTGTTCATATGAAGCCACGGGGGCAGCAACCTGTGTAGACTCTGGATTTAATTTGCGTACTTTAACGTTTGCAATGAGCTCCTCTACTTCTTTGGCTAATTCTGCAACACCGGATTCAAACTCTGGTGTATTTTTAATTTTATCAAGATTCTCACGCTCAGCATTCAAACGAACCCATGATCGTCGGAGATCTTCATACTGCAATTCACTTGAAAATTCTTCACGTATACTTGCAAGTTGCTTGAAAATATCTTGCAATTGCATACGAGTCTCAGATAATCCCATACGAGCCTCACTACGCGGCACATCGGCCTCTACTTGAGCTGGCTGAGCTGGTTGTTCACCAATATCTGGCACTACTCGGAATTGTCGTTTACGCTCTTCACGCTGGGCTAGTGTTGAACGCTTTCGTTGATCTGTACGATACGCTAACGTGCTAGCAACATATTGCTCTTCTGCATGCCTACCCGCCGGACCAGCTAATACTGTATTAAGAGTTTCTCGATTATCGAGATAACGATCGATATGTGATCGTAAGCTACGTAAATTCCCTTCTAAGCTAATAAGTCGCTGCCCGATCGCTCCTTGAATTTCCTCACGCAATGATTGCTCTTTATCAACCAGTTTAGAAAATTGACGCTCCATTTCACTGCGCGGCGCTTCAGCCTCAACAGCTGCCATTACTGCAGTAGCTAATTCTGCGGCTACAATAGGAGTTTCGGGTGATTGTACTTCTGCTGCAGGAAAAACACCAGGAGCTGGTTCTGGCACCTCTGTAGGATCTTCTGCGTAATCTATTGGTAGATCTAATTTAGCTTCCTCTGGCACTTCTACTGTATCAGCTTCAAACAATACGCGCTCATTAATATACCGGACTCTCAAATTCTGCAATTCCTTCAACACATCAGCACGCACCAACTGCCCTTGGCGATCTTCTATGTCAGCAACAGCTGCGTATTTGCGCATTAATACATCTAACTCGGCCTGCATTGGATTCACTGTACCGTCTCCATGCCGGAAAGCTAATTGCAATTCGTCGAATAACCGTTCCGGTGTATTTAATAATCTACCCTCTTCATACTGCGCAGCTGCTACATCTTCTGGATGCACTATTACCTCCGCATCTTCTAAGGTGGCATCAAAATCCGCTGCCGCTACATCAACAGTTGACTCTGGAATAGTTTGTACACTATCGGCAGCGTATGGATCTGCATGTACTACTACGGACTCTTCAGTTTCAATTTCAGCCTCAAAGTCATC
This sequence comes from Patescibacteria group bacterium, assembly GCA_024277435.1. Classification (GTDB taxonomy): domain Bacteria; phylum Patescibacteriota; class Patescibacteriia; order UBA9570; family UBA9570; genus JAJRVJ01. Next base: position 24,588 of record JAJRVJ010000001.1, on the reverse strand, counting down.
TTCGGTTTCAATTTCTACTACGTCGGTAATTTGCTCTGATTCTTCAACGCGCCTACCTTCTGCTATCGCCTTATCAATAGCCTCCTGCAGAAGATGAGTGGTTTCATCAACTCTACGTAACATATCTCCTACGGCCATCAATTCCGAAAGTGTATTATTTGTGAAACTATGAATAACCTCCTGTAAATGATGTAATTGATTTACCCGATCGCGTAAATACTGTGGTGGATCAAATTCACCCATACGAATATCTAAGCGGCGAATCTTATCATCAATGAGAGATATACCCTGAAGCTTTTTATCTCGTTGTTCCGCGGTAAGTGAAGCGTTGATAGGATCGCTCGTCTTTCGATCAAATTGTGGAACTCTACGTGGTTCTGACATAGATATAGTGTAACTAAAATTAACCAAGAAGTATACTAAAAAATATGTGGTTTGTCAATACTTCTTACAAACCACCCCCTTACCGAACTCGTAGTTGTTTATACCAACGCCACGCTGGCTTGTTGGATAAATCTTCCTCAAGCAAGCCAAATTCTGCTTCATAGGAATCTAAATATGGCCGGTCGCGAAAGGTGTAGAGAAAAATTGGTCGCGTTTCTTTGTATTTTAGTAATGTCTGAGTGGACTTCTTTAGATAATTCCGCACCAGCTTATCATCAGCTCCAGATAATCCTGTTGAACAACCTAATTCTGTTATCCAAATCTTTTCATTCTTACGATACTTTTCTGTAACATCAATTAATTGCTCCCAATCCGATTGCAAACTAGTTAGTGATGTATCGCCATCGCGATAACGATCGCAATAATATACGTGCACATTTAGTTCATCAAAATAATTATCACCATACCTATACAGCCTGTTAATATATGATGTATTAGCGATGTCTGCTATTGCACCATTTAATATAATGGCACTAGAATCATACTCTCGAATCATTTGCGACCCTGTGCGCAACAGTGGTTTATAGGTTTTCCAATTATTATTTGAAAGATATGTAGAACTATCTGGCTCATTCCAAATTTCCCAAGCATCTACATAATTTCGATAACGCCGTACCACTTTGCGTACAAAATTTTTCCATTCTTTCTTAGATGGCGGACTAAACTCATCATCAGCCGAACCGTATGCCAACATACCCACTACCCGTATATCCTGCTCATCATACTTTAGCATAATTTCATCGTAGCGCTTAAGCCAGGCATCGCTATCATCTCCCATGATTAATTTATAGCTAATATGTTCTCGTGCCCATTTAGTATTTGTGCTGCGTAATTTATATTCATAGCTATCATCAAGAGTTGTATCACTACCAAGCGCCCAGTGCACATTTAATCCAACAGTACGTTTATTTGGTCTGCGCTTATGCGGCGTACGCTTTAAGAAGCGACGAGTTTTACGTTTACGATACTTTCCTTGATAGGGATTAAATATGCGCACTGTATGGGAAGACTGAGCTATCACCTCTTCGCCGGATTCATTTTCTAAAATTATTTCTACAGGATATGATCTTTTGCGATTAGTAATTTCTGCATAGTTGATTGGGAAAGTCACATTCATGGCTTCAGCATTTCCAGAAACACTAGATGATTGCAATGGACCAATTTGCACATATACATCTTCATTTAGCAAGTACCCAAAATTTTCACCATAAATAGCAATAGTAGCTTCATATGCTTGTTTACTTGTAACGGAAATACTGTTTGTTGAGGTGCTTGAAATACTTGGAAAATCCGTAGCCTCTCCCAAGGTTATAGCTGGCGCAATAATGCCAGTAATTATACATAGTAATATATGTAGTACATGCTTTTTCATATGCTCACTATATCTCTATTTTATAGTATCACCAAATATACATCACTGCATTCTCATTCTTATATATAGCAATCACTATCTTAACTTGTTGCTATGCATAAGAACGGTTCGGACGGGGCATCTAGGATGCCACCGTCCGTCCCATGTCTCTCAGCGCAGAGCAGATACCCTACTCCTCGTCGGACATCTCGACCTCGGCCTTGAAGGCGCGGTTGGCGCCCCCGGGGACGATCTGGTTCAGGTGCAGGTAGTGCGCCACGACTACCTCGTACCAGTGCGCCGCCAGCTCGCGCCGGAGCGCGTAGATGGCGTCGAAGGGGAAGGCGACCAGAGTCGCTCCGCTGTCGAGAGCGACCACGGCAGCGCGGCGCACGAAGGGGCCCTTCTCCGGATCGCGGATCGCGTCCAGCTCTCCGAAGATCTGACCGCGCAGGTAGCGGGGGGACACGGTCGCGCGGGCCTCCACGACGCCGCTCACGACCACGAAGACGTGGGTGGCCGGATCGTCCCGCTGGAAAACGGGTTCGCCGGGATCGATCTCGCTGAGCTCGGCGGCGCGGGCGAGAGCCAGCCGCTGCGAGTGATCGAGGCTGCTGAATGCGCTGCACTCAGCGAGGAAGTTGGTGATGTCCTCGCGGGACAGAGGGGGGTTGGACATGGGATCCTCCTGTGTTGTCTCAAGTCTTGTCCAAAGTTAGACTTGAGGGGGAGTACAATCTTACATGAAAAATATCAGGTGTCAATATTATTTTAAACATATGTTACAATTCACTAAATACTGTTACATATGAAATCACTACTTACTCTTATACAACGCGATAGTTCTGTACATCAAAATATTCGCAAATATAAAGATAGGCTATTTACTCCAGCTGCCAAAATGTGCGTTCGGCTTGGTGTAAACCCGTATGGCGTTAGTATTATCGGCCTACTTATTGGCCTCGTAAGTTTAGGCTTATTATTCGTAAACTACTGGTATTTTGTGATAGGTATTGTTATCAGCACAATTATTGATGGCATCGATGGTAATGTAGCACGTATAACAAATCAGATTACTCCACAAGGTAAGAAATTAGATTTTGCGGTAGATCTCACGCTCTCACTCCTCACTTACAGTGTGCTTGTTATTTGGCTAGAAGAACCATTATGGATAATTGGTTTAAACCTATTTGGATTAGTATTACTATTAAACAAATTAGCTGGCTCACCCTTGCGCATTTTTCCTGGACGCTTATGGATCGTACTATTCGTAGTGGTTGGACTTCCACGTTGGGGACTTGTTGTCATTACCCTATATGCAGTGAGTATGTATGCTCTTCTTATGACTGACATTGCGCGTTCGTAAAAAACAGATACGCAATACCATATCCTCCAATACACGCAAATAGATTATTACTTGAATTATGTTTCTACACGTCTGGAAGCGGGTCGTTATCTTGGATATGTGCCAAAGCCTGCTCTATAGTAATTCGGGACTTAGGATCACTATTACGCATACGCTGCGATGCTCGCGCCACTCGTTGTAATTCTGATGATAGTTCTTTAAACATGTAAATCATTTGATCGCTATTTTTACCATCCCTCCCATATATTAAATCAGCGATGGTTTGCCCTAGGGCATAGACATCTCGGGCAGGACCCATCGGATCACCTGTAACAACATATCCAGGAGTACCATAGACCCTTTTATCTACTTCTTGTGCGTAGCTTACGTTCGCAACATCTTTTTGTTGTTCTGCCCTATCAACATCTACTGCTAATCCCATATCGATATAAATAACCTTACCATTTGGTAATATACGAATATTCTCCGGCTTAATATCAAGATGTAGCACTCCTTTTTTGTGCATCCACTGTAAACCTTCTAGCAACTGTATGGCTGTACTATATACAAATTCATTTCCACCACGATCCAAGCCTTCATTCTTAATATGTCCTAATAAATCATCACCCTGTATATACTCCATCACAGAAAGAGCAATACGACTATCCCGATTGTCGGGATGCGGTACTAATTCTGCTTCATACAAAATTGATACTGGTGGATTATTATCTTCAGAACGTGCGATTTCTTTGCGCGCAGGATCATTCGCATCAAGCATTGCATTTTTCCTACGTATTTCTGCACGGGTTAATTTATGTAGCGCTCCTATTTCTGAAATCATTTTCCGGGCGCGAAATGCCTTACCCTTCATCTTGGAAAGGTCATCTTCATCAAATGCTAAAGCGGGATCAAAAAACATCGCCCCACGTGGAAATGGCGCACTAACTTTTATCACACTCTGCTGCGGATGCTCACCAGCATCTTTGAATCCATCTTCAACGAGCAACGCTACTCCGTATCCACCTCTCCCCAAAATCTCTTTAACCACATACTCATTATTGTGCACATGAAGCACTTCACCGGGTAAGAATTCTTCTGCATATCGAATCTCTCCTATATCGTCACTAAATAATTTTTCTGCGAGATGAAATAACTTTCTGCGAGCATCTTTGCCGTCACCAACTTCTTCAAAACCGCGTAGTACTTTTTCGCCATTATCGGTAATTGTGGCTTGCTCCACTTTTAATACACCACGCAGGTATTCCCATGCTCGTGTAAGATATTTCATGAATCCTGGCGCAACTTTTTCTTCGGCAGGTTGAACACGCTCATCATGTTCGCGAATAAGATCTTGCACAGCTGCTAAATCCATTGGCGCTTCACTTTGTTCAAAAGCGGCGGCGGCGCGAGCTAGCTCATCTTCACGCGCATCAGCGAAGCCTTCTTGCTGTTGTGGTTCAACAGAAGCTTCTTGAAATAATTGTTTGCTATATCGTTTTTCTACTCCCATAATATCATTCCACTATATCAATAAATCCCAAGGAAGGTCTCTTCTGTTTTTCTAATTCTTTAGCATCTTTTATTGGCTGCCATAATTCTTGCACTTTTTCTATTACCTCTGCTAATGATGGGCGCATTTCCGAATTTTCATCAGTCATGCGTAACGTCATCTCATATAATTCTCTTAGTTCTGGAGATAACCCTCCCTTATCAACAATATCTTGCATGAGATTTGATGTATATATTTCCATATTTCCAAATAACATTGCTTGCATCGTGCGCCCGATTGAATATATATCTCGCTGAATAGAAGGCTCGATATCTTTACTAGGTTGATAACCTCTTGTCCCTCCATTTAAGCCATCAATATTAAGTTTGTATACTACTGCATCGTCCTCATCATTTTTCTGCCCTCCTAAATATGATGCTAATCCAAAATCTAATACCTTCACTATTCCATCAGAAAATCGAAGGCATATGTTACTTGGTTTAATATCGGAATGCGCAAAACCTGCTTCATGCAATGCTTGCAGTGCATTACATATCTCTATTGAGATTTCGTATACTGCTTCAGGATCCTTCCGTAAATCCATTTCATGATCAATAACATCGTGCAAGTTCATACCCTCTACATTCTCCATTACCAATACCGCAACTCGTAAATCTGTATTATCTGGATTTGGAACAAATTGCGCATCAATATATTGTGGAAAAGCAGATGAGTCGGAATAACATCGAGTCATCTCGCGTAATATTGCTGCCTCCCGAATGAGTTGTCGTGCATTTTGCGCGTACACATCTTCTTGAGGAGTATTATCTTCATAAGCATATTGCATAGTACGATCATACACTCTGGAAAATTTAATAGCACATGGTTCACGTTGTCCGTCTCGACTTACAATTTCAGCATTAAATACAGCTCCGTACCCACCACGAGCAATAGGCTCTCCAATTATTACTACACGATTTTTTATTGGTAGCTCTAAACCATTTAATACCCGCTCTGCTTGCAGATGATTATCTATATTTACACTAGCTTCCGACGAATTGCTAAATAGTAATTCGCACGCATGATGCAAATCTCTACGTGCTATATCTAAGGTAGTTTTATCTATAGTAGAAAAAGATTCAGGCTCTGGCACTTCCTTACTATTTAAAGCTACTTGCGCGCGCTCAACTTCTTCTGGAAAAGCAATTGCTATGCCTTCTTGTTGTCTAGACACATTCTCTGCATCCTGAGATTTAGGATGATTTTGTTGTATTAGTTCAATTCCCATTAGACATTAGTATATCAAAAACAATGAATGGTAACATTTTTATAGTACTTTGTCAAGATATGATTTTTAACATAAAAACGTTTTCACACATACTAAAAACGCTCAACCATCAATATAAAAGCAGGTGAGGTGGTGGTGATCCTGCTAGTGGTCGGGGATCCTTCAGGCAGCCAGGAGCTGCGCTCCCTCACGGGGGTAGAAGAGGATCTCCTCGCCGCGGGCGAGCTCCGTATCCCAGGGCAGGCCCTCGTCCGACCGGTACCAGGTGCCGCCGGACAGGATGAGGAACTCCATGTCCTCAGCAGTCACCGGGATGTCGGTTGGCAGGAGCAGCTCCGGGGTATCACCATCGTTGCCGACGGCGATGCCGAAACTTCCGTAGTCCGTAGCGTGCTTCGCGCGGGCGAACACAATGGTCCAGCCGACAGCGTCCGCCGGAATGACCATCATCGCCGCGGTCGACTCGTCCGTCAGGTCGATGATCCGCTCACCGTTGGTGAGGTAGACCTCGTAGCGACCGCGGTCCGCCATGGAGCCCTCAGGCAGCGTGGCCCGCTGGTCGAAGGCGAAGGTCGTGAAGGCCTCGGCGAAGGTCTGGCCGACGTGGCCGGCCGTCAGCACGCCGGTGAGAACCTCCAGGCCCACCGTGCTGTTGAGCCGATCCGGGCTGAGGCTGGAACCGCTGTCGTCTTCACGGCCGTAGTTGTTGACGCAGCCGGGAAGGCAAAGCGCCAGGAGAGCGAGAAAGCCGGCCTTGCCAGCTTCTCGTCGAGAAAGAATGAATCGTGCCACAGGCACCTCCAGTGTGTTGCTCTACCACCTCCGGTAGGCAACGGGTTTCAGATGTAACGCGATTGCTCACGTTATGAGGGATTGTTGTTTGAGGAGCACCACCACCTCTGTATATAGCAATTATTGCTACATGCACCGATGGTGGTTATAAGCCAGAGGCTGATTGATTCATAGAATCAAAAAACCGGCCTCAAAGCCGGAAGAATAAAAAGATTTATATACCAGACAACATATTATGCTGTCATTACAAAACTTTTTCCCAAAACCACGAGGAGAGTATTCATATTCAACTGGGCCTGGCTTGTTCCACTAATTATTATTAGCGGACATTACAGTTGCGGGTCAGCATGAGGAATTCCATGTGTATGGTTACCTCAATTTCCGAAGAATATGTATTTTTCTAAAAAGATCAAATCAGGTGTCTGCAGAGTATACAGCACTAAAATATTTTACGCAATAACAGTAATTCCCAATATTGGCCACCATACCAGCATACCAAGTATTAAACCACCAAGCGCCACAATATTCATTAAGCCACCATACCGAATACTTTCTTTCATATTGAAAAACCGCGTTTCATAAGCCAACGCATTAGATGGACTCCCCATTGGTAGCATGAACGCAAACCCAGCTGCCACAGCAATTACATACGTAATGGCAATTGGATGAATCCCATAACTCAACGCCAAACTTAAACCAACCGGCATCATCATTGCTACCACTGCCGAATTAGAAATAAGTTCTGTAAGGAGCAGCGTTACCACCATCAGGCTAATTAATATTATCCATGGCTGCACCGGTAATATATCAATAATATTCTGCGTAATATATAGCGCAGCTCCAGATTGCTCCATAGCCACACCTAAGGCAATTGCACCGCCGTACATTAGTACAACCCCCCAATGCACGTGCTTTTCAGCATCTTTCCATTCCACCACACGAGACATAAATAACACCACCACAGCGAGCAATGCAATATTAGCCAAACCAATTACATCACTAAAAAATACCCAGGCTGTAATAGTTGCTGCAACAATTACTAACATTTTCTTTTCAGCATCTTGCAGCTTCCCAATTTTTTTATGACTCTTTTCTAATTCCTCCTGTAACTTTTCTGTATGTTCAACATCAATATTGAATAATGTATGTATTAATATATAACCAATTATTCCAATCAAGATACTAATAGGCATAATAGCAATAATCCATTCCATGAATCCAATTGTTACACTAGTGGATTCTTCTAGCATGGTAACCGCTAAAATATTTCTTCCGCCACCTAGAAATGTTGCAACGCCACCACTTAAACTTCCCCATACTAATGAGAACATTAAAGCTTTTCCAAATTGCGATTTACGTGGTGTTAGTTCTAGCCAGCGTGTAATACGAATGAGGATTGGCAACAACATTGCAGCCACTGCATGAATTGGCATAATAAACGAAGCAACTAATGCCAGCGCATACACACCTCGTAATATACGCCGCGGGTTACCATCTGCTCGCCGCAGTACATAAATTGCAATGCGTTCTGATAATCCAGACTGCACAATTCCGGTTGAAAGAATAAGGGCACCGATGATAAAAAATACTGCCTTATTTCCAAATAAACTATAGGTTGTAGCTGTATCAAGTACTCCGAATACTGGTAATAACACCATTGCTAGTAAAGAAGTAATGGCCAATGGCAATACGTGCGCCACCCAGAATACTCCGCATATGCCAAATACAATAAGCGCCCTATACCCTGCGATAGTTAAACCATCTGGCGGTGGTAATATAAGCGCCACTGCAGCAACCACAGAAGTGATAACAAATATGATTCCACGTGATTTCTCCTTTAATAGCTTCATAATCTATTATTAATATATATCCAGGAAAATATAGCATGTTCATATATAAAAGCCTAGTATTAGCAAATTAAATAGCTAGCCTTAGGCGGAACTTGACAGCATTCCGGATGATTGATAATCTACTCTATTCTTTTGATCTCCATGGGAATAGGGCTTAAGGGAATACACAGTACATTAAAGATCTAAGTGCATGCTCAGATGAGTTTAGCTATTGAACAACAAATCAAGAACATGTTGGAGCAACACCAGAATATTTTGGTGTGTCTCCCAAATCACCCTAGTACAGATGCAATTGCCTCTGGATTAGGTATGTATCATATGCTGCAAAAACTTGGTAAGAATGCCAAGGTGGTTGCTGCCGGATTTGCATTACCCGATAATCATAAATTTCTTCCAAAAAGTAATGAGATTGAACATGATCTTACAGCTTTGCGTAAATTTGTTATTTCCGTTGATGTTTCACGAACTCCGGTTGATGAACTCAACTATACTATTGAAAATGGTAAGTTAAATATTTACGTAACGCCAAAGGATGGTTATCTTGAGGCTCGCGATGTTGCAACCTCATCTACAGATTATGCCTTTGATTTAATTATCACTATTGATGCACGCGACTTAGAAAGCCTAGGTAAAGTGTTCGAAAATAATGCGGAATTCTTTCATCACACACCAATTGTAAACTTAGATCACCATCCAGGTAATGAACATTTTGGACAAATAAACCATGTGAACGTAACAGCAACCAGCATTTCAGAAATTATCTATGAACTACTTGATCATATTGAAAGAAATCTCCTAGATGAATATATTGCAACCAATCTCCTTACAGGTATTATTTCAAAAACTAAGTCATTTAAATCCAATACCGTCACCCCTCGCTCACTAGCCATTGCTAGCCATTTAATTTCTTCTGGCGCTCGCCGGGAAGAAATTGTACAGAATTTGTATCAAACCAAATCAATCTCGTCGCTCCAGTTATGGGGTCGGGCGCTCGCTAAACTCCAAGCCGATCCTGATCATAAAATTGTATGGTCTGTGTTACGAGCAGAAGATTTTACGGAAACCCAAACGAATGCCCTTGATCTTGAACGGGTTATTGATGAACTTATCGTAAATACTCCTGATGCCGAAAATGTCTATATTGTCTACGAGCTCATTAATGAGCATGGTGTAAGAAACACTCATGCTATTGTATACACCGCTCCCTACATCAACGCCTTTGATGTATTTAAAGATTGGCATGCCGATGGATCTGAAAATTTTACCTATCTCACACTCGGTAATGCACCTGCGGAATTAGCCCAAAATACCTTACACGAAAAACTACGCGCCGTTATTAAAAAATAATTGCATTGTATGCTATACTGCATGCATGATTCAACGCATTGAAGACCTGATAAACCTTAATACACAGCGTCAACAAGCTAAACAACAAGCTGCAGCTGGGCAAGATGATACAGCGCAAGCTACGCCTGTGGATCCAGGTGGAAATGCTCCTCATATAGATGAAGATGATCCTACGGTAAAGCTACGGGAAAAAATGGAGGAGATGGATCTTGCAAAAAGAGAACAGCTTACCATGAGAGCTGCTCAACAGTTAGGTTATGAATATATTGCTCTACAAGGCTTTCCTATTGGCCCTGAGGTATTAGGAATTGTACCGGAAGAGAAGGCAAAAGAAGCTATGTTGATTCCGTTTTTCAAAATTGAAAACCAACTCCGGATCGGCGTAGTAAGGCCAGATCTACCTATTGTAAATGAAATAATTGCCGATCTACAAAAAACATATACAACTACAAAAATTACCTTGTACTTAATTTCCGAACACAGTTTCGAAATGGCTTTAAAGCTGTACAAAAATATTGCACAGGTAAAAGAAATACAGCGTGATGTAAAATTAACCAAAGAAGATCTTGATCGATTTCAAAAGGAACTGCAAAATTTTTCAGACATGGAAAAACGGCTGCAAGAGGTAAACATGACAGAGGCGTTTACAATAATTATTTCTATGGCTCTTAATATGAGCTCTTCAGATATTCATATTGAGGCAGAGGAAAAAGAAGTTGTGATACGTTATCGCGTTGATGGTTTACTACAAATTGCCGCCCGCGTACCTAAATCAATATGGCCACGCTTAATTGCTCGTATCAAAAGTATTTCCGGTTTGAAAATTAATATCAATAGTGTACCGCAAGATGGCCGCATCACTATTGAAATGGATGATGACAAAATGGATATTCGTGTTTCTACTATGCCAACGGCATGGGGTGAATCGGTTGTAATGCGTTTGTTAAAATCTTCCTCAGTTGGTTTAAGTTTTGAACAGCTTGGTTTTCGTGATTCAGTATTCCAACGCTTAAAACATGAAATTGATAAACCACAAGGAATGATTGTTACTACTGGCCCTACTGGATCTGGTAAAACAACAACACTGTATGCGATATTAAATAAATTGAATAGTCCCGATACAAAAATTATTACTCTTGAAAATCCAATTGAGTATCGCTTGCCTGGTATCGCACAATCACAAATTGATCATTCAAAAGATTATACCTTTGGAAAAGGTTTGCGCGCGATCTTACGTCAGGATCCAGATGTTATCATGGTTGGTGAAATTCGTGATATGGAAACAGGTGAAACTGCTGTACAAGCTGCGCTTACTGGTCACTTAGTACTTTCCACAATTCACACAAATGATGCCGCTGGCGCAATTCCTCGATTCTTATCGATGGGAATTCCGCCATTTCTACTTGCTCCTGCTATTAATGCGGTAATTGGTCAACGGTTAGTACGTAAACTCTGCGAGCACTGTAAAACTGAAGCTACGCTTGATATGGAAACTCTGGAGCGAGTGAAAAAACTTATTAATGATATTCCTGAAAATTCTGGGGAAGAGAAACCTGACACTACCACAATGAAATTTTTTGAACCAAAAGGTTGTAGTCAATGTAACGATATTGGATATAAAGGCCGCGTTGGTATTTATGAAGTATTCACCAAAAATCGAGATATTGAAGCACTTACACTATCCGGTAATGTATCAGAATATCAAATGAAGGACATTACCCATAAAACTGGTATGCTTACCATGGGACAAGATGGAATTCTTAAAGCTCTAGAAGGCCGCACTTCTGTTTCCGAAGTATTGCGTGTTGCGATTATCGATTAACGCAAAAGTAGAGACGCGCCATGGCACATCTCTACTTCGTATGGCTACCCGAATTACTAATCACTACATCAACATCCTCAATTATTTCTTGTGATGGATAATTGGTTGATTCCATTTTTGGATTATAGATTACAACATACACATTTGGCGCTGGCTTACGTGGACTATCATTTTCTGTGAAAACATCTCTATCCATAGGGGTATAATGTGATGGTTGCTGCCTAATAATTACCCCTGTAACACCCCGATAATCAAATCCGCCCGGTTCATACTGCCCACGATCACGCCAATCATAATTAATACCTTTTGTATCTAGCGCCCGCATCATCATTTCAACCAATTCACTTTTTCCTGAATTTGGTAAACCATATATCATTACTACTGGCTGCTCATCATCATTAATACGCTCGCCAATAAGCCGTAGCACCTCCTGAAACCCTTCCTGAAATGATAATATTTCCGTTCTCGGATCTTTAGCTTCAAATAGTTTATCAACTAGTACACTTGGCTCATCCTCGATGGACATTATTTTATCCTAATTTATTTAGTGATTCTTGTAACGTTACAATACTCTCTTGCTTTTCAATAAGATTTTTCTTATCACGTTCTACCACTTCAGCTGGAGCGTTACTGGTATATTGTTCGTTACCAAGTTTTTTCTCTAAACCGGTTACGTATTTTTGTAACTGATCAATCTCCTTTTGTAAGCGTTGCTTCTCTTCATCGGTATTTATCAAATCACCCAAATGAACCTGAAACTTATAGCGGCTATTTACAACATCCGTTGTATTACCATCCATTTCACCTTCAACTACTTTCACTTTACACATGTTTTTAATCACTTTCGCATCATCAGTACTTATAGCGCTAGAAGTGTACAGATTAAATTCTTGTTGATAACTAATTTTATATTGACCACGTAAATCACGAACTTGAGTAATGATATCCTGTAACTCAGCGAAATCTTTCTCTAACTGATCATTTCGTGTTTCACTAATTTCTGGCCATTTAGCAACCATTAAACTATCCTCGTGCCCTAAGCTCTTCCATAATTGCTCTGTAATAAATGGTACAAATGGATGCAGTAGCTTCAAGCTAGTTTCTAATACTGCTTTACTCAATGCTGGATTTGGTTGAAATTTATTTATTTCAATATACCAATCTGCAAATTCATGCCACATAAATTCGTACGCTAATTCTGCAGCAGCGCTAAACCTATATTCTTGCATGTGTGTATTGACCTCTTCCACAACCGTATGTAATCGTGAAGTAATCCAGTGATCTGCTAATGCAAGGTCTTTACTCTCTATTGGTAATGGATTACCGTTAGTGCCCTTCATTGTATCTGGCACTTCATCTAATTGCATCATCACAAACCGTGCAATATTACAAATCTTATTGATGAAATTTCTGTAGCCGGCAATTTTTTCTTCAAACAACCGTTGATCATTGCCAGGTGATGTTCCAATTACTAGTGATAATCGTACAGCATCCGTGCCATACTTCACGCTCATTTCCAGTGGATCAATTCCATTCCCTTTGGATTTACTCATTTTCGCTCCATCACGATCTCGTACTAACCCATGTAAGTATACGGTTTCAAATGGAATCTGCTTCATTCCATATGTGGTCATCAATATCATGCGCGCAACCCAGAAAAATAAAATATCATATCCAGTTTCTAATACTTGGGTGGGATGATATTTTTCTAAATCGGTTCCTGGCTTTGGTTTGCCCGTTTCAAAATCAAAATCCTCAATCCAATTTAATGTAGAAAATGTCCACATTCCAGAAGAGAACCACGTATCTAACACATCTTCATCTTGATAATACTCATCTCCAGGGGAATCTACTTGTACAACCGGATTTACACCTTCAATATCATCCTTCTTATACCATGCCGGAATGCGATGGCCGTACCAAAGCTGCCTACTAATACACCAATCGTGCAAATTTTCCATCCAACTAAAATAAGTTTTATTAAACCGGTCTGGAACAATAGTGATATCACCACTTTTTACGACATCAAGCGCAACTTCTTTTAAGCTCATTTTCTTACCATTCCAATCCATCACCTGTTTATCTACAGCAACAAACCACTGCTTCATAATTTGTGGCTCGATTACTCCACCGCCACGATAATTTACATTTACGTTATGTTCATACTCTTCATCAACGCGCGTAAGCAGACCTTTCTCTTTTAATTTCTCAACCAGCTTAGGACGCGCCTCTTCAATTGGCATGCCAGCAAATTCACCAGCGATAGGCAATAACTTACCTTCCAGATCAATGATCTGCTCTTTATCTAAATTATGACGCTCTGCAATTTCAAAATCTAGCACATCGTGCCATGGAGTAATTGTCATCACACCGCTTCCAAACTCTGGATCTACAGATTTATCTTTAATAACGGTTGCTGTAATTTTCCCGCTAATCCATTCAGCTTCAAATGTTTGGCCGTGCTTATACTCTGTATACCGCTTATCATCTGGATGCATCACTACATATTTGTCTCCAAATTTTGTTTCAGGACGTGATGTTCCAATTTCAAATGGGCCATATTGAAAATAATAAAATGGCGCCTTTTTTTCTTCGTACTCCATTTCATCATTCGCAACAGTTGTTTGTAACTTAGGATCCCAATTCACAATACGGTCACCTTTATATACCAATCCATCTTCCGCCATCTTCTGAAACATGGTTTGCACAGATTCCATCAGTTTAGAATCAAGCGTAAATTGCTCACGAGACCAATCTAGCGAGAAGCCCATCTTGCGTAACTGATTACGAATCGTTGTCTTGGAACCTTCTACAAATGTATCAATCCGGTTATTGAGCTCTTCGCGACCAAGATCATGACGAGTTTTTCCCTCTTCTTTCATGATGATACTTTCCACCTTACTTTGCGTAGCAATTGCCGCATGATCTGTTCCAGGAATCCATAATGCTTTCTTACCTTGCATGCGAGCATGACGAATCATGATGTCTTGTATTACATACATGGCATGGCCTAAATGGAGTGTACCCGTAGCATTTGGTGGTGGCAAAATAATACTGTATGGCTCAACATGAGTTTCTGGTAGATTATCAGGATTAAAATATCCAGTATCTTCCCAGGCTTGATAAATATCATCTTCGTAGTCTTTCCAGTTATAGGCTTTTGGTAATTCCATATTATGAATTAATAATTTTAATATAAAATCCTTTGCGGCGTTTTTCGCGATACGCTTCGTTGCTAATTTTGAACTCATCATCAAGTTGTGATACTCGTACAAGCTTATCTTCTACCAGAACGTATGGATTAATAACGCGCACTTTGGTTTTGATAAAGAAATCATAATCTGTAGGATCCTCTTTCACTTTAATACTTTGTACCATCTCTAAATTCTTCACAATTTTTGGATGCTTAGATTCAGCTAACTTATCGTACACAACTTCATCTACAGAGAATAAATCTTTAAACGTAATAATATTTTCAAACAGCGCGATCTTAATTGCTTCAGCAAATAAATGATACAACGCAGCCTGTAATGGATGCCCCCATAAGCGCTCATCACCTTCTCTATATTTATACGCAAATTTAAGAGCCATCTCTTTATGCTCAAATGCTAAATTATCTTCTACTCGTATCATGTCACCAAGCATTTCATTTACCTCATCCAATGTTAGTAAATTATCAGTAACCAAATCACGAAATGTATAATCCACTCGGTCCATGCACATATCAGGAAGATCTCGCTCTAATAAATGAAAACGATGTTTATCCAACAAGTGCTCAAGTGAAAAACCATGTTTTTCTAAAATGGCTGGAATTTCTGAATTAATCACCACCTCCTTATGAAACTCTTCATGAAAAGTTCCAACTTGTGAACCGCCAAATACGAAATCTATTACATGCGAAAATGCTGTATGTGGAACATCGTGTAATAGACCAGCAATTTGTTCTTCAACTGTGGCGTTAAACTTACGTAATAATAAATACACACCTACACAATGCTCAAATCGATTGGTGGTTAAATGCGAGAAGCGATAAAAACTCGCACCATATTGATTCACCCTCTTTAGGCGTTGCATAGCTTCCGATGCCATGATCTCCTGAATCACTGGCTCGGTAATGGTTGTCTCCCCAAATATGCGGTCTGTGTATTTCATAATTGTTATTTTTGCGTAGGCGTATGCCATGGCATGCGCCTACTAAATATACATGTTCTAAAATAAAAAAAGTGACTTATCTAAGGGGTCCCATAATTAGGACGGTACCACCCTTTAATTCACTTCATTCTTAGTGATTACGGAACTACCGGGAATATACATGCGCATATCCAGCTTACTTGGTAACACTACGCCAAGCTCAAATGCTTTTGTTATTGTGTGTACATAGTAGGCTTTATACTAGCCAATGTCAAGAATTCGGTAGATCTAGTAAATCTAAACTACTATACTCATCCTCTACACGATGCGTTTCAGAAAAAGGTGTGATCATTATTTCAATTGTCGGGTCGGCCACCGCTTTATTACAATGTCCTGCATAAGTAACAAATGTATCATCGCCTATAGTAATATGGAGATGATTTTTTTCTGCGGAAATATTTCCAGTAATGTTGGAAATTTCATATTCACCCGTATATGTTTTTGTAGAATATTTTTTTGTGCGCACATTAAAGTGCGCTAACTCAACTTCGCTCACTGCACCAAGTCCACTAATAAATCCACCTGTTAATTTTTGTTCTTTACAAAAAGCTGTAAGCGTTTCAACTAATTCTTCGCCTGGCATTAAGCGTAAAAGATATATTCCATTGTGTTCTTGGTGTGTCATAATATTTGTTATAGCAAAATGTATCAGCGTGGGGTTAATTCCCAATTTGGATCGGCTTTAAAATCGAAAAGCTCAGCATTTGGTTCATCATGAAACTTACAAGCCGCGGCTATCATGGCTGCGTTATCTGTGCAGTATTCCGGCTCTGGGATATATAGCGATGCGTCTAACTCTGCCAATTTTGTTCGTAATAATTGATTTGCAGCTACTCCGCCGCCAACCAAAAGTGACTTTGCCTTGTACTCTTTTACTGCTCGTTTTGTTTTAAATACTAGCACCTCCGCAATAGCCGCCTCTGCGCTTGCACATACATCGACTAAAGGTGCATTGGGATTATCACGATGAAAATATAGTACAGCAGTTTTCAAACCAGAAAAAGAGAAATCATAATTCTTACTATCTATCATGGGACGAGGAAAATCATAGGCTTGAGCATTTCCAGCTTTAGCTTCACGAGAAATTTCAGGACCACCCGGATACTGCAATCCCAAAATACGTGCGCATTTATCAAAGCATTCACCAGCAGCATCATCGCGTGTGGCCCCAATGAGCTCGTAGGTTCCTGGCTCCGGAACATATAATAACTCTGTATGTCCACCCGAAACTACTAAGGCAACAGCTGGAAATTCAATGTCATCGTTTTCTAAGAAATTAGCAGCAATATGCCCTTCTATATGATTAATAGGGAATACAGGTATGTTCCACGTGAATCCCAATGTACGGGCGGTTTCCACCCCTACCATTAATGATGTAATTAAGCCTGGGCCCGATGTTACCGCAATACGATCGATATCCTTCTGGGTTAAGCCACTTTGTGTAATAACCTCTTCAACTAATGGCGTAATCACTTGTACATGTTCACGAGCTGCCACCTCCGGTACAATTCCGCCTGTTATACGATGCACATCAATTTGTGATGCGGTAAGATGTGTTAATGCCGTATCGGTTAGCAGTGCAACGCTTGTTTCATCACAAGATGTTTCTATAGATAATATATTCATGTTTTATATAACTAATGGAATGTTAAACATCCATAATAAAAGAGCACTAATGCATATGGTAAATGTAGAACCAACTAAGGTTTGCATAAATGTATGTTTCTTGCGCACAATGCGAGCCCACATTAATACCGGCATTAATAAAAATAATGGCCACCAGTGCCAGCCAAATAACACATTCAATAAAAATACCACCGCAGCAAATGCTGCTAAATGAATACTTACTTTCCATACAAATGTTACAGCCGTGCCGATAATAGATAGTATCCACATACTTAAGCGAATTTCAAACGCCAACTCATTTCCCCAAAAATATAAACACGCCAGTGATATTGTATGAAGAAGTACTACCCATACAAAAAATGCACGCCGCTCTTTTACGTCAGTCATTTCCCAATCCGATACCTTACCAATATGCCGAAAGTATCCTAACAAGGCTACTGGCGCCACAAGCTCTAATACAAATAGCGGTACAAATAGTTGCTTCATTTGATCCACTGTAAGGCCGGTACCCACGAGAATCATTATTACAAACAAGGGCCACATTAATGAGGGATCCAAACTATATGATATAATTTTAGCAAGCTTTTGTTGATTCATCACATATAGTATAGCGTAAGTATATGATCAAAGAAATATTTAGAGGCACAATTAAACTATATAGCATCCCATTTATTGTTATTGTAGGCCTGTTTTTCATGAGTGTCGTACTTGGTGCCATGTTGCCAGGTGATATGAAAGTATATATTTTAGAGCTTGTTGGTGAGAAATTTGAGGATATTCTTTCTGGAGTACAGTCGAACGCAGATCTTACCCTACGTATATTTTTTAATAATCTTGTTGTTGCTATCATTGTATTCATACTTGGGTTCACTGTTGCATTACCCTTATTAATAATAACGAGTAACGGCATAATGGTTGGCGTATTTTTATCACTATTCTACCGCATGGATGCTGTGAGCCCAGGCATATTCAGCACTTCGCTTGTATCATTAATTCCTCATGGTATTTTTGAACTAGGCGCAATATTTTTTGCCTATACCTTAAGTGTTATGGTTGTTGTAAAAGCTATCTTCCATACATCTATTGAACCAAAAAAA
This sequence comes from Patescibacteria group bacterium, assembly GCA_024277435.1. Lineage (GTDB taxonomy): Bacteria > Patescibacteriota > Patescibacteriia > UBA9570 > UBA9570 > JAJRVJ01. Next base: position 5,946 of record JAJRVJ010000001.1, on the reverse strand, counting down.
CGGCGGCGCAGAGTATTTGCCGAAGCTGGCATCCGCTTTGGAATTATTATTATACCGTTATTACTTATAGCAGCAGTTATTGAAGTATATGCATCAAATCCTATAGGAGATGTTATAGGGGAATGGTTTTATCAAGATAACTACACAGAAGACCTCGTTATCACTATTGATCCTACATTTCTCGCAAATCATGAATGCTTACTGGAATCAGGTTATGTTTCTAGCTATACTAATGTAGGGCTTAGCGACTCTATTTCTACAGCTGCTCAAATTCTCTATTCACCAGAATTATATGATTCATTGCACACTCGAAAGCAGCTACCCTATTGGAATGAATATTATTATTGTGCGGATGATTTAGGAATCAACATACAAAGTTGGCCAGCTAATGATTGGTCCACCCAAGATGCTTCGTGGCTACAAGGCAATATCCTTTCTACTATGAACATTGAGTATAATCCCTTAGAATTACTTTATATTAATGATGAGGGGCCATTCGTATGGTCATATCAAATACATGACGTACAACGCAATATTGGATTTGCAACAATAGATTCAACCACAGTTACATTACAATGGACTGGTGAATCTACTCTGATTGAGGAAATGCTTCCACAAAGCATTCCAAGCCCTGAGCTTTAGCTCTTGACCAGTTTTTGAACATACGTTAGTATTTGTGAGCTTACTCTGTAAGCTACATATGCCGCCATCGTCTAGTGGTTAGGACACCAGGTTTTCATCCTGGTAACCGGGGTTCGATTCCCCGTGGTGGTACCAATAGTTAGTATCGATCAACAATTTCTTGTAAAGCCTGTAGGTATTCTCGTACAGATTCTTCAGTAGAGGCTTGCTCGTCAGGATTATGAAATCGTAATGTATGCAACATCTTCATTGCAAGATCCATATCTACATCAGGATTATCCGCACTGTATTCTGCAATACGTCGTAGGGCGCGCGTTCTATTCACGCTAGATCCTGCTGCTTGATCAATGCCATGGGCTAATCGTAATGATAAGTATAGCTGAGGAACTCTACGTGATGGTTTATGAATAAGATCATTATCACTGTAGGTATCTTCAATATCTAGTTGAGTATTCAATGCTTCAAAGGCGTTACGATAGTGACGCATAACAGTATTCATATCTTGTCCCTCATCTATGGCCGCAGACGCCAAGCGAACCTCAGCTGTTATATATCCTCGATTTGAAACACCTTGTAAGGTTGGTGGAAGCTGCTCCCTGTAACCATCCATCATCCATCTATAAAATGCTGATTGCTGCTGTGGATCCATCCAATCTTTAGAAAATTGCTGCGTAAACCATACAGCAACATCTTCAGCATCACCCTGTGCAACACTTAAGCGATCGGTTCCATAATATTCTTGCAAAGCTGGTACTACATCTTGCTGATTAGTAGAATCGGTTCCTACAACATGAATATCGTCTGGTGAGGTAGCAATCATAAATGCCTCTACTGTATGTTTAGCATCAGCATACTGAATCATTGGATATAGCAACAAGCCACGATCTCCTAAATCATACAATTCATCAGCCAATACATATTGTGCAATACTTATGCGTACATAATCTCTACACACGCCACCACCATCTTTAATAACTTCGGAGATAGAAGCGTTCCACATTTCATAGCTTCGCTCTTCATTGTGATTTCCGTACAAACTAGTAAGGCTATCATCATACTCAATTAAATCATCCGATTCATTCTGAAATAATACCGTCCACTGATACACATCAAGTTCTCGCAAATCATCGCCCCAACCATTCTCTCTACTCATATCTTTCCAGTCCTCTATAAAGCGCTGCTCAACTGTCTCACGATCGCCAAACTCCATATTCCCATACCAAGCTGAAAATGAAGGATATTCAAACTTATCCATAAATGCAGGTTCGTATTGATATTTGTTTAACTCTAATATACTTGTATCCGCTACACTATCTCCTACAATACGATCTCCTGGATCAGCTTCTACGTGCGGGACAGAATCGTAATACTGGCTACGAAATGCATGCAAATAAAATTGATACAATTCATTAGATTGCGCAACACCTATTTCAAGTCCGCTGTACTCGGGTAAGTCTTGATTCCATAGTTCCTTCTCATCATAATCAAATACTTTTACTGTATGCCCGCTATCTAATGTAAGCTCAATTGCGCTTTCGGTGGCAGCGAAATTAAATTGATGTAGTTCACTTTCATCTGTTGTTGAAGTTTGCTCCGGCACATCAGGTTCAGCTGGAGACTCAGCCCGAGCACTGCGCGATAACCACTCGCCAGCCAACGCCGTAAGACCCATAGCAATAATCATAGGTACTGCTACTTTTCGATTTACATTTTTTTCAAGCCACCGCATCACCCCAGAGCGTTCCCTCTCTTCATCTGCGGTTGGTGGGCGCTCGGCTGAACCTTTAGCAAACCACACATCATGCGATGCATCATCTCTACCTGTTTCAGGAGTCACCACTCCTTGTTCGTACCATCTATTCACTAAATCCTCTACAGTTGTGTGTTCAGGAACAGGCTTTTCAGGTGCTGGCTTCTCATGGCTCATTCGTTCTGTTCTAATCATAATTCATTATCAATTATAACAGAGAATACTATCATAAAAACACCATTTTGTCAAGATATACATAAACACACTACAACCCTACATAATAGCTAAATTAATATACTGCATATAACTTAGTATATTATGGTATCAATGTTATGGTATTAGCATCCATTGCTTATCTTCTATAAAATCACTATAATAATTGTATGTCTAAAAAGCATGCATTTAAAAATAAAATTAGAGATCTCGGACAAGGTGATTTTGAACATCCTGACGATTTCTTTGCGAAAGCCCAAGCGTTGCAAGAAGAATCTATTCTTGAAGAGACATTATATACAGATGAAACTCCGCCATCTCGTCGCACCACTAATGCTGACGAAATGTGGATTGATACTAGTAACGAAGGATATGAAGGGCAACTAGCTGTAGACGTATATCAAGATAAAAACAATTTATATATTAAAGCCATTATTGGTGGTATCGCTCCAGATAATATTGAGGTACATTTAAATAACGATATGATTACTATTAAAGGTAAGCGCATCGCCCCAACACAGGCTGTAGGAACAGAAGATTATTATATTCAAGAATGTTATTGGGGAGGATTTTCTCGATCAATTATTCTTCCCGTAGATGTTCAGGAAGATAAAATTAATGCGCATGTTGAGAATGGAATACTGTTAGTTTCTATGCCAAAATCGAAACGACCAAAGAATACTCGTATTCCTATTAATTCTAATTAACACAGGATAGATCAAAGCAGGGGGAGTATTGACGGGTAGTTGCGTTTTTGGTAAGACGTATACTCAATTTTCTTTTTTTATTAATCAAACGCAACTATTATTATTTACGATAATGGCAAAAACATCTCCAGAGAAAAAAAAGCCTCGAGCACCAAAAAAAACTAAGGCAAATACAAAAAAGAAGGACACAGATAAAGCTACCGAACGAAAAGTAGAAGCCAACCGTTATAAAGCTGCGATATGGGGTGGGGGTAGTATTATTGTTGTACTGCTGGTGCTGGTTATTGGTTACGTTGGTTTTGAGTATACTTATTCCGACAAAGTATATCCTGGGGTACAGCTATTAGATACCTCTATGTCTGGTAAAACGTATGAGGAAGTAGTAACAGAAATTAATGCTTATAAAGATCAGTTACACGATGAAGGTATAACAGTTACCTATAACGACCACATTGTAGAACTTGGCACGGTAGTACCTGGTGATACAGCTGAAGCGCAAGATGTAAGCCTATTAATAATTGATACCGACGCAACTGCCCAATCTGTATTTGCGGTTGGGAGAAGTAATGCTGATACTACTAGTTTATCTCAAAAGATTACTGCTATTACATCTGGTACCACCATTGAATATGAATATGTTTTGAATGAAGAAGTACTTCAATCATTAGTTGCTAGCGAGCTGGGTCAATATGAATCGGACTACGTTAATTCAACGGTAGAATTTCAAGCTGATGGCAGCATTACATTTACCGAGCATATAAATGGTGAACACTTTAACTGGGATGCACTCACTGCTAGCCTTGAGCAGCAGTTGGCAAATGGCGAATCACTATCCGTAACGATGGAATTAGAAGCCAGTCCTGCGCCGGTGCCAACCAGCAGCGCTCAACAATATGAAAGCGACTTGCAAACCATTATTGATTTAGCACCTATTACATTCACGTATGAAGATACTGCATATGAAGCCAGCGCTAATGACATTCGATCTTGGTTAATACTAGATTAAGCTGGTGTGAATTTTAATACCGAAGCAGTAGATGCATATCTCGATGAAATCGCTGGAGATATTGACGTGCCCGTTGAAGAGGGACGCTTTAGCTTAGATGTTATTGATGACAAAGTAGTGCTTTCTCAATTTGCTGAAGGCCAAAATGGCTTAGGTGTGAATGTAGAAGCTACTATGGAGGCCATCCATGATACTGTGTTGGTAGGGAAAGATTCTATAGTAGAATTAGTTGTGGAAGTTGTTGAACCCCGCGCTACACCTGATAACCTAGATGATCTTGGAATCACAGAATTACTTGGTACGGGTGAAACTGATTTTTCAGGTAGTCCAGCAAACCGTATCGGTAATATTCGCAAAGGAGCTGAGATGCTGAATGGCTTATTAATTGCACCTGGTGAAGAATTTTCTTTAGTACAAGCCCTTACTCCAATTGATCTAGCGCATGGCTGGTTATCGGAATTAGTGATTAAAGGCGATAAGTTAGAAAAAGAAGCCGGCGGCGGATTATGCCAAATTGGTTCTACGGTATTTCGTGCCACAATGAATTCCGGTTTAGATGTAACTGATAGACGTAATCATTCTTGGGCTATCTCTTATTATGATTATAAGGGTAAGGCTGGGGTAGATGCTACTATGTATGAACCAGCGCCTGATTATAAATTCGTAAATGATACAGATAACTGGATTCTTATTCGTAGCATTATTGAGGGTGGGATTATTAAGTTTGAATTTTGGGGAACATCTGATGGTCGTAAAGGAAGCTTTACAGTACCAGTAAACTATGGCTTTGTTTCATCTGGTCCGGTAGAAGAAGTAGTGGATGAAACTAAGCCGGTTGGTTACCGCAAATGTCAGCATGGCTATAATGGTGTAAGCGCATCATTCGATTACATCATTGAACGCCCAGATGGAACGGAAGAGGTAGAGGAATTTAACAGTACGTATAAAGCACGTGCCGAACGCTGCATTGTTGGTCCAGATCCAGAGCCGGAAGAAGAGATCGCTGAAAGCGATGAAAATAGTGAAGTAGTTGAAGAGGTTACAGAAGAGGCGCCTAAAGAAGAGGTAAATAGTAATACAAACTCAAATAAGGATTCGAACACTAATTCGAATAAGAATAAGAATAAGAATAAAGATTAAGCGGTTTTATTTGTGGGGATAGGTCAGTGACCTGTGATAAATAATAAAAACCGGCTATATAGCCGGTTTTGTGCTTGAGTGCAGTTCAAGGATAAACTGAGGAGTGGAAGTTTTGACGAAGAAATATGCCAAAAATGTAGCTTATAAAAAAACATCACTGGTTCCCATAGGCAAGAGAATTTAGGAAAGGGATGCTATGAGCCGGAGCCTAGAGTATCCTTTCTGTAAATTCCCATGCTCGTCGTGCCTACAGGAATCAGGGATGTTTAGCTTGTGAATGCCGTTCGAATTTCGAATGACCAAGCAGTATAGCGGAAGTGGTAGATCTTGTCAAGGGGTAGTATAAAAAGCCGAATTCTAAACATAATGCCCCACCTGTAAGACAATATAGTAATGACCCTATAACCTATGGGTCTATGGCTAAACTAACATACTTCGAACGACAAATAATAGAATCAGGAATACGCGCACAGAAGAGCAAACGAGCG
>JAJRVJ010000013.1 GCA_024277435.1 Patescibacteria group bacterium | reverse complement strand
ACCTTTTACCGATTGCAGTGATCCATTCAGGCATCTGAATGGAAAATGTTCCATGGAACTGAGTATGAAAAAACAGGCTACATGGTCTGAGGTATTAGATTTAATCTATTAAAAAACGCGCCAGATATGGAACGGTGACCATCTTCTGCGGTGTACATGGAGCGATCGAAGTAGAGCGTGAACTCTCCATCGCTCTCCATCGCCGCCAGAATGCCCGGCGCCAGTTCCACGACTTCTACCACCGTGAATGCTGCGGTGGGAGTGAGCGCACACTGAGCTTCGTGTTCGTGAATGCGCTGAACCAGTTCGTCCCTAGTCATTGGTACCTCATGTGTAGACACAGAATAGCGAGCACGTATCACGTTACTACTCCATGTATATTTATGCAATATATAAACTCTTATAACTATATAAGTACACCATGTATCTCTCTAAAAGGTTGGGTAGGGAGGTAATCGTAAAAAGGGGATATGTTTCATAGCTAAAGTATAGCATGTAGTTTATAATAGCTATTATGGTAAACGTAGAAGAGTATTTACAATCACATAATATAGAGTATACCCAGTATGAGCATCCGGCGGTATTTACTGTAGAAGAAGCCGAAGAGCATTGCGGACACATTCCGGGAATGCATTGCAAGAATTTATTTTTTCGCAATAAAAAGAAAACGCGCTGGATATTATTAGTAATGCCCGCTAAGAAACCACTAGATATAAAATCGTTTGGATAAACAATAGGTGATAAAAGAATTAGTTTCGCGCAGCCAAAGTATTTATTTGAAAAGTTGGGTTTGGAACCAGGTTCGGTATCGCCATTTGGATTACTTAATAATGAAGAAGCGGATGTAGAGTTATACGTAGATCAAGAAGTGATGAACGCAGACATTGTAAATTTTCATCCTAATCGTAATGAAGCAACATTGGAGCTTACACAAGATATGTTCAAAAAATATACCGAGAGTATTCGTCAAACGGTTACAGAGATAACATTATAGGAGTGCTTGCGGTAATTCTTACAAATCCAGTTTCAAACATACCGAGTTCTTGGCGGCAGTAATATCCTCCACGGTTCCTGCATACACAGTGGTAAAGCCATGTTGTTTAGCGAAGTTTTACGGAACGGCTCCGGCATAACAGAAGTTGTGCAGGTGTATAATAGCCGACCCGACGACCGAAGATGTTTTCAAAAAATCCTCCTTAATTTTACACAAGGAATGGGCATACTTTAGAATAGAACTTTTACTTTTGGAATATTGAAGCAAATCGTGCTTCGCTCATAACTTTCATTACTTCTTCGGGCGCAAAAACTTTCCCGTTAATGGCGACATAAACTCCTGGCTTAAGTTCTTCAAGTTTTGCGGTGGCATAACCAAGACTGAATGGCCCATCAGATGGCGAAAAACCAGTAATGGGAATAGCAGAGGCAGTAAGGACAACTGTTTGATCATCTCTTTTTAGATTGGCTTTTAGAAAACGTGCGGTATCTGGCATTGTGTAAGTTCCGTGAGTAACGATGATTTTATTATATGGACTTTCTTCAATTGTTTTGAGCACGTTTTCTAAATCTTCGTGTTTCATATCTCGGCTGTCCTTCATGCAAACAGTTGTAAATTCAACCTCGTGGTAAAGCTTCAGACTTTTAATAAAAGATGGAATAACTGATTCCTGATTTGGGACAGCTGTGTCCTTACTGCCGTCATAGTGAGAATCAATTGTGCCGCCGGTTATAACGAAATGGATTGTGAAAGTTTTTTCGCTCATAGTTTTTATGTTTAGTATCTTCTTTATAAAGTTATTGTCTTAATTGAGTATATGCCCATTCCTTGCATTATTAAAGAGAGGATTTTTTGAAAATGTCGGCTAACGTTTCAGTTTATACACCCCGACGACCGAAGGGAGGAGAGTGCAACGGGGCGCGACTGAAAGGAGCGAGTTCAAAAAATATTTTTCCATTCAAATTTATTTTGATAGGCTTTTTCTTAATTGTATCAATAAATTTGTTTTTTGTCTGGGGTGGCGGGCAGAGGGGATCAAGGGGTGAATGCTCGCCACCCCAGACTCCGTATTTTAAGGTAAGCAGCAGGAATTTTGGTTAAAAAATGGCTTATTTTAGCAAAGTCAAGTCCTGTTTTTGGGATTTAGTATTGACAAGACTGCTTTTTCATGCTATACTTCTATGTCAATTTAGTAGATTTCGTTCTGCCTTTGCAGTGGCGAAACCTCTAAATTGTAAGTGTTCTTTAACAAGAGAAAGGTAAAGCAAATGCGTGGGCATAATTCTGGTTATTTCCTAGTGAAGTAGCCAAGATCATGCCCACGCGAAACGGGCAGGTGCAGGCTCACGCCTCCGTGAATAGGACAAGGCGAGTGTTTCGCCAAAGTCCGAAGGTCATTCCGACCATTTCACATAGGCACGAGCAAAGAAGGAGAAACGACATGGCAACGAACAACGACAGCACGATGAATTGGTCCGATGGCATCGGCTCCCGCGGTCGCCGCGGCTGGCTCCTCCTCGTCAAGGGCGAGGAGATCGTGGCCTTCCGTGGCCAGAACATGGAGGGTACCGTCGTGATCCGCGGCACCGACTACACCAAGTCGGGAAAGTGGAGCCACACGACCTACCACCTCGAGTTGGCCCCAGGCGTCTGCGCCATCAGCGGCCGCGACGGCTGGGAGACCGGTCGGTTCGTGGAGGGGCTGAGGTCTGCCGTGTCCCACGGGTCGCCAATCGACACGTGGGCCGACGTGGCCAACGCCCTCGGCGTCAGCGTGCCCTCGGCGATGCAGTTCCTGCGGAGCTGGAGGCCCAAGGCGGCGGAAGCCCTCGACGAGGTCGACGCGGCTCTCACAGCCCTCGACGAGGCCGCGGACGAGGCGGAGGCGGAGCAGGACACGGAGACCGTGGTGGTCTCGTTCGGTTCCCCGACCCGCCGCATGCGGGCCGAGGGCTTCTGGACGAATCCGAAGTCGATCTCCGGCTACGACGGTGAGCTCCGGCTCATCGACAAGGACGGCGGGTGGACGAAGGACAACATCAAGGTGGCCGCTATCATCGGCACCGTGGTGTCCGCCACGCATTCCAGCGGTCACGGCGGCGGCTACGTCTCGGTGACGGTCGCGGTGATCCCTGGCACGGAGTTCGACGACCCGGAGCCGAAGGAGCCGATGTCCGAGGAGGAGGCCAAGGAGCGCGAGGGACTCAAGGGTCTTCTCGAGCACGAGTGGGTCCGCGACGACCTCGAGCTCGCCCGCAAGGTCGACGCCTTCGTCAAGGAGGCCGTCGAGTCGCGCGGGTCGCAGGCTTACCACCTGTTGCGCGAGGAGGCGGACGAGGCCTACGGTCGTGGGGCGCGGACGGCGGCGATCTCGGAGAAGTTCCCCAGGGTCGACCACCACGGCCTCGACTGGGCTGCTGGACGGGACATCGAGCCCGTGACGTTCTGGGCCGAGAAGCTCTCGACCAGGACCCCCAGCCGGAGCGCCAAGCTGGTCGCCCCGAAGAACGAGCCCGAGCAGCATGCCCCCGCCGGGGGGTGGTCGCTGGACGACCTGAAGGCCAAGTTTAGCCACTAGGCCTCCTCGACCGCCCCACATTCTAGGCTCTGTGTCTCCGCTCTGCCCCGTGGGTGATCCTAGATAAGCCCACAACACCGAAGCCTTTCTCTTCAACACTCAACCGGAGCCAGTATTGATTTCACATCAAGCTGGCTCCAAGGATCTTCCGTTGAGAACGGAACTGATGAGTCCATAATGATTGTAACGAGCAGGACGAAATCCTTATATAATGATTCCGCCAGCATGGCGGTTTCTTTTTATTAAAAATTGTTTCCGTAGCGTAGCGGAGGAAACACCATATTTCCCCTCTTTAATAAATAAAAAAACAAATTTATTCCCCTTTTTAAAAAACCTATCAAAATTTCCTTAATCCAAAAGAAAAATATTTTTTGAATTGCGTATAATGGCTCCGGGTTATACGATGTTTTACGAAACCGACGAAGTCGGTGAAGTAAAATGGCGTATAACCCGTGTTGTACAGAGTCGCGTAGCGACTACGGATGACACGGGCGAATCCCGGAGCCATTGTTCGCAAGGAGCGCAGCGATTGCGAACAACTCGTTGATATGCGAACTAACGCGCGCTTATTGTACTCTTCTATGCCAATCTGGCAACCCTGTACTGATAGGCCCAACCAAAGACGTTCCACTTGGTGGTAAGCTGTACTAAGGCTGTGATATACTACTTATAACGAGCTATTTATTATTAGTAGTATAGCTATGGATACAACAACGCCAAACCCAGAGCAAAATAACAGTGACGATACTAAGAAACATACAGCTCGAAATGTTGGTATTGTTGTTGCAGTCATTGCATTATTGGCATTGGCGGTAGCTGCTGGTTTTTATACATTTACACTAGAGCCAGCAACTGAAGTAATTCCAGATCCTAATATTAATACAGAGCCTGTTAGTGAAGGCCCTACTCTTGAAGAACCTATTGATGATTTGGAAATTGATTTGAATTTAAACCTCGATCCATTTAATCCACCACCGTACGTGGAGACTACCACGTGTTTTGGTGATATCGGTCCGTCTTGGTATCAAAATAATAACGGAGTAATTGATCTTTTTGAGGGTGGCGGCTCGGGGCCAAATAATCCGCAGTTTCCAGGCTTATACTTTCCAGGTGGAGATAATGATGGTAACGGCACTCCGGACATGTTTGAAAATCAGGAGTTGGATGTAGAAACAGGATTATTCCCAACCGAGACAGTAATTTCTGTACCTATTGATATGCTCATTAATTTCGCTAACGACCCAGGCGCAGCTATGAGTGGATTTGAATCAACCTGTACCAGTTGCGCAAGTTTGAATCCGGTGATTGATCTTAATTTAGTAGATACCTCAAACCCAGAACATTTAGCATTATTTGATATACCAGGAGTAGATGCTTGGCTGTGGAGCCCAGAAAATGAATTTGTGTATCCTGTAACGCATTTACCAGATAACCGGCGGCGGACTACAACTTGAAACAGGCCGTACATTATTTATTGGGGCCGATGGTACATTCTCTGAAGATTGGAGTACGGAATTGTTTGAAAAAGTAAGTGCATATGGAAAAGAAGAGCAATGTTATTCGCAAGGAGTATCTACTGGGCAGTATCAAGTAAATGTAAGAGATATTATTGATCCAGATACAGGTGAAATAGTGGAAGATGTATCGCAACCAATTCTTGAAGTAGCGCCGGATGCCAAGCCAAATCCAGAATTAATCTGCGAAGACCCAGCCTACAGTGAGGCATCTCCTGCATTAGGGGTTGGTCGCGGGACAGTGTGTCCATGGGCACCTAATGGTTTATGTGTGAAATATGAGTATTCAATTGTAGGAGGTAATTTGTTTATTACCTCACAGCTATCACCAAAGGGCACCTGGGAATTCAAACGTAGTAGCCCTGATTGCTCGGTATAATAATTCGGCATAATATTATGAATGAACAATTACTAGAAATCACCGACACATTTGAAATAGAAGATGAAGGCCTAGTGCTTTCACCAATATTACCTGTGCCCAACACTACGAACGACATAACCTTTATAGAGAGCGTAGAAGTGGAGAGCCCGTCCGGAAGGCGACAGACTATGGAGTGTAAATTTACCATTAGTCATGCCCAAGGAGAGAGTGGTTTAAATGAGTGGAATCTTGTACTCATTTTGCCAGACGCTCGATCAAGTGATGTTGAGTTACATTCACGTATATTTGTTACAGAAGAGGTATTTGATAAAGTGCAATAATACTAAGGTAATTATTATGAACAAGACTTGTTTGAGCTGTAGTAAAGAATTTACAATCACTTCACATCATCGGGAATTGTTAGATACATTAGATGTGCCGGATCCTACATTATGTACATCGTGCCGCTTTCAACGCAGGCTCACATTTCGTAATGAGCGCTATTTATATTCCAGAAAATGCGATAAGTGTTCGAAAGATATCTTATCTATTTATTCTAGTGACAAACCATATACAGTATATTGCTTAGATTGTTGGTGGAGTGATGATTGGGACCCTGCTTCATATGGAAAAGATGTTGATTTCACAAAACCATTTTTCGAGCAGTTTCATGAATTACGTTTAACAGTGCCGCGGATTGCGCTTGTAAATGATATGCGTAGTGAGAATTCCGACTACACTAATCATGTATATCGTTTGAAAAATTGCTACATGGTGTTTGATGCCATAGATAATGAAGGCTGCATACATTCTACAGGTGTATACGATTGCCGAGACGTTACCGATTGTAGTTATGTAGATAACAGTGAGTTATGTTACGAAACGCTCTATTCCGACGAGTGTTACGATATTCGCTATAGTAGGGATTGCATAAATTCTCGGAACAGTGCGTTTCTTTTAGATTGCGTTGGTGTATCGAATTCCTTGATGTGTGTAGGATTGCGCAATAAAGAGTATTGCTACAAAAACGAGCAATTAAGCAAAAAGGAGTATGAGAAAGTGCTTGCAAAATATACATTAAACACGCGATCGGGTGTAGAGCGTGCCCAAAAAGAGTTCAACGAATTTAGCACAACAATTCCTCGTAAATATTTTCACGGGGTTAAAAATGAAAAGAGCTCTGGCGATTATCTCTTGAGTAATAACTATGTAGAAAATTCCTTCCAAATCCGCGCCTCAGAAAATTGCCTTTATTGTTATGGTGTACATCATGCTAAGGACTCACTGGATTATACGGTATGGGGTGAAGTAGAGCGCGCGTACGAATCGCAAGCTACGGGTAATGGTTCAAACTTTTATTTCTGTAATATTGTGTGGGATGGCAGTGATGCCTACTACAGCGACAATTGCTTGCAAGGCCCAAAGAATGTATTTGGATGTGTTGGTTTAAAAAACCAAAAGTATTCTATTTTGAACAAAGAATATTCGCCAGAAGAGTATGAACAACTCAAAGCCAAGTTAATAGAGCACATGAAGAGCACGGGAGAGTGGGGAGAATTTCTTCCTAGTGAACTTTCACCATTTGGGTATAATGAAACCATGGCGCAAGAGTTTTATCCGCTTACGAAGAATGACGCGCAAGATAGTGGTTGGAATTGGCAAGATACAATGCCTGGTACATTCGGCAAAGAAACACTTACGGAAATTCCAGACAGTATTTTAGAAACGACAGATGGTATCGTGAAAGAAGTATTAGCGTGTGTGAGTTGTAAACGTAATTATCGTATCACTACTGCTGAGCTGAAGTTTTATACACAACAACATATTCCTGTACCAGATCGGTGTCCAGATTGTCGACATACAGCACGCACGCACTATCGCTCCAGTTACGAATTAATAGAGTGCCAGTGTATGTGCGATGTTGCCGAACATAATAACCATAATGGCCGTTGTCTTGCAATCTTTCAAACTGCCTACAGCAAAGATGCGCCGGAAATTGTATATTGTGAGGATTGTTATAAAAAAGAGACATATTAAACCATTGTCATAAAGTGAAAAAAATGGCATAGTAAGGGGGTGAAAAAATCCCTCCTCAAGCTAACTATTTGGCTAATTGTTGCCATTGGCTTAGCTTCTGCTTCAACCGTATCTGCGGCTACTTATACCGTGAATTCAACCGATGATGATCTTGACGGTGCTTGCGACCATCCGTATGTTGATGCTGCTACCGATTGTACATTTCGTGAAGCACTTCAAGTAGCGAATGCAGATTCAGCTGCAGATATCATTACCTTTAATATTAATGTTGCAAATTTTGCGGATGACGGCGATGGGCAGTTTATCATTACGCCACTTTCGGAATATTCAACCATCTCCAATCCAGTTACCATAACTGGAACGGCAATGTGGGATAATTCTGGAACGATTAGTAATCGTCCGGGGATTGCGTTCGATGGAACTAGCGTTAATGCTAGGGCTTTTATAGTAACAGCTCCAGCAGTTAAAATTCAGGGGATTAAAATTGAAAATTTTGGTGGTATAGGTATTAGATTAGCTTCTAGCGGCAATACCATTGGGTCGGACTGTGATGGAAGTACCGATGCTAAGGAGAGGAATGATATTATTAATAATACAGGGAGTGGTATTTTTATTGGAAGTGGATCAGATAGTAATATCATAAAAGGTAACTATATTGGAATTGATGAAGATGGAGATACAGCAGCGGGTAATGGTGGGCGTGGTATATATTTAGTGGATGCTGATAGTAATATCATTGGCGTATCATCTACCAATTGCGCAGTTGGATTGCAGCGTAATACCATTGGCGCTAATACGAATTCGGGAATTGAATTAGACGCATCGAGTTCAAATGTTATTGCTGGTAACTATATTGGTGTTGATACAACTGGTTCGGTGGATAGAGGTAATGGTGGGTCTGGTGTGTACCTGGTAGATAATTCAACAAGTAATTACATTGGAACGAATGGAAATGGAGTTAATGACGCAAATGAAGCTAATGTGATAGCCGGTAATACTCGTTATGGAGTATATTTATCCGCTACAGCTGCAGAAGATGCCGGAGGAACCGGACCAAATAATAATCGTATCTCTGGAAATATCATTGGAATGTCGGCTAATGAGTCCGCCTTGTTAAATAATAATGAATCTAGCATTGTAATACAATCTGATGATAATATCATAGGTTGGTGTGATACAAGCGTAAATGCAGCCATATGTTCTAATGATGGCACGGTTGATAATCAGGGAAATTTGATTATGGCGGCAGAATACAAGGATGGGATACGGCTAGGAGTGTATTCTGAAGATGCGCGGGTGTACGGAAATAATATTGGAATCACTTCAAACGGGGGTAATTTGAATAATCCCGGTCAGAATGGAATTGGTATTAATAAAGATAGTACTGGCCATATTATCGGAGGAAGTACAGGAGATGAAAGTAACAGTATTTCATATTTTACCAATGGAATTCGTATATTTCATGATTCATCGGTATCAACCGAGCCGGCAGAGAATATTACCATTGAAAATAATGACATCACTAATCATAGTGGGAATGGAGTGCAGTGTGTTGAAACATTAGAATACGCTAGTGGTAGTTTTACATACGAGGTAACGCTTAAGGATAATACCATTGATAATAATGGAGGAGACGGCATTGAGTTAAATGGTTGCTCTTGGGATATTGATGGCAACGATATTCGTGATAATAGCGCTTGGGGCATACAAACAATTGGAATGGAGCGACCAGATGATCCGCACGCCGATGCTGTTAGTGATCCTGATGATGCTGCAACGAATTATGATAATCCATATGATGCGCCATCTCCTAATAATTTTGGAAATGATCTGGTATCTCGTCCGCGTATTCAAAATAATACATTTCGCGATAATGCTAGTGGTGGAATGTATTTTCTTGATACAGCTGCAACAAATTCTGAAACAATATATGCAGATAATACATTTAGTGATACTCAAGCCCTAACAAGGGTGGCACAATATTGGTATGGGGCAATTGAATTGCTAGATACATCTAATACACCAATCACTAGCGGATCGTACACAGTTACAGCAACAGGCGCTAATAGTGGAGGGTGTTCTAATTGTACTGGTTCTGCAAGCGCCATTAATAGCGCGAATGCTTCTCAGGCTCTATGGGGTCCCACTGGCCTGAATGTAGATAATGCATCAACCTGGATGTTAATTCCAGAGTATATTATTGATAGCACTGGTACTACAACCGATTATAACCCATACACTATTACGGTAACGGGTGATCGTGAACAGCAAGTTGGTGTTACATATGATTTTAATGGAATAAACGATGCAGAGGAGATAAGTGTTGGCGGTATGTCATCAGGGCTTACTACTAATGACATGTATCGTTACCAAATTGCCGAAGTGCAAGTTTCCACAACCCCAGCTACTCCTAATAATTCAAGTCCTACAGATGGTGCAACGAAACAAGCACTCACTCCAACTCTGCAGGGATCTGCCTTTTCTGATACTGCTGAAACGCATTCATTAACAACCTGGAATATTTATTCAACATCAGATTTATGTGATGCTGGAGCTGGTGGTAATATTCACTCAAAAGAATCCAGTTCTTCATTAACGAGCTACGCTGTACCGTCTTCTACGCTCAGCACCTCTACTAAATATTATTGGAATATTCAGTATACGAATAGCTTCGGTAACATTAGTTCGGCTTCTACATGTACATCATTCACAACCCTAAGTACCGCACCAACTTTTGCGGGATCAATTCCAGACCAATCATGGGCGGAAGATGCTGATACTGGCGCTACGTTTGATTTGGATAATTACTTCTCTGATGATGAAGGGGAGGATCTAACGTATACATTCACTACTTCGGAGGAAAATATCACTATTTCCATAAATGAGAGTACTGCTGTAGTAAAATCTGCTACCGACTGGAACGGTAATGCTGAGGTAAGTTTTAATGCGTGCGATACTGATAGCGAATGTGCTTCTTCTAATACATTTACCGTAAGTGTAAGCGCAGTAAATGATGCACCAAGCACGCCTACTGGGTTATCTCCAAGTGATGGTGATACAACATCTTCCCGTAAGCCTACACTTTCATGGAGTGCTTCTACAGATGTTGATCATACAAGTGAAGAGTTATTCTATCAGGTGCGTTTAAGTACCGATAAAAGCCCAGAGAGTGACCCCGATGTGAGACTGACAAGTTCTACTGGATCAACTTCAGTAAAACCATCCAGTAATTTAAATGATGAAACAACCTATTATTATGTTGTGCGAGCAGTAGATGGTGATAATGAGAATTCCGAATGGAGCGATGTGCAAAACTTTACGGTAAATAGTTCACTTGATCCAGACATTGCGTTAACAAAAGAAATTGCCCTGGTATCGAGCTCTTCCATTACTATGCGGTGGTTAAATACTGCGGTGGCTATACTATATGCTCTACCAATTCCACTACCGGCTAACGCTATTGAATTAACTAGTAGTATTGTTTCAACTCTACAAATTATTTTGCACTCCTTATTATGGCTAGCCTTATTAGGGGTAGGTATTTCGCTTATTGCATTATTGGCACTGGGTCGTTCGGTAGCAGATATTCACCATCTATTGATAAGTAGTCCTGCGCGAATATTTGCGCGCATTCATCAAATAGAATCACAAGTAGTACGCCAAGTATCGTATCATCGTTTCAGGCAGCGCTTATTAGCATTGCGAAGTATTCTTACCATTGCCATTCTTTCATTTGCATCAATGTTGGTGGTGAACGCCACACAAACGCCACTCATTCAATCTGGTGTGCAGGCTATTGTGCAGGCTATTACTACGGAACCTGGTCAGCAATTAGAAGTAACGGTGCTGTATGAAAATAGTGGCGATGGCGATGCCACTGGCACCACATTTACCGATCAGATACCAGATGATGTAAATTATGTAACGGGTTCATTAATATTAAATAGCACTACAGAAGATTCTGTTACGGTATCAGATTCAACAATATCCTTTTCCCCAGGCACTATCACTGATAGTGGTGATTCATCAAATTCGAAAGGTACCATTCGGTATCGGTTATTATTAGATAATCCATACCCTAGTACTAGTTTAAGCTTAGCAGCTGCTAGCCTTACCGCTAATGAATTTTCTACTGAGCAATCGAACACACTATCATTATCGGTAAGTATTGCCACGGTTAGAGGTACGGTAACGAGTAGTTCAGGAGCTGCGTTAAGTGGTGTAACGGTGGAGGTATATGAAGGATCTACATTACTTACACAAACAACAACCGACAGTGATGGAGATTATCAAATTATAGGACTAGGTGATGGTGATTACACGGTTACTGTGATAGCTCCAAGCGGATACGTAACTCCAGCAATATCCGCGTTGGCTGTAAATGCTGGAGAAAGTTATACAGCGGATTTCTCGCTTATTCCATCTAGCGGCGCAGGTGATGATTCAGAGGATTCAACAGAAACGGGTGGCGGTACAGACGAATCAACTGAAGAGGTAACCGAAGAAATGGATAATGGAGATGAAGAGGATAGTGAAGAATCAGATTCAGAGAGTAGTGAAACTGAACTTGATGTTCCAGAGGGGCTTGAAGATGACTTTGTGGATATTGAAATTCCATCAGAAGAGGAACAAGAACGTATTGATGAGCTTACGGAGCAATTACAGGTAACTATTGATGAAGCAGTAGATGCGGATGGATTAATTTGGCTTGATAGTAGTGGTTCGGTATTTGAATCCGTAGTAGATGATTTACAAGATATTCTCTTTAATGAGCCAAAAGAAATTATTATCGGTGGTCAGGCGGAGCCATTTTCTAAAATTACTATTTCAATTTGCTATGAACTAGCCACAACTGATGCTGATGCTGAAGGGCAGTGGGTAATGGTAATTCCAGAAGAGCTATTAGTTCCAGGTGAAAATGTGTTATTTGCCACATCAGAAAAAGACGGCGTGGTATCAGCGCCGGTTGAAGTGGCTCGCGTTGTGGTTGA
This sequence comes from Patescibacteria group bacterium, assembly GCA_024277435.1. Classification (GTDB taxonomy): domain Bacteria; phylum Patescibacteriota; class Patescibacteriia; order UBA9570; family UBA9570; genus JAJRVJ01. Next base: position 23,220 of record JAJRVJ010000013.1, on the reverse strand, counting down.
TGAGGATTCCGTTATTTCTCGTACGGCTCTGATTGGATATATTTCATTATTATTTGCTGTACTTATATTGAATACACTCTTATATATTGTGTATCGAAATCGAATGCGCCGCAGACATAACCGTGATAGTAATCCTTGGTGGAAGATTATTTCGGTACTCAGTGTACTGGCCAGTATCGGTGCATTTTTAGCAAACTATGGGGGTGGCTGGCAGAAGGTGTACGACATGACAGCCACCGGTAGACATCCTCAGGAAGCCATTGTGCTTGATGAAATAAATTCCACAGACTTACCAGCAGGTATTACTGCAGAATTTGTGGATGCACAAACTATTCAATTTTCAGGAGCGGCGCCAGCTGATACCGATTTAGCAATCACATTGTGTGACAATCAACCATTCCGCCAAGTAACTTCAAATCTGAGTGGGGCATGGGAAACTACAGTGCCGGTAGAATCGTTACCGAAAGCTAGCTTTACCGTATCTGCTCAAGCTATTGTGGACGAAGTATTTGGCTCGCCACATCGTTTAGTGGATCTTACAATTGATAAGCGTTCCTCGGAAGTGTATTCGTATATATTACTAGCGCTTGCCTATGTATTTGCTATTCTCAGTACGTTGGTACTATGGATGTATGTTAAAAAGCAGCTAGCTCAATTATCTAATGCAAAAAAGATGATGAATCTACACAACAAGAAACTACTACTGATTAGCATACTTACTGCTTGTGTACTGCTTGCGGCTGGTTGTATAGCTACCGAGGAGCAAGTAGATACAGTAATTGAAGGTGCAGATGAGCAAAATGCAGAGTTTGTAGAAGAGTATGCTGGTGGGGCGCCCGAAGAGATTATTGAAATCCGTTACCAAGAAACCATTACGTTATACGGTCCATCTGATGAATATTTTACGCCGTATGATGATGAGGGTAATCCATCTAATTATGAGCTAGCCTATTACATTGCTCAGAACCTTAACGTGGAATATGAAAAAGTCGCATACGTTCAATTAAATAGTGGCTCAAAGGGTCTGGAAAGCATATTGCAAGCTATGGATGAAACTGCTCCTGGAGTTGCCGATACATTGCGTGATTTTGAAGAATATCATCAAGTAACCAATTTAGATTCCGAATATTGGACTGAACAATTAAGTGCTCTATCTACCTCGGAAGATAAGGCTAATTTCGTGATAGAAACATTAAGTGAACAATATCGGGAGCTAGGATTTTCGGATGACGTTTCAGAATTAGCGCCATATCAAAAAACAGCTGTCGCAGCTGTGGCAGAAATTTCTGGAATTTCCGAAGAGGATTTAGCGGTAATTTATGAAGGGAAGGGATATTTGGAAGGGGTGATAGAAGTATTACCAGATGACTGGCAATATAAAGAAGCCATATTAAAAATATTATAAAAATTATGGGAGAATACAACGAACCAAGGACACAGGCATCTCAGGAAGCTGCACCAGAAATAGATTGGGATAAAGTGCTATCTGGAGAAGTAGATCTTGATGATGTGGTTCATAACCTAGGGCTTATGACCAAAGCCGATGAGGAGCGGGGTGTGCATTTTGGCGCGCAAGGCGCAGAGGGCTTACAACAAGAAGTGTCGCTAGATCCAGTGGATAGAGCGATTGCTGTGCAACTCTTCACAGAGGGTGATAATCACCATGCCATGGGGTCACCAGACAGTATTGAGAGGCTTGTATCTGGGCTCCAGGCTATTATTGAGCAGTTTATGAGTAAAGGCTTAACGAAAGATAAATTGAAAGTGATAGTGCACGCATCATGTGTAACAGGGGATGACTGTGTTGTGGTATCTGAACATCGAGGTGAGAAATATCATTTTAATACTCGTAATATTTCTGATTATAATCGCGGTCATTTTATGACAATGATGGAGCGCCAGTACGATATAACTGTTGAGGAGAAGGACGTGTAATTTACACAATTGGGGCTTCGAAGGTTTCTTCTGCGTCACCAACCTTATTGGTATTTTCTTCGTCGCTATATACAGAAGCCATGAGTTTATCAACTTCGGCTAATGGTGTAGCGTAGTGTTTGCGTGAGTGCGCAATAATGGCTTCTGCAGCGTTATTTTCTGGTGGTTCGGGCACATCTACGGTAGAGGCAGAGAACGGCTGTGTTGTTTGACCCTTTACACTCATTTTAATAAGCATTTCTCGTACATCTAGATTGATAAAGTCTTCCGTATGAAAGATTGGTGTAAATTCGTTCGAAAGATATGCGCCATCATCAGCGCCAACGCGCATGGTAATAATAGAACCGATATTACCAAATACCGTTCCTTTAAGATCACTAGGAATCTGCGCTAAGTATTGATGGGAAATAGTTAAGAGTAGGCGATACTTACGGGACTCGGATAAAATATTTTCAAATGTTTCTGTAGCAAAGTTCTGGAACTCATCAATATACATATAAAAATCCTTACGTTTGTTCTCCGGTAACTTGGCTCGTTCCATGGCTGTTTGATACACTTTAGTAATCATCATAGCGCCAAGGAGGGCGGCATTTTCTTCGCCTAATTTACCTTTTGATAATTCAATCAATACAACCTTTTCGTTGTTCATAATATCATCAAAGGAGAATTTATTATGGGGTTGCGCAACAATATTACGAACCAGGCTATTGGATAGGAATTGCCCTAGCTTATTTACTAACGGTAAAATGGCTTCATTATCAAATTTCTCCGACCAACTCGAGAATTCATTTGCCCAGAAATGCTTCACTACTGAATCCTTGATTTCTGGAATTACTTTTTGACGAAATTTTCGGTTTGTAAGCATTTTTTGCATACCCGCCAATGTAGCATTGGGATAATCTAACATCGCTAAGCAGGTATAGCGGAATACATGCTCAATTTTTGGAGACCAATCGCCACCAAAGAATTTTTCGAATACTTCAATTAATCCTTGGGTAACTTGTTGCCGCATTTCACTTGATACATTTTCGAGGGGATTAAAGGCAATAGGAAAATCTAAATCGGATATATTAAAATACACAATATCTTTAGCCTTCTCTTCTGGTAAGTATTTCAGGATATCTTGAATTAAATCACCATGTGGATCCATTACGCACACGCCTTTGTGCTGTAGAATATCCTCAATAATAAATGTTTCCAATAATTTGGATTTACCAGAACCAGACTTACCAACCACATATAAATGACGGCGCCGATCGTCGCGGCGGATACCAAACTTTATACGTTGACCACGAAAGTTGGTAAGGCCAAAAAATGTTGCTTCCTCCTCGGTTGTATTATACGGGGTAGGTAAGTTGAACGGTGGTTGCGCCCGCTTTGAAAGAATCCAATCGATAGCTGGCATTTTCAATTGTGGATCTGGAATATGGAAGAGGGAGGCTACTTCTTCTTGCGTAAGGATGAGGCGCGGCTCATGTTTGCGAGCGAAGAGGTCTTTAATAAATTCTTGAACAGCAGTAACCTCTTTAAATACAATACGATTTTTTTCTGCAGAAAATTCATGGAATGAGCGGCGAATTTCTTCTATACTTTGTTTGGCATGATCTTGTGATTCGCTATCAAAGAAATAAGCAAAGCGCATTACCGCATGAAATTTAGACATTTCCATTGATTCTCCACTACGTTTGTTCTCACCATAGAATAATCCGCTTGCACCGGCTTCTATTTCTTCATCTACGGGGGACATTACCAATTGAAAAATAGCACCGTGCTCTGGATTTATTGTAGAAATAACATTAAGGAAGGCGCTTAACGGGTCGTTAGGAGCTGCTGCACGATAGGTGCGAATAGAGTACTGCTCATTAGCAGTAAGATCCATGGTGTATCCTAAGGCGTGGCCAGGTAATTTACCAATCAAATGAAAGCGCTCGACATGTTTAACCTCTTAATCTGGAAATATGGAGTACACCATATTCATGATAGTGCTAGAATTCGCTTTTGAAGCGGTAAGATAGAAGTTTAATTTATTCTGTATACAAACAATTTCACACGATAATATACTATCGGTTCCAGCGCCTTGTTGAAGCAGATAGTATACGTTATGAAATAATTGATCGAACTTGCTGAGATGATCAGTGGTTGGTGCCAATGGAAAACGAACAGCAAGTGTTTGCAGTGCATTATTAGCCATAATGATTGATGTATTGTACCAAAAAAATAGCCTTTTGTAAAGGCCGTCCTTATGTTGAAACCTACTATGTTGAGATATGCGCTACGCGATCGTATCCACCAAGATCTTTAAGAATTTCTATCGTAGAGTTTTGTAGATAGCGTTGAGTGAGATTTCGTATTTGATCGGCTTGCCGATGTCCAATTTCAAAAAAGATAGAACCCTTACGTTCTAAGTGTTCAGGAGCTTGTTGTAATAATGTTTCATAGAGAGCTGTTGGAGTAGATCCAGAATTAAGGGCTACCTGTGGTTCAAATTGCAGAGCCTTTTTACGAGATTCAGTTTTTGTGAGGTAGGGAGCATTAAAAATGATAATGTCACATTTATCTTGTGTATTCTTTGGTAATGCATCTAGTACGCTACCTTGAAAATATTGAACCTTAACATTATGTAAGCGAGAATTTTTTCGAGCAATGTGCAACGCAGATTTTGAAATATCTGTTCCAAGCATCTCTACGCGATTTTTTAAATGATATTTTAAGGCTACAGCAATATTACCGGATCCGGTTCCAACATCAACTATGCGCAAAGGAGTGCGTTGTATGTCTTGTACATACTTCATTACCGCCTCAACAAGAAGTTCCGTATCTGGCCGAGGAATGAGCACATCTGGATTCATTATAAAATCCATTCCGTAAAATTCTTTATGGCCAGTTAAATAGGAAATTGGCTCTCCGTCTAATCGACGTTGTACTAAATCACGAAATTTTCTCTCCTGAGCCTTGGTAAGGGATTTATCTGGATGACTATAAATATACTCACGCGTTTGGCCAAACACATGTGCTAGTAACACATCGGCATCTAACAAGCTTAGCTTTGTAAACTCGCGATGTGTGCCATTTGTAATTTCTCCAATAGTAATCATAGTTTATAGGTCTGCCAAAGCAGCTTGTTCATCAGCTTCACGTAATGCAGTAAGCATATCCGTAATATCTCCATCGAGTACGTTGGGGATGTTATTCCAACTTTGTTTAATACGATGATCGGTGATACGATCTTGCGGAAAATTATATGTACGAATTTTTTCTGATCGATCACCAGTGCCAATTTGTGAACGACGGGTTTCGGTAGCTTGTTTACGTTGTTCTTCTAACTGCATTGCAAGTAGGCGAGATTGCAACACTTTGAAAGCCTTGGCTTTATTCTTGTGTTGTGATTTTTCATCCTGACAGGTTACTACTAAACCACTTGGTTCATGCGTAATACGTACGGCGGAATCTGTAGTATTTACACTTTGTCCACCATTACCACCCGATCGGAATACATCAATACGTAAATCATTTTGATCAATCTTAATATCCACCTCTTCGGCTTCAGGTAGTACTGCTACGGTAGCGGTAGATGTATGAATGCGCCCTGATTTTTCGGTTTCAGGAACTCGTTGCACTCGATGCACGCCAGATTCAAACTTTAATGTACCGTACACATTCTTACCTGAGATTTCAAAAATAACTTCTTTAAACCCACCGATACCAATACGATTAGCACTCATCAGTGAGGTTTTCCAACCTTGTGATTCAGCATAGCGGGTATAGATGCGATATAAATCTGCGGCAAATAGAGCAGATTCATCACCACCGGCTCCAGCCCGAATTTCGATCATGGCATTCTTGGCATCCAATGGGTCTGCTGGAATAAGGGCGATTTGAATATTGTGTTGCAAGTTATCACGCTCCTTTGTGAGGCGCTCAATTTCATCACGAGCCAACTCTATAAGTTCGGCATCTTCATTATCGGTAATGGTTTGTTCTGCTTCTTGTAATGCCTCAAGAATATTAATGTATTCTTTAAATAAAGGCATCCTATCTTTTAACGTATCATATTCCTGAGAGACTACACGATATTTAGCTTGATCGGCAATAATATCCGGGTTCTGCAAATCTTGCTCAAGTTGAGCGTAGGTACTTTGTAGATCGCGAATGGCTTTCTCAAGATTATCCATAATGATATGTTAGATATATGAACTAAAACAGACCCTGGCATTCCCTGTGTAAATACAGGGAAGAGGTGCGTAAAGCACCTCAACAGAGTCTGTTGGAATGTTAATTGTCCTTTAAAGCGTCTTTCAATGCTGCCTTTGCAACTTTCTTGGAATCCTTAGCTTTACGCTTAGCTTTTTTTGAAGTCTTATGAGCTTCTTTAGCCTTTTCAACCTTTTTCTCACGTTCTTGGAATTTTTCAATACGTCGAGCACTATCCACAAATCGTTGTTTACCAGTATAAAATGGGTGTGATGCCGAGCTAACTTCAACATTGATAACATAAAATGCAACACCGTCTACATCACGGGTTTGTTCAGAAGTTATTGTAGATTTAGTAACAAACTCAGCTCCGCAAGAGGTATCTACGAAGATAACGTCGTTCAATTGTGGGTGTAATTCTTTTTTCATAACGACCAATACAATACCATGTGCTAAATATGATGTCAAGCAATGTTATGTATTATTGAAAACCGGCGTATTCAGGGCAAATTGAGGTGAGCTGTTCAGCCGCATCATAGCCGTATTCACTGGTCCATTCGTTGATTCTACGTTCTAATAGCTCATTAGCAACATCGGCGTCGTAAGCAGCTGCAATTTCCGCTACAAACTTGGCATCACGCTCGGATTCATCTTCTGGCGTTCCACCAAAATCATATCCCTCAAAATCAACGGTAACGTAGCCTAAGCCACTTTCAAGAAAATCCGATGCACTATCTGGTAAATTAATATCCTTATTAAAGCTGGCGGTAGCAAAGGCGGTTAATTTATCTTCACGGCTATTTTAACCCCATACGGTTACGCGACTATATTCTTCAGCTTTATCATCTAACAAGTCTTTTGTGTTTCCAATATTCTGCCATGAAGTTATTGCACACTCTTCTTTATACACGTGAATGCCACGTGATTGGATTGCACTTACGGCAACGGTATTATTAAATTCACCGTTTAAAAACGCAGCTTCAGTAATATCAGGGGTAGTAGAGTAGCTTCCAGTAAATACTACCGCGGTTACTTCATTATCTTCATCTTCTATATATTCAGAAAACGCTTCAACGTACCCTTCATAAGTAGGGTCGTTATATATAACGCCATAGCCTGGTACAATTACCACGTGGCCATCGGCTTGTTCTAAGCTAGAGTTAATAGATTGAACAGTATTGCTAAAATCTTGTACCTTAGTAAAAGCATCGGTAAGATCGCTGGTGCAACCTGTAGCAATAAGGCTAAGGCTAGTAATTAGTGTAATAATGGTTGTTTTTTTCATAGAAGCACAAGTATACTAAATGTAGTTACTATTTACAAACAGGGTTATTAGATTATGGTGTGTATGAAGAATAATTGCCATACCCTTGCGGAATTCAGAGAATATGGTAGAATTCGCAAGTCCTATAACTACTATGTAATTATAGGTAATTAATCAATCATATGCTCATTTTTAACGTTTTTGGGTCTGATCTGCTTCGGCGGGTTCCAATAGCGGTGAGTATAGAAGTTAAGACATATACAATATATGAGTAACGCAAAAGATACAGCATTGCTTGAAATGCTGCAGGCCGGAGTACATTTCGGTCACAAAACATCAAAGAAGCATCCTAAAATGGATCCGTTCGTGTTTGGTTCACGCAACGGTATTTCTATTATTGATCTCGAACAAACATACGAGAAAATGGAAATTGCATTAAAAACCCTTGAAGAACTAGCAGAAAATAACAAAAAGATTTTATTTCTTGGAACAAAGCACCAAGCTGCGAAATTATTGAAAGAAACCGCAGAATCTGTTGAGATGCCATATATCATTGTACGATGGATTGGTGGATTGCTTACAAACTTTGGTAGCGTAAGTGAGCTAATGCGTAAGTTAACTAAATTGAAGAGTGATAGAGAGTCTGATGTCTTTGCACAACGTTATACAAAAAAAGAACGATTAGTAATTGAACGTGAAATTGAACGACTAACACGTTTAGTAGGTGGAATTGAAAAAATGGAAAAACTACCAGACGCTTTGTTTGTTGTAGATTGCCAGAAAGAAAAAACCGCTGTTGTAGAAGCTAATCGCTTAGGCATTCCTGTAATTGCTATTGTGGATACAAATGTAAATCCTATTCGTATTCAGTATCCAATTCCTGCAAATGACGATGGTGTAAAATCTATCAATTATATTGTTACAAGGGTACAGAAAGCTGTACAAGCTGGAAAAGCTAAGGCGCCAGTGATTGTTGTAGAGGAGCCAAAAAAGAAGGAAGAAGAAAAGTATATTAAAACAGCCACTGGTACAACTTCTGCACGAGCAGCTGGAAAAGCTGCCGTAAAGAAAGAGGAGAAACCAGCTGAGGAAAAGCCTAAGGTAGAAGAGAAAACCGAAGAAAAAAATTCATAACTATAAATAGACTATGGCAGTAAACACAGAACTTATTCAACAACTACGCGCACAAACTGGTGCTGGTATTTTAGATGCAAAAAAGGCACTTGATGAATCTGGTGGTGATTACGATAAAGCAGTTGAAGCATTACGTAAGCGTGGACAAAAGGTAGCCGCTAAGAAATCCGATCGGCAAACTTCTGAAGGATTAGTACATTCCTATATTCATGGTGAAGGTAGAGTTGGAGTAATAGTAAAAATTAATTGCGAAACCGATTTTGTAGCTCGTAATGAACAATTTAAAGATCTCGCTCATAAAGTTGCTATGCATATTGCTGCATACAACCCAACCTATCTTTCTCGCGAGGATGTACCGGCTGATGTAGTAGAGCGTGAAAAAGCTGTTCACCAAGAAATGCTTGCAAAAGAAGGCAAGCCCGCAGATATGATGGACAAAATTATTGAAGGTAAGTTGAACAAGTTTTATGCTGAGGTATGCTTGCTTGATCAAGAATTCCTCATGGACGATAAGATGTCTGTACAGGAATACGTAGTTGAAACTATTGGAAAAATTGGAGAAAATATTCAAATTGCTGAATACGCGCGATTAAGTTTATAAATAGGGCCTATACATTAAGCTTAACTTATTACGAATATGAATTGGGCATTGCTCTTCTATATCATTCCAGCGATCTTGGCGGTAGCTAGTGTGGTTGTTATCGTGATGATTTATGTACGTAAATTACAAAAATTATCAGCCTTAGATTTAGATGCTATGCCAGTACATCGTCAGCATCTACGTAAGACCTCGTTGGTGGAAGAACGGTTTTATCGGCAATGGAGAAGTATCAAAGCTCGCGTTGCAGCAATTCTTAAACCAATTGGTCGTGGCGTGATGGCTGTTATTGGTGGTATCTATCATAAGTTACGAGCCAAGGAAGAACGCTATAGGAAAGAAAGTGCTGGAACGGAAAAAGCTTCTGTAGGTACAGTGCAATCGGCTGGTGTATTGCTAGAAAAAGCTCAAGCGCTGCATAAGGAAGAAAATTATGCTGAGGCTGAAAAGAAATATATTGAAGTAATTGCCATTGATAATAATTCGGTAACGGCGTATCAAGGCTTGGCGCAAGTATATGTGGCCCGGAAGGATTTTAAACATGCTCTAGAAACATTACAGTTCTTACAGCAGTTGAATCCTAAGGATGAGGCAGTATGGCGAACGATTGGTGGAATTTATAAGGATCAAGATAAGTTGGTTGAAGCATTAGATGCGTACGACCGTGTGTTAGAATTAGCTCCGAATAATCCTAAAAATCTTGATGTGTATATTGAATTAGCAATTGCCAACCAGTTAAAGTATAAAGCGCAAGGAGCACTTGATACATTGAAGGAAAAGAATCCAGAGAATTCAAAACTAGTAGAGTATCAGCAGCAAATCAACGGGTTGTAAACAAAACCTCTTCAGCCACTTCTGTGCGGGAGTACTTGAAGATGACGACCATCACGATGGGGTGCGGGTCGAAAGTCATGAAGGCCTCACGGTTAGAGTCGTAACGATTGTACTGAATTTTGGGAATTTGTAAATACCTATCAGTTAAAGTGAATGCTATGCAAAACACTTCGTCTGCACTTTTAGATTTCTGCCTAATAGCTTTTAATTACTAGGCACTGGTTTAGTGGTATACTAATTATCATGAGCTCACATCATCATAATAATCGTGAACAAAATATTAAAATAGCAATCATCTTAAATATTACATTTACGATCGTTGAGGTTATTGGTGGATTATGGACAAATAGCTTAGCCATCCTTTCTGATGCACTGCACGATTTTGGAGATAGCATCGCACTTATATACCAACGCAGCTGGAATGATGGGAATTGCGATTGTAGGAATTATTATCAATGGATTAGGCGCACTGCGACTCAAGCAGGGTAAAAGCCAAAATGAGAAGGTGCTCACCTGGCATTTATTAGAAGATGTTCTGGGGTGGGGGGTTATTTTGATTAGTGGAATTATTATCTATTTCTGGGATGTACATATTCTTGATCCTATCGTAACAATTGGATTTACCCTATTTATATTGTGGGGAGTAGTTCGAAATCTAAAAAGTACTCTAAATATTTTAATGCAAGGGGTGCCAGATCACATTGATAGTGACAAGATGAAGCAATCGTTATTGGAAGTTCCCGAAATACTTCGTGTGCACGATATACATATTTGGTCACTTGAAGGGGAGACCGATATTTTTAGTGGTCACATTGTTGTTACCGATGCTGTTTTGCAACAACCGGATGAAATAAAGAAGAGAATAAAAAACATTCTCACCGATCATCATATCGAGCATTCAACCATTGAGCTAGAAAGTGAGAAATTTTGCTCTGGAATCGAGTGTAAAGCTATGAACTAAGTAATCCGCTAACCTCGTGGCTACCTATATTATTGCGCAATCACCACAATTGTACCCTGTCCACTAATAGTTGGATGCTCTGTGATATAAAACGGATACTCACCAGCTTCAGTAAATGTATATGAAAATGAATCATTGAGTGCTAACGACTCTGTATATAAACCATCAGCTACACCGCTTCCTGATCTAGGAACTACTCCGGCCGTACCTTGTGCGCCAGTTGTATCTATAATACCACTGGTAACAGTATGGGCATCATATGTTTGGCCTGCAAAGCTATCAAGATTTGTCCATTCCACGGTATCACCTTGATTGATAATAATGTCTCCGCTTGGAATTTTATGTCCTTTAATAGTAACCGTTTTTGGTGTTTTACTTACACTTACTGTATCCGAGCTGGTGTTTGCAGTAGTGCTTGAAGTAGTGTCTTTTCCTGAAAAAACAACATAGAGTATTGCAATGCCAATTAATACAATAGCAATAAGGATAGGAATTTTTTTATTCATGAATATATATTTTAGTCTATTTATATTACCTACTACAGAGTATAGTAGGTAATAAGGATCCGGTCAATGCATTAGGCATTGTTGCAGATTTATAGATAGAATGCTTTTATTTGAAAGTAGATTAAATAGATACCGCCAAGAATCACGATTACGCTTGTGAGTTTTTGAATGGTACCCATATGCTTTCCAAGGAATTTTTTTACGGCGCCGCGTGATAGTACAGCTGCTACAGAAATAGTTAACATCATTAGCATTGCTCCTACGCTAAATGCTACAAAATTTGCAATACCACTTAATGTAGATTCTCCTGAAAAGGCGGTGGCTACAACAAACAGAAAGGCGGGGAGTGTACAGCCAATTCCACCTAATGCATATCCTAATCCAAATATATACATCCCAAATAACCCATTGTGATTTGCAAATGAATGTGGAATTTGGATTGTCGTTCTTTTGCCTGCCAACATCATCACTCCTAATATAATTAGTGCAAATCCAGTTATGGTACCAAACCAAAATGCATATTGTGCGAATATGTTGCCAAAGATGCTGATAATAATTCCAAATGAAAGAAATACTGTTACCATACCAAGTCCTGCAAGTATTCCAATGGTAACTCCCTGCTTGATTTGCTTGCTAAATGATAGTGCGGTATGTTGCTTCTCGCCGACCAGTACACCAATATAACTTGGTAGTAATGCAATGCCGCAGGGTGTAAAAAATACAGCCACGCCTGCGAAAAACGCTAATGATAATAGGGCGTAGTTCATAGTAGCTTATCTAGTTCTTGTTGCAAGGTGTTGGTATCGGTAATTCCTAAATCCTTATAGCGAATTACACCTGATTGATCAATAATGTAGGTAATTTCAAAACGAGTGAGTTTATAATCAATGATGAGGTTCTTTGACTGAGTAGCGGAGGCATAGTGCCAAGGGGTAGCGTACTCTTTTTTAAATGTTTCAAGTTATGCATCACCTTCTGATGGATCAATGCTCACGGTTAGAAATTCTACTTCATCACTATCAATTGTGGTATACACTGGAACAAAGTTCTTAGCCTCAACTATACAGGTTGAGCACCATGTTGCCGTAGAAGTAATAACAAGAATTTTTCCTGCAAAATCTGACAATTGAATTTCTTGTCCAGTACTTGTTACTGTTGAGAATTCTGGCGCAGTATCACCAACCTTTGTACCAACAACACCTGAGTTTTCTACGGGTGTTTGTTGTGCGGTACTAGAATTCGAGCGCAACAGCATATATCCTATAATAACTACTGCTACTATGCCAATGATAATGTATATTTTTTTGTTCTTCATACTATGTAGTATTATTATGTAAATTACATGTCTCGCATATTCCCATCATTCGTTTTGAAGTATAGTGTAGCGAGATGAGTATTAGAAGTAATGCGCCAATCAAAAAGTAAATCTGGTATTGCAAAATAAACAAAGATGTTCCAAAGCCTAGCCCAACTATGCTTAATACAAACACTAAACAGGATGAGCATGCAGCCGTACTTGAAATAGCTGCAAATAGCGCAATTAGTCCAGTTCCTCCTGTTTTAGCCATTGCTACACCAGCATTCTGCTTGGCTTTCATCTTGCGATTTGTCCACAAGATATAGATTTGCATGGTAATCACGAGTGCACTGAGAGTGGAAAGTACGAACATAATGAGTAAATCTCTAAAACGAAAAATTGATAGCTGAAATCCTAGCGTATTACCTGGCACAGAGAATACAGGCACCATTATTAATACAAAGAAAAAACTTATACCTATTAGTAATAGGAGGTAAAAATATCTGCGATGGGTGGAAATAATTTTACTTGCATTCCAAATATGTTTCATAGTGGTATTATTCTGTGCAGCAAGACATCTTGCTAATATCTTTTTTAAATGATTGGGCCGCCCATTTTAGCCCCTCGGCAACAGTAGGGAAGATGAATGTAGATTCAATAATATCCGTAAGCGTCATCTTCTGTTTTACAATTAATTGTGCCACGGAAATAATCTCCGCAGCATATATCCCTACCATATGAATTCCAAGTACCTGTTCTGTATTAGTATTAATAACGAGTTTAATGAGTCCATTAGTTTTTTCTATCACATGTGCTTTTGGTACAACGTCCAGGCTCACAGTGCGGCAACTACACTGTAACCCCTTTACGCCCTGCAGTTCAGCATCCGTCATGCCAACACTTGCTAATGTTGGGGAAGTAAAAATAGCATGTGGAATAGCTGATAAATCCAGCTCCTTACCTGCCTTCTCAAGGGCATTAGAACCCGCGATGAATCCTTCTTTGCCAGCGGTTGTTTCAAGTTTTACATTAGGTTTTCCATCGATAGTATCCACTACGTCGCCAGCAGCATATATGTGTTCTACTGAAGTTTGTAGATGTATATTTGTCGCGATGCCGCCATGCTTTGTTAGAGTTACTCCAGCTGTATCCAGTTGTAAGGCATCTGTATTAGCTTGTACCCCTGTTGCAATAAGTAAACGTTCTGCCAAAAATTTCTCTTCCTTTCCATGTACTTCAACTGTAAGTTCTATTCCTGATTGAGTTTTTTTAATGGACTTAGATATAGCGCTTGTATGTATAGAAATTCCCTCATCTTCAAGAGATTGTTGTAATAATTCAGCTAATTCTGGCTCCTCTTTATCTGCTACTCGCTTTGCCTTCTGAATAACTGTTACTGTAGTACCAAATCGATGATACATTTGGGCAAATTCTAAACCAAGTGGACCACCGCCAATAATAATCATTGACTTTGGCTGCGTTTTTGGACTAAGCGCTTCTATATTTGTCCAATAGTCAATATTTTTAATGCCCTCAATAGCTGGGATATATGTTGAAGAACCTGTTGAAATAACAAACTTCTCACCAGTAATTTTTTTATCACCAACTTGAATGGTATGTGCATCAATAAATTGCGCATCTTCATAGAGTACAGTTACGTGTTCAAGTTGTTTAATCACGTCTAAATACCCCTTTTGGTGAAGACCAGAAACGAGCGTGTCTTTTGCATGTACCGCAGTGATAAAATCAGATTCTGAAGAAGTAGTAACGCTTTCATAGCGTCCTTGCTTTGCTTCCCAGTACCAGTTGGCCGTTTCTAGTAATCGTTTTGAGGGGATACAGCCTACATTAATACACGTTCCTCCAATGGGCACCTTTCCTCCAGATACCATAAGAGTGTTAATTCCAAGTTGTTCGGCTTTGATGGCAGCGGCAAATCCACTAGCTCCTGCGCCGATGATAATAAATGGGTAGTCGTATATATTCTTCATATAGTACAATTTTTATCGCAATATTTTTTAACATGAGTATCAATGATGTTAAGAAGGGGGAGAATTGTATCTTCATTTAGAGCATAAAATCGCTCTTGCCCGCGTTGCTCTACGGTAACAAAATGACAGCTTTCTAGTTTTTTTACACTATGAGAAATAGTACTTTGTTGATGGCCCGTTTCTTTTACGAGCTGGGTAACATTAAGCGGTTTATGACGTAGCGCATTGATAATCTCAAGGCGAGTGACATTACCAAGTGTATTAAAGAATGTTTTATATTGTGATTTATTCATATGTAATATTATTCATATATAGAATAGCATGTATGGTAGTAGTGTCAATTTCGAGCATGCTTTGAAGTAGTGAGTCGCTGTTTATTGTATACTATAAATACAATTGATTTATTCCAGGTATAGTTGCAAGGTGTTCTCATCTCACAATCCGGAGATCTCAATGTTACGATTACTCTACCTACATCAAATTGATATAGCCACAGTAATCGAGTGGAACAGTACTCGATCCTCCTAAGTTGAAGATTGATACTTACATCTGTTCCAACCGCTATACTTATTATAATGCTTTTAATACAAAAACCGCCGCTAGAATAATTCTGGAGCCGGATTCTTTTATACCCGCAAAGAAAACAATCAACACTTATTACCTTTGTTGGGTATTCGACCCCTATGTGAAGTTGGTTATTAAATTTTGAGAGGCTTCGTATAATTTCTTAAAATGATAGCAAGAGGTTTGCTATAAGTTTAAGAAATTGCTCGATGTGTATGGCCATCAAGCAATTTCCTCCTTACAGTCAAATGCGTGTGATGCCCCCATACGGGCATGGCCTAGCGCTTTCCGCGCCGCCTCTTCTTGGCGCGCCCGCTGTCGTAGCCGTTGACGGCGAGCTTGCAGCGCTTGATCGCGCTCTGGCTGCGGGTGTGGCCACCCTGCTCGTTCGGCTTGTTGCGGCAGTGCGGACACCGCCAGAAGCCGTCATTGTTCGCTTGACGACCACGCACTTCCTCCTTGTTCTTCTGCTTGTGGTGTTTCTTCGGACGACCCATTCAAACCTCCTGCTCGGGTTAACTGTGAGCTAAGGAATATCTTATTTTAAAAATATAAATTGTCAATGCTAATCATAAGTAGATACAAAAAAAACAAAACCCGCCAGCAAAGGCGGATTTTTTGTTGGTTGCGATTAATGTTAATAGGGTAAAAGTACGTTTTTTCATCATTTCAGCAAGTACAATCGTGGACCACTTCCCTAGATTATTTAGTAATTCAATGATAGCATATATTTATGAAAAAATATAAAATCATTTCAATTGCATTGCTACTATTTTTATTTGCCGTTCCATTTCAGTCTCAAGCTAAAGTCTCAAAAGTAAAGAACGTAAAAGTTACAAACATTACTCAGGATTCAGCTAAAGTACAATGGACCAAGGTAAAAAAAGTTAGTTTTTATAAAATGAAGCTTCAAACTAAAAAGGGTAAGAAATTGAACACCTAGAAGAAAGTGAAGCGGACTAAAAAGAAAATCAGTTCTTCAACCTCATTATTGAAGGCTGGTAAAACCTATAAAGTTAAAGTGCGTGCCTGTAAGGCAGGTAATAAATGCGGAAAGTGGTCTAAATATAAAAAATTTAGCACTACCGCAGAAAAAGAACAAGAGGATGAGACTACCTATATTTGTTCATCAAATATTTATAATTGTAGCGATTTCTCAACTCAGTCCTCAGCGCAGACAGTTTATGATTACTGTATGAGTGAGGTCGGATATGATGTACATGGATTAGATGGAAGCGATAATGATGGACTTGTTTGTGAGAGCCTTCCGCTAAAATAAGTGATTCAACGGATTCATATTAACCATCTTCTTCATACTCTCATCCAAGGCCTAGGTATAGAGTATAGTGGTATTTATACCTATGTGTCCCACGCCTCACCTTATAATACAAATCCAATTGATTTATTTCAAACAAAAGTGTAAGATGCTTCCACCTCACAACCTGGAGTTCCGGTATGTCGACCTCGAAGAGTCTGATCTGGCGCGTGCGTGGTGTGTATGTCCTCATGCTGGGTAGCGACGACGGACAGCACGACTCAACTATAATATTACAAACAACAAACCGCCGCTAGAGAATACCTCTGACGGCGGTTTTATAGTGAGCTACCACGCGGATTCGAACCGCGTACCTCGCCCTTACCATGGGCGCGCTCTACCAACTGAGCTATGGCAGCATATGCTAATTTTGCTCGAGTAATATACCACTTACCATTAATATTTACAAGGGGAATATACAAGATATAGACAGAGCGCATCTAGTAAATAGTGGTATACTTTAATTCTATGAGAAAAACAGTGCTACTACTCGGTATACTCTTAGCCACATTAGCTATTACAGCGCCAGTGCAGGCTGTGGAGAGTCCTTCCTTTAGTGAGGCGGAATCTTGGTTGTATCAAATACAAGATGCGAATATTGATAATATTGCTGCAACGGATTTTGATGTAGTGGTAATGGATTATGCTGAAGATGGTACAGACGATACGGCCTATACACGAGAACAAATCCAGCAGCTGCAAGATAGCGGAAAAATTGTGCTGGCGTACTTTTCAATAGGGGAGGCCGAGGATTATCGGTTCTATTGGAAAAACAAATGGAGCAAGAATCCGCCAGCGTGGCTTGGGCCGGAAAATCCTGACTGGGAGGGGAACTATAAGGTGCGGTATTGGAAAAAGGGTTGGTGGAAGACGGGGTTGAAGCCATATATAAACCGCATTAATAATGCCGGGTTCGATGGGGTGTATTTGGATATTATTGATGGGTATGAATACTGGGGCAATAATGGGTATGGTAGTAAACGATCCGCTAAACGTATGGTGCGGCTTATTAAGAAGATTCGCAAGAATCTTGATGCTATTACTCCTATTGTGTGTCCGCAAAATGGGGAGGCGATAATTGATGACACAACAAAAAAATATCGTAAGATATATTGGAAGAATATAGATTGTATTGGTGTGGAGGATTTATTTTATCATTCCACGAAATCGGATAGAAAATATCGTAAGAAATTGTTAAAGAAGTTTTCGAATCAAAATAAAGCGATATTGAATGTGGAGTATATTAAGAAACGTAAGCGTAGTATGTATTTGAATAAAGCCAACGCACAAACGTTTTCAAGTCTATCATATCGGGCAAATCCAAATAGAGATTTAGATACAATTGTGCCACAATAATAATTTACGCTCGTATTTCTTTGATCGTATATTCAACATTACGATCTTTCAGTTCAACTACTGCAACAACACCAATGCCCTTACCTAATAGTGCGGCACCAATAGGGGATTGATAGGAAATAATACCATTAGTAGGGTCGCTTTCAGTTGGCCCTAATATTTTCCACGTTATTTCTTTACCGTCGGCGGTAACTACCGTTACGGTGTGTCCGAGTTTTACCACTGAGGTATCTTCATTACTTTCAATAATTCTGGCTTGGGCTAATTGAAATTCGAGTTCATCTATTTTACGATTCATTCCGCGCAGCCTACCTTTAGCGATTTGATACTCAGCATTTTCAGAAAAATCTCCATTAGCAGCATGTTCCCGCGTTTCTTTAATGGCGCGAGGGCGGGCAACTTTTTTGAGGTAATCTAATTTAGACTGCATCGCATTATATTGCGATTGTAGCATGTAAGGATCAAACGTGGGAAAGGTGTATTTTCCTGGTTTTCTATTTGGTAAGCGCATGTATTATTTTTTATCCTCTGTTTCCGGTGTATCCTCGGGGGTTTCTGCAAGAGATTCCTCCGTAGCTTTTTTAGGGCCACGGTTATGCGCTGGAGTAATTCGCTTTAATATTCTATCAAGCTTATCGTTCAGTTTTTTGAATTCTAATTCATAGTGCTCACTACGACCATCGCTCATATTTCTACGAGGGCGTTCGGAATCGCGGCGAGAATCACGCATTCGATCGCGGCCATCACTTCCATTTTCTTTTCTGCGATCTGTACCAAAACAATCACTACATAATACCTGTTTACCGCGCGATGGTTTAAACGGCACCATACATCGATCATTACATCTATCGCATGCAGCCTTGTACATCATGCGGTCTTTTTGACCATCATCTCGTCCACCGCGGCCACGGCCACGTGATCCACCGCTATCTCTATCGTTATAATTTCCCATACGTCTTTGTTCTAAATCTTATATATAAATTACAAAATAACTAGTCTCCAGTGTAGTGTTTAGAATCATAAATAGCAAGTATGGTAATATATACGTACTATGTCTGTAGATTTCGATAAAGAAGCCCTTGAATGGGATGATGAACAAAAAATACATCAAGCTAAACGAATAGCTGATGAAATTACCAAGTCGATTGCTATTGATTCTAGCTGGAGGGCATTAGAATTTGGTGCCGGAACCGGTTTGATTAGCTTTAATTTGGTTGATGTGTTTAATCATATTACGCTTATTGATACCTCGGCCGGTATGATAGATGTGGTGAATACAAAAATAGGGGATAGTGGAGTGCATACTATGGCCGCACATCATACGGATATAGAAACTTTCGCGCAGTCTGGGCAGAAATTTGATGTAGTATTTGCTTCAATGGCACTGCATCATATACAAGATATCCAAGGTACGCTACGTCATATATATAATATGTTGAATGATGGTGGGTATGTGTGTATTATTGATCTTAACGAAGATGATGGAGCCTTTCATAAAGGCGTGCACGGTTTCGAAGGGCATGATGGATTTAATCAAGTTGCACTTAAAGGTGTTCTTAAAGAAGTTGGCTTACAAGATATTTCCTCCCGTACATTTTATACAGGCGAGCGAATAAAAGATGGGGAGAAAATAGAGTATTTTTTATTTATTATGATCGCAACAAAAAAACCCGCATCGTGAGACGCGGGCTAGTTTGTGATTTGATACAATCGCTTACGCTAGAGTAACATTTACTGCACGAGGACCTTTGTCAGAATCTTCTGTTTCGAAAGAAACAGTATCTCCAACATTAAGTTCGTCGTAAGAAACGTCAACTAGTGCTGATGAATGGAAGAAAATTTCCTTCTCAAGACCTTCAGCTGCGATGAATCCAAATCCCTTTTCTGTAAGAGTTTTAATGGTTCCTGTCATAGTTTTGCCTTATTGTTTGTGTGTTCTTAACATAGAATTTCTTGAAGTTCGACTAGTCTTCAATTAATCTATTATTGTATAACATGTCTAGATGTATATGTCAATAGGAATTCGCGAAATTATCCACAATAGTGGCAAAATTTCCCAAATGTAAGGCAAATTTCTCTCAATTGCTCACATTTTAGACATTAATATATACTTACACACTATCTTCAAGAAGGTCGAATTCATAGAATTGACCAATATCAATAGCTTCTTCAAATAAGTCTGCAGCACTTTCTTTGTATTCGATAAATTCTTTGTATAATTGTAGAGAGCTTTGTAGATTTTTCTCCAAAGCAGCAGCATTATTTATATCAACGTGTACTAGCACCGGCTCAGCGGATTTATATAGTGTATTGATAGTTGTATCGAGTAGTCTAATAATATCGATCATTCTATCAAAATCGGTTCTGTACATCTGCGCGGTATCGGCGTCGCCTTCAATAGTGAAACGCTCTTCTTCGCTCACTAGATATTCAATAAAGCTATTTTCGCGGGCTCGTATTAATATAGCGCGCATTTCTTCCACCTCAGTAATGAGATCTACGACCTCCTCATGGGTGTCATTTATTTGTTGCTCAAGGGTTGGTAATTCATCCTCAGGTTTCAATTCTTCTTGCTCTCGTTCTTCGGGCTCAGTAATTTCAACAGTATCTTGTGTAGGATCTACGTTCACTTGATCTATTAACTCAGCATGTCCCGCACCATCGAGTACTATCTCAGTAGTTGCTTCTTCTCTTTCTTCAAGTCCTGTAGCTTCATCATTTTCCGGAGTTTGTTGCGGTTCCACTTCCTGGGGCTCGATGGCGCGACCTGAACGCAATAATTCTATGGGATCGGTTTCGGCAATTTGGGCAAAGGTAACGGTTTTCTTTCGGCGTTTATCGCGATATAAAAAATTTAGAATATGTCCACGCTTATAAGGATTGCTTCTAAGGCGACGTAATACCCGGCCACCACGTTGTTGTTCTCGTACTACCGATTCTGTTTCACTTAAATGTATAGATACTTCCGCTGCATCGTAATCGGTACCCTGGGTGAATAAATCCACATTAGATAATAGTGCTATTTTCCCAGATGTAAAATCAGTCCAAATTCTATCCCGTTCTTTTTGTGGTGTTTTCTCACTTACTACTGCACATGATACTCCGTGGCTAGAGAATACTTCAGCAGTTGCTTCGGCCTGCTTAATGCCACCGCAAAAAATATAGCCCTGCATACCATTAAAATTCTCAATATATTTTTCATAGGCAACTTCTGCTAAGGCATGGAAATCAAGCTTACCTTCTAACGAATCTTCTTCATATGTACCAGTACTGTTGCGACGCACAGCTGATAAATCTACTCCGGTATCATACGTATAGGCAGAAATAGGGCATAACATTTCCATGTTTACAGCCTCATTAAGTGTGATGCGATGAATTTCTGGACCCAATTTTTCTTTTAAATGTTTTTCTTTGGTATATCCAGGAGTGGCCGTGAATCCAAGAATAAGAGCATGCTCTCTAAATTGATCAATCGCGGCTAGGCGCCGATCACTTAATCCTTTATGGGCTTCGTCAAGAATTACCACATCGTAATCATGGGGTTGTAATGTACCCTTTTCAACGCGGCTGCGAAATGAATCGTAGGTTATTACTGTAGCATGTAGGCCTTCACGTGGTTTACGCAAGCTCGATATGGTTCCCACATCTAATGAGGAAGCGAATTGTTCCAGTCGTTCTTTCGTTTATTTAACGAGTTGCAATGTGGGAACAACAATAAGTGAACGAGTGCGTAAGGCTGAGCGCATATCTTTGCTCACGTAATATTCGGGTGGGGTGTTGAGCGCTTCTAATATGGATGAGAATAATACCGTTTTTCCAAAACCAGTTGGTAATTCAAAATAACCGGTCATGTTGCCTTGCTCTATAAATTCTTGCAATTCCCGAAAGGCTGCAATTTGTGGTTCATACAATGTGCGATCTTCAGCGCTAGCAGCATCATGGCGCTGGATGTAGCGATCCAAAGAGTTGGCAATATGCAGCCAATGGGTAGTTTCTAATTGCTCTTCAAATGATGCTGGCTCTCGTTTAGCTACGCGAGCTACTGCCGTATTATAAATATCATAGCGTTTAGGATAGGTGGCTTTTAACTCAGTTTCAGGTTGTTCAAGTACTTCTTCACGTTCACGAGAGGGAGGAAGTAATGGTTCTGCACCACCAGATGCATATTGTGTAGCGCGCCGTAATTGATAGGCGAGGCTCATAATATGCCGCTCAGTTCCATCTGGTCTGATTGCGTGCTGGTGTTCACGCGACTTTTTTTGGATGAATTGTCGTTCAGGATTTGCCATAACGCAGAAGAATACAATAATTGTACCTATTTGTCAATAGTATACAGGAGATAGTAGATATGCAAAAATTATAGACAAATACAGTATAAAAGAGTAATGTGATCAACCGGAGGAATATAACAAAAGGAGCTAGACATCATGATGATCTATTCATTGCGAGAAAATCCAGATGGTACGGTTGATGTGGTCCTCGAGGCCGACATCAACTACACCTGCCTCACCGCCAGCACGCCCACCGAGCTGGCCGCCTTCTTCGGCGCGCTGTCGGAGGAACTGCAGCCCGCCGAACAGCCGGAGATTTCTGAAGGTTTTCGCTGGCACGGCCAGCCTGGCGATGTCGCCAAGGCTACGGCCGCCGCTCAGCGGCTGGCCAGCTATGTTGCTCAGCGAGCTCCTGTTAGCCGTCGTCGCTCTTGATGTCCTCACTGAGGTATCGAGGGTGATGACGGTTGCCACCCTTTTATATACAGTGACAAGATAATAATAAGTTACCTACTTTCATAGGTGCGTAACGAGCAGTATTACATCGTAAACATCCTTCTATATTTGCTAGTACATGTACTATTAGGTATGGAAGGAGGGTTCCTTCCCGCTTTGCATAATGTTGCGCAAAGTGAAGTGTCCCGGACCTAGTAATGTCTGATGCAACTGGTCTGTCGCGCAGCGATCTGATCTTCAACTGGAACGCACGGGCTCTTCCGCCGCGTCCCACCCACCCCGTCAGCTTCGATGACGAAACCCTTCGTGATGGGTTGCAGTCGCCGTCGGTGTGCAATCCCACCATCGCTGAGAAGCTGGCCATCCTGCATGTCATGGCGACGCTGGGTATTCAGGCGGCCGATCTTGTCACCGTTCCATATCTGGCGCGTTTTTTAATAGATTAAATCTAATACCTCAGACCATGTAGCCTGTTTTTTCATACTCAGTTCCATGGAACATTTTCCATTCAGATGCCTGAATGGATCACTGCAATCGGTAAAAGGTT